>NZ_JBWKJU010000008.1:260816-322208 GCF_056432025.1 Streptomyces sp. NPDC045695
CTCCCGCGCCGCGTGCCCGCCGCCGTGCCACCCGCGCCGTCACCGCTCCGGCCGCCGAGGCAGCCGTGGCTCCCGCGGCCCCCGTCGAGGAAGAGGCCGCCGAGGCCGAAGCCGTCGTGGAGGAGGCCCCCAAGGCCGCCGCCCGAGCCTTCACCGTGGCCGACGCCCTGGACTCCCCGAAGCGCGGCGGCCGCCGCCGCGCCACCCGCTCCGCGGCCCCGGCCGCCACCCCGCAGCCGGCCGCCCAGCCCGCCGAGAGCGCCGAGCCCGCCGCCCCGGCCCGCGCCCGCCGCGCCGCGCGTCCCGCCGTGGCCGTCTTCCAGGCCCCGGTCTTCGCCGAGCCGATGTTCCAGACCCCCGAGACCGCCGCCATGGCCGCCGCGGCCGCTGCCGCCGCCCCGGCTGAGGCCGAGGAGGAAGAGGAGCTCACCGAGGTCACCGCCGAGACCGAGGCCGCCGCCGCCCCGCAGCCGGCCGGCCGTCGCCGTCGCCGTGGCCGCGGCGCCCCCGAGTCCGCGCCGGTCTCCCTGCCCGAGGTGCTCGCCGAGGAGGAGCCGGAGGCCGAGGCCGCCGAGCTCGACGAGGAGGGCGCCGAGTTCGAAGAGGGCGACGAGTCGGGCGAGCGTCCCTCGCGCCGCCGTCGCCGTGGTGGCCGTCGCCGCCGTCGCGGTGAGGCCGCCGACCTCGACGAGTCCGCCGAGGAGGAGACCGAGGCCGAGCAGGAGAGCGCCGAGCAGGAGGCGGGCGAAGAGGAGGACGACGAGGCCGAAGAGGCCCTCGGTTCCAGCTCCAGCCGCCGCCGTCGCCGCCGTCGCCGCCGCACCGGTGAAACCGCCGCCGAGTCCGCCGAAGCGGGCGACGAGGACGGCGTGCGTACGGTCGTCAAGGTCCGCGAGCCGCGCCCGGCCCGCGAGAAGGCCGAACCGGGTACCGGCGCGGACGAGGTCCAGTCCATCAAGGGTTCGACCCGCCTGGAGGCCAAGAAGCAGCGCCGTCGCGAGGGCCGCGAGCAGGGCCGCCGTCGCGTCCCGATCATCACCGAGGCCGAGTTCCTGGCCCGCCGCGAGGCCGTCGAGCGCGTGATGGTCGTCCGCCAGAGCGGCGAGCGCACCCAGATCGGCGTCCTCGAGGACAACGTGCTCGTCGAGCACTACGTCAACAAGGAAGAAGCCACCTCGTACGTCGGCAACGTCTACCTGGGCAAGGTCCAGAACGTGCTGCCGTCCATGGAGGCCGCCTTCATCGACATCGGCAAGGGCCGCAACGCCGTCCTGTACGCCGGTGAGGTCAACTTCGAGGCGCTCGGCATGGCCAACGGGCCGCGCCGCATCGAGTCCGCCCTCAAGTCCGGACAGTCGGTCCTCGTACAGGTCACCAAGGACCCGATCGGCCACAAGGGCGCCCGCTTGACCAGCCAGGTCTCGCTGCCCGGCCGCTACCTGGTCTACGTGCCCGAGGGCTCGATGACCGGCATCAGCCGCAAGCTGCCCGACACCGAGCGCGCGCGCCTGAAGACCATCCTCAAGAAGATCGTCCCCGAGGACGCGGGCGTCATCGTGCGCACCGCCGCCGAGGGTGCGAGCGAGGACGAGCTGCGCCGCGACGTCGAGCGTCTGCAGGCCCAGTGGGAGGACATCCAGAAGAAGGCGAAGCAGATCTCGACCTCTTCGCCGAGCCTCCTGTACGGCGAGCCGGACATGACCGTCCGCGTCGTGCGCGACATCTTCAACGAGGACTTCTCCAAGGTCATCGTCAGCGGTGACAGCGCCTGGGAGACCATCCACGGCTATGTGAACCACGTCGCCCCCGACCTGGCCGACCGGCTCTCGCGCTGGACCTCCGAGGTCGACGTCTTCGCGACGTACCGGATCGACGAGCAGCTCGCCAAGGCGCTCGACCGCAAGGTGTGGCTGCCCTCGGGCGGCTCGCTTGTGATCGACAAGACCGAGGCGATGATCGTCATCGACGTCAACACCGGCAAGTTCACCGGTCAGGGCGGCAACCTCGAAGAGACCGTCACCAGGAACAACCTGGAGGCGGCCGAGGAGATCGTGCGCCAGCTGCGGCTGCGCGACCTGGGCGGCATCGTCGTCATCGACTTCATCGACATGGTCCTGGAGTCCAACCGCGACCTGGTCCTGCGGCGCATGCTGGAGTGCCTGGGCCGCGACCGCACGAAGCACCAGGTGGCCGAGGTCACCTCGCTGGGCCTGGTCCAGATGACCCGCAAGCGGGTCGGCCAGGGTCTGCTGGAGTCCTTCTCCGAGACCTGCGTCCACTGCAACGGCCGCGGCGTGATCGTGCACATGGAGCAGCCGACGTCCATCGGCGGCGGCGGCAACGGCAAGCGTGCCAAGCGCCGCGGCGGCCGGGGCGAGTTCGACCAGCACGACCACGAGATCGAGACGGTCGAGACGGTCGAGGCCGAGGACTTCGAGACCGAGGCCGAGGTGGCCGCCGAGGCCGCCGCGCCGCGGGCCCTGCCCGAGCCGGAGTTCGTCGCGGACGAGGAGCTCTACAGCAGCCCGGCCGAGGCCGAGGCCGCAGCGGGCGTGAGCGGTCGCCGCAACCGGCGCCGCGCCACCCGCAAGGCCACCGCTCCGGCGGGCGCCCCGCGCGGTGCGCACACCCCGGCGCAGGCACCGGCCCCCGTGGCCGAGGTCATCGCCGAGCCCGTGACCGAGCCGGCCGACACCGTGCTGGAGCCGGCCGCCGAGGTCGTCGCCGAGGCCGTCGAGGCAGCGGAGACGATCGAGGCCGCCCCGGTCGAGGAGGCCGCGCCCAAGGGCCGTACCCGTCGCCGTGCGACCCGTAAGGCAACCGCCCCGGCGGGTGCCCCGGCCCCCGCGGCCGAGGCGGCCCCGGAGCCGGTCGTCGTCGCGGAGCCGGAGCCCGTCGTGGAGGCCGAGCCCGCGGTGGAGCCGGAGCCGGTCGTGGAGCCGGAGCCGGTCGTGGAGGCCGCGCCGGCGCCCGTCGCCGAGGCCGAGGAGGCCCCCGCGGCGGAGGCCGCACCGGCCCGTCCGCGCCGTCGTGCCACCCGTAAGGCCACCGCACCCGCCGGTTCCCCGGCAGGGGCGGCAGAGGCCGCCGTGATGGTCGTCGAGACCCCGGTGACCGAGTCCGCGACTCCCGTCGAGGAAGCGGCCCCGGCCAAGAAGGCCGCCAAGAAGGCTCCGGCCAAGAAGGCGACCACGGCGAAGAAGGCCCCGGCCAAGAAGGCGGCGGCCGCCAAGAAGACCGTGGCCAAGAAGGCGGCCACGACCAAGAAGACCGTGGCGAAGCGGGCGACGAAGAAGACCTCGGCGGCGGAGCAGCAGACGCCCCCGTCCGTCTCGGCTCCGACCGAAGCCTGATCGCGCGTCTCGTCCGCATCAGCGGCATGACCGTGGGCCCCGCCGAGCGGCGGGGCCCACGGCCTTGCGGGAGCCCGGTTTGACCCTCCGGAACCAGCCCCGTAACCTAGACCGTCGGCGTGTCTTAGTGCGCGCCACGCTCCTGAGCACCTTCCTCCAGGCTCTGCCCGGAGAGGCCGCTCGTCCATTCCGGATCAGTGCGGGCCCCAGGCCTGCCTGAGCGGCTGGCTTCAGGAGCATCCGTCCCGAGTGAGAGAGAGATCCGCGTGTACGCCATCGTGCGCAGCGGTGGTCGCCAGCACAAGGTTGCTGTCGGCGACATCGTTGAGGTTGACAAGATTCCCACTGCCAAGGTTGGCGACACGGTCGAGCTCTCGACCCTGCTCGTTGTCGACGGCGAAGCCGTGACCAGCGACCCGTGGGTCCTGGCCGGCATCAAGGTCCAGGCCGAGATCGTGGACCACCACAAGGGTGCCAAGATCGACATCCTTCGGTACAAGAACAAGACCGGCTACCGCCGTCGCCAGGGTCACCGCCAGCAGTACACGGCGATCAAGGTCACCGGTATCCCCGCGGCTGCGAAGTAAGAGGGACTGAGACATGGCACACAAGAAGGGCGCATCGTCCACCCGGAACGGGCGCGACTCCAATGCCCAGCGGCTCGGCGTGAAGCGCTTCGGCGGTCAGGTCGTTTCCGCCGGCGAGATCCTCGTCCGCCAGCGTGGCACCCACTTCCACCCGGGTGCGGGTGTCGGCCGTGGTGGCGACGACACGCTGTTCGCGCTGCAGGCGGGTGCCGTGCAGTTCGGCACGCACCGTGGCCGCAAGGTCGTCAACATCGTTCCGGCCGCCTGATCCAGCTCCTGCTGATCAAGCGAACGTAACTTCCCGAGGGCGGATCTCAGCTCTTCCCGGCGCGAGCCGGGAAGAGAGGTCCGCCCTCGGCGCGTTGTCACATAGACACGTTTAATGGGCAGCAAGGCCTGCCCGGGACATTCCCGTATGTATCTGGAGGAACACCCATGACCACCTTCGTGGACCGCGTCGAGCTGCACGTCGCCGCGGGTAACGGGGGCCACGGCTGCGCCTCCGTTCACCGGGAGAAGTTCAAGCCGCTCGGCGGCCCCGACGGCGGCAACGGCGGCCGTGGCGGCGACGTCATCCTCGTGGTGGAGCAGGCGATCACCACCCTGCTGGACTACCACCACAGCCCCCACCGCAAGGCCACCAACGGCAAGCCCGGCGAGGGCGGCAACCGCTCCGGCAAGGACGGCCAGGACCTGGTCCTGCCCGTCCCGGACGGCACCGTCGTCCTCGACAAGGAGGGCAACGTCCTCGCCGACCTCGTCGGCCAGGGCACCACCTACGTGGCCGCCGAGGGCGGTCGCGGCGGCCTCGGCAACGCCGCGCTGTCCTCCGCCCGCCGCAAGGCGCCCGGCTTCGCGCTCCTCGGCGTCCCCGGCACCACCGGTGACGTCATCCTGGAGCTCAAGACCGTCGCCGACGTGGCGCTGGTCGGCTTCCCGAGCGCCGGCAAGTCCTCGCTGATCTCGGTGCTGTCCTCCGCCAAGCCGAAGATCGCGGACTACCCCTTCACCACCCTCGTCCCGAACCTGGGCGTCGTCACGGCCGGCTCGACCGTCTACACGATCGCCGACGTCCCGGGCCTGATCCCCGGCGCCAGCCAGGGCCGCGGCCTCGGCCTGGAGTTCCTGCGCCACGTCGAGCGCTGCTCGGTGCTCGTGCACGTCCTGGACACCGCCACGCTGGAGTCCGACCGCGACCCGATCGCCGACCTCGACGTCATCGAGGAGGAGCTGCGGCTCTACGGCGGCGGCCTGGAGAAGCGCCCGCGCCTCGTCGTCCTCAACAAGGTCGACATCCCGGACGGCCAGGAGCTCGCCGACATGGTCCGCCCGGACCTCGAAGCGCGCGGCTACAAGGTCTTCGAGGTCTCCGCGGTCGCCCGCACGGGCCTCAAGGAGCTCTCCTACTTCCTCGCCGAGGTCATCGCCAAGGCCCGCGCCCGCAAGCCGAAGCAGGAGGCGACCCGCATCGTCATCCGCCCGAAGGCCGTGGACGACTCCGGCTTCACCGTCACCTACGACGAGGCCGAGGACGTCTACAACGTGCGCGGCGAGAAGCCGGAGCGCTGGGTGCGCCAGACCGACTTCAACAACGACGAGGCCGTGGGCTACCTCGCCGACCGCCTCAACCGCCTCGGGGTCGAGGACGCGCTGAGGAAGGCCGGCGCCCGCGCCGGTGACGGCGTCGCCATCGGCTCCGACGAGAACGCGGTCGTCTTCGACTGGGAGCCGACCATGATGGCCGGCGCCGAGATGCTGGGCCGCCGAGGTGAGGACCACCGGTTGGAGGCGCCGCGCCCGGCGACCACGCGCCGCAAGGAGAAGGAAGCCAAGCGCGGGGACTCGGCCCAGCAGGAGTACGACGAGTTCCGGCCGTTCTAGTCCCCTCCCCAAGGGATCCGCCCCGGAGGGTTTGAAGGCGCCTTTACGTCGGTCGCCTAGGATCCTCCGGGTGAACAGCAGCAACCTCCCCACCGTTTCCGTCGTGGTGATCGCGTACAACGACGCCGGGCTCGTGGGCGAGGCCGTCTCCTCGGCCCTCGCCCAGGGCCCGGTGGTCGCCGAGGTCATCGCGGTGAACGACGCCTCCTCCGACGACACCGCACGGGTGCTGGACGAGCTGGCCGCCGCCCACCCCCGGGTCAGGGTCGTGCACCGCACGGAGAACAGCGGGGGGTGCGGAACCCCGCGCAACGACGGGATCGCGGCCGCGACCGCCCCGTACGTGCTGTTCCTCGACAGCGACGACATCCTGCCACCGGGGGCGGCCGACGCCCTGGTGCGCACCGCCGAGGAGCACCGCGCCCCGGTCACCGTCGGCGCCGCCGTACGGCGAGAGCTCCCCCAGCGCCACGACGTGCCGTGGATGCCCGGCCTCTACACCCCGGGCGACGTCATCGAGCGGCCGGCGGACCGGCCCGAGCTCGTCCGCGACACCCTGTGCGTCAACAAGCTCTACGACCGCGCCTTCCTGGAGGAGCACGGCCTGCGCTTCCCCGACGGCCGGTTCGTCTACGAGGACTTCGTCTTCACCTCCCGCGTGCTCGCCGCGGCCCCCCGCATCGCCGTGACCGGCGAGCTCGTCTACGTCTGGCACGTGCGCCGCGGCGCCGCCCAGGTGTCGATCTCCCTGGACCGCAAGGACGTGGGGAACTGGCGCTCCCGCATCGAGGCCCACCGCACGGCCGCCCGGAACCTCGCCGCGGCCTCCCCGGTGCTCGGCCGTGCCTGCCAGGTGAAGTTCCTGGAGTACGACCTGCCGATGTACCTGCGCGAGCTCGGCAAGGACCCCGCATACCAGGCCGCCTGGTGGACCCTCACCCGCGACTACCTCACCACCTTCGCGCAGGCGGACGTCGAGGCCGCCGCCGCCCACGCCCGCTGGATCGTACGGGTGCTGCGCGCCACCGCGACGCCGCCCGCCGACGTGGAGCGGCTCACCCGGCTGGCCGCCGACCCGCCGCGCCTGCTGCCCCCGTACGCCGTCGGCGCCACGGGCGGGCCGGTGTGGAGCGAGGAGCTCCCCGTGGAGCTGGACGGGCTGCCCGGGCTGCCGGTCGCCGCACTGCCCGTCACCGTCGACGCCGAACCGGCCGGGCGCGGCGCCGTCCGGATCCGCGTGCACGAGCTGTACGGGCGCCTCGCCGAGGCCGGGCCCCGCACGGTCCAGCTGAGCTTCCTGCCCCGTGCGGGAGGCGAACCCGTACGCGCCCAGCCCGTCGAGCTGCGCCCCGACGCGCAGGGGGGCTGGAGCGCCCTGCTGCCCTTCCGCCTCGCGGACCTGGCCGTCACGGGCCGCCGCCAGGGGCTGCGCAGGATGCAGGCGTGGAACGTGCGCGTGGGCGTGCGGTGCGCCGACGGCAGCGAGGTGACCACCTCGCTGCGCCCCCGGGGCAGGCTCCTGCGCCGCCGCGCCCTGCCCAGCAGCCGGTACGGTGTTCTGCTGGCGCAGCCCTACCGGACGGGGGCCGGCGCCCTCGCGCTGCGCCTCGCGCCGGGTCCCGAGGGCGCGCTCTACCTCGTACGCAACCGCCTCCACCGGGCCCGGGCGGCCCGCGGGGCGGGCTGAAGGCCTTCACGGCTGGAGCCCTTCACTTTCCCCACCGAAGTCGGACAGGACCAAGGAGATACACATGACGTTTCTGATCACCGGCGGCGCCGGCTACATCGGCGCACACGTCGTCCGGGCGATGCTGCTCGCGGGCCAGAAGGTCGTCGTCCTCGACGACCTGTCCACGGGCAACGAGGACCGCGTCCCCGAAGGCGTCCCGCTGGTGGTCGGCTCGGTCCTGGACCGGCTGATCCTGGACGAGACCATCGCCGAGCACAAGATCACCGGCGTGGTGCACCTCGCGGGCAAGAAGCAGGTCGGTGAGTCCGTCGAGAAGCCGCTGTACTACTACCACGAGAACGTGCACGGCCTGACGGTCCTGCTCCAGGCCGTGGCCGCCGCCGGCATCCGCAACTTCCTCTTCTCCTCCTCCGCCTCCGTCTACGGCATGCCCGACGTGGACCTGGTCACCGAGGACACCCCGTGCGCGCCGCTGAGCCCCTACGGCGAGACCAAGCTGGCCGGCGAATGGCTGGTCCGCGCCGCCGGCAAGGCGCACGGCATCTCCACCGCCTGCCTGCGCTACTTCAACGTGGCGGGCGCCGCGACCCCCGAGCTCGCCGACACCGGCGTCTTCAACCTGGTCCCGATGGTCTTCGAGCGCTACGACGCCGGCCAGGGCGCCAAGATCTTCGGTGACGACTACCCGACGCCCGACGGCACCTGCATCCGCGACTACATCCACGTCGAGGACTTGGCCGAGGCCCACGTGGCGGCGGCCCGCAAGCTCGCCGAGTGGGGCGCGGCCGGGGAGTACAAGGACCTCACCGTCAACATCGGGCGCGGCGAGGGCGTCTCGGTCGCCGAGATGGTCGAGCTCCTGAACAAGAACACCGGGCACGACTACCCGCCGGTGATCAGCCCGCGGCGCGCCGGCGACCCGGCGAAGGTCGTGGCCTCCGCCGACAAGATCACCAGCGAGCTGGGCTGGAAGGCCCGGCACGACGTCCGTGAGATGGTCACCTCCGCCTGGGCGGGCTGGGAGGCCAACAAGGTCGCGCGCACGGACCGCCACAAGGACGTCCACCAGGCCTGAGCGCCCGGACACCGACGAAGCCGCCCGCCCCGGACGCGTCCGGGGCGGGCGGCTTCGTGTGTCAGGCGCCGGGAGCGCCGGCGCTCCGGGAACTCGGCGCTCAGCGCTCCAGGAAGGCGAACAGCTCTTCCCACCGGTCGGTGATCTCGCTGCTGGAGTAGCGCTGCACCGCGCGGAAGGCCTGGTCCCCGAGCCGGTCGCGCAGCTCACGGTCGGACATCAGCGCGTGCAGGTGCCCGGCCAGCTCCATCGTGTTGCCCAGCCGGGCCAGCAGCCCGTCCTCGCCGTACTCGACGATCTCCCGTACGCCGGGCGCGCAGTCGAAGGCGGCCACCGGCACGCCCGCCGCCATCGCCTCCAGCAGGGTGATCGGGAAGCCCTCGGCCCGCGAGGCCTGGGCGAAGACCGAGGCCCCGCGCAGTGCGCCCAGTACGTCGTCGGTGCTGCCCATCCACTCCACGGAGTCGTCCAGCCCCAGCGAGGTGCAGTGCGCCCGCAGCGTCGGCTCCTCCACGCCCGCGCCGTAGATCCGCAGCGTCCAGTCGGGGTGCAGCGGCGCGGCGTCCGCCCACGCGTCGAGCAGCAGGTCGACGCCCTTCTCGAAGGCGAGGCGCCCGACGCACGCCACGACCTTCTCCGTGCGCGGGGCGGGGGAGTCCGGCATGAAGGGCAGCGGGTTCGGCATGCTGCCCACGTTCTCCATGCCCGCCCGGATCCACAGGTCCGCGTCCTCGCGGGTCAGCACCAGCAGCCGGTCGACCTGGGAGTAGTAGCGGCGGACCCGATCGCCCCGGGTGGACTTCTGGCTGGCCTCGAACGACTCGTGGCTCATCCCGATGACGCTGAACCCCTTGGTGTCGGCGAGCGCCACCCACTCCATCGCCCAGACCTGCGTGACGATGACGACACCGCCCGGACGCGCCGCCCGCAGCAGCTCGCTCAGCTGCTCCGCCTTGGCCCGCATCTGCGCCCGCCGGGCCGCCTGGCGGCGCCGCTCGGGTGCGTTCAGCCGGCCCTTGACCCCGCGCAGCCGGCGCGCCGACGGCGGGTGGGCGTCGTAGAGCGTGGTCATCTCGTACGGCAGGTCCTGCGGCAGCTTCTGCCGGATCTCCTCGGCGACCGGGGCGATGCCGACGATGTGCACGCGGTGCCCGCGGCCGGTGAACTCCCGGGCCATCTGGTGGGACCAGGTGGTGACGCCGCCGAGCTCGTCGACGTTGTTGGAGACGATGAAGATGTCACGGCCGCCCGGGGTGGCGGTCTGCTGGCTCACTTGCCGCTCCTGGTGAAGAACTTCTCGACGATCTGGCCGGCCGCGTCCCCGCGGTCGTACTCGCCGAACTCGGCGAGGAAACGCTCCCGCGCCTGGGCGTACTTGGCGTCGGCCTCCTCGAAGGCGGCGAGTGCCTGCAGGAGTTCGTCCGCCGTGGCCACCACCGGGCCCGGGGCCTTCTCCTTCAGGTCGAAGTACGTGCCGCGGATGTCCGTGGCGTACTTCTCGTAGTCGTACGCGAAGAACAGCATCGGCCGGTCCAGGACCGCGTAGTCGAACATCACGGACGAGTAGTCGGTGATCAGCCCGTCGGCGAGGGCCAGCAGCGGGGTGATGTCGTGGTGCCCCGACACGTCGATGACCCGTCCCTGCACGGACGGCGGCAGCGAGACGCTGTTCAGGTAGTGGGTCCGCACCAGCAGCGTGAAGCGGTCGCCGAGCCGGTCGGCGAACTCCTCCACGTCGAAGGGGAAGACGAAGCCCTCCACCGTGCCGTCGGCGGCCGCCCGGAAGGTCGGCGCGTACAGCAGGACCTTCTTGTCCGGGTCGATGCCGAGCTCGGCCGCCAGGGGTCCACGGACCCGCTCGCCGCTCTGCACCTCGGCCCGGTGCGCCTCGACGAGGGCGTCGTTGCGCGGGTAGCCCGTGCGCAGCAGCACCTCGTCGCGCAGCCGGAAGCCCTTGGCGAGGGTGCGGGTGTCGTGCTCGGAGCGGATCAGGAAGTGGTCGAAACGGTCGACGGCCGCCTGGAAGCGGGCCTGGCCGGCGCGGCCCTGTGCCTTGGTGCGGGGTTCGTGGAAGCCCATCCGCTTGAGCGCGGAGCCGTGCCAGGTCTGGATGTACGTGGTCCCCGGGCGCTTGGTCAGCGCCAGCGGGAAGCCCTGGTTGTCGACCCAGAACTCGGCCTGGGCCAGCGCCCGCAGGTAGGCCCAGCTCCAGCGCCGCACCAAGGTGGCCTCCTTGGGGAAGCCGGTGGGCTTGGCGCCCGCGTACGACCAGATCGCCTCGAACGGCGCACCCCGGCGCACCATCTCCTCGTAGATGGCCTTCGGGCTGTCGCTGTACTGCTTGCCCATGTGGCTCTCGAAGACGACCGTGCCCTTCTTGAGCGGCAGCTTCGAGAAGACCTCGTGGTAGACCTTCACCTTCTGCTCGCCGGAGCCCATGTTCCGGCGGCCCCGCAGGGCCTTGCGCAGGCCCCGCTTGACCACGCCGGCCGCCTTGCCCTGTATGGCGCCGTTGATCAGCGCCTGGGTGCGGACGGCGGCGGCGCTCTCGGCGGTCAGGACGTAGCTGAGGTTGCCCTTCTTGGTCATCTCCGGCTCGAAGCGGTCGGAGACCAGCCGGGTCAGCCGCGGCCGCACGCGCAGGCGGGCCGCCGACTCCAGGTCGAGCCCGCCGACCGAGACGCGCGTGGTGATCTTCTGGCCGCCGGCGGTCAGCTTGAGCCGGACGTCCCAGACGGCGTCGATGATGCCGAGGGGCCGGACGGTGCCGGCGACGTCGGCGCTGCCGGACCACTCGATCGTGTCACCCGCGTGGCGCACGGTTGTCACCGGGAAGCTGAACGAGCGCACGCCGATCTGCCGGCGGGCCCGGAATTCGAGCGAGGCCTTCAGCTCCGCGTCGGCCGGGATCCGGCCCAGCGGGTTCACGACGGCGCCCGCGAGCGTGACCGTGCCGCGCCCGTCGTCCTCGTAGGAGGTCAGACGGTTGCCCAGCTGGAGGGAGGTGAGCGGGGTGGTGTGGAAGCCCTGCTCGGTGACGTCCAGTATCCGGCGGGCCTCGGCGCCGTCGGGGCCGTCGAGGTGCTCGGCACACCAGTAGACGCGGCCGTCGCGCTCGGCGAGCGGGGAGGAGAGCCGGCCCTTGTTGGTCATGGCGTCGGCGGCCGGGAGCAGGTTGGCCCAGTCCTCCTTACCCAGCAGGTAGGCGCAGATGGCCTGGAGGTACGTGACGTTCTCGTACGCGGCCGGGTCGATGCCCGCGAGGTAGCCGTTGGCGAGGCGGGCGAACTCCTGGCGGTACTCGTCGCTGAGCAGCGGCAGGTCACGCAGGTGCAGCACCAGGTCGTGCTTGAGGAACTTGGCGTCCTTCGCGGACTTGATGTCCGCGTGGCCCTGGGCCGCGAGCAGCTCGTCGACGCGGCGGTGGATCTCCATCCGGTGGACGAAGTTCGCGATCTCGTGGCGCCGGTTGCTGATCGACTTCGCCGCGGCCTTCTCGACCACGTTCCAGAAGTAGACGTGGTTCGGGATCAGGGTGATGCGGCGGGCGGCCACGTACGCCTGCGCGGAGAACAGCAGGTCCTCGTAGTGGATGCCGACCGGGAACTCCAGGCCCTGCTCCAGCAGGAAATCGCGCCGGTAGCACTTGTTCGTGGAGAGGGTGTCGTAGACCAGCAGGTCGGGGAACTCGGTGATCGACTCCAGCGTGCGCGTGCGGGCGTAGATCCAGGGGTACCACTCGGTGGTCTTGCCCCACCGGTTGTCGAGGTGCACGCGTACGCACATGCCCGAGACCAGGTCGGAGCCGGTCCGCTCGGCGGCCTCCAGCATGTTGCGGCAGGCGTTGCGCTCCAGGACGTCGTCGCTGTCCAGGAACATGACGTACGTGCCGGTGGCCTGCTGGATGCCGTGGTTGCGGGGCGCGCCGCAGCCACCGCTGTTCTCCGGCAGCTGGAAGGCGCGCACTCTCCCGGGGTGCGCCGACTCCAGTTCCTGGGCGACCGCGTAGGAGCGGTCCTTGCTGCAGTCGTCGACGATCACGACTTCCACACCGTGCAGGGTCTGGTCCAAAACCGACTGGACTGCTGTCGACAGACGCTCTGCGTCGTTGTAGACGATGACGACCACGGAGACGTCGGGCACGTGCACCTCGATCCCTTCGATTCGTTTCGTTGCGTTTCGGTCAGCTCATTCCGCTTATCTCGTCCACGCTACCGTGTGCCGCCCTCGCCTCAGGCAGGCCGACGCCCCGCCCACCGCCGCCGTGCATACTTCTAAGGAAGAGGTGAATGGCGGGTCCGGTCGCCCACAATCACCCGTTCGGAGCCAGCAGGAAGTGTTCATGACGAAGCTGTCCGTAGTTGTCCCTTGCTACAACGAGGAAGCGGTCATCGATCGCTTCGACGTGGAGATCCGCAGGGTCCTGGACGCCCTTCCCGTCGAGTACGAGGTCTGCTACGTCGACGACGGCAGCCGCGACGGCACCCTCGACAAGCTCCGGAAGATCGCCGCGGCCTACGGCGAGCAGACCCGGTACGTCTCCTTCAGCCGCAACTTCGGCAAGGAGGCCGGCATGCTCGCGGGCCTGCGCGAGGCCACCGGCGACGCGGTCGTGATCATGGACGCGGACCTCCAGCACCCGCCGGAGCTCATCGCGACCATGCTCGAGCACTACCGGCAGGGCCACGACCAGATCATCGCCCGCCGCACCCGCGAGGGCGACAAGAAGCTCCGCTCCGCCCTCAGCCGCCTGTACTACCGGGGCGTCAACCGCTGGGTGGACGTGGAACTCACCGACGGCGTCGGCGACTTCCGCATGCTGTCGCGCCCCGCCGTCGACGCCCTGCTGTCACTGCCGGAGTACAACCGCTTCTCCAAGGGCCTGTTCTCCTGGATCGGCTTCGACACCGTCCACTTCGACTACCGCAACGCGCAGCGCGAGGCCGGCGAGACGAAGTGGAAGTTCGGCTCCCTGCTGAACTACGGCATGGACGGCCTGATCTCCTTCAACAACCGGCCGCTGCGCATCGGGATCTGGTTCGGCGTGTCCCTGGTCGCCCTGACCGGCCTGTACGCGCTGTGGATCACGATCACGGCCATCACCAACGGGGTCGAGTCGCCGGGCTACGTCACCCTGGTGGCGATCATCACCGGTCTGGGCGGCGTCCAGCTGATCATGCTGGGGCTCATCGGCGAGTACATCGGCCGCATCTACTACGAGACCAAGCGCCGGCCGCACTTCCTGGTGCAGGAATCGCACGGCGCGCCGCCCGCCGCGCACGACCCGCAGACCTCCCTGACCGGCTCCGCCGCACGGGGCGCCCGCACCCCGCGGACCGCACGGGCCGCGGAGCCGACGATCGCGGAGCGCAGCGCATGACGGGCAGGCGGGACCAGCTCGGCCAGATCCTCCGCTTCGCCCTCGTCGGGGGGGTCAACACCGGAACCTTCTTCGGCATCTACCTCCTCCTGCACCCGTGGATGCCGTACTTCGCCGCGTACTCCCTCGCCTTCGTACTGGCGATGGTCGGCTCGTTCTTCATGAACACCTACTTCACCTACCGGACCCGGCCGACCTGGAAGAAGTTCCTCCTCTTCCCGCTGACGAACGTCACCAACTACGTCATCCAGTCGGCCGGCCTCTACGCCTTGGTGACCTGGGCCGGAATGGACACCCGGATCGCCCCGCTGGTCGCGGCGGTCGTGGCCATCCCGTTCACCTTCCTGCTCTCCCGCAAGATCCTCGTCCCGAAGGCCGCCCGGGACCGGGAGCCGCAGCCGGAGCCGGCCGGCAGCTCGTCCACGGTCTGAAACCCCCGAGCGGCCCCCGCGGGCCACCCCGTAGATTGAGGTGGCAGATTCCGGCAAGGGGCAAGGGGACAGACGTGTCAGCGGCTAGGCAAGATGTCGTAGGCGCCCGCAGGATCGTGGTCAAGGTCGGCTCCTCCTCCTTGACCACCGCGGCCGGCGGACTCGACGCCGACCGGGTGGACGCGCTGGTCGACGTCCTCGCCAAGGCGCGCAGCGGCGGCGAGAAGGAGATCGTGCTCGTCTCCAGCGGAGCCATCGCCGCCGGACTCTCCCCGCTCGGCCTGCGCCGCCGTCCCACGGACCTGGCCCGCCAGCAGGCTGCCGCCAGCGTCGGCCAGGGACTGCTCGTCGCCCGCTACACGGCCTCCTTCGCCCGGTACGGCGTCCGCGTCGGCCAGGTCCTGCTGACCACGGACGACACCAGCCGGCGCGCCCACTACCGCAACGCCTACCGGACCCTGGACCAGCTCCTGGCCATGGGAGCACTCCCGGTCGTCAACGAGAACGACACCGTCGCCACGGACGAGATCCGCTTCGGGGACAACGACCGCCTGGCCGCCCTCGTCGCCCACCTCGTGCGCGCCGACCTCCTCGTCCTGCTCTCCGACGTGGACGGCCTCTACGACGGCGACCCGTCCCTGCCCGGCACCACCCGCATCGACGAGGTCCACGGGCCCGAGGACATCGCGCACGTCTCCATCGGCAGCGCCGGCAAGGCGGGCGTGGGCACCGGAGGCATGGTCACCAAGGTCGAGGCGGCGCGGATCGCCGCCGCGGCGGGCATCCCCGTCGTCCTCACCTCCGCGAGCCAGGCCGCCGACGCCCTGGCGGGGCGGGGGACCGGCACGCTGTTCCACTCCACCGGGCGCCGCTCGGCGGACCGGCTGCTCTGGCTCCAGCACGCGTCGACCCCGCAGGGCCACCTGGTGCTCGACGAGGGAGCCGTCCGCGCGGTGACCCAGCGCGGCAGCTCCCTGCTGCCCGCGGGGATCGCGGCGGTCGAGGGAGACTTCGTCGCCGGGGACCCGGTGGAACTGCGCTCCGCCGACGGCCGGGCCGTCGCCCGGGGCCTCGTCAACTTCGACGCCAAGGAGCTCCCGCAGCTCCTCGGCCGCTCCACTCGCGAGCTCGCGCGGGAACTCGGACCCGCGTACGAACGGGAGGTCGTCCACCGGGACGATCTGGTCCTGCTGGAGGGCTGAGGTTCGGTAAAACCGCAGCGCGGCGGCCCAGGGACTGGTCAACTGTGAAGGCGGACCGACGCACGCGGCGGAGACAGGAGGCGGCTGGTGAGACGAGCGCTGACCAGCGTAGGCGCAGGGGACGGTGACGGCGTCGGGGGCGGGGAAGAGCAGCACCACTCCTCACGCCTGTGGCACGTGACCCTGAGCGTCTCCGGCAAGCCCGCCCCCCTGCCCGAGGTCCGGCGCGGGCTGGAACAGCTGGCCCACGACCACCCCTTCCTGCTCACGAGCCGGTACGCCGACGACCATGCGGAGATCCGCTACTGGGAAGAGGCCCGCGACCTCCACGACGCGGCGGCCGTCGCCCTGCGCCTGTGGGGCGAACACCGTTCCTCGGCGAACCTCCCGCCCTGGGAGATCGTCGGGCTGGAGGTCATCGACCGGGCCACCTACCACCTGCGGGTCGCGGAGGGCTACGGGCCGCCCCCGGCCCACCCGGTGGGCGTCCACCCCTACTGAACGCCGCGCAGATCCAGCCCCGCCGGCGTTTGAGGCGCGGGGTCTGGGGCGGAGCCCCAGGTCCTTGCAGCCGCCCGGCGTCCCGGGACCGGGTCCGGGTCCGGGCAGCGCCCGGCCGGTGCAGCGGCGCCCGGGACGGCCGTCTCGGGGGGTGAAACCCCATCGGCGGGATACCGGCGGGGGATTACCCTGGCGGCATGACCTCGCTCGATGCCGCCACCTCGCCCGTCCTCGCCACCGCGCAAGCCGCCCGCACCGCCGCCGCGGCCATCGCCCCACTCCCGCGGTCCGCCAAGGACGCCGCCCTGCTGGCGATCGCGGACGCGCTGGAGGCCCGTACGGCCGAGATCATCGCGGCCAACGCCGTGGACACGGACAAGGCCCGCGCCGCCGGCACCAGCGAGACCGTCATCGACCGCCTGACCCTCACCGCGGAGCGCGTCGCCGCCATCGCCTCCGACGTGCGCGACGTCGCCGCGCTCCCCGACCCCGTCGGCGAGGTCGTCCGCGGCAACACCCTCCCCAACGGCATCGACATCCGGCAGATCCGCGTCCCGCTGGGCGTCGTCGGCATCATCTACGAGGCCCGCCCCAACGTCACCGTGGACGCCGCCGCCCTCTGCCTGAAGTCGGGCAACGCGGTCCTGCTGCGCGGCAGCTCCTCCGCGTACTCCTCGAACACCGCGCTCGTCGCCATCCTGCGCGACGCCGTCGCCGGCGCGGGCCTGCCCGCCGACGCGATCCAGCTCGTCCCCGGCGAGTCCCGCGACTCCGTCCGCGAGCTGATGCGCGCCCGCGGGCTGGTCGACGTCCTCATCCCGCGCGGCGGCGCCTCCCTCATCAAGACCGTGGTCGAGGAGTCCACCGTTCCGGTCATCGAGACCGGTACCGGCAACTGCCACGTCTACGTCGACGCCCAGGCCGATCTCGACATGGCCGTGGACATCCTCATCAACTCCAAGGCCCAGCGGCCCTCCGTCTGCAACTCGGCCGAGACCCTCCTCGTCCACCGCGACATCGCCGACGCCTTCCTGCCGCGCGCCCTCGACGCGCTCGCCGACGCCGGCGTCACCGTCCACGGCGACGCCCGGGTCCTCGCCGCCGCCGAAGGCACCAAGGTCACCGCGCTGCCCGCCACCGACGAGGACTGGGCCGCCGAGTACCTCTCCTACGACATCGCGGCCGGCGTCGTGGACTCCCTGGACGACGCCGTCACCCACATCCGGCGCTGGACCTCCGGTCACACCGAGGCGATCGTGACCACCTCGCAGGCCGCCGCACGCCGTTTCACCCAGCTGGTCGACTCGACCACGGTTGCCGTGAATGCGTCCACCCGGTTCACGGACGGTGGTCAGTTCGGCTTCGGCGCCGAGATCGGCATCTCCACCCAGAAGCTGCACGCCCGGGGCCCCATGGGCCTTCCCGAGCTCACCTCCACCAAGTACATCGTCACCGGCGACGGTCACGTCAGGTAGCCGGTCCTTGGACACGGTGTGGCCGGAATGCGGCGCACACCCTGCCCAAAGGCGCCCCCCGGGTCTAGGGTGGTCCTGTGCCGGACGACGTGGGGGGCAAGCCGTTCCCGGACGACGGGGAGCCCGACGACGACCGCGGAGGCGCGGATCAGTACTTCGCCTCCGTGGTGTTCGACGAGGCCTTCGTCCGGAATGCCGAGTTCCATGAACCGAGCGCCGCCGAGCGCCAGCGGGCGGCCGACCGAGCCCGCGCGGAGGCCGAAGCGGCCCGCGCCGTCGCCGGCGGCTGGACGGGCGACGACGACTACGACGGCTACGGATACGGCTACCCCGAGGGGTACGAAACCGACGACCACGGCTGGGACCACGACCGCAGCTACGGCTACCCCGACGGCCCCTACGGAGCCTACGGCGGCAGCCTGCGCCCCTACCGCGGCCGCTCGCCCTGGCTGCGCCCGGTCGCCTGGGTGCTCGCCTTCGTGATGGGCCTCGGCATGGTCGCGCTCGCCTTCAGCGCCGTCTACCGCAGCGCCTCGGGCGAGGCGGAGCCCGCCCCGGCGCCCGCCAGCACCCCGCTGCGCGAAGTCACCGGCGTCGGCGCGTTTACGTACCCCTCCGACCGCCAACCCTGAAGGTAACGACCCCACTCGCACACGTCGGAGCTGGGGGCTTCTCTGAAGCGGGGACAGCGGGGAGAAGCGATGGCCGTGCCAGGAGATCCACCCAACGGCACCCCCGAGGGCATGGGCGGGGGCGACGACGAATTCCGGTCGGACGAGTACCGCTCGGACGAGTACCGGTCGGTGGTGTTCGACGAGGACTTCGTCCGCGCTGCCCGGCTCCAGGAGTACTCCGCCCAGGAGCGCATGGGCGAGCACGCCCGGGCCGTGCGCAGCCGCTCCCTGTGGTCCAGCGGCGGCTCCCTGTCCGGGACCGGCACCCCGGGCCGCGCCGCCCGCCAGGGCATGCTGCTCGTGCTGCTCATCGCCACGGCCTTCGCCGCCGCCGTCTACCTCGGGCTGCGCAACCCCTACGTGCCCCCGCCCGGCTCACCCGCCGAGGCGCTCAGCAGCACGGTGGTCCCGCTCGCGCCCGTCACCCCCGTGCCCGGCGGGCGGCCGGCCGAGCTGTACGGGCAGAGCCCCGCGGCCGACTACCGCGTCGGGGCGGCCGGGATCACCCTGCCCGCGGTGCGCCGCACGCCCCACTTCACCGACGTCCAGGTCATCACCGCGCTGTCCATCGCCAAGGACTACCTGGTGCAGTCCTCGCTGGACCCCGACGTCCTGTCGGGCGCCGGCTCCCGGCCCGTGCGCGTCCTGCTCGACCCGGACCAGCTGGCGCAGTTCGACCGCAGCATGACCTCGCCCTCCGGCGACGGCCGGCACGCGGCCACCGGCTGGCTGGTCCGCTTCGACCCGTCCACCGCCGTCGTGGCCGACCCCCGGGTGCGGGTGAGCGGAACCCTCGCCTTCGAGGAGCTGACCCCGGAGGTGCTGGAGGTCACCACCGACCACACCTTCGTCTACGCCGTACGCCCGGCCACGGGAGCCCCGGCCGCGGCCGACGGCGCCTCGCTCTTCACCCTCCGGCGCGAGCTGCGGATCCGCTTCGACCGCGGGGACCTCGCAGCCCGGCGGCTGGAGCTGGCCTCGGCCCATGTGATGGCCGGACCGCAGGACTGCTCCGCCGACCCCGCCGCGGGCTTCCGCCCGCTCCTGGCGGGCGCGGGGCCGACGACGGTGGGCCCGCCCGCGAGCGACCCGTACGTCAGCGGCCGGCCGCGGCGCACCGCCGGGCTGTGCGGCGTACTGGCGCAGCCCACGACCCCGCAGACCCCGCCGGCCCCGCCCGTCAGCCCTGGCCCGTAGTCCCGCCCTTGCCCTCGGACCCGTTGGCCGGCCCGGTGCCGGTGAACCGGTCCCGGAGCTTTCCGCCCAGGTCGCCCGCGCCACCGGCGAGGTCGCCGACCAGCTTCATCAGCGGGTCCTTGCTGGTGCGCACCGAGTCGGCGTAGTGCGCGGCGGACTGCCGGAAGGAGTCGGACACCGAGGTGTCCTTGTCCTCCTCGCGCCGCGGGTAGTGGCCGTCCATGATCCGCTGGAAGTCGCGGTTCTCCGACCACTTCTTCAGCTCGGCCGCGCGCACGGTGGTGAACGGGTGCGTCCGGGGCAGCACGTTCATGATCTTCAGGACGGAGTCGCGCAGATCGCCGCTCTCCTCGTACTCCTCGGCCTGGGCCAGGAAGGCGTCCACGTTCATCTCGTGGAGGTGGTTGCCGCCGGCGACCTTCATCAGGCCCCGCATCGAGGCCTGCACGTCCTGGCCCACCAGCAGCCCGGCCCGGTCGGCCGAAAGCTCCGACTTGCGGAACCACTCCCGCAGCGCGGTCACGATCGCCATGATCGCCATGTTGCCCAGCGGGATCCACGCGACCTTCAGCGCCAGATTCGTCAGGAACAGCAGGATCGTGCGGTACACGGAGTGCCCCGACAGCGCGTGGCCCACCTCGTGGCCCACCACCGCCCGCATCTCCTCCTCGTCGAGCAGCTCGACCAGGCTCGTGGTCACCACGATGATCGGCTCGTCCAGGCCGATGCACATGGCATTGGGCTTCGGGTCCTGCTGCACGTACATCTGCGGGACCTTCTCCAGGTCCAGGATGTGACAGGCGTCGCGGAGCATGTCGTAGAGGTGCGGGAACTGCGTCTCGCCCACCCGCACGGAGTCCGACAGGAACAGCAGGCGCAGGCTGCGCTCCGGGAGCAGCCCGCTCAGGGCCTTGAACACCGTGTCGAAGCCGCTCAGCCTGCGCAGGGCGACGAGGGCGGAGCGGTCCGCCGGATGTTCGTACGCCCGCGAGGAAATACCGGGGAACCTCCTGCGGTCCCGCGCCGGTGCCTTCTCGAATCCCGTCTCCGTCATAGCGCCCTCCCCTGGATTGACCTGACCGACCTTGCGTCTATCCTCTCCAACGCCTGAGTCGGCGTGAGCGTGCCCCAGGCCCCCGCATACGATGTGAGCGAAGTCTCCGCCCGCTCCCCGACTCGATAGGTACCTGCCTGATGAGCCTCTCCTCCACCGCCCACAACCTGGTCGTCCTCGCCTCGGAGGGGGCCGAGCAGCACAGCGGCAACCACGACAGCCTCAACCCCTACCTGACCGGTGGCGGCGCCTTCGTCATCCTGCTGCTGATGCTCTGGGTCACCACGCGCCTGAACCGCGACCGCTGAACCGCGACCGCTGAGCCCGCCGGGACCGCACCGTCCGCCGGGCCAGTAGGCTCTGCGCTCATGGGAGAGCAGGAGATGCCTACCGGTCCGGTCAAGCGCCGGCTCGGCGTGATGGGCGGGACGTTCGACCCGATCCACCACGGACACCTGGTGGCCGCCAGCGAGGTGGCCGCCCTTTTCCACCTCGACGAGGTGGTGTTCGTGCCGACCGGCGAGCCGTGGCAGAAGTCGCAGCGGGCGGTCTCGCCCGCCGAGGACCGCTACCTGATGACGGTCATCGCCACGGCCTCGAACCCCCAGTTCTCGGTGAGCCGCATCGACATCGACCGCGGCGGGCCGACGTACACGATCGACACCCTGCGGGACCTGAAGGCGCTGAACGACGACGCCGACCTGTTCTTCATCACGGGTGCCGACGCGCTCGCACAGATCCTGACCTGGCGGAACGCCGACGAGCTCTTCTCGCTCGCCCATTTCATCGGTGTCACCCGGCCGGGCCACGTACTCACCGACGACGGGTTGCCCAAGGGCGGCGTCTCCCTGGTCGAGGTGCCCGCGCTGGCGATCTCGTCCACGGACTGCCGTGCGCGGGTCGCCCAGGGGGATCCTGTCTGGTATTTGGTGCCGGACGGCGTGGTGCGCTACATCGACAAGCGTGAGCTGTACCGGGGAGCCTGAGCTTCCGGAGAGAGGGGCCCCGCGGTGAACGACCGACAGGATCCGTACGACCCGTATGCCGCCCAGGAGCAGCAGCTCATCGGCTACGACGCGTACGGGCGGCCGGTGTACGGCCAGGCGCCCGCCCAGCCCGCTCCGCCCCCCGCGCAGTACGAACAGCAGCAGTACGGCTACGGCTACGACTACCAGGGCTACGGCGAGCAGCCCCAGCAACCGCAGCAGCCGCAGCAGACGTACTACCCGCAGCAGCCGGCCGCCCAGGAGTACGGGCAGCAGTACGCGCAGCAGCAGTACGCGCAGGCCCCCGCGTACGGGTACGACACGCAGCAGACCCAGCAGTGGATCCCGCAGCAGACCGCACCGGAGCCCGAGGCGCGGCCCGCGCCCCCGGCCCCCGCCGAGCGGCCGGTCGCCCACGTCCCCGAGCCGCGTAGCCCCGAGCCGCGCCGCCCCGACGGCGAGCCCGAGGCGGGCCGGGACTACCGCACCGAGATGTTCGCCTTCATCGACCAGCCGGACGAGGAGTCCGAGGACGTCATCGACTGGCTCAAGTTCACCGAGAGCCGGACCGAGCGCCGCGAGGAGGCCCGCCGCCGCGGCCGCAACCGGGTGGTGGCGCTGATCGTCGTCCTCGCCCTGTTCACCGTGGGCGGCCTCGGCTACCTCTGGTACGCGGGCGGGCTGCCGTTCCTCGACGGCCCCGGTCAGAAGAAGAACGCCGCGAGCGCAGATCCGGCGGCGCAGAAGCGCGACATGATCGTCGTCCACCTGCACAACACCAAGAAGGGCGGCACCGCCTCGGCGCTGCTCGTCGACAACGTCACCACCAAGCAGGGCGCGACCGTCCTGCTGCCGAACGCCCTCGCCGTCACCCACCAGGACGGGACCGCCACGTCCCTGGGCAAGGCCGTCGAAGAAGGCGGCCTCGGCACCCGCGAGGCACTCGACTCCGTCCTCGGCACCCGCATCGGCGGCACCTGGCGCCTGGACACCCCCTTCCTGGAGAACCTGGTCGAGCTGGTCGGCGGCATCGAGGTCGACACCGACGCCGCGGTCCCGGCCGACGACGCGGTCAAGGCCCCGGCCGTGGCACAGGGCCCGAAGCAGAGCCTGAGCGGCCCGATGGCCGTCGCGTACGCCACGTACCGGGGCCAGGGCGAGCCGGAGGCCAAGCAGCTGGAGCGCATGGGCAAGGTCCTCCAGGCGGTCCTGCGCAAGGTCCCGGGCGACCCGAAGGCGGCGGCCGTGATGGTCGAGAGCATCGGTCAGATCCTCGACCCGGCCCTGAACGCGCAGACGCTCGGCGCCCTGCTGTCCCGGCTCGGCGCGCACGCCAAGGTGGGCGCGTACCGCACCGACCTCCTCGCGGTGAAGCCGGACGGCGCCCTCACGGACGAGGCGAACAAGGGTGTCGTCAAGGAGGTGCTGGGCGGTTCGGCCGCGCAGGCGCAGCCCGGCGCCGCCCCGCGCGTCGGTCTCAAGGACGCCAACGGCGACGAGAAGACGCAGGTCGCGGCGAAGGCGGCGCTGATGAACAGCGGCTACACCTTCGTCGACGGCGGCAAGGCCGACAAGACCGCGGCCGCCTCGCAGATCACGTACCAGGACGACGCGCAGCGGGACCGGGCCATCGACGTCGCCAAGACGCTGGGGCTGCCCGAGACGGTCGTGAAGAAGGCCGAGAACGCCGTGAACGCGGACGTCGTGGTCATCCTGGGCAAGGACTACAAGGGGTCCTGAGCGGCTCCGGCAGACGCCTTCGCCCGCGCGGGACGCTCCGCGCGGGCGGTGTCCGCGGTACGTGAGACCCTTGTATGGATCTGCCCGCCAACCCGAAAGCATGGCCAGTGACCGCCACGGACCGCTCCATCGAGCTCATCACCGCCGCCGCCCAGGCCGCGGCCGACCGGCTCGCGCACGACATCATCGCGTACGACGTCAGCGACGTGCTGTCGATCACCGACGCCTTCCTGCTCGCCTCGGCGCCCAACGACCGCCAGGTCAAGTCGATCGTCGACGAGATCGAGGAGCGCCTGCTCAAGGAGCTCGGCGCCAAGCCGGTGCGCCGCGAGGGCGACCGGGACGCCCGCTGGATCCTGCTCGACTACATCGACATCGTCGTCCACGTCCAGCACAGCGAGGAGCGGGTCTTCTACGCGCTGGAGCGCCTGTGGAAGGACTGCCCCGAGATCGAGCTCCCCGAGGACGCCAAGCTGACCCTCGGCAAGGCCGAGGAGCACGCCAAGCTGCGTGAGGCGGCGGGCGACGAGGACCAGGACGGTGATCTGTTCTGAGCGCGACCACCTCGGGCAAGTCCGGTAGGAAGATCGTCCTCTGGCGGCACGGCCAGACCGCGTGGAACCTGGAGCGGCGCTTCCAGGGCTCCACGGACATCGAGCTGACCGAGGCGGGTGTGGGCCAGGCGCGCCGCGCCGCGCGGTTGCTCGCCTCGCTGAGGCCGGACGCCATCGTGGCCTCCGACCTGCAGCGCGCCTCCGCCACGGCAGCCGAGCTGGCCGCCGTCACGGGGCTGCCCGTGGCACACGACGCGGCGCTGCGCGAGACGTACGCCGGTGAGTGGCAGGGCCTCACGCACGACGAGATCCTCGCGAAGTACGGCGAGCAGTACGCCGCGTGGAAGCGCGGCGAGCCGGTCCGCAGGGGCGGCGGTGAACTGGAGACCGAGGTCGCCGACCGCGCCGCGCCGGTGGTGCTGGAACACCTCGCCCGGCTGCCGCACGACGGCACCCTCGTCGTGGTCAGTCACGGCGGCACCATCCGGACGACGATCGGGCGCCTGCTGGGCCTGGACTCGTCCGACTGGGAGAGCCTGGGCGGGCTCTCCAACTGCTGCTGGTCCGTCCTCGGTGAGGGCGCGCGCGGCTGGCGTCTGATGGAGCACAACGCCGGCACGCTGCCGGAACCGGTGCTCGGCGACGACGACTGAGCAGCTCACTGCCGTTCCCCGGCGCTCCCTGCCCGGGCCGCCACCCGGATTTCACTTTCCGGCTGGTCACAGGCTAGAGTTCTTCTTGTTCGCAGCGCGGAACACCGGAGACGGGGGGAGCGCGGCGGAGAGCGGGGCTATAGCTCAGTTGGTAGAGCGCCTGCATGGCATGCAGGAGGTCAGGAGTTCAATTCTCCTTAGCTCCACAATCAGGATCCCGTCCCCAACAGGGGGCGGGATCCTTGTTTTTGTGCCCTTTGCGTTTGCTGACCCGGCCCGCGCCGGCATGGCAGAATCGGACCGCCGGAGGGGAGATCACGGCCCCGACGCGGGAGGGAGTCGCTGACGGATGGGTGCACACCGGCGCCGGTGCGACTGGTGCAACAACGGCACGCCGATCGTGCGGGACATGGACCCCGTCAACCCCGACTACCAGTACTGGTGCGAGGAATGCGCGCGGGCGCTGATCATAAAGGGCGACCCGATCGAGACGTACCGAGAGCTGGAAGGGGAGCCGATCTACGGGCGGCTGCTCGACGAGCACTGCACGCTGAAGCGGTTCTATCAGTTTGCGAGAGCGTGACAATTCGGATCAAAGCGGACATGGCCCGTGGTGCACGGAAACCGATTTTTGGACCAGGGCCATGACCGTGTAATGTTTGGGACGTCGCCAAGGGGAACCGGCAAGGGGAACCGAAGCGGCAAGCAGAACAAGGGGCTATAGCTCAGTTGGTAGAGCGCCTGCATGGCATGCAGGAGGTCAGGAGTTCAATTCTCCTTAGCTCCACAGTGAAGAAGCGGGCCACCCGGATCGGGTGGCCCGCTTCTCGTTGTGCGGTCGTCCGAGCGGGCGCCATCGGTGCTGCGGTACCCTGACGCCATGCGTGCCGTACGCCTTCTGCTTACCGAGCCGCGCTGATCAGTACCGACCCCACGAGACGGTCGGCCTCGGCGCGGCGCCCCCTCCTGTGCGAGGGGTTTTTTCGTTTGGGCAGCCAGAGACGGCAGAGACGATCGATGGAGCTTCAGAAATCATGAGCGAGACGAACACCCCGGCCCCCGAGGCGGCCGAGGCGCACCGCTACACGGCTGCCATGGCCGCCGACATCGAGGCACGCTGGCAGGACGTATGGGACGCGCAGGGCACCTACGAGGCCCCGAACCCGACCGGTGACCTGGCCGGGGACCCGTCGGTGGTCGCACGGCCCAAGAAGTTCATCATGGACATGTTCCCGTACCCCTCCGGTGCGGGCCTGCACGTCGGCCACCCGCTCGGCTACATCGCCACCGACGTCTACGCCCGCCACCAGCGGATGACCGGCCACAACGTCCTGCACACCCTGGGCTTCGACGCCTTCGGCCTGCCGGCCGAGCAGTACGCCGTGCAGACCGGCACGCACCCGCGCGTGTCGACCGAGGCCAACATCGAGAACATGAAGGTCCAGCTGCGCCGGCTGGGGCTGGGCCACGACAAGCGCCGGTCCTTCGCGACCATCGACCCGGACTACTACAAGTGGACGCAGTGGATCTTCCTGCAGATCTACAACTCCTGGTACGACGCCGACGCGGGCAAGGCCCGGCCGATCACCGAGCTGGTCGCCGCCTTCGAGAACGGCTCCCGCGAGGTTCCCGCAGGCCGTGACTGGGCCGCACTGAGCGCGGGCGAGCGGGCCGACGTACTGAACGAGTACCGGCTGGCGTACGCCTCGGACGCGCCCGTGAACTGGTGCCCCGGGCTGGGCACCGTACTGGCCAACGAGGAGGTCACCGCCGACGGCCGTTCCGAGCGCGGCAACTTCCCCGTCTTCAAGTCCAGGCTCAGCCAGTGGAACATGCGGATCACCGCGTACGCCGACCGGCTGCTGGACGACCTGGACGCGCTGGACTGGCCCGAGGCCATCAAGCTGCAGCAGCGCAACTGGATCGGCCGCAGCGAGGGCGCGCGCGTCGACTTCGCGCTGGGCGACGAGGCCATCACCGTCTTCACCACCCGCCCCGACACCCTGTTCGGCGCCACCTACATGGTGCTGGCGCCCGAGCACCCGCTGGTGGAGAAGTTCATCCCGGCCGCCTGGCCCGAGGGCACCCACGACGTGTGGACCGGCGGGCACGCCACGCCGGCGGAGGCCGTCGCCGCGTACCGCAAGCAGGCCGCCTCGAAGTCGGACGTCGAGCGGCAGGCCGAGGCCAAGGACAAGACCGGCGTCTTCACCGGCGAGTACGCGGTCAACCCGGTCAGCGGCGCCAAGGTTCCCGTCTTCATCGCCGACTACGTGCTGATGGGCTACGGCACCGGCGCGATCATGGCCGTTCCGGCGCACGACAGCCGCGACTTCGAGTTCGCGCGCGCCTTCGAGCTGCCGATGCGCTGCGTGGTCGCCCCGACCGACGGGCGCGGCACCGACCCGGCGGAGTGGGACGACGCCTTCGTCGCGCACGACGCCGTACTGGTCAACTCGGTCGGTGAGGGCGTCTCCCTGGACGGCCTGGACGTCGCCGAGGCCAAGGCCGCGATCACCGCGTGGCTGGAGTCGCGCGGCATCGGCGAGGGCACCGTCAACTTCCGGCTGCGCGACTGGCTGTTCAGCCGCCAGCGCTACTGGGGCGAGCCCTTCCCGATCGTCTACGACGAGGACGGCGTCGCGCACGCGCTGCCCGAGTCGATGCTGCCGCTGGAACTGCCGGAGGTCGAGGACTACTCGCCGCGCACCTTCGAGCCGGACGACGCCACCTCCAAGCCGGAGACCCCGCTCTCGCGTAACGAGGCATGGGTCAACGTCGAGCTGGACCTGGGCGACGGCCGTGGCACCCGCTCCTTCCGGCGCGAGACCAACACCATGCCGAACTGGGCCGGTTCCTGCTGGTACGAGCTGCGCTACCTGGACCCGCACAACGCGTCGGCGCTGGTCGACCCCGCGATCGAGCAGTACTGGATGGGCCCGCGCGAGGGCGCTCCGCACGGCGGTGTCGACCTGTACGTGGGCGGCGCCGAGCACGCGGTGCTGCACCTGCTGTACGCGCGCTTCTGGTCCAAGGTCCTCTTCGACCTGGGGCACGTCTCCTCGGCGGAGCCGTTCCACAAGCTGTTCAACCAGGGCATGATCCAGGCGTACGCCTACACCGACGCGCGCGGTGTGTACGTCCCGGCGGCCGAGGTCGAGGAGCGCGACGGCGGCTACTTCTACCAGGGCCAGCCGGTCAAGCGTGAGCACGGCAAGATGGGCAAGTCCCTCAAGAACGCCGTCACCCCGGACGAGATCTGCGAGGAGTACGGCGCCGACACGCTGCGCCTGTACGAGATGGCGATGGGTCCGCTGGACGTCTCGCGTCCGTGGGACACCCGGGCCGTCGTCGGCCAGTACCGGCTGCTGCAGCGCCTGTGGCGCAACATCGTCGACGAGGAGACGGGCGCCGTCACCGTCGTCGACGGCGAGCCGGGCGAGGACACCCTGCGCGCGCTGCACAAGGCGATCGACGGGGCCGGTGCGGACCTGGCCGGGCTGCGCTTCAACACCGCCATCGCGAAGATCACCGAGCTGAACAACGCCCTGACGAAGGCCGGTCGCCCCCTGGAGCGCTCCGTCGCGGAGTCCCTGGTGCTGCTGGTCGCCCCGCTGGCCCCGCACATCGCGGAGGAGCTGTGGCACCGGCTGGGTCACAGCGATTCGGTGGTCCACCAGGACTTCCCGGTCGCGGACCCGGCGTACGTCGTGGACGAGAGCGTGACCTGCGTCGTGCAGGTCAAGGGCAAGGTCAAGGCGCGGCTGGAGGTCCCGCCGACGATCTCGGAGGCGGAGCTGGAGCAGCTGGCCGTGACCGATGAGGGTGTCGTCGCGGCGCTGGGCGGTGCGGAGATCCGCAAGGTGATCGTGCGCGCGCCCAAGCTGGTGAACATCGTCATCTGACGTCACCCGCTCCCCATGGGGGACATCCCGTACGGGCAGGTTGGGGGTTCGATGGGAACCCCCGGCCTGCCCGCGGCGTTTACGGTGGAGGGGACGGACACGACGCGCGGGACTTGGGAAGGGACACTCATGGAGGTCGCGTTGATCATCTTCGCGCTGATGGTGCTTTTCACCTTCCTTGGGCTGGGCGTGTACGCGACCGTCAAGGTGGTGGGGGCGGCCAAGCGCGGCGTGGACCGCACCCTGACGCAGGCCCGCCGGACGGTGGAGGACACCACCTTGAAGGCGAAGAGCCTGGGCCAGGTCGGCGTCCCGGGGGCGCTGGCGCAGCTGCGGCTCGACCTGAGGACCTCGCTGCGGGCCACGCAGCAGGCGCTGCACGACGGGGCCAAGGCGGACGCCTCGCTGAAGGAATCGATCGCGCTGTTCGAGCGGCTGAGCGCACACGGGCGTGAACTGGACGACGAGCTGAAGCGGCTCGAGCAGGATCCTGACCGCAAGCGGATCGCGGACAGGCTGCCCGACCTGCGGGAACGAACGGCCAAGATCACGCAGGCCGCCGACTCGCTGCGGTGGGCGGCGCGTGACCGGGCCCGCCGTTTCGCGGAGGACGACCTGTCCGTCCTGGCGGCCCAGATCGAGGTCGAGTCGGGCGCGCTGCGGGACTGGTCGCGCGGGCCGGTGGACGACCTGACGACGGCGGCCGCGGCGTGGGACGCGGCGCAGGCGCAGGGGCAGGGGCAGGGGAACGCACAGGCGCGGCCGGCCGCCTTGAACCCGGCCGTTCCGGCGACCCCGTATCCGTGGGAGAAGGCCCGGCGGCCGGAGAGCACGACGTAGGTCCAGCCCCCCGCAAGGCCGCCGCACAGCCCCGACGATGAGTCCGGGCTGCCGTCACGCCCCCACTGGCGGTAACCTCCGGCTCATGTCCCGCCATGTCGCCATCGTCACCGATTCCACGGCCTACCTGCCCCGACCGGCCATGGCGCGGCACGGAATCACCGCCGTCCCGCTCACCGTGGTGCTCGGCGGAGAGGCGCTTGAGGAGGGCACCGAGATCTCGGCGCGCAGCCTGGCCATGGCCCTGCAGAAGCGCCGCTCGGTCACCACCTCGCGCCCCGGCCCGGAGCAGTTCGTCCAGGCCTACCGGGAGGCGGCGCAGGCCGGCGCCACCGGCATCGTCAGTCTTCACCTGTCCGCGGAGTTCTCCGGCACCTACGACGCCGCCGTTGTCGCCGCCCGGACCGCGCCGGTGCCCGTACGCGTCGTGGACACGGGAATGGTCGCGATGGCGCTCGGGTTCTGCGCGCTCGCCGCCGCCGAGGTGGCCGAGGCGGGGGGCTGCGTGGACGAGGCCGTGGCCGCCGCCGAGAAGCGGGCGGCGGACATGTCCGCGTACTTCTACGTCGACACTCTCGACTACCTCCGCCGCGGCGGCCGGATCGGGGCGGCGCAGGCGCTCCTCGGCTCGGCCCTGGCGGTGAAGCCCCTGCTGACACTGGAGGGCGGGCGGATCGAGATGCTGGAGAAGGTGCGGACCGCCTCCAAGGCCATCGCCCGCCTGGAGGAACTGGCCGTCGAGCGGGCCGGGTCCGCGAGCGTCGACGTGGCGGTCCACCACCTGGCGGCCCCGGAGCGGGCCGAAAAGCTGGCCGAGCGGCTGCGCGAGCGCATCCCCGGTCTCGTCGAGCTGCACGTCAGCGAGGTCGGCGCGGTCATCGGCGCGCACACCGGGCCGGGGCTGCTGGCGGCGGTCGTCTCACCTCGCTGATCACCGGAACGAGTGGCCGGGTTATCCACAACGGGTCGGTTGTCCACCGGAATTGAAGCCTCCGAGCGGGCTTCGGGAGGCGCCCCTACGGTCGTGGCATGACTCTTCGCACACGTACCCCCCATCCGTCGGGCGCCACCAGCGGCCCGGGTCGCTCCCGTCTCTCCGACAGCCGTCTGCGGCACCGCCGTGGCCGCCGTGGCGGCCCTGGCGGCCCTGGCGGCTCTGGCCTTCCGGGTCGGCTCGGTGATCCGGGCCAGCCCGGTCGGTCGGACCACCCCGGCCGTTCGGACCCGGCCGGGCCCTCGGGGCGTCGGGCTGCTCATCCGGAGCCGGACGTGGTGAGGCTGAGGGCCGAAGCCCTGCTGGGCGGCAGCAGCCCGCCGGCCGCGGTGGAAGCCGGGGCCGAGCCCCACACCCCGCCGGAGGGCGCGGCCGGGCTGTCGGCCGGGGACGCGCGATGGCTGGCCGTGCGGGAGCGGCTGCCGCTGTGGTTACAGGCCCGGTGCGGGGTGGAGCCGCGCACGGTTGCGGCCGTCGCGGTGGTGCTGGTCGCCGCGGTCGGATTCGCCGCGCAGCAGTTCTGGTCGGCCCGGCCGGGGCCGGTGACCGCCCCGGCAGTGGTCGCTCCGGGGCCTGCGCCCCCACCGGCCCTGGCCGCTGTGGGCGCAGGGCCGACCGTGCCGCCCGGGGCCGGTGCGGGTGCCGGGGCCGGGGCCGGTGCGAGCGGGGCCGCCGCGCGCATCGTCGTCGACGTCAGCGGCAAGGTCCTGCGGCCGGGGGTACTGCGCCTGCCCGCCGGTTCGCGGGTGGAGGACGCGCTGGCCGCCGCCGGGGGAGTGCGCCCGGGCACGGACACCACCGGGCTGAACCGGGCCCGGGTGCTGGTGGACGGGGAGCAGGTGTGGGTGGGCGGCCCGGCGCCACCGCCGCCGGGCGGGCCCGTCGGGGGAGGCTCGGGCGCCGGTCCGCTCAGCCTGGGCACGGCCACGGTCGCGCAGTTGGACGGCCTGCCCGGGGTCGGACCGGTGCTGGCGCAGCACATCGTCGACTTCCGCACCGCCCGTGGGGGATTTCGTTCCGTGGAGGAACTCCGCCAGGTGACCGGCATCGGGGAGAGGCGCTTCGCCGACCTGCGCAAGCTGGTGCGGCCGTGAACGGGTCCGAGGGGCGGGGCCCGGCGGATCTCCGGCTCGCCGTGCCCGCCGTGGCCGCTTGGGCGGCGGCCGCCCTCGCCCTGGACGCGCCCGCCGGTTCGACCGCCGTCGGGGTGGGGCTCGGGGTGGTCTGCGCGGGGCTGCTGATGCTGGGGGCGGGTCGGCGGCCGGGGCCGCGCTGGAGGGTCGTCCCCGCCGTGGCGGCGGCCCTGCTGTGCGCGGCCGCGGGAGCCGGGGTGGCGGGGCTCCAGCGGGCCGAGGCCCGCGCCGGACCGGTCGCGGGGCTGGCCCGGGACCATGCCCGCGTCCTCGCCGAGCTCACCGTCGCCTCCGACCCGAGGGCCGCCCGCGGTGGGAGCGGGCCACCGGTGGTGCTGCTGGACGCGGTGGTGACCCGGGTGAGCGGGCCCGACGGGAAGAGCACCCGGGTGCGCACCCCGGTGCGGGTGCTGGCCGGGCATCCGGGTTGGGCCGGGCTGCTGCCCTCCACGCGCCTGGCCGTGGTCGCCCGGCTGGCGCCGGCGCGGGGCGGGGAGCGGGCCGTGGCGCTGCTGCGCCCGGCCGGGGACACCCCGCCCCGGGTGAGCGGCGGCCCGGACCGGGCGCAGCGGCTCGCGGGGCGGTTGCGGGCCGGGCTGCGCGAGGCCACCGCCGGGCTCGCGCCGGACGCCGGGGCCCTGCTGCCCGGGCTGGTCGTCGGGGACACCTCCAGGGTCCCGCCCGATCTCCACGAGGCTTTCCGGGCCACCGATCTGCTGCACCTGCTGGCCGTCTCCGGGTCCAACCTGACCGTGGTGTTGTTCCTGCTCATCGGGCCCCCGGCCCGTGCGCAGCAGGCCGAGCGGAGCGGGCTGGCGCCCCGGCTCGGGCTCTCGCTGCGGGCGACCGCCCTGTGCGGGGCGGGCCTGACGCTGGCGTTCGTGGTGGTGTGCCGGCCGGAGCCGAGCGTGCTGCGGGCCGCGGCCTGCGGAGCGGTGACCCTGCTGGCCCTCGCCACCGGGCGGCGCAGGTCGCTGATTCCCGCGCTGGGCGCCGCCGTTCTGCTGCTGGTGCTCTACGACCCGTGGCTGGCCCGCAGTTACGGCTTCCTCCTCTCCGTCCTGGCCACCGGGGCCCTGCTCACCCTCGCCCCCCGGTGGAGCGAAGCCCTGCGGGCGCGGGGGATGGGCCCCCGGCTCGCCGACGCACTGGCGGCCGCCGCAGCCGCCCAGGCGGTGTGCGCGCCGGTGGTCGCCGTGCTCGCGGCCCGGGTCAGCCTGGTGGCGGTGCCGTGCAATCTGCTGGCCGAGCTCGCGGCGGGTCCGGCGACGGTGCTGGGCTTCGCGGCGCTCGCGGTGGCGCCGCTGTGGATGCCCGCCGCGGAGGTGCTCGCCCGGTGCGCCGGGGTGCCGGCCGGGTGGATCGCGGCCGTGGCCCGGGCCGGGGCGCGGTTGCCGGGCGCGGAGTCGCCCTGGCCGGGCGGCCTCACCGGAGGCGTGCTGCTGGCCGCCGCGACCGTGGCCGTCGTAGGCGTGGGGAGCGTCCGCTACCGGCGGCGGCGATGGCTCTGCTCCGCGCTCGCGGCGCTGCTGCTCCTCGCCGTGCTGCGGCCACCGCAGCTCACCCGTACGCTCACCGGCTGGCCCCCGCCCGACTGGAGCTACGTCCAGTGCGCCGTGGGCCAGGGGGACGCCGCCGTACTCGCCGTGGGCCCGGGGGAGGCCCTGGTGGTGGACGCGGGCCCGGATCCGGTCGCGGTGGACGGCTGCCTGCGCGCCCTGGGGGTGCACCGGGTGCCGATGCTCCTGCTGACGCACTTTCACGCCGACCACGTGGCAGGGCTGTCCGGGGTGCTGAGGGGCCGGTCCGTGGGGGTGATTCAGGTCACCGGTCTGGAAGAGCCGCCGGGGCAGGCCGAGTTCGTCCGCCGCACCGCTTCGGCCGCCGGGGTGCCGGTGGTGCGGGCGGCGCAGGGGGAGCGGCGCCGGGCCGGCCCGCTGGAGTGGCAGGTGCTGTGGCCGCCGTCCGCCGGAGCGCCGCCCGAGGGGCCCAACGATGCGAGCGTCGCCCTGCTGGTACGGGCCGCGGGGCTGACACTGCTGCTGCTCGGCGATCTCGAACCGCCCGCACAGCAGGCCCTGTTGAGGGAACATCCGCACCTGGGCCCCGTGGACGTCCTCAAGGTCGCGCACCACGGCTCCGCGCACCAGGACCCCGGGCTGCACGCCCGGATCCGGCCACGGCTCGCGATCGTCCCCGTCGGCGTGGCCAACCGCTACGGGCACCCCGCACCGGGTACGCTCGCCCGGCTGGGGGACCTGGGGGCGACCGTACTGCGCACCGACACCGACGGCTCGATCGCGGTCAGCGGAACCGGCGGGCGGCTGCGGGCGTTTCCAGCCAAGAGGCGGCGGAGGCGGCGCGGGCGGCCCGGTCGAACCGGGGGAGACCGTCTTGTTTGCCCCCGCCCCGACAGCATGATCGAATTCGTTCTCGCCAGAGCGGTACAAGTCCACACAGCACGGGGGTGCAACAACCATGTTCGGTCGCCGACGGGGGATGGAGACGGCCGGAAGTCCCAGTCAGCGGTCATCCGCGACACTGACGCTTCCGCCGACGGCGCGTCTGCTCAGCTGCCGGGTACTCGACACGGTCCACCAGCCGGTCCGCCAGGCCACCTTCGAGGTGACCGACCCGATCGGCCGCCGGATCGTCCGGGGCGAGACCGATCCGTACGGCGGATTCACGGCAGCCGTCCCGGAGGGGGAGTACCGGCTCTCCGTCACCGCCGAGGGGTACGCGCCGTTCCACGGGGCGACGCTCGTGGGGGACCCGGCGCAGCCCGGGACCGCGGAGATCGTCCTCGACGCGGTCGAACCGCCCCTGCTGCCGCAGCCCGGTCACTGGGAGCTCGACCCGGCGCACTCGTCCATCGGCTTCACGGCCCGGCACATCGGCCTGGCCCGGATCCGCGGCCGGTTCAACACGTTCGCCGGCGCCGTACGGATAGCCGAACGCATGGAGGACTCCTCCATGCACGTGATCATCGATGCGGCGAGCATCGACACGGGGGCGCGGCTGCGCGACGACCACCTGAGGTCGGGGGACTTCCTGGACGCGGCCCGGCACCCCACGGTGGAGTTCTACAGCGAACGGTTCATCCACCGCATCGGCAGCCGCTGGGCCGTGGCGGGCGCCCTCACCCTGCACGGGGTCAGCAGTGCCGTCACCCTGGACACCGAGTACCTGGGTCTGGGTACGGGCATGGAGGGCGAGGTGCGGGCCGCCTGCCGGGCCACCACCGAGCTGGACCGCGGGGACTTCACCCTGAACTGGCAGTCGATGCTGGCCCACGGGATCGCGGCGATCGGCTCCAGTGTGGAAGTGACCCTGGACGTGCAGATCGTGCACAAGGCCTGACGGGCCGCGGACTGCCCCGGCTCCTACGAGGTCTCCAGCCAGCCCTCGTACTCGGCGGCGAGGTCGTCCAGCGAGGTGGGCTCAAGGCGTTCCTGCGGATCCTCGACGACCACCAGCCACTGGGCGTCCTCGGCGTCGTCCTCGCCGGCCAGTGCGTCGCGGACCAACTGCGGTTCCTCGGGCAGGCCGAAGCGGTCGACGACCTCCTGGGCCACCTCCTCGGCGGCGTCGCGGTCGGGCAGGACGAGTACATGTCGCACGTTCACCCGACCATTCTCAAGGATCGGGTGAGGGCGGTGGCGCGGGGGACTGTCGGTGCGGCGTGGGATGCTGGAGGCGATGGCCACCAGGAAGAATTCCACCGACGATCCGCTTGCCCCGCTCACCCTCGCGGTGGGGCAGGAGGAGCTGCTGCTCGACCGTGCCGTACGGGAAGTGGTGGCGGCCGCCCGCGCCGCCGACGCCGATACGGACGTCCGCGACCTCGCCCCCGAGCAGCTCCAGCCCGGCACGCTGGCCGAGCTGACGAGCCCCTCGCTCTTCTCCGAGCGCAAGGTCCTGGTCGTGCGCAATGCGCAGGACCTGTCCGCGGACTCGGTCAAGGAGGTCAAGGCCTACCTCGACGCGCCCTACGAGGAGATCATCCTGGTCCTCCTCCACGCGGGCGGGGTCAAGGGCAAGGGCCTGCTGGACGCGGCGCGCAAGGCGGGCGCGCGGGAGATCGCCTGCCCGAAGATGACGAAGGCGGCGGACCGGCTGTCCTTCGTGCGGGGCGAGTTCCGCACGCTGGGCCGGTCGGCGACCCCGGAGGCGTGCCAGAGCCTCGTCGACGCGATCGGCAGCGACCTGCGGGAGCTGGCGAGCGCGGCGACGCAGCTGTGCGCGGACGTCGAGGGCACCATCGACGAGGCGGTCGTCGGCCGCTACTACACGGGCCGGGCCGAGGCCTCCAGCTTCACGGTCGCCGACCGGGCGGTCGAGGGGCGTGCGGCGGAGGCCCTGGAAGCCCTGCGCTGGTCCCTGTCCACCGGGGTGGCGCCGGTCCTGATCACCAGTGCCCTGGCCCAGGCGGTCCGCGCGATCGGCAAGCTGGCCTCCGCCCCGCGCGGAGCCCGCCCGGGCGACCTCGCCCGGGACCTCGGCATGCCGCCGTGGAAGATCGACCGGGTCCGCCAGCAGATGCGGGGCTGGTCGGCCGACGGGGTCTCGGAGGCGCTGCGCGCCGTGGCCGCGGCCGACGCGGGGGTCAAGGGCGGTGGCGACGACCCCGAGTACGCCCTGGAGAAGGCCGTCGTGGCGGTGGCCCGAGCGGCCCGCCCCCGCCGTTCCTAGAAAAGGCCACGGACCGTCCCGGGCAGCGCGAAGGCCCCGGCCGGCACCCTGGGGAAGGGTGGCGGCCGGGGCCTTCGGTCACTGCTTCGGTTGCGCCGCACCCGCGTGGCGAACGCTTCGTGTGCGGCGCGGGGTGCCGGTCAGGAGCGGGAGAGAGGGCCCGCTGGATCCGTTCCGGCGATCACATCAGAGCTCAGCCCTGGAGGGAGGCAACCTTGGTGGCCAGCGCCGACTTCTTGTTGGCGGCGGCGTTCTTGTGGATGACACCCTTCGAGACAGCCTTGTCGAGCGCACGCGCGGCGTCACGGGAAGCCACGGTGGCCTTCTCGACGTCACCGGCGAGGACGGCCTCGCGGGCCTTGCGGATCGCGGTCTTGAGCGAAGACTTGACGGCCTTGTTGCGCAGGCGCGCCTTCTCGTTCGTCTTGTTCCGCTTGATCTGGGACTTGATGTTCGCCACGAAAGAGCCTTTTCAGGTTCAGAGTTTGATCTTCGGATTGTGCCTCGACAGCTGAGAGGGCATACGAGACACAGCTGCCCAGGGTACCAGCCACGCTTCTGGTGGCCCAAACCGAGCGCACTACCCCGTCCATGGGACCATGGGAGGACTCAGACTCCGTTCCGAGTTCCGACTGCGACCGAGAATCAGGACACTGCGTGCCCGCGATCCCCAGCCACGTGCCCGAGCCGAGCCGTACCGACCCGGCGCTGATCCGCAATTTCTGCATCATCGCGCACATCGACCACGGCAAGTCGACCCTTGCCGACCGGATGCTCCAGCTCACCGGTGTCGTCGACCAGCGGCAGATGCGCGCTCAGTACCTCGACCGCATGGACATCGAGCGTGAGCGCGGCATCACGATCAAGTCCCAGGCGGTCCGGCTGCCCTGGGCGCCCACCACGGGCGAGGACCAGGGCAAGACCCACGTCCTCAACATGATCGACACCCCCGGGCACGTCGACTTCACCTACGAGGTCTCCCGCTCCCTCGCCGCGTGCGAGGGCACGGTCCTCCTCGTGGACGCCGCCCAGGGCATCGAGGCGCAGACCCTCGCCAACCTGTACCTGGCGATGGAGAAGGACCTCGCGATCGTCCCGGTCCTGAACAAGATCGACCTGCCGGCCGCCCAGCCGGAGAAGTTCGCCGAGGAACTGGCGAACCTGGTCGGCTGCCAGCCCGAGGACGTCCTGCGCGTCTCGGCGAAGACCGGTCTCGGCGTGGACGCGCTGCTCGACAAGATCGTCGCCACGGTCCCGGCCCCGGTCGGTCCCAAGGACGCCCCGGCCCGCGCCATGATCTTCGACTCGGTCTACGACTCGTACCGCGGTGTCGTGACCTACGTCCGTGTCGTCGACGGCCAGCTCAACAAGCGCGAGCGCATCCGGATGATGTCGACCGGCGCCACGCACGAGCTGCTGGAGATCGGCGTCTCCTCCCCGGAGATGACCCCGGCCGACGGCATCGGCGTCGGCGAGGTGGGCTACATCATCACCGGCGTGAAGGACGTCCGTCAGTCCAAGGTCGGTGACACGATCACCAGCCTGAGCAACGGCGCGACCGAGGCCCTCGGCGGCTACAAGGACCCGAAGCCGATGGTCTTCTCGGGCCTGTACCCGCTCGACGGCTCGGACTACCCGGACCTGCGCGAGGCCCTCGACAAGCTCCAGCTCAACGACGCCGCGCTCGTCTACGAGCCGGAGACCTCGGCCGCCCTCGGCTTCGGCTTCCGCGTCGGCTTCCTCGGCCTGCTGCACCTGGACGTGGTCCGCGAGCGCCTGGAGCGCGAGTTCGGCCTCGACCTGATCGCCACCGCCCCCAACGTGATCTACCGCGTGGTCATGGAGGACGGCAAGGAAGTCAGCGTCACCAACCCGAGCGAGTTCCCCGAGGGCAAGATCTCGGACGTGTTCGAGCCGGTCGTACGGGCCACGGTGCTCGCCCCGACCGAGTTCATCGGCGCCATCATGGAGCTCTGCCAGCAGCGCCGCGGCACCCTGCTCGGCATGGACTACCTCTCCGAGGACCGGGTCGAGATCCGCTACACCCTCCCGCTCGCGGAGATCGTCTTCGACTTCTTCGACCAGCTGAAGTCCAAGACGCGCGGTTACGCCTCCCTCGACTACGAACCCACCGGCGAGCAGTCCTCCAGCCTGGTCAAGGTCGACATCCTGCTGCACGGCGACAAGGTCGACGCCTTCTCCGCCGTCACGCACAAGGACGCCGCCTACGCCTACGGTGTGCGCCTCGTCGCCAAGCTGCGCGAGCTCATCCCGCGGCAGGCCTTCGAGGTGCCGATCCAGGCCGCGATCGGCTCCCGCGTCATCGCCCGCGAGACCATCCGCGCCATCCGCAAGGACGTCCTCGCCAAGTGCTACGGCGGTGACATCTCCCGCAAGCGCAAGCTCCTGGAGAAGCAGAAGGAAGGCAAGAAGCGCATGAAGATGGTCGGCTCCGTGGAGGTCCCGCAGGAGGCCTTCATCGCCGTCCTCTCCAGCGACGAGTCCGGCGGCAAGAAGAAGTAGCCGCCCCCCGGCCATCCGGTACGAAACAGGCCTCCGCGCTCCGGCGCGGGGGCCTGTTTCGTTATGAACCGGCCGCTTGCGGGCCCTTACGCACGCGCCGAGCGCGCTCTAGTCTGATCACTGCTCGATGGTTACTCGCCAGTCACTAGCCGGCACGTCTCAAACCCGCCAGTCCCAAGCGCCCCGCAAGCGCCCTACGCCCGCGCGCAGCCGCACGGGCCGGTCCGGAGGATGTCGTGAGCGACACACAGACCTATCTCGAGAACCGCCCGCCCAGCGTGGCGGCGCTCTTCCTTGAGCGCGTCGCAGCGACGCCCGACGACGAGGCCTACCGGTACCCGGTGCCCGCGACGGGCGGCCAGGGCGCCACAGACGACTGGAAGTCGCTCAGCTGGGGTCAGGCGGCCGAGCGCGTCTTCGCCATCGCCGCCGGGCTGATCGCCCTCGGCCTGGAGTCGGAGCAACGCGTCGCGCTCTCCTCCAACACCCGGGTCGACTGGATCCTCTCCGACCTCGGCGTGATGTGTGCCGGCGGCGCGGTCACCACCATCTACCCCAGCACGAACGCCGACGAGTCGGCCTTCATCCTCGCGGACTCCGAGAGCCGGGTGCTCATCGCCGAGGACGCGAAGCAGCTGGCGAAGGCGCGCGAGCGCCGCGCCGACCTGCCGCACCTCGCCCACGTCGTGGTCCTGGACGCCGCCGACGCCGTCGCCGCCGCGGGCGACCCCGAGGGCTGGGTGCTCTCGCTCGTCGATCTGGAGGCGAGCGGCAAGGAGTACCTCGCCAAGCACCCCGAGGCGGTCAAGGAGCGGATCGCGGCGATCACCTCCGACCAGCTCGCCACCCTCATCTACACCTCCGGCACGACCGGCCGCCCCAAGGGCGTCCGGCTGCTGCACGACAACTGGTCGTACCTGGCCAAGGCCATGGTCGCCACCGGCCTCATCCACAAGGACGACGTCCAGTACCTGTGGCTGCCGCTGGCCCACGTCTTCGGCAAGGTACTGACCTCCGGGCAGATCGAGGCCGGCCACGTGACCGCCGTCGACGGCCGCATCGACAAGATCATCGAAAACCTGCCGGTCGTGCAGCCGACGTACATGGCGGCCGTTCCGCGCATCTTCGAGAAGGTGTACAACGGCGTGGCCGCCAAGGCCCGCGCAGCCGGCGGCGCCAAGTACAAGATCTTCCAGTGGTCGGTCGGCGTCGCCCGCGAGTACGCCAAGGTCACGCAGGACAACTACCGCCGCACCGGCCGCGCGAGCGCCCCCTTCGGCCTCACAACCAAGCACAAGATCGCGGACGCGCTCGTCTACTCCAAGCTCCGCGAGGCCTTCGGCGGCAAGCTCCGCGCGGCCGTCTCCGGCGCCGCCCCGCTGGCGCCGGACATCGGCTTCTTCTTCTCCGGCGCGGGCATCCACATCCTGGAGGGCTACGGCCTGACGGAGTCCAGCGCGGCCTCCTTCGTCAACCCGGGCGAGGCCTACCGCACCGGCACCGTCGGCAAGCCGCTCCCCGGCACCGAGGTCCGCATCGCCGACGACGGCGAGATCCTGCTGCGCGGCCCCGGCATCATGCAGGGCTACCACCAGCAGCCCGACAAGACCGCCGAGGTCCTGGAATCCGACGGCTGGCTGCACACGGGAGACATCGGCGAGCTCTCGGCCGACGGCTACCTGCGCATCACCGACCGCAAGAAGGACCTGATCAAGACCTCGGGCGGCAAGTACGTCGCCCCGGCGGAGATCGAGGGCCAGTTCAAGGCGATCTGCCCGTACGTGTCGACCATCGTCGTGCACGGCGCCGACCGGAACTTCTGCTCGGCCCTGATCGCGCTCGACCAGCCGTCGATCATGGTCTGGGCGGCCGAGAACGGGCTGGAGGGCAAGACGTACGGGCAGGTGCTGGCCGCGCCGGAGACCGTGCGGCTCATCGAGACGTACGTGCAGACCCTCAACGAGGGCCTGCAGAGGTGGCAGACGATCAAGAAGTTCCGGCTGCTACCGCGCGATCTCGACGTCGAGCACGGTGACCTCACGCCGAGTCTGAAGCTGAAGCGTCCGGTGGTCGAGCGTGAGTTCAAGCACCTGATCGAGGAGATGTACGAGGGGTCGCGCGAGGCCTGACGCCTGCCGCGGGCTCGGCGGGGTGGGGTGGTGGGGCCGCGCTCCTCGGACCCTGCCCTGCCCTGCCGGGCCGTGGCTGCCTGCCGTGCGGGCCGTGTGCCGGGGCTCCGCCCCGGACCCCGCGCCTCAAACGCCGGCGGGGCTGAAGATCGGGGCTCGGCCCCGGACCCCGCGCCTCGAACGCCGGTGGGGCTGGATGGGCCGCCGGCGGGGCTGGATGTGCCGCCGACGAGGGTGGATGTGCGCCCGGTGGCCGGAGGGCGGGCGGTGGGGACGGAACGGTGCGGGACAATGGGGGTATGCCTTCCGCACTGCCCGACGGTGAACCCATGCCCGAAGACGGCTCGCTGCCGTCGCACGCCCTGGTGGGTGCGGGGGAGCGGCCGCTCGGGTTCTACCTGCACGTCCCGTACTGCGCCACGCGCTGCGGGTACTGCGACTTCAACACCTACACGGCCACCGAGCTGCGGGGTACCGGCGGCGTGCTCGCCTCCCGGGAGAACTACGCCGACACCCTGATCGACGAGGTCCGCCTCGCCCGCAAGGTGCTCGGCGACGACCCGAGGGCCGTCCGTACCGTCTTCGTGGGCGGCGGCACGCCGACGCTGCTGCCCGCCGGGGACCTCGTACGGATGCTCGCGGCGATCCGGGACGAGTTCGGCCTGGCCGAGGACGCCGAGATCACCACCGAGGCCAATCCGGAGTCCGTCAATCCGGCCTACCTGGCCGAGCTGCGCGCCGGTGGCTTCAACCGGATCTCCTTCGGCATGCAGAGCGCCAAGCAGCACGTCCTGAAGGTGCTCGACCGCACGCACACGCCGGGACGGCCGCAGGAGTGCGTCGCCGAGGCGCGCGCGGCCGGCTTCGAGCACGTCAACCTGGACCTGATCTACGGGACCCCGGGCGAGTCCGACGAGGACTGGCGGGCGTCCCTCGCGGCGGCGCTGGGCGCCGGGCCGGACCACATCAGCGCCTACGCGCTGATCGTGGAGGAGGGCACGCAGCTGGCGCGGCGGATCCGCCGGGGCGAGGTCCCGATGACGGACGACGACGTGCACGCCGACCGGTACCTGATCGCGGACTCGGTGATGGCCGAGGCCGGCTACTCCTGGTACGAGGTCTCGAACTGGGCCACCTCGCAGGCCGGGCGCTGCCTGCACAACGAGCTCTACTGGCGCGGCGCCGACTGGTGGGGCGCCGGGCCGGGAGCGCACTCGCACGTGGGCGGGGTGCGCTGGTGGAACGTGAAGCACCCCGGCGCGTACGCCGCCGCCCTGGCCGAGGGCCGCTCCCCGGGCGCCGGACGCGAGCTCCTCTCGCAGGAGGACCGGCGGGTCGAGCGGATCCTGCTGGAGCTGCGCCTGGTGGACGGCGTCCCGTTGTCGCTGCTCGCGCCCACCGGGCTCGCGGCGTCCCGCCGCGCCCTGACGGACGGACTGCTGGAGCCCGGCCCGTATGAGGCCGGGCGGGCCGTGCTGACCCTGCGCGGGCGGCTGCTGGCCGACGCGGTGGTCCGGGACCTGGTCGACTGACCAGATCCCGAGGGGAGGGTCAGCCCGGGTAGTTCTCCCGCCAGGGCTGGTAGTACGGGTTGTCCTGGCACTCGTTCATGATCTCGACCTTGCGCACCTTGTCGACCGGGCAGACCGCGACGATGAAGGAACGGTCGATGCCACCGGGGAAGGCGACCTCCACCTGGGAGGCCCACTTGTGGGTGTCGCCGATGGTCTGGTTGACGTCCACCCCGCCGGGGGCGTCGATGTAGTAGTTCCAGCCGCTCTTCCACCACGTCTTGTACAGGTCGTGGTCGTAGGTCGTGGAGACGTACGGGGAGGGCTGGTTGACCAGTACGTACTGCTCGATGTCGTACTGCCCGGTGAGCGTGTCCTTCGGGTGGAAGCCCTCCTCGAAGACGGTCGACGGCGGACGGCTGTCGGCCCGGTAGAGCTGGTTGCAGTTGGTGCGCCAGGCGGGGGCCGGGGTGATGCGGTCCAGGTCGGCCCGCTGGTCGGCGGCGGCGAAGAGGTGGTCCTCGACGAGCGGGCAGGAGTTCGCCGGAGCGGCGTGCGGGGCGGCCGCGGGGGCCGCGTTGGCGGAGGCGGACGGGAGGAGCGCGGCGGCGAGCGCGGCGGCGACGGCGAAGCGCCGCCACAAGGCAGAGGTGATCATGATCAGCACCCTTGCCCCGCGTGGTCGGCAGTACACGCACTGTCACCCGAAGGTGAGTGTGTGCCGGCCCTGCCTTGACGCCCCGCCCCACCAGACTTTCCCTAGGGAGCCGTCACGAAGTCGATGAGCTCCTCGACACGGCCCAGCAGGGTCGGCTCCAGATCGCGGTACGAGGTCACCCGGGACAGGATGTGCTGCCAGGCGGCCCCGGTGTTCTGCGGCCAGCCCAGGGCCCGGCAGACGCCCGTCTTCCAGTCCTGGCCGCGCGGGACCACCGGCCATGCCGCGATCCCCAGCGCGGACGGCTTCACGGCCTGCCAGACGTCCACGTACGGGTGGCCCACGACCAGCACGTCCGGCGAGGTCACCGACGCCGCGATGCGGGACTCCTTCGAGCCCGGCACCAAGTGGTCCACCAGGACCCCCAGGCGGGCGTCGGGGGCCGGGGCGAACTCCGCCACGACGGCCGGGAGGTCGTCGACGCCCTCCAGGTACTCCACCACGACGCCCTCGATGCGCAGATCGTCACCCCAGACCCGCTCCACGAGCTCCGCGTCGTGCCGGCCCTCGACGTAGATCCGGCCCGCCCGGGCCACCCGGGCCCGCGCGCCCGGCACGGCGATCGACCCGGACGCCGTACGGGAGGGCGCGGACGGGCCCCGGGAGGGGCGGACCAGGGTGACGACGGCGCCCTCCAGCAGGAAACCCCGCGGCTCCATCGGGAACACCCGCCGTTTGCCGAAGCGGTCCTCCAGGGTCACCGTCCCCGCCTCGCAGGCCACCACCGCGCCGCAGAAGTCCGTACCCGCCACCTCGACCACCAGGTCGGGTTCGGCCGGCACCTGCGGCACGGCCGCGGGTCGCTTCCACTGCGGGGTCAGGTCGGGGGAGTACTCGCGCATCCGGCCGACACTAGGAGAGCCGCGGGCGTCATGCCCCCGACACGCCGAAACGGGCGGCCAGTGTGGCGCGTTGCGCACGCACGAAGTCCGCCCCGACCACCGCACCGTGACCCGGCACGTACAGCGCGTCGTCCCCGCCCAGCGACAGCAGCCGGTCCAGGGCGGCGGGCCACTGCCCGGGCACCGCGTCCGGGCCCGCCAAGGGCTCGCCCGACTCCTCCACCAGGTCCCCGCAGAACACCACCTCGCGCTGGCCCGGCACGAAGACCGCCAGGTCGTGACCGGTGTGCCCGGGCCCCACATTGGCCAGCAGCACCTGCACCCCGCCCAGCTCCAGCGTCCACTCGCCCGACACCGGATGCCCGGGCGCCACCAGCAGGTCCACCGCCTCGGCGGCCTCCGCCGGCGCCAGCCCGTGGCGCACCGCGTCCGCTCGCAGCTCGTCGCGGCCGGACGACAGCAGCGCGGCCAGTCCGACCGCCCCGAACACCTCGGCCCCGGAGAAGGCCGCCGCGCCCAGGACGTGATCGAAATGACCGTGCGTGAATGCGATATGGGTCACGCGCCGACCCGTCAGGCGCTCGGCCTCGGCCCGCACCTGCGCGCCCTCCCGCACGCACGAACCGGGATCCACGAGGAGCACCGAATCGTCCCCCACCACCAGTCCCACCGTGCAGTCCCACACCGGGAGCCGTCGCCGGCCGGCCCGTCCGGTCAGCCGTTCCCAGCCCGCCTCTTCCCAATGCACGTCCATACGGCGACGCTACCTGGCGGGCCTCCCTTGCCAGGGGCTCACCGCCCGGCCGTACACTGAGCGGGGGATGTCTGGCACTCGAACGCCCAGAGTGCCAACGACCACGGCAGTAACGACCACGGCCGTACACGGCAACGGACCACAGCTGGAGGTGTGCGCATGCTCAGCGAACGCAGACTCGAAGTGCTGCGCGCCATCGTCCAGGACTACGTCGGGACGGAGGAGCCGGTCGGCTCCAAGGCGCTCACCGAGCGGCACCGGCTCGGAGTCTCGCCCGCCACCGTGCGCAACGACATGGCCGTGCTGGAGGAGGAGGGCTACATCGCCCAGCCCCACACCAGCGCCGGCCGGATCCCCACCGACAAGGGCTACCGCCTCTTCGTCGACCGGCTGGCGGGGGTCAAGCCGCTGTCGACGCCCGAGCGGCGGGCCATCCAGAACTTTCTCGACGGCGCGGTCGACCTCGACGACGTCGTCGGGCGTACGGTGCGGCTGCTCGCGCAGCTCACCCGTCAGGTCGCGGTCGTCCAGTACCCCAGCCTGACCCGGTCGACCGTCCGGCACGTGGAGCTGCTCTCGCTGGCTCCCGCGCGCCTGATGCTCGTACTGATCACGGACACCGGCCGCGTCGAACAGCGGCTGATCGACTGCGCGAGCCCCTTCAGCGAGACCTCGCTGGCCGACCTGCGCGCCCGGCTCAACAGCCGCGTCGTCGGCCGGCGCTTCACCGATGTGCCCCCACTCGTCCAGGACCTCCCCGAATCCTTCGAGGCCGAGGACCGCGGCACCGTCTCCACGGTGCTGTCGACCCTCCTCGAAACCCTGGTCGAGGAAGCGGAGGAGCGGCTGATGATCGGCGGTACCGCCAATCTCACCCGCTTCGGACACGATTTTCCCCTGACGATCAGGCCGGTGCTCGAAGCGCTGGAGGAGCAGGTCGTGCTCCTCAAGCTGCTGGGCGAGGCCAACGAGTCGGGAATGGCCGTACGGATCGGGCATGAGAACGCCTACGAGGGACTGAACTCCACGTCGGTCGTCTCGGTCGGTTACGGTTCGGGCGGCGAAACAGTCGCCAAACTCGGCGTGGTCGGACCGACCCGCATGGACTACCCCGGAACGATGGGAGCGGTACGCGCAGTGGCACGTTACGTCGGACAGATCCTGGCGGAGTCGTAAGTGGCCACGGACTACTACGCCGTTCTCGGCGTGCGCCGCGACGCATCGCAGGACGAGATCAAGAAGGCCTTCCGGCGCCTCGCGCGTGAACTCCACCCGGATGTGAATCCGGACCCGAAGACGCAGGAGCGCTTCAAGGAGATCAACGCGGCCTACGAGGTGCTCTCGGACGCCCAGAAGAAGCAGGTCTACGACCTCGGCGGCGACCCGCTGTCCGCCTCCGGCGGTGGCGGCGGCGCGGGCGGTTTCGGGGCGGGTGGCTTCGGCAACTTCTCCGACATCATGGACGCCTTCTTCGGCCAGTCCTCGCAGCGCGGCCCGCGCTCGCGGACCCGGCGCGGCCAGGACGCCATGATCCGCCTCGACCTGGAACTGGACGAGGCGGCCTTCGGGACCACCAAGGACATCCAGGTCGACACGGCCATCGTCTGCACCACCTGCTCCGGCGAGGGCGCGGCCCCCGGTACCTCGGCGCAGACCTGCGACATGTGCCGCGGCCGCGGCGAGGTCTCGCAGGTCACCCGGTCCTTCCTGGGCCAGGTCATGACCTCGCGCCCCTGCCCGCAGTGCCAGGGCTTCGGCACCGTGGTCCCGACCCCGTGCCCCGAGTGCGCGGGCGACGGCCGGGTCCGCTCCCGCCGCAGCCTCACGGTCAAGATCCCGGCCGGTGTCGAGAACGGCACCCGCATCCAGCTCGCGGGTGAGGGCGAGGTCGGCCCCGGCGGCGGCCCCGCCGGCGACCTGTACGTGGAGATCCACGAGCTGCCGCACCCGACGTTCCAGCGGCGCGGGGACGACCTGCACTGCACGGTGACCATCCCGATGACGGCGGCCGCGTTGGGCACCAAGTGCCCGCTGGAGACGCTGGACGGGCTGGAGGAGATCGACATCCGGCCCGGCACCCAGTCCGGCCAGGCGATCCCGCTGCACGGGCGCGGCGTGACCCACCTGCGCGGGGGCGGGCGCGGTGACCTGATCGTCCACGTCGAGGTCACCACCCCGAGCAAGCTGGACGCCCAGCAGGAGGACCTGCTGCGCCAGCTGGCGAAGCTCCGCGGCGAGGAGCGGCCCACCGGCCAGTTCGCGCCGGGTCAGCAGGGGCTGTTCAGCCGCCTGAAGGACGCGTTCAACGGCCGCTGACCGGCCCTTGAGCACCGCCACGAGCCCGGCCCGGGGATTCCCCGGGCCGGGCTCGCCGCATCGGGCCGGAGCCGGCCGGATGCGGACCGGACGAGGACCGGACGAGGACCGGACGAGGACCGGAGGGCGGTCGTCCGTCACCTCGGGAAGCGGACTATGCCAGGCGAATGCCGTGATTCGGCCCGCTGAGCGGGACATGGCACGATGCAGTCCATGTCCATGTCCACGGCACCGAACGGTCTCTCCCCCCACCCGATCGTGCAGGCTCCCATGGCGGGCGGCGGCTCGGGACCGCAGCTGGCCGCGGCCGTGTGCGAGGCGGGCGGACTGGGCTTCCTGGCCGGTGGCTACAAGACCGCCGACGGGATGTACCAGGAGATCAAGCAGCTGCGGGCGCTGACCCGGCGCCGCTTCGGCGTCAACCTCTTCATGCCGCAGACCGGTTACGTGGACCCGGCCGCCGTCGAGGCGTACCGCGGGCAGCTGGCGGGGGAGGCGAGCTGGTACGGGATCTCCCTCGCCGACGAGGAGATCATCGGCACCAGCGACGACGGCTACGACGCCAAGCTCGCCATCCTCCTCGAAGACCCGGTCCCGGTCGTCTCCTTCACCTTCGGCTGTCCCCCCTCCGCGACCCTCGCCGCCCTGCGCAAGGCCGGTACGTACACGGTCGTCACGGTGACCTCCGACGACGAGGCCCGTACCGCCCAGCAGGCGGGCGCCGACGCCGTCTGCGTCCAGGGCGTCGAGGCCGGCGGCCACCAGGGCACCCACCGGGACGACCCGCAGGCGGACGGCACGGCCGCCGTGGGGCTCCTCGCGCTGGTGGCGCAGGTACGGGAGGCCGTGGCCCTCCCGATCATCGCCGCGGGCGGCCTGATGCGGGGCGCGCAGATCGCGGCGCTGCTGGCGGCCGGTGCGGAGGCGGCGCAGCTCGGGACGGCCTTCCTGGCCTGCCCGGAGTCGGGCGCCGCCCCGGAGCACAAGAAGGCGCTGACGGATCCGCTGTTCGTCCGCACCGAGCTGACCCGGGCCTTCTCCGGACGGCCGGGGCGGGGGCTGGTGAACCGCTTCATGCGCGAGCACGGGCCGTACGCCCCGGCCGCGTACCCACAGGTCCACCACCTGACCTCGGGGCTGCGCAAGGCGGCCGCCGCGGCCGGGGACGCGCAGGGCATGGCCCTGTGGGCGGGCCAGGGCCACCGGCTGGCGCGGGCGCTGCCGGCCGGGGAGCTGGTGGAGGTGCTGGCGGCCGAACTGGCCGAGGCACAGAGCACGTTGAAGACCAGACAGATGAGGAGTGCGTCATGACGGCCCCGGTGTTCGTGGTCGAGGAGGTCCCGGCGGGACCGGAGTTCGTCCTGGACGGTCCGGAGGGCCGGCACGCGGTGTCCGTGAAACGGCTGAACCCGGGCGAGGCGGTGGTCCTCACGGACGGTCGCGGCGGCTGGGCCGAGGCCGTCGTCAAGGCCGCGGAGGGCAAGGACCGGCTCGTCGTGGCCGTCTCCTCGGCCGGACAGGAACCGGAGCCGCCGGTCCGCATCACGGTGGTCCAGGCCCTGCCCAAGGGGGACCGGGGCGAGCTGGCCGTCGAGACGATGACCGAGACGGGCGTGGACGCGATCGTGCCCTGGCAGGCGTCGCGCTGCATCACGCAGTGGCGCGGCGACCGGGGTGCCAAGTCCCTGGCGAAGTGGCGGGCCACGGCCCGGGAGGCGGGCAAGCAGTCCCGCCGGGTGCGTTTTCCGGAGGTGGCCGAGGCTATGTCCACCAAGCAGGTGGCGGCGCTGCTGGCCGGCGCCGACCTGGCGATGGTGCTCCACGAGGACCGCGACACCCCCTCCGGGGCCCTGGCCACGGCCGAGCTCCCGCAGAGCGGCTCCGTGGTGCTCGTGGTCGGTCCGGAGGGCGGGGTCTCCCCGGAGGAACTGGCCGTCTTCGCCGAGGCGGGCGCCCGCCCCTACCGCCTGGGCCGCTCCGTCCTGCGCACCTCCACGGCCGGAACGGCCGCCACCGCCGTGCTCCTGGCCCGCACGGGCCGCTGGTCCTGACCCGCTGGGTCTGAAGGGGACGCCCGCGGCAGCGCCCCGCTGGATACGATGCCCGAACCGATCAACGTCACGGAAGGCGAAGCAATGGCCGGGGAACCGCAGGCCGACTGCCTGTTCTGCAAGATCGTCGAGGGGCACGTCCCCGCGGACGTGGTCCGGGAGAGCGAGACCACGATCGCCTTCCGGGACATCAACCCGCAGGCGCCCACGCACGTGCTCGTCATCCCCAAGGCGCACTACCCCGACGCGGCCTCCCTGGCCGCCGCCGAGCCGGGCGTCGTCGCCGACATACTGACCGAGGCCGGGCGGATCGCCGCCGACGAGAAGATCGACGACCACGGCTACCGGGTCATCTTCAACACCGGCGCCGGCGCCGGCCAGACCGTCTTCCACGCGCACCTGCACGTCCTCGGCGGCCGCGGCCTCCAGTGGCCCCCCGGCTAGACGGACGTGTCCGTACGCGAGTTCGTGGTCCTGGGCACCGCGAGTCAGGTGCCCACCCGCCACCGCAACCACAACGGCTACCTCCTGCGCTGGGACGGCGAGGGCATCCTCTTCGACCCGGGCGAGGGCACCCAGCGCCAGATGCTGCGCGCCGGGGTGGCCGCGCACGACATCAACCGGATCTGCATCACCCACTTCCACGGTGACCACAGCCTCGGCCTCGCCGGGGTGATCCAGCGGATCAACCTCGACCAGGTCCCGCACCCCGTCACCGCGCACTACCCCGCCTCCGGGCAGAAGTTCTTCGACCGGCTGCGGTACGCCACGGCCTACCGGGAGACCGTGCCGCTGCGCGAGGAACCGGTGGCCCGGGACGGGGCGCTGGCGCAGGGGACCTCGTACGTCCTGGAGGCCCGGCTGCTCTCGCACCCGGTGGAGTCCTTCGGCTACCGGATCACCGAGCCCGACGGGCGGCGCGTGGTGCCCGAGCTGCTCGCCCGGCACGGGATCAAGGGGCCGGACGTGGGCCGGATCCAGCGCGAGGGCCGGCTGGGCGAGGTCACCCTCGACGAGGTGAGCGAGCCGAGGCCCGGACAGCGGTTCGCGTTCGTCATGGACACCCGGCTGTGCCCCGGCGTGGACGCACTCGCCGAGGGCTGCGACATGCTGGTGATCGAGTCGACCTTCCTCGACGAGGACGAGCGGCTCGCCACCGACCACGGCCACCTCACCGCGGGGCAGGCGGGGCGCGTGGCGCGGGACGCGGGGGTGCGCCACCTCGTGCTGACGCACTTCTCGCAGCGCTACACCGACCCGGCGGAGTTCGAGCGCCAGGCCCGCGCGGCGGGATACGAGGGCGAGCTCACGGTGGCCGCGGACCTGGTGCGCGTGCCGCTCCCGAAGCGGGGCTGAGGCCGGGCGGCGCCGCCGCCGGGGCGCCGCCCCCGGCGGGCCCGGTCCCCGGCACGCCGACGGCTGGACCGATGGATGATCTGGGCCACACTGGGTTTGGTCCTGTCGCGCGTGGGCAGGGCTGCCAGCTTTCCGCCGGAAACCCATCGGGGAGTAGACGTGACCAGTAGGGACTACGACAGCCGCTCAGCCCCGGTGGACCCGCTCGGTCCGCTGCGCGATCCCCAGGAACCGGGCTGCGACGTCTTCCTGACCGGCACGGTCTTCCTCGACATCATCTTCACGGGCCTGGACTCCGCGCCGGTACGCGGTACGGAGTCCTGGGCGCGCGGCATGGGCTCCAGCCCCGGCGGCGTCGCCAACATGGCCACCGCCCTGGCCCGGCTGGGCCTGCGCACCTCGCTGGCCGCGGCCTTCGGGGACGACCACTACGGCGAGTACTGCTGGGACGCCCTCGAACAGGGCGAGGGCATCGATCTGTCCATGTCGCGGACCATCCCCGGCTGGCACAGCCCCGTCACGGTCTCCATGGCCTACGAGGGCGAGCGCACGATGGTCTCGCACGGCCACGAGGCCCCGCCCCCGGCGGGCCCCGGCCCCTTCCCCCAGTGCCCGCCCAGAGCCCGTGCGGCCGTGGCCTCGCTGGGGCCCGGCCGCGGCGAGGAGTGGATCGGTGCGGCCGCCCGGCGCGGCTCGCGCGTCTTCGCCGACGTGGGCTGGGACGAGAGCGGGCGGTGGGACCTGGGGGCCCTGGCCGACCTGGAGCACTGTGAGGCCTTCCTGCCGAACGCGGGCGAGGCCATGCGCTACACGCGGACCGACTGCCCGCGGGCGGCGGCCCGGGCGCTGGCGCGCAAGGTGCCGATCGCGGTGGTGACCATGGGCGCCGAGGGCTCGTACGCGGTGGACGGGCGGACGGGGGAGACGGCGGAGGTCCCGGGGATCATCGTGGACGAGCTGGACCCGACGGGCGCGGGGGACGTGTACGTGGCGGGCTTCGTCACCGGCACCCTGGCGGGCTGGCCGCTGGCGGACCGGCTGGCCTTCGCCGGGCTGACGGCGGCCCTGTCGGTCCAGGAGTTCGGCGGCTCCCTGTCGGCCCCCGGCTGGCCCGAGGTGGCCCACTGGTGGCGGGCCGCCCCCGACGCGCTGCACGGCCGGTACGGCTTCCTGGACGACCTGATCCCGCCGGGCTCGACCCCGGCCGCACGCCGCCGGGCGGTGCCGACGATCGGATTCCGGCACTCTGCGTGACCCCTGGTTCCACGGAGCCGAAAACCTCTCGGGGAAGCGGCTGCGGAGACGTAGGCTTGGTACTCCGGAGGTCGTCGAACGGCGCGGCCCCTCAGCGGGAGGTATGTGCAGGCCACAGTGCCGGCCCATGACTCAGACACCGACAGCCCACATTCGCCCCCAGCGCCCCGAGGGCGAGGGGGGACGCCCAGCGCCGGGGCAGGCGCGAGCCCACTTCACCGTGCCGGCCAGGCACCCGATGGTGACCGTGCTCGGTTCGGGTGACGCCCTGTTGCGCGTGATCGAGAAGGCCTTTCCGAAGGCCGACATCCATGTTCGGGGCAATCAGGTCAGCGCGATCGGTGCGGCGACGGAAGTCGCCCTGATCCAGCGCCTGTTCGACGAGATGATGCTGGTGCTCCGCACCGGGCAGCCGATGACGGAGGACGCAGTGGAACGCTCGATCGCCATGCTCAAGGCGAGTGAGAACGGCAACGGCCCGGACGAGACGCCCGCCGAGGTGCTCACCCAGAACATCCTCTCCAGCCGCGGCCGCACCATTCGGCCCAAGACCCTCAACCAGAAGCGGTACGTCGACGCGATCGACAGGAACACGATCGTCTTCGGCATCGGTCCCGCGGGCACGGGCAAGACCTACCTCGCCATGGCCAAGGCGGTCCAGGCGCTGCAGTCCAAGCAGGTCAGCCGGATCATCCTGACCCGTCCCGCGGTCGAGGCGGGGGAGCGGCTCGGCTTCCTGCCGGGCACCCTCTTCGACAAGATCGACCCGTACCTGCGCCCGCTCTACGACGCGCTGCACGACATGATCGACCCGGACTCGATCCCCCGCCTGATGGCGGCGGGCACGATCGAGGTGGCCCCGCTGGCCTACATGCGCGGCCGCACGCTCAACGACGCCTTCGTCGTCCTCGACGAGGCGCAGAACACGACCGCCGAGCAGATGAAGATGTTCCTGACCCGGCTCGGCTTCGACTCGAAGATCGTCGTGACCGGTGACGTCACGCAGATCGACCTGCCGGGTGGCGCCAAGAGCGGTCTGCGCCAGGTCCAGGAGATCCTCGACGGGGTGGTCGACATCCACTTCTCGCGGCTCACGTCCGAAGATGTCGTCCGCCACAAGCTGGTCGGCCGTATCGTCGACGCGTACGAGAAGTACGACGACAGCCAGCCGGCCCCGAACGGCCATCAGCGGAAGTAGAGCTCAGCGCACCATGTCGATCGACGTCAACAACGAGTCCGGAACCGAGGTCGACGAGCAGGCGATCCTCGACATCGCCCGCTACGCGCTCACCCGGATGCGGATCCACCCGCTCTCGGAGCTCTCCGTCATCGTCGTCGACGAGGCGGCGATGGAGCAGCTCCACATCCAGTGGATGGACCTGCCCGGCCCCACCGACGTCATGTCCTTCCCGATGGACGAGCTCCGTCCGCCGACGAAGGACGACGAGGAGCCCCCGCAGGGGCTCCTCGGCGACATCGTGCTCTGCCCCGAGGTCGCGAAGAAGCAGGGTGAGGACGCCCCCACGCAGCACTCCATGGACGAGGAGCTCCAGCTCCTGACCGTCCACGGGGTGCTGCACCTGCTCGGCTACGACCACGAGGAGCCGGACGAGAAGGCCGAGATGTTCGGTCTCCAGGCGGCCATCGTCGACGGCTGGCGCGCCGAGCGCGGCATCACCGGCCCGTCCCCGGCGCCGACCGTCTCGTGAACGCACCTCAACTGATCACCGGAGCGGTGCTGCTGGTGGTCGTGGCCTGGTTCGCGGCGTGCGCCGAGTCCGGGATCGCCCGCATCTCGAGCTTCCGCGCGGAGCAGGCCGTACGCGAGGGCCGGCGGGGCAGCGAGAAGCTCGCCCAGGTCGCCGGCGACCCCACCCGCTACCTCAACGTGGCGCTGCTGGTCCGCGTCACCTGTGAGATGGCGGCGGGGGTGCTCGTCACCTACGTCTGCCTCGACGAGTTCGGCGAGAACTGGACCGCGCTGCTCGTGGCGATCGGCGTCATGGTGCTCGTCTCCTTCGTGGCCGTGGGCGTCTCCCCGCGCACGATCGGCCGCCAGCACCCGCTGAACACCGCGACGGCGGCGGCGTACGTGCTCGTGCCGCTGGCCAGGGTCATGGGACCGATCCCCCAGCTGCTGATCCTCATCGGCAACGCGCTCACGCCCGGGAAGGGCTTCCGCAAGGGGCCCTTCGCCTCCGAGGCCGAGCTGCGCGCGATGGTGGACCTCGCGGAGAAGGAGTCGCTGATCGAGGACGACGAGCGGCGGATGGTCCACCAGGTCTTCGAGCTCGGGGACACCCTGGTGCGCGAGGTGATGGTGCCGCGCACCGATCTGGTGTGCATCGAGCGGTACAAGACGGTCCGTCAGGCGACCACGCTCGCGCTGCGGTCCGGTTTCTCGCGCATCCCGGTGACCGGGGAGAACGAGGACGACATCGTCGGGATCGTGTACCTGAAGGACCTGGTCCGCAAGACCCACATCAGCCGCGAGGCCGAGGCCGACCTGGTCTCGACGGCGATACGGCCGGCCGTCTTCGTGCCGGACACCAAGAACGCGGGCGACCTGCTGCGCGAGATGCAGCAGGTGCGCAACCACGTGGCCGTCGTCATCGACGAGTACGGCGGCACGGCCGGCATCGTCACCATCGAGGACATCCTGGAGGAGATCGTCGGCGAGATCACCGACGAGTACGACCGGGAGCTCCCGCCGGTCGAGGACCTGGGCCATGACCGCTACCGGGTGACCGCACGGCTGGACATCACCGACCTCGGCGAGCTGTTCAAGGTCGAGGCCTTCGACGACGAGGACGTGGAGACGGTCGGCGGGCTGCTGGCCAAGGCGCTGGGCCGGGTGCCGATCGCGGGCGCCTCGGCGGTGCTGGAACTGCCCGACGGGCGTCCGCTGCGGCTGACGGCGGAATCCCCGGCGGGGCGCCGCAACAAGATCGTGACGGTGCTGGTGGAGCCGGTGGCCGCGACCCCGGGCGAGGGCGAGGAGGGCGAATGACGCCGGAACAGCTGCGGGAGTTCTGCCTGAGCTTCAACGCGGCGGTGGAGGAGTTCCCCTTCACGCCGGAGACCTCGGTGTTCAAGGTCCTGGGGAAGGTGTTCGCGCTCAGCGCGCTGGACGCCGCGCCCCTGAAGGTCAACCTCAAGTGCGAGCCGGAGCTCGCGGTGCGGCTGCGCGCCGAGCACGAGGCGATCGTGCCCGGCTGGCACATGAACAAGCGGCACTGGAACACGGTGACCGTGGGCGGCCTGCCCGATGCCATGGTCCGCGAGCTGGTGGAGGACTCCTACGACCTGGTGGTGGCGGGTCTGCCGCGAGCGGAGCGGTTGCGCCTCGACCGGCCGTGACCTGACCATATGCTTTCGCCCATGAGCGAGAGCACGGGGATCGACCCCGAGGACAGCAAGATCATCACGTTGGCGCGCAGCGCCCGGGCGCGCAACGGCGTGCCCGAGGGGGCCGCGGTGCGGGACGAGACGGGCCGTACGTACGTCGCCGGGACGGTGGACCTCGACTCCCTGAAGCTAAGCGCGCTGCAGACCGCGGTGGCGATGGCGGTGGCGAGCGGTGCCCGGTCCCTGGAGGCCGCCGCCGTCGTCAGCGCGGCCGACGCCCCCGCGGACGCGGACCGCGCGGCCGTGAGCGACCTCGGCGGACCGGACACCCCGGTCCTGCTGGCGGCGCCGGACGGCACCCTGAAGTCGACGACGCCCGCGGGAGTCTGACCCTCGGGGGAGCCCGCCGTGTGCCGTGCCGGCGGCTCTGTGGGCCGGTTCCGGCGCGGCCGTTGCCCTCCCGGGCCGGGCCGGGTCGGGTCGGGGTGGGGCCGGTTCCGCCGGAACCGGGCGCGCCGTTGCCCTCCCGGGCCGGGCCGGGTCGGGAGTTGGCCGGTTCCGCCGGAACCGGGCGCGCGCCGGGGCGTCTCCTCGGGCGCCGAACGTGCGAGGGGTCGGGGATTGCGGCCTTGTTGTGTTCGACTCCCTGCGGGGACGCCCCGGCACACACCCGGCCCCGTCGGAACCGGCGGCTGTCTCAGCCCGCCGGGCACATCCAGCCTCGCCGGGTGGCAATCAGCCTCGCCGGCGATTGAGGCGGACACCCCCTGGACGACAGGGCCTAGCGGCGCCGGATCACCATCGCCATCGTCGCGGCCATCGCGCACAGCGCGCCCGAGGCGTACCAGACGACGTCGTAGGAGCCGGTGAGGTCCCGGACCGCGCCGCCCAGGAAGGCCACCACCGCCGCGCCGACCTGGTGCGAGGCCAGGACCCAGCCGAAGACGATCGCCCCGTCGTCCCCGTAGTGCTCCCGGCACAGCGCGATCGTCGGGGGGACGGTCGCGACCCAGTCCAGGCCGTAGAAGACGATGAAGAAGATCAGCGGCGGCCGTACCGACGGCGCCAGCAGCATCGGCAGCAGGATCAGCGACACCCCGCGCAGGGCGTAGTAGACGGCCAGCAGCCGCCGGGCCTCGAAGCGGTCCGTGAACCAGCCCGACGCCACCGTGCCGACCACGTCGAACACGCCGATCACCGCCAGCAGCCCGGCCGCCGCCGTCACCGGCATGCCGTGGTCATGGGCGGCGGGGACGAAATGGGTCCTGACCAGCCCGTTGGTGGAGGCCCCGCAGATCGCGAAGGTGCCCGCCAGCAGCCAGAACGGGCCGGTACCGGCCGCCCGGAACAGCACCGTCAGCGCCCGGCGGGCCGCACCCGGGACGGGCGCCGGCTTGGCCGTGTACGTGCCCCCGTACGGCGCGAGCCCCACGTCCGCAGGGTGGTCGCGCAGCAGCAGCCAGACGAAGGGGACGACGGCCAGCGCCGCCAGGGAGACCGTCACCGCCGCCGGGCGCCAGCCGTGGCGCTCCACCAGCCAGGCCAGCAGCGGCAGGAACACCAGCTGGCCCGAGGCCCCCGCCGCCGTCAGGATGCCCGTGACCAGGCCGCGCCGGGCGGTGAACCAGCGTCCGGTCACCGTCGCCGCGAACGCCAGGGCCATCGAGCCGCTGCCCAGGCCCACCAGTACGCCCCAGTACAGCACCAGCTGCCAGGAGGCGGTCATCCACACCGTGGCCACCGATCCGCCCGCGATGACGAGCAGGGCCAGCGCCACGACCCGGCGGATGCCGAAACGGTCCATCAGGGCCGCCGCGAAGGGCGCGGTGAGCCCGTACAGCGCGAGGTTCACCGAGACGGCGAGGGCGATGGTGCCGCGCGACCAGTCGAACTCCGCATGCAGCGGCTCGATGAGCAGCCCGGGCAGGGAGGCGAAGCCGGCGGCGCCGACGATCGTCACGAAGGCGACGGCCGCGACGAACCAGGCGCGGTGCACGCGTCCGGGCCGGCGCGGGGCCCGCGGGGTACCGGGCGAGGCGGAGGCGGGGCCGGTGGGGGCGGTGGAGGCTGTCTGGGTCACGCAGACAGCCTCCGGTCCACGGCGTCCCGTACGACAGTGGCCTGACTGTCACCCTTCGATACGATCGGGCCATGGAGCCCGAGCCGCACGCCCACCGCGTCGTCGTCCTCGCCCTCGCCGGGCTGCTGCCCTTCGAGCTCGGCATCCCGCACCGCATCTTCGGCCGTGCCAAGGACCCGGCCGGGCGGCCGCTCTACGAGATCCTGACCTGCGCGCTCGCCCCCGGCCCGGTGCGCACCGACGCCGACTTCGCCATCCAGGTGGAGCACGGTCCGCAGCTGCTGGCCACCGCCGACACGGTGGTGGTCCCGGCCTCCTACGAGCTGGGCCCCGTCCACGAACACGGCAGGCTGACCGACGAGCTCGCCGCCGCCCTCGCGCACATCCGGCCCGGCACCCGCCTCGTCTCCATCTGCACCGGCGGTTACGTGCTGGCCGCCGCCGGGTACCTCGACGGCCGCCCCGCCACCACCCACTGGGCCAGCGCCGAGCACTTCCAGAGGCTGTTCCCGGCCGTACGGGTCGACCCCGGGGTGCTCTACACCGACGACGGTGACGTGCTGACCTCCGCCGGGGTCGCCGCCGGCATCGACCTGTGCCTGCACGTGGTGCGCCGCGACCACGGGGCGGCCGTAGCCAACGAGGTGGCCCGGCGGACCGTCGTGCCGCCGCACCGCGACGGCGGGCAGGCGCAGTTCATCGAACGTCCGGTGCCCGAGCCGCAGCTCGCCACCACCACGGCGGCCCGCGCGTGGGTGCTGGACCGGCTGCACGAGCCGCTCAGGCTCAGCGACATGGCCCGTCAGGAGGCCATGTCCGTACGGACCTTCACGCGGCGCTTCCGGGAGGAGTCGGGCGTCAGCCCCGGCCAGTGGATCCTGGGACAGCGGGTGGGGCGGGCCCGCAGGCTGCTGGAGCAGACGGACCTCTCCATCGAGCGCGTGGCGCGCGAGAGCGGCTTCGGGACGGCGCAGTCGCTGCGCAAACACGTGCAGGCGGCCCTGGGGGTGAGCCCCACGGCCTACCGGCGCACCTTCAGGGCCGCGGGCCACCCCGCCATCTCCTGATGGGCCATCAGATAGTGCCGGGTCCGTGCATTGACTTCTCCCGCCGCCCGCTCGTCAATGGCCCCCTGTCGGCGGGACGCGAACCCAGGGGGCGGGCGGTGCGAACAGGGGCGCGCAGCAGAAGACGGTGGGCGGCCGTCGGCATGGCCGTGCTCGCGGCCGCGGGCGGCGGCGCGCTCGGCGCACCGGCGGCCGCCGAAGGGGAACCGCCGCCGCCGGGCCTGATCGACTTCCCGACGCAGTGCCTGCCGCCCCAGGAAGCCGGACTTCCGCCTGCCGACGGGCCGACCACCGCCCGGATCAGCGTCGACGACCCCGCCCCGCGGGTCGGTGACACCGTCACCGTGACCTACCGGGTCCTGCGGAGCCCCGCCGTGAACCCGGTCGGCGGCCCCCTGCCCGCCGACACGCTGACCCCGACCGGGCGGATCCTCCTCGCCGGCGCCCAGAGCGGCGAGGTCACCGTGGTCGGCGCCCGGCGCAACGACCCCGTGGAACCCGGCGCGCCCCTCCCCGCCGTCGTCATGACCGGCACCTTCACCGTCACCGCGCCCGGCGAGATCACCCTCGCCCCGGGCGCCTACACCCTGCACACCAGCCATCTGCTGGACCTCGACACCACCTGCACCCCGGCCGCCCCGTCCGCCGTCCCCGCCGGTGAACGCCTGACCGCCGCCGAGCTGCCCACGGCCAACCTGCGCAGCGTCTTCCTCGCCTCGGCCCACGGAAGGCCGGGCGCCGAGGTCGAGGTGACGGCCGCCGGATTCCCGCCGGGCGCCGCCGTGACGGTGGCGGGGCGGGCGGGAGCCGCCGAGACCACCGACCGGGTGACCGCCGTCGCCGACGCTCTGGGCACGGCCGTGGTCGGGCTGCCGGTCACGGACCGGGCCACCACCTCCGTCGTCGCCTACGAGGGGGCGGCCTGGTCCGCGCGGCGCGGCTCCGGCCCGGCCGCGTACACGGTCGTCGTCGCCACCGGGCCGCCGCCCGGCGCCCTGACGGTCACCGCGACCGTGGAACCGGGCGCCCTCGGCATGACCCAGACGAGCCAGGACATCGCCCTGGGCGCGGTCCCGTACGGCGCGGGCGGCGCCGCCTCCGGCCGGATCGGCACCGTCACCGTCACCGACGGCCGCGGCGGCCCGGCCGGCTGGTCCCTGACCGGCAAGGTCACCGACTTCCGCGGGCCGGGCGGGGTCCGCATCCCGGGCGCCTCCCTGTCCTGGACCCCGTCGTGCGCGGCGGCCGCGGGCAGCGCGAGCCCCTGTACGCCGGGCAGCGCGGGCGTGGTCGGCCCGGACGGCGCGGTGCTCGCCTCGACGCCGGACGCGCCGCTGGTCGGCGGGACCTTCACGATCGACGCCACGGTCACCCTCCAGGTCCCGCGGTACACCCCACCCGGCGCGTACTCGGCGGTGCTGACCCTGACGTTGTCGTGACGGGGCGCGCAGCGGCAGCCCGTGCCGGGGCGGCGCTGCTGATGGGGGCCGCGCTGGCCCTCGTACTGCTGCCCGCCGGGACGGCCGCCGCCGCGGACGACGGCCAGTGGTCCGTCCTGCCCGCCGCGACGGGCGTCGGGCAGCGGCCGTACTTCCACCTCGCCGCCGCCCCCGGCCAGAGCGCCGCCGACGCCGTCACCCTCGTCAACCGCACCGACCGGCCCCGCACCTTCCGGCTGTACGCGGCCGACGCGTACACCACCGCCCGGGACGGCGGCTTCGCCCTCCGCGGCCCCGACGAGCCGCGCCGGGCCGTGGCCGCGTGGGCGCACCTCGACCGGGAGCGCGTGACCGTACCGGCCCGGGGGTCGGTCAGGGTCGCCTTCACCCTCACCGTCCCCGACCGGGCCGAACCCGGCGACCACCCCGGCGCCGTCGTCGCCCTGGAGGACGGGCCCGCCACCGCCGCAGCCGCCGCCCCCGGGATCGGCGTACGGCAGGCCGTCGCCGCACGCCTGTACCTGCGGGTCACCGGCCCGACCGCCCCCGCCCTCGCCGTCCGCGACGTACGGGCCACCCGCGCCGGCGCCGGCGCCGAGGTTTCCTACACCCTCCACAACGTCGGCAACGTCACCCTGCGCCCCCGGGCCACCCTCACCGCCTCCGGGGCACTCGGCCGCCGGCTGCTCACCCGCGAGCTCACCGCCCTGCCCGCCGAACTGCCGCCGGGTCAGCAGGTCCGGCTCACCACCCGCTGGGAGCGTCCTCCCGCCGCGGAATGGGCCACGCTGACCGTGCGCGCCCGGGCCGACGGAACCACAGCTCAGAGCCGTGCGGTCCACGCCGCGCACCCCCGGCTCACGCCTGTGCTCGCCCTCACCGCGGTGATCTGGTCGGCGCTGGGAGCGGCATCGGGGAGAATGGCCCGTATGAGCGATCGTTCCCCCGAGTCCACCGCCCCGCACCGTGCGGGCTTCGCCTGCTTCGTCGGCCGCCCCAATGCGGGAAAGTCGACCCTCACCAACGCACTCGTGGGCACCAAGGTCGCGATCACCTCCAACCGGCCGCAGACCACCCGCCACACCGTCCGGGGCATCGTGCACCGCCCCGACGCCCAGCTCGTCCTCGTCGACACGCCCGGCCTGCACAAGCCGCGCACCCTGCTCGGCGAGCGGCTCAACGACGTCGTACGGACCACCTGGGCCGAGGTCGACGTGATCGGCTTCTGCCTGCCGGCCGACCAGAAGCTCGGCCCCGGCGACAAGTTCATCGCCAAGGAGCTGGCGGGGATCAAGAAGACCCCCAAGATCGCCATCATCACCAAGACCGACCTGGTCGAGTCCAAGGTGGTGGGCGAGCAGCTCATCGCCGTCCACCAGATGGCCCAGGAGCTGGGCTTCGAGTGGGCCGAGATCGTGCCCGTCTCGGCGGTCGGTGACAGCCAGGTCCAGCTGCTGGCCGATCTGATCGCGCCGCTGCTGCCGGAGAGCCCGCCGCTGTACCCGGAGGGCGACCTCACCGACGAGCCCGAGATGGTCATGGTCGCGGAGCTGATCCGCGAGGCCGCGCTGGAAGGCGTACGGGACGAGCTCCCGCACTCCATCGCCGTGGTCGTCGAGGAGATGATCCCGCGGGAGAACCGCCCGGCCGACCGGCCGCTGCTCGACATCCACGCCAACGTCTACATCGAGCGGCCGAGCCAGAAGGGCATCATCATCGGCCCGAAGGGCTCCCGCCTCAAGGAGGTCGGGATGAAGTCGCGCAAGCACATCGAGGCGCTGCTCGGGACCCCGGTCTTCCTCGACCTGCACGTGAAGGTCGCCAAGGACTGGCAGCGGGACCCCAAGCAGCTCCGCAAGCTCGGCTTCTGACCTGGAGGGTGTCCCCGGGGTCATCCCCTCAGGGACACCCGCTAGTGACCTGGTCTTGAGTTCCCGGCTCGCCTCATGAGTCGTGTTCTGTTTCAGATTTTGGGCTTTGCCTGACGGGTCTGGTGTCGGTGCGCTG
>NZ_JBWKJU010000009.1:0-300996 GCF_056432025.1 Streptomyces sp. NPDC045695
CCCCTCTCCCCCCCCCCCCCCCCCCCCCCCCCTCCCCCCCCCCCCCCCCCCCCCCCCCTCCCCCCCCCCCCCCCCCCCCCCCCCCCCCCCCCCCCCCCCCCCCCCCCCCCCCCCCCCCCCCCCCGCCGCCGTACGGAACCGCTGGTCTGACCTGGGGTCAGGCACCCATCGCGTGCAGACCGCCGTCGACGTGGATGATCTCGCCGGTGGTCTTCGGGAACCAGTCCGACAGCAGGGCGACGACGCCCTTGCCGGTCGGCTCCGGGTCGCTCATGTCCCAGTCCAGCATCGAGCGGGAGTTCCAGACCTCGGCCAGCTCGCCGAAGCCCGGGATGGACTTCGCGGCCATGGAACCGATCGGACCGGCCGAGATCAGGTTGCAGCGGATGTTCTCCTTGCCCAGGTCACGGGCGAGGTAACGGCTGGTGGCCTCCAGAGCGGCCTTGGCCGGGCCCATCCAGTCGTACTGCGGCCAGGCGAACTGCGCGTCGAAGGTGAGGCCGACGACGGCCGCGCCCTCCTGCGGGAACAGCGGCTTGCAGGCCATCGTCAGCGACTTCAGCGAGAACGCCGAAACGTGCATGGCGGTGGCGACCGACTCGAACGGGGTGTTCAGGAAGTTGCCGCCGAGCGCGTCCTGCGGCGCGAAGCCGATGGAGTGCACGACCCCGTCCAGGCCGCCGAGCTCGTCGCGGACGAGGCCCTCCAGGCGGTCCAGGTGCTCCTGGTTGGTGACGTCGAGCTCGATCACCTTGACCGGCTTGGGCAGCTTCTTGGCGATGCGCTCGGTCAGCGACGGGCGCGGCCAGGCGGTGAGGATGACCTCGGCGCCCTGCTCCTGGGCCAGCTTGGCGGTGTGGAACGCGATGGAGGACTCCATCAGCACTCCGGTGACGAGGATGCGCTTGCCCTCAAGGATTCCGCTCATGGTGATCAGTGACCCATGCCCAATCCGCCGTCAACGGGAATGACGGCTCCGGTGATGTACGCGGCGTTGTCGGACGCCAGGAAGCTGACGGCGGCCGCGATCTCCTCGGGCTGCGCGTAACGGCCGAGCGGCACCTGGCCGACGATGCCGGCACGCTGCTCGTCGGTGAGCACCTTCGTCATGTCGGTGTCCACGAAACCGGGGGCCACGACGTTGAAGGTGATGTTGCGGGAGCCCAGCTCGCGGGCGAGCGAGCGGGCGAAGCCGACCAGCGCGGCCTTGGAGGCGGCGTAGTTGGCCTGCCCCGCCGAGCCGAGGAGTCCGACCACCGAGGAGATCAGGACGACGCGGCCCTTCTTGGCGCGGAGCATGCCGCGGTTCGCGCGCTTGACCACCCGGAAGGTGCCGGTGAGGTTGGTGTCGACGACCGACGAGAAGTCCTCCTCGGACATCCGCATCAGCAGCGTGTCCTTGGTGATGCCGGCGTTGGCCACCAGCACCTCGACCGCGCCGTGCGCGTCCTCGATCTGCTTGTAGGCCTGCTCCACCTGCTCGGAGTCGGTGATGTCGCACCGCACCGCCAGGACGCCGAGCGAGGTGAGCGCCTGCGGCGGCTCACCCGAGCGGTACGTGATCGCGACCTTGTCGCCGGCCTCTGCGAAAGCTCGGGCGATGGCGAGGCCGATGCCCCGGTTTCCTCCGGTGACGAGAACCGAGCGGCTCAACGGATCACCCTTTCGAGTAGCGGTCTGAATAGCAAAAACCTATCGGTCGCATCGCCCGTTCGGAGAATCGGTCCCCGACAGGGCCTCGCTGCGGGCTCTGTCGAGTCCCTACAGAAAGATGTAGGCACAAGCGCCCCGATCGCGACATGATCGGGGCGACCGGCCCCGACCCCGGGAGGACTTCCGTGCCCCATACCATCGACGCGGCCTTCACCGCGCTGCCCCTGCGGGCGCTCGCCGACGCGGCGCTCGCCCGGGCTCGCGCGCTGGGCGCCGAGCATGCCGACTTCCGGCTGGAGCGGATCCGCAGCGCCTCCTGGCGCCTGCGGGACGCCAAGCCCTCAGGAGGGTCCGACACCACCGACCTCGGATACGCGGTCCGGGTGGTGCACGGGGGCAGCTGGGGGTTCGCCTCCGGTGTGGACCTGACCATGGACGCCGCCGCGAAGGTGGCCTCGCAGGCCGTGGCCATGGCGAAGCTGTCCGCCCAGGTGATCAGGGCCGCCGGTTCCGACGAGCGCGTGGAGCTCGCCGAGGAGCCGGTGCACGCGGAGAAGACCTGGATCTCCGCCTACGACGTGAACCCCTTCGAGGTGCCGGACGCGGAGAAGGCGGCGCTGCTCGCCGACTGGAGCTCGCGGCTGCTGGCGGCCGACGGGGTCGCGCACGTGGACGCCTCGCTGCTCGCCGTCCACGAGAACAAGTTCTACGCCGACACCGCGGGCACCGTGACCACGCAGCAGCGGGTCCGGATCCACCCGCAGCTCACCGCGGTGGCCGTGAACGCCACCACCGGCGAGTTCGACTCGATGCGCACCATCGCACCGCCCGCGGGCCGCGGCTGGGAGTACCTGACCGGCACCGGCTGGGACTGGGACTCCGAACTGGAGCAGATCCCGGGGCTGCTCGCCGAGAAGATGCGGGCGCCGAGCGTGCAGGCCGGGCGCTACGACCTGGTCGTCGACCCGTCCAACCTGTGGCTCACCATCCACGAGTCCATCGGCCACGCCACCGAGCTCGACCGGGCCCTGGGCTACGAGGCGGCGTACGCGGGGACCTCCTTCGCCACCTTCGACCAGCTGGGCAAGCTCAAGTACGGCTCGCCGATCATGAACGTGACGGGTGACCGCACCGCCGAGCACGGGCTGGCCACGGTCGGCTTCGACGACGAGGGCGTCGAGGCGCAGAGCTGGGACCTGGTCAAGGACGGCACCCTGGTCGGCTACCAGCTGGACCGGCGGATCGCGAGGCTGACCGGCCTCGGCCGCTCCAACGGCTGCGCGTTCGCCGACTCCCCGGCGCACGTGCCCGTCCAGCGGATGGCGAACGTCTCGCTCCAGCCGGACCCGGGCGGGCTGTCCACCGAGGACCTGATCGGCGGTGTGGAGCGCGGGATCTACGTGGTCGGCGACCGCTCCTGGTCGATCGACATGCAGCGCTACAACTTCCAGTTCACCGGCCAGCGGTTCTTCCGCATCGAGAACGGCAGGCTGGCGGGGCAGCTGCGCGACGTCGCCTACCAGGCCACCACGACGGAGTTCTGGGGCTCGATGGAGAAGGTCGGCGGCCCGCAGACCTACGTCCTGGGCGGCGCCTTCAACTGCGGCAAGGCCCAGCCGGGCCAGGTCGCGGCGGTCTCGCACGGCTGCCCGTCCGCGCTGTTTCGCGATGTGAACATCCTGAACACCACGCAGGAGGCCGGGCGATGAGCTCGTCGATGCGCACCACCAAGCCCCACGAGATCGTCGAGCAGGCGCTGGAGCTGTCCACCGCCGACGGCTGTGTCGTCATCGCCGACGAGGAGTCGACCGCCAATCTGCGCTGGGCGGGCAACGCGCTCACCACCAACGGCGTCACCCGCGGCCGCACCCTCACGGTCATCGCCACGGTGGACGGCAAAGAGGGGACGGCCTCGGGGGTCGTCTCGCGCTCCGCCGTCACCGCCGCCGACCTGGAGCCGCTGGTACGGGCCGCCGAGGCGGCCGCCCGCGGGGCGGGCCCGGCGGAGGACGCCCAGCCGCTGGTCACCGGCACCCCCCACTCGCCGGACTTCACCGACGCCCCCGCGGAGACCACGTCGGCGGTGTTCGCGGACTTCGCCCCGGCCCTCGGTGAGGCCTTCGCCCGGGCCCGCGCGGGCGGCCGGGAGCTGTACGGCTTCGCCAACCACGAGCTGGTCTCCACGTACGTCGGCACCTCGACGGGGCTGCGGCTGCGCCACGACCAGCCCAAGGGCACCCTGGAGCTCAACGCCAAGTCCCCCGACCGGCAGCGCTCGGCCTGGGCGGGCCGCTCGACCAGGGACTTCAAGGACGTGGACCCGACCGCGCTGGACGCGGAGCTCGCCGTGCGCCTGGGCTGGGCGGAGCGGAGGATCGAGCTGCCCGCCGGGCGGTACGAGACGCTGCTACCGCCGACGTCCGTGGCGGACCTGCTGATCTACCAGATGTGGTCCGCGGCGGCCCGGGACGCGGTGGAGGGCCGTACGGTCTTCTCCAAGCCCGGCGGCGGTACCCGGCTCGGCGAGAAGCTGTCCGAGCTGCCGCTCACCCTGCGCAGCGACCCGAACGCACCGGGCCTGGAGTCCGCGCCGTTCGTGATCGCGCACAGCTCCGGCGACGACGCCTCGGTGTTCGACAACGGCCTGCCGGTCCCGGCGACCGACTGGATCCGGGACGGTGAGCTGGCCAGGCTGACCACGACCCGGCACACCGCCGGGCTGACCGGGCTGCCCCTCTCCCCCGGCTTCGGAAACCTGATCCTGGACGGCGGCGGCGACAAGTCGCTGGACGAGATGGTGGCGGGGACCGAGCGGGGTCTGCTGCTGACCTGCCTGTGGTACATCCGCGAGGTGGACCCGGCCACGCTGCTGCTCACGGGCCTGACCCGGGACGGCGTCTACCTGGTGGAGAACGGGCAGGTCGTCGGCGAGGTCAACAACTTCCGGTTCAACGAGTCCCCGGTGGACCTGCTGTCGCGGGCCTCGGAGGCCGGGCGGACCGAGAAGACCCTGCCGCGCGAGTGGAGCGACTGGTTCACCCGGGCCGCGATGCCGGCGCTGCGCATCCCGGACTTCAACATGAGTTCGGTCAGCAAGGGCGTCTGACCCACCTAGACTGATCGTTGCAACGAAGTGTTGCAATTCCGATCATCCGAAGGAGTCGAGAGACCGTGACGGACATCGTCGACGAACTGAAGTGGCGTGGGCTCTTCGCCCAGTCCACTGACGAAGAAGCGCTGCGCAAGGCCTTCGCGGACGGTCCGGTCACGTTCTATTGCGGCTTCGACCCGACGGCCGCCTCGCTGCACGTGGGGCACCTGGTCCAGGTGCTCACCGTGCGCCGGCTGCAGCTGGCCGGGCACCGGCCGCTGGCGCTGGTGGGCGGGGCCACCGGGCAGATCGGTGACCCCCGGCCGACCGCCGAGCGGACCCTGAACGACCCGGAGACCATCGCGAACTGGGTCACCCGGCTGCGCACCCAGATCGAGCCGTTCCTGTCCTTCGAGGGCGAGAACGCGGCGCTCATGGTGAACAACCTGGACTGGACGGCGGGCATGTCCGCCATCGAGTTCCTGCGGGACATCGGCAAGCACTTCCGCGTCAACAAGATGCTGACGAAGGACTCGGTCGCCAAGCGGCTGGAATCCGACCAGGGCATCAGCTACACCGAGTTCAGCTACCAGCTGCTCCAGGGCATGGACTTCCTGGAGCTGTACCGGCGCTACGGCTGCGTGCTCCAGCAGGGCGGCTCCGACCAGTGGGGCAACCTGACGGCCGGGCTCGACCTGATCCACCGGGTCGAGCCGGGCGCGGTCGTGCACGCGCTGGCGACCCCGCTGATGGTCAAGGCGGACGGCACCAAGTTCGGCAAGTCCGAGAGCGGGGCCGTCTGGCTCGACCCGGAGATGACCACGCCGTACGCGTTCTACCAGTTCTGGCTGAACGTGGACGACCGGGACATCTCGACCTACATGCGGATCCTGTCCTTCAAGTCCCGAGAGGAACTGGAGGCGCTGGAGGCGCAGACCGCCGAGCGACCGCAGGCGCGTGCCGCCCAGCGGGCGCTGGCGGAGGAGCTGACCACGCTGGTGCACGGCGCCGACCAGTGCGCCGCCGTGATCGCCGCGTCGAAGGCGCTGTTCGGCCAGGGCGAGCTGGCGGAGCTGGACGAGGCCACGCTGGCCGCGGCCCTGTCCGAGCTGCCGCACGCCCGGGTGGCGGAGCTCGGCCCGGTGGTCGACCTGCTCGCGGAGACCGGTCTGGTCGCGAGCAAGTCGGCGGGCCGTCGGACCGTGAAGGAGGGCGGTGCCTACGTGAACAACGTGAAGGTCACCGCCGAGGACGCGGTTCCGGCCGCGGAGGACCTCCTGCACGGTCGCTGGCTGGTGCTGCGCCGGGGCAAGAAGAACCTGGCGGCGGTCGAGGTCGTCGGCGCCTGATCACGGGACGTCACTGACGTCACGGCACGGAACACGGCGCAGGGGCCGGTTCGGACGCACCGTCCGGCCGGCCCCTGCGTCATGCGCGGAGCGCCTCACACGGGGAGCGCCTCGCACGCGGAGCGCCTCACACCCGCTGGCGTCTGCCGCCCCGCATGGCCACGTAGATCATGTCGCCGATCCCGACGACGAGCACGGCTCCGGCGAGTTGGAGCAGGTGCCGGACCCAGTCGATGCCCCTGGTCTCCTCCACGCCGATCCAGGTGGCCACCGCGTTGCCGAGGACACCACCGATGATGCCGAACACGGTGGTCAGCCAGAGGGGCTGGTGCTGCTTGCCCGGCAGGATGGCCCGGGCTATCAGCCCCAGCACGAAACCGACGATGATCGCCCACAACCAATGCATGTCGAGCCTCCTCCTGGCGCCTGGCGGCGCACGTGGGCCCAGTCTCGACCCGTGGGACATAGCGCGCATGTCGGATGACTCCGTCCGAGCGCCCGCCAGGGGTGGCCCCCTCTCCTCGCCCGCACGGGGGCGGCGTACCGTGGGAGGTCCGGGCCGGGACTGCCCGGCGGGCGATCGGGTGGTGGAGCATGGAGCGGACGAAGCGGCAGAAGCGGAACGGGGCCGAGGTCTTCAGGATCACCGGGGCCCGGATGGGCCTCGCCGAGGACGTGCGGGGCCGCCAGCGCCGATATGTGATCTCGATGGCCGTCAGAACCCTGTCGGTCATCGCGACCGTGCTGTTGTGGAACGTGCAGCGCCCCGTGGCGATCGTGACCCTCGTCGCCGGCGCCCTGCTGCCCTACGTGGCCGTGGTGATCGCCAACGCCGGGCGCGAGTCGACGCCGTCGTTGCCCTCGCACTTCCTCCCGGCTCCCGCACGGCTGGAGCTGGACGCCGGAAAGCTCAAGAAAAGCTCAGATCAATCATGAAGTTCCGGTGCACTCGACGGGGTCCTGCGTGACATACTGCCTACGCGCTCCGCATCCCCCGTCGGAGCGACGGACCGACGCCGGGCAGCTCCCCCCGTGGCTGCTCGGCGTCGCCTTTCCGTTCTAGGGTTGGGCCGTGACTTCCTCTGACATCTCCGGCCCCGACGAGACCCCCGTCTGCTCCGCCAAGGGCTGCCGCGAAGCGGCCGTGTGGGTCCTCGCGTGGAACAACCCCAAGCTGCACACGCCGGAGCGGCGCAAGACCTGGCTGGCCTGCGAGGAGCACCGCGAACAGCTCTCCCAGTTCCTGGGGGTCCGCGGTTTCCTCAAGGGCGTCGTGAAGATCGACGAGTGGGTGCAGCCGGAGGGCTCGGAACGCCTGCGCTGAACGTCTGCGCTGAACGCCCGCGCTGAACTCCTGCGAACTCCGGTCCGGCAGCGGGAAGTTCAGCCGCCGATGGCGGACATCGGGCGGTCGGGCTGGAGGAAGGACGGGTCGTCGAGGCCGGACCCGGCCTTCTTGCCCCACATCGCCACCTTCCACAGGCGGGCGATCTCCTCGTCCGGGGCGCCCGAGCGCAGGGCGGCGCGCAGGTCCGACTCCTCGGTGGCGAACAGGCACGTACGGATCTGGCCGTCGGCCGTGAGCCGGGTGCGGTCGCAGGCGCCGCAGAACGGGCGGGTGACCGAGGCGATGACGCCGACGGTGGCCGGGCCGCCGTCGACCACCCAGCGCTCGGCCGGGGCGGAGCCGCGCTCGTCGGCCCCCTCCTCGGTGAGGGTGAAGCGGGTGCGCAGGGACTCCAGGATGTCCCCGGCGGTGATCATGCCGTCGCGCTTCCAGCCGTGCTGGGCGTCGAGCGGCATCTGCTCGATGAAGCGGAGCTCGTATTCGTTCTCCACGGCCCAGGCGAGGAGGTCGGGGGCCTCGTCGTCGTTGAGTCCCGGCATGAGCACGGCATTGACCTTGACGGGGGTCAGCCCCGCGTCGCGGGCGGCGGCCATCCCGTCGATGACGTCCCGGTGCCGGTCGCGGCGGGTGAGGGTCTTGAAGACCTCGGGCCGCAGGGTGTCCAGGGAGACGTTCACCCGGTCCAGGCCGGCGGCCTTCAGGGCCTGGGCGGTGCGCTTGAGACCGATGCCGTTGGTGGTCAGCGACATCTTGGGGCGCGGTTCGAGGGCCGCGCACCGCTCGACGATCCCGACCAGGCCGGGGCGCAGCAGCGGCTCGCCGCCGGTGAAGCGGACCTCGGTGATGCCGAGCTGCGTGACGGCGATGCGGATCAGCCGGACGATCTCGTCGTCGCTGAGCAGATCCGACTTGCCGAGCCACTGCAGTCCCTCTTCGGGCATGCAGTAGGTACAGCGCAGATTGCACCGGTCGGTGAGCGAGACGCGCAGGTCAGTGGCCACGCGGCCGTACGTGTCGAGAAGCACTGTGGGCCCCCTCCCCTGTCCGGATGTAGAGGTACGCGCGACCTGTGGGATCTTCTTCACGCGTTCTCTTTCGAGACTACGCGACCCGTGTGACAGCCAGAGGTGCCCGAATGAACGAGACGTAACACGGCCGCGTCGTAGGGACCTACGACGCGGCCACGTTCAGTGTTCGGCCGAACTCATAGAGCCCGCTCAGTGGGCCCTCTCAGCAGGCCCGCTCAGTGGGCCCGCTCAGTGGGCCCCCGTGCCGGTCAGGGAGCGGACCTCCAGCTCGGCGAACTTCTGCGGGTCGGCCTTCTCCTTGGACAGGACCGTCCCCAGCCACCCCAGCAGGAAGCCGAGCGGGATGGAGATGATGCCGGGGTTCTCCAGCGGGAACCAGTAGAAGTCGGCGTCCTTGAACATCGAGGTGGGCTTGCCGGACACGACCGGGGAGAACAGCACCAGGCCGACCGCCGAGACCAGCCCGCCGTAGATGGACCACAGGGCCCCCCGGGTGCTGAAGCGCTTCCAGAAGAGGCTGTAGAGGATCGTCGGCAGGTTGGCGGAGGCGGCCACCGCGAAGGCGAGCGCCACCAGCCCGGCCACGTTCAGGTCGCGGGCCAGCGCCCCCAGGCCGATGGCGACGGCGCCGATCACGACGGTGGACCAGCGGGCCGCGCGCATCTCCTCCTTCTCGGTGGCCTTGCCCTTGCGGATGACGTTGACGTACAGGTCGTGCGCGAAGGAAGAGGAGGAGGCCAGGGTGAGGCCCGCGACCACGGCGAGGATGGTGGCGAAGGCGACCGCCGAGATCACGGCGAGCAGGACGGCGCCGCCGGTGGAGTCGGGGCCGCCGCCGATCTCCTGGGCGAGCAGCGGGGCGGCGGTGTTGCCGGCCTTGTTGGAGGCGAGGATGTCGGCCCGCTTGAGGAGGGCCGCGGCGCCGAAACCGAGGGCGATGGTCATCAGGTAGAAGGCGCCGATGATGCCGATGGCCCAGTTCACGGACTTACGGGCAGCCTGGGCCGTGGGCACGGTGTAGAAGCGGATCAGGATGTGCGGCAGGCCCGCGGTGCCGAGGACCAGGGCGAGGCCGAGGGAGATGAAGTCCAGCTTGGTCAGCGAGTCCTTGCCGTACTTGAGTCCGGGCTCCAGGAACTTCGTGCCCTGGCCGCTGTTCTCGGCGGCCTGGCCCAGCAGGGCGGAGATGTTGAAGTCGAACTTCAGCAGCACCAGGAAGGTGATCAGCAGGGCGCCCGCGATCAGCAGGACGGCCTTGATCATCTGGACCCAGGTGGTGCCCTTCATGCCACCGATGGTCACGTAGACGATCATCAGTACGCCGACGAGCGCGACCACGGCCACCTTGCCGCCGTCGCTGGTGATGCCGAGGAGGAGCGAGACGAGCACGCCGGCGCCGGCCATCTGGGCGAGCAGGTAGAAGATCGAGACCACGATGGTGGAGGTGCCGGCGGCGGTACGCACGGGCCGCTGGCGCATCCGGTACGCGAGGACGTCGCCCATCGTGTAGCGGCCGGAGTTGCGTAGCGGCTCGGCGACGAGCAGCAGGGCGACCAGCCAGGCCACCAGGAAGCCGATGGAGTAGAGGAAGCCGTCGTAGCCGAACAGGGCGATGGCCCCGGCGATGCCGAGGAAGGACGCGGCGGACATGTAGTCGCCGGAGATGGCGAGGCCGTTCTGGAAGCCGGTGAACTGGCGCCCGCCCGCGTAGAAGTCGGCGGCGTCCTTGGTCTGGCGGCCGGCCCAGACGGTGATGACCAGGGTGGCGACGACGAACAGCCCGAACAGGGTGATGATCAGCGGCCGGTGTTCGGAGGCGCCCGCGGCGACCGTCGTGAGGCCGGTCGGGTCCGCGAGGCCGGTCAGATCGGTCAGACCGGTCAGCGTGCCGCTCATTCGGCGGCCTCCATCCGCGCCTTGATGGCCTGCGCCTTGGGGTCGAGCTTCGTGGCGGCGTGCCGCGAGTACAGCCAGGCGATGAGGAAGGTCGTCGCGAACTGGGCGAGACCGAGCACGAGGGCGACGTTGACGTTGCCGAAGAGCTTGGTCCCCATGAAGCCGCCCGCGTAGTTGGACAGCAGGACGTAGAGCAGGTACCAGGCGATGAAGGCCACGGTGAGCGGGAAGGCGAAGGAGCGGTAGGAGCTGCGCAGTTCGGCGAACTCGGCGCTCTGCTGGACGCTCGCGAAATCATCGGCCGTCGGGCCCGCCGGTGGCGTTCCCGTGCCGCCCGGCGGCGGCGCTGCTTCGGTGGTCACGGGGGGATCTCCTTGTGACGCGGGTGCGGTGGGGACGACGGACAAAACAACCTCCGTGTGGGGGGACGGTGGTGCCGAGCCCCCCTGTCAACGGCACGGCCGGCGCGTCGGGACGGTTCAACACCCCCGGATTCTTCGAAAACTGATTTCTCGAACTGATGGCGCAAAGGGGAACGACGACGCTAGGTTCGCGTGTCATGAACCCGTCCGACGCGACCGCGCACGGACGGCTTTCTCGAAGATGATGTGGAGAACCCATGGCTCATCTGGGATCCGGCCGCCGGCATGCCCTCGCCGTTCCGGTCGGCCTGGCGCTCACCGCCTCGCTCGCCTTCCTGCCCTCGGTCGCGGCCTCCGCCGCCCCGCTGGGCAACACGGCGGACGCGGCGACGGCTTCGAAGGCCGACACCACTGGCCCCAAGCTGTCCTACGTGGCGAACCTGAACTCCTACGCCACGGTGACGGCCGCCAAGAAGGCCATAGAGCGCGCCGGTGGAACGGTGGTGACGGCCTATGAGGAGATCGGGGTCGTCGTCGCACATTCCCAGAACCCGGACTTCGCCAAGCAGCTGCGTGCCCAGCGCGGCCTGTTCGTGTCGGTCGGTGCCACCCGGACGGCCCCGATGCAGGCCGTGCAGACCACCGAGGAGGGCGCCACTCAGCGGCTGAGCGAGGCGGACGCCGCCAAGGCGGCGGCGCAGGCCCAGGAGGGTCAGGAGCCGCTCGAGTCCAACCAGTGGGACCTGCGGACGATCAAGGCCGACGAGGCTCACAAGATCAACGATGGCAGCCAGGACGTCACCGTCGGCATCATCGACACGGGTGTCGACGACACCCACCCCGATCTCGCCCCGAACTTCTCCAAGGAGCAGTCGGCCAACTGCGTCGGCGGCGTCGCGGACACCACCGAGGGCGCCTGGCGCCCGTACGCCGACGGCAGCGACCACGGCACGCACGTGGCGGGCACCATCGCGGCCCCCCGCAACGGCATAGGCATCAGCGGTGTCGCGCCCGGCGTGAAGATCGCCGCGATCAAGGTGAGCGAGCCCGGCACCAGCCTCTTCTACACCGAGGCGGTCGTCTGCGGCTTCATGTTCGCCGCCGAGAAGGGGATCGAGGTGACCAACAACAGCTACTACGTCGACCCCTGGCTCTACAACTGCAAGGCGGACGACGACCAGAAGGCGCTCGTGGAGGCCATCGGCCGGGCCACCAAGTACGCCGAGCGCAAGGGCACGCTCCACGTGGCCTCGGCCGGCAACTCCAACCACGACCTGGCCGGGGACTCGATCCTGGACGACTCCAGCCCGAACGACACCACTCCGGGGCCGCGCACCATCGACCCCAAGGTCTGCCTGGACCTGCCCACGCAGCTGCCGGGTGTCGTCACGGTCTCGGCGACCGGTGACAAGGGCCTGCGCTCGTACTACTCCAGCTACGGCCTCGGGGTCGTGGACGTCGCCGCCCCGGGCGGCGACAAGTGGCAGGTCCCGGCCACCCCGGACGCCAACGGCCGCGTGCTGTCGACCGTCCCGGGCGGGGGCTACGGCTACAAGCAGGGCACCTCGATGGCCGCGCCGCACGTGGCGGGCGTCGCGGCGCTGCTCAAGAGCGCCCACCCCTCGGCCACGCCCTCGCAGATCCAGGCGATGCTCAAGGGCCAGGCCACCAAGGCCAGCTGCCCGAGCCAGATCTACAACAGCGCGGGCACCCTGATCGACGCCACCACCTGCCAGAGCAAGTGGGGCCAGACGGGCTACTACGGCTACGGCGTGGTCGACGCGCTCAAGGCCGTCAAGTAACCGGCTGATACGGCAGAGGGCCGGACGGGGTGACCCCGTCCGGCCCTTTCCCGTATCGAGACTCGGGAGTCAGAGCGTGATCATGACCTTGAGCGCACTGCGGTCGTCCATCGCGCGGTAGCCCTCGGGGACCTCGTCCAGGGACACGGTCCGGTCGAAGACGGGCGACGGGTCGATCGCGCCGCTGAGCACGTCCTCCAGCAGCTCCGGGATGTAGGCCCGGACGGGAGCCACGCCACCGCGCAAGGTGATGTTGCGGTCGAACATGACACCGAGGTCGAGGCCGGTGCCGCTGCCGTGCGGGACGCCGACGTAGCCGACGGCGCCGCCGTCGCGGGTGATGTTCACGGCGGTGCGCATGGACTGCTCGGTGCCGACCGCCTCGATGACCGCGTGCGCGCCCCGGCCGCCGGTGAGCTCGCGGACGGCCGCCTCGGCGGCCTCCCCGCGCTCGGCGACGACATCGGTGGCCCCGAAGAACTTGGCGATGTCCGTACGGGCCGTGTGGCGGCCCAGTGCGATGATCCGCTCGGCACCGAGGCGCTTGGCGGCGAGGACCCCGCACAGGCCGACCGCGCCGTCACCGACGACCGCGACCGTCGAGCCCTCGCGCACGCCCGCGCCGAGCGCCGCGTGGTGGCCGGTGCCCATGACGTCGGAGAGCGCGAGCAGCCCCGTCAGCAGGTGGTCGTCGCTGACCGCCGCGGCGGGCAGCTTCACCAGGGTGCCGTCGGCGTGCGGGACGCGTACGGCCTCGCCCTGGCCGCCGTCGTGGCCGACCGAGCCCCAGAAGCCACCGTGCTCGCACGAGGTGAACAGGCCCTCGGCGCAGTAGTCACAGGTCCCGTCGGACCACATGAAGGGGGCGACCACGAGGTCGCCGGCGCGCAGGCCCGACACGGCGGAGCCGGTCTCCTCGACGATCCCGAGGAACTCGTGGCCGATGCGCTGGCCGGGCTGGCGCGCGGCCGCGCCGCGGTAGGCCCAGAGGTCGCTGCCGCAGATGCAGGCGCGCAGGACGCGGACGACGGCGTCCTCGGGGCGCTGGATGGCGGCGTCGGGCACCTCCTCCACGCGGATGTCGTGAGGGGCGTGGATGACGGTGGCGCGCATGGTGGTGCAGTCCTCCGGGTGGGGGGATGGGTCAGCTCCGTGGGTGCTGCCCTCGTGGGTGGTGCCCTTGTGGGGCCTCTCCACGGTACGCCTCCCGCGCGGCGAGGCTGCCCGTGGCCAGGAGGTACTGGGCGGCCAGGTAGGTCGCCATGATCCAGAAGTCCGGCCGGGGCGGCTGGGGCCATGCGGCGACGCCGGTGGCGATGATCATGTCGGAGATCAGGAACAGCGCCCCGCCGGCCCCGGCCCGCAGGCCCATCGCGCTGGAGCGGTAGGCCATGGTCGTGAGCAGCAGGCTGTAGCCGGCCACGGGGATCCGCAGGTCGGCGGGGAGGTCGCCCCACAGCAGCCCGACGGTCCCGACGAGCGCCAGCGCGTAGGCGCCCCCGAGCAGCGGGTTCGCGGCCTTCCTGCCGAAGAGGACGAGGTAGCAGACGTGCCCGGCGGAGAAGGAGCCCATGCCGATCAGGAAGGCGGCCTCGGCGTCGAAGAGCAGCGCCAGGTCCCCGCCCCAGCCCAGCAGCAGGGCCGCCACGAGCAGACGGGGCACGCCGCGCGTGCCCCCGCGTCCGGCCGTGCAGACGTGGACGACGAGCAGGGGCATCAGCAGCGGTTTGGCGATGACGTGCCCGAGGTGCCAGCCGGCGAGCAGCGAGCCGAGGTCGAGGGCGGTGGCCACGGCGAAGGCGACGAGGGCGGCCCTGCCGAGGCGGGCCCGCCCGGCCGGGGCGGCCACGGTGACCCAGGAGGGCGTGCGGCGGCCGGTGGACTCGGCGCCGCTCACGCGCTGGTCTCCTGGGCGGGAGCCGGAGCGGGAGCCGGAGCGGGGGCCTGCGCGGGAGCGGGGGCCTGCGCCGGAGCCGGAGCGGGAGCCGCAGCAGGGGCCGGGTCCGGCGCCGCGGCCTCGGTCGGACGGGCCGCCGGCTGCCAGCCGGGACCGCGGAACACCCGCCCGGCGCGCTCGCGCCACGAGCCGGCGGCCCGCACGTCCCGGGCGATGGCGACGTACTCGTGGGTGGCCACGCGCAGCGGGTTGTAGGTGTTGATGTTCTTCGTCAGACCGAAGACGGGCTTCTCGCCCTCGCCCACCCAGGAGCCGAAGATCCGGTCCCAGATGATCAGAATCCCGCCGAAGTTGCGGTCGAGGTACCCGCCCTGGGAGGCGTGGTGGACGCGGTGGTGGGAGGGGGTGTTGAAGACGTACTCGATGGGGCGCGGCAGCTTGCCGATGCGCTCGGTGTGGACCCAGAACTGGTAGACGAGGTTGATCGAGTAGCAGAACGGGATCACGGCCGGGTGTACGCCGAGGGCGACCATCGGCAGGTAGAACGGCCAGGAGGTGGCGCTGGTCCACGGCTGGCGCAGGGCGGTGGTGAGGTTGAACTTGCGGCTGCTGTGGTGCACCACGTGGCAGGCCCAGAGGATGCGGATGACGTGGTGGCCGCGGTGCTGGAAGTAGTAGAGGAAGTCCTGCACGAGCAGCATCAGCAGGACGGTCCACCACAGCACGGGCACGCGCAGCGGCGTCAGCTCGTAGACCGCGGTGTAGATCGCGACGACCGGGATCTTCCAGAGCAGGTCGAAGCCGATGCTGCCGATTCCCATGCCGATGCTGGTGACGGCGTCCTTCGCCTCGTACCCTGCGGCGTCCTCGTCGGGATGGAGCCGGTAGCTCACCATCTCTATGACGGTGAGCAGCACGAAGGCTGGTATGGACCACAGCACGACATCGGGCAGGTTCGGCATGTCCGCACCATAGAGGCGCGTTCCGGGGTGCCGCTAGAGGTTGTTACCGATCGGTATCCAACGGGGTTACCGTGGGTACCGGCCGGGTCGGCCATCCGGCCCGGCCGGGGTGTCACCACCGGCCCGGCCGGGTGTCACCAGACGCGGACCGAGCCGCCGCGGGCGAAGGCCGGGCTGGTGGCCGCGGGCGGGATCTCGGTGAGCGGCTCTGCGATCTCGCGGACCAGCGGGCCGTGCTTGGCGGCGACGGCGTCCAGCAGCGACAGGTCGAAGCCGTAGACGCGGGCCGCGTTGCCGCCGACCATCGCGGCGACCTCCGCGCGCGGCAGCCCCGCGTAGGCGATGCGCAGGCCCTCGCGGGAGTAGGGCGTGGTGCCCTCGTCGTGCGGGTAGTCGCTGCCCCACATGATCTTTTCGAGGCCGATCCGCTCCCGGAGCGGGACCTCGTGGGGGCGCATGAAGCTGGCTCCCACGAAGCAGTTGTCCCGCCAGACCTCGCTCGGGCCCTTGCCCATGGACTCGGCGAGGCCCGCCCCGAACTTGGACTCGGCCGTGGCCGAGGCGGCGACGAGGCGGCCGTGGTAGTAGTCCAGCATCTCCAGCACGCCGGGGATCCAGCCCGAGCCCTGCTCGGTGAGGACCAGCTTGAGACCCGGGTGGCGGCGGAAGGCCCCGCCGAAGATCAGGTGCCACAGGGCACGGTGCGAGAACCAGGTGGTCTCCACCATGAAGACGGCGCGGGCGGCGGGTTCCTCCCCCAGCGGGGGCGAGGCGGAGCCGCCGTGGTGGTTGACCGGGACGTCCAGCTCGTCGCACACCGCCCACAAGGGGTCGTAGGCGGCGGAGTACAGCTCGGGGACGCCCGATCCGGGCGGGGCGCCCGGCAGCAGGATGCCGCCGGTGAGGCCCGCCTCCTTGGTGCGGCGGATCTCCTTCACCGCCTCGTCGACGTCGTTGAGGAGGATCTGGACCACTCCCGCACGCCGGCCCGGGGCGTCCGCGCAGAAGTCGGCCAGCCAGCGGTTGTGGGCCCGCAGGCCGGCCCAGCGGAGCTGGAACTCCGCCGCCGTGGGGGCCGGAGCCATCAGGGAGGCGGACGGGAAGAAGGGCGGGATGGTGTTCGGGAAGAGCACCTCGGCGACGATGCCGTCCGCTTCGAGCTCCGCGAGCCGGCGCTGGGAGTTCCAGTTCCGGTCGGCCGTGTCCGCGAGGAGGTCCTCGTACGGGTTCACGTACGAGGCGGCCCAGGCGTCGAACTCCTCGTGGTGGCGCTTCTCCAGGTACGGCTTGTAGTCCAGCAGGTCGGCGCCCGCGTGGCAGTCCGCCGAGATGACCGTGTAGCGGTCCTCCATCAGGACACCCCCAGCACCGGGAACTCGTGGCCGGTGAGCCAGTGGCGGCCCACCTCGCGGGAACGGGCCCAGGAGGCCTCCACCGCCGCCTGGTCCGGGGACTGGCCGAGCTCGGCCGGGGTGGGGCCGATCCGGCGGGCGACGGGGGCCAGCTTCGCGGTGTCGAAGCCGAAGACCTCGGCCGCCGCCAGGCCCAGCATCCGGCGGGTCTCCGCGACCGGGACGTCGTGGAAGGTCTTCTTCAGCCAGCTGCGCGTGTTCGGCCAGGTGCCCTCGGGGTGCGGGAAGTCCGAGCCCCACAGGATGTTCTCCACGCCGATCTCGTAGCGCTGCGCCAGCTCCCGGCGCTTGGTGTTCGTGGCGCAGATGAACACCTGGCGGTCGAGGTACTCGCTCGGCGGGCGCTTCAGCTCCTCGAACGGGGAGAGCTTCTTGCCGCCGTGCGCGCCGAGGTAGAGCCGGTCCATGAACCACAGCTGGTTCGGGAGCCACCAGCAGCCCGACTCGGCGATACCGAACTTCAGCTCCGGGTGGCGTTCGAAGACCCCGGACCAGAGCAGGAACCAGAGCGGGCGCGAGGGCCACCAGGTGACCTCGGAGACGAAGATGCCGAGGTGGTCGCCGTACTCGTGGCGCGGCGAGGACCCGGAGTGGGTGACGATCGGCATCCGCGTCTCGGCCGCCGCCGCCCAGACGGGGTCGTAGCGGCGGTCGTGGTAGGGCGCCTTGTCCACCCACATCGCGGGGATCATCAGCGCGCCCAGCCCGGACTCCTTGGCCCGGTGGACCTCCGCGACGACCTTGTCCGGCTCGCCGGTGATGGGCAGCAGGGCGACCCCGCAGTGGCGTTCGGGGTGCTCGGAGACGAACTCCGCCAGCCAGCGGTTGTGCGCCTGCGCCCCCGCCATGCCCAGCTCGGGGTCCTGGTCGCCGGAGAGGCCGAGGCCGACCCCGAAGGGGGCCGCGGTCTGGCTGTCGACGGCGTCCGCGTCGGGGAAGACGACCTCGGCGGCCACGCCGTCGCCGTCGAGTTCCTTCAGCCGCCGACCGGTGTCCCAGCCGCCCTTCAGGCCTTCCTCGTGATCGTGGAACCACTTCTCGGCGAAGGCCTCGTTACGGACGCCCAGCCGGGTGGCCTCCGCGCGGCGGGCGTCGCGCTCGCCGAGGAACTCGTCGAACTGGGGGTGGAACCTGCGGTCCAGGTACGGCCGGTACCGCTCGGTCGGCAGGCCCGCGTGGCAGTCGGAGGAGATGATCAGGTACGGGTCTTCGTACGGTGCGTCACTCACGGGAGCGCCCCTCAGTCGGGTCAGTCGAGGATGAAACGTTCCAGGTAGGCGGGGTTGGCCCGGTCGAGCATCGACTGCGAGCGGGCCCGGATCTGCCGGTCGCTGTGCTCGCTGGCCGGGAGCATCCAGAAGCGGTCGGCGCGGATCCCGTCGACCACGTGCTCGGCGACCTCTTCGACCGGGGTGAACTCCACCCGGTGGCCGGCCTGCTTCATCGCCGCCTCGTACTGGTCGAGGCTGCGGTACGGGGACCTGCGCGGCCGCTCCTTCGCGTACCGGGCGGGGCGGTTGCGGTGCGACTCCCACAGCCCGGTGCGCAGCATGTGCGGTCCGGGGAAGAGGACGGAGGCCCCCACGGCCGCGCCCTCGGCCCGGAGGTGGGCGTAGAGCGACTCGGTCATGGTGACCACGGCCGCCTTGGTGACCGCGTACACGGAGGCGGTGGGCAGCGGGGCGATGCCGCCGTCGCCGGAGGAGGTGTTGACGACGTGTCCGGGGCCGCCGCCCGCGAGCATGCGGGGGACGAAGGCCTGGATGCCGTGGAAGACGCCCCACACGTTGACGGAGAAGGCCCACTTCCAGTCGTTGGGCTCGTGCTCCCACATCCGGCCCTCGGCGCCGGAGCCGACTCCCGCGTTGTTGCACAGGACGTGGACGGCACCGAAGGCCTCGTAGGCGGCGTCGGCCAGGGCGGTCACGGAGTCGCGGTCGCTGACGTCGACGGTCTTGGCGAGGACGCGGGCCCCTTCCGCGTCCAGTGCGTCAGCGGCCTTGCGCAGGGCGCCCTCCTCCACGTCGGCGAGGACGACATTCAGCCCTTCGGCGGCGAAGCGGCGGGCCATCGCGAGGCCGATGCCACTGGCGGCGCCGGTGACCACGGCCACCTGTCCCGGTTCGAGCCGCACGTCAGTCCCTCCCCTGCGCCGCTGCCGCCGGGGGTGCGTCGAGGATCTGCATCGGGTCGTCGTAGCGCTGGTGGAGGTACGGGAGCAGGGCCTCGGCGCTCACCCGCTCGACCACCCTGCCCTTCTGGTCGGTGGTCTTCTCGCCGATGGTGATCTCCACGATCCGGCGGACGGGGAGGTCGGCGACCGGGTCGAACATGGACTCGCGCAGGACCACGTCCCCGGTGACGTGCTCCAGCTTGCGGACCTTTTCGTTCCGCGTGCAGTGGACGAGGACCGGGTCGGCGTCGAAGCCCGAACCGTCCACGGCGGGCAGGAACTTGAAGTAGAAGTCGGTCTTCAGGGTGGGTGGGGGGAGCGGCAGCTCGCGGTCCACCGCCCCGCGCACCTCCACGAAGGCGATCCCGTGCCGGGCCAGGCAGGCCCGTACCACGAGCCCGTCGCGCTCGACGGTGACCTCGCCCAGCTTCTTCGGCTCGCCGAAGACCTCCCGGCCGCCGATCAGGGCCCGCTCGTGGGTCATCGGCATGACCAGCGGGTACCAGCCCTCGACCCCGCCGTGCCGGGCGGCGACGGCCACCGAGCCGGCGCCGAGCGGATAGCCGGGCAGGTCGACCTTGCTGATGTTGGCCCGTACGAGGGGGCGCTCGGCGGGCTTGAGCGGGGGCGGCAGGACCGCCGCCACCACGTCGGGATCGCTCTCCCAGACGGCCACCACACCGGTGGACCAGATGTCGGGGAGCCGGGAACTCTTCTCGCGCGACGCCGCGATCTCGGCCTCGGTCCGCGCTCCGTACCGTACGCGTGCCATGTCTCGCACCACCTCTCGGTTCGGTTCTGTAACACAGTTACACCGCGACCGATGAAGGGTAAAGACCCCTGCACCCAGCAGAATTGACAGTCAGTCAGTTTTCCCAGCCACGACAGACGGGTGGACCGGATCCATGGCCAGAAGCACGCTGACCCGCGACGAGGTGCTGGACGTCGCGGCCTCCCTGGTCAAGCGGCACGGCCCGGCCGCCCTCACCATGCGGGGGCTCGCCGCCGAGCTGGGCACCGCGGTGACGTCCATCTACTGGCACGTCGGCAACCGCGAATCGCTGCTCGACGCCCTCGTGCGGCGGACCGTGGAGGAGATGGGCGCGATCCGGCCGGCCGGCCGCACCCCCGCCGAGCGGATCCTGTCGGTGGCCCGGACCCTGCGCCGCGAGCTGCGCGAGCGCCCGCACCTGATCGCGATGGTCCACGAACGCGGGCTGACCGAGCGGATGTTCCTGCCCGCGCAGCAGGCCCTGGTGCACGAAGTGCACCGCGCGGGGCTGCGCGGCGCCCGGGCGGCCGACGCGGTGCGCGCGATCCAGTTCCAGATCGTCGGCTTCCTCCTCGTCGAGCGCAACCGCGAACGCGCCCCTGCGCAGTCCCCCGCCGAGAGCGACCTCTGGGACCCGGCCACCGCCCCCCACGACCCCGCCCTCGCCCGGGCGCTGGCCCGCCCCGCGGATCCGGAGCGGCTGTTCCTGCTGTCCGTACGGGCCCTCGTCACGGCCCTGCTCGCGGGTCCGCGCTGAACGGCATCGCGGCCGAGGCTGTCAGTCGGTGCCGATATCCTCTGTGACCATGCTCGACGACCGTACGACCGCAGAGACGACATGGCCGACCGCGTACCCCCAGGGGTACGCGGTCGTCGACGTGGAGACCACCGGGCTCGCTCGCGACGACCGGATCATCTCCGCGGCCGTCTACCGGCTCGACGCGCAGGGCAACGTGGAGGACCACTGGTACACCCTCGTCAACCCGCAGCGGGATCCGGGACCGGTGTGGATCCACGGTCTGACGAGCGCGATGCTCGCCGACGCGCCGCTCTTCGGCGACGTCGCCGAGGAGTTCGCCGGCCGGCTCGCGGACCGGGTGCTGGTCGCCCACAACGCCATCTTCGACTGGCAGATGATCGCCCGTGAGTACGCCCGGGCCGCCGCCACCGCGCCGGTCCGTCAGCGGCTGTGCACCATCGCCCTGTCGAAGGAACTGAACCTGCCGCTGCCCAATCACAAGCTGGAGTCGCTCGCCGCGCACTTCGGCGTGGTCCAGCAGCGCGCCCACCACGCCCTCGACGACGCGCGGGTGCTGGCGGAGGCGTTCCGTCCGTCGCTGCACGCCGCCGCGCGCGACGGTGTACGGCTGCCGCTGCTGGAATGCCGGCCGCTGACGGAGTGGTCGGACTCCGCCGCCGCTCCGCGGGTGGGCTACCAGCCCTCGTACGGGAACAGCAGCTGGCGGCCCTCGCGCAAGCGGCCGCCGTGCCCGCACCCCAACCCGGGGCGCTACGAGGACGGCAAGCCGCTGAAGCAGGGCATGCGGATCGCCTTCTCCGGTGACACCTCGGTGGAGCGCGAGCTGCTGGAGGACCGGGCGGTCGAGGCGGGCCTGCACGTCGCGACGAGTGTGTCGCGCCTCACCAGCCTCCTGGTGACGAACGATCCCGACTCGGCGACCTCGAAGACGGTCAAGGCGAAGTCCTTCGGCACGCCCGTCGTCGACGAGGCGGCCTTCACCCAGCTGCTGCGGGACGTGGCGGACGCGGAGTCCTGAGCCCGGGCGTTGCGCCGGGCGGGTGCCCGCGCGGCGACTCACCCCGCTGGATCTTGTTCCGGTCCTCGCCCGTGCGCAGCATTCGGCGCATGGCACGTTGTGAGGTCTGCGGAAACGATTACGGCATGTCCTTCGAAGTGCACGCGCAGGGCGCCGTGCACGTCTTCGACTGCTTCTCCTGCGCCATCCACCGCATGGCGCCCGTCTGCGAGCACTGCCGGGTCTCGATCATCGGCCAGGGCGTCGAGGTCGAGGGCCACTGGTACTGCGGGGCGCACTGCGCCCGCGCGGAGGGGAAGGTGGGCATCGTCGACCGCGTCTGAATCCCCCGCCCTCCCCTCCCCACCCCTCCCCGACTCCCGAACCCTCCCCGAGCCCGTACGCCACGACCCCGGACGGCCACCCGGTCGCCGGGGTCCGCCGCGCTGGGGGTACCGTCGTGGGCGTGTACCGCTTTGTGCTGACCCGGCAGTGGGTGTGCCTCACCCTCGTCACCCTCGCCCTCATCCCCACGATGATCAGGCTGGGGTTCTGGCAGTACCACCGCCATGAGCACCGGATCGCGCAGAACCAGCTGATCGAGACGAACCTGCGGGCGCAGCCGCTCCCCATGACCGAGGTCACCTCCCCCGGACACCGGGTCCCCCGCGCGGACTTCTGGCGGACCATCACCGCGACCGGCACGTACGACGCCGCGCACGAGGTGGTCGTCCGGATGCGGACCGACAACGACGACAAGGTCGGCTTCCACGTGCTGACCCCGCTCGTCCTCGGCGACGGCCGGGTGGCGCTCGTCAACCGCGGCTGGGTGCCGGGCGGCGACGACCCCCGCGCCTATCCGCCGGTGCCGGCCCCGCCCGCGGGCGAGGTCACCGTCACCGGCCGGCTCAAGGCCGACGAGACGAGCGGCGGCAGCGGCATCAAGGACCGCAAGGGCCTGCCGGACCGCCAGGTGATGCTGATCAACAGCGAGCAGCAGGCGCAGTACCTGGGCCGGCCCGTCCTCGGCGGATACCTGGAGCTGGACCAGCCGGCCCCGCCGGACGGCGGCCCCGAGCCCGTCGCCGAACCCGACCACGACTCGATCGGCCCGCACATGGCGTACGCCGTCCAGTGGTGGCTGTTCGCCGCCGCGGTTCCGGTCGGCTGGGTGATCCTCGTACGGCGGGAGAAGCACGACCGCGAGGAGGCGGCGGCCTCGGCCGACGCCCTCGAACAGGAGCCCGCGACGGCGTAGCGTGTCGGCATGGATCTTGGACTGAAGGACCGTGTCTACATCGTCACCGGGGCCACGCGCGGCCTGGGCTTCGCCTCCGCCCGTGAACTGGCCGCCGACGGCGCCAAGGTGCTCCTGAGCGGCCGGGACGAGAAGCGGGCGGCCGACGCCGCGGCCGCGCTCGGTCCGAACGCGGCCGGTGTGGCGGCCGACAACTCCGACCCGGCGGCGGCCGGGCGGCTCATCGCCACCGCACGCGAGCGCTTCGGCCGCTTCAACGGCATCCTCATCAGCGTCGGCGGCCCGCCCCCGGGCTCCGCGGCCGACAACACCGACGACCAGTGGTCGCAGGCCTTCGAGTCGGTCTTCCTGGGCGCCGTGCGACTGGCGCGGGAGGCGGCCGCCGAGCTGGGCGAGGGCGGGGTCATCGCCTTCGTCCTGTCGGGTTCGGTCCACGAGCCGATCCCCGGCCTGACCATCTCCAACGGTCTGCGGCCCGGCCTGGCGGGCTTCGCGAAGTCCCTCTCGGTGGAGCTCGGCCCGCGCGGGATCCGGGTCGTCGGCCTGCTCCCGGCCCGCATCGACACCGACCGCGTGCGCGAACTGGACGCGCTGTCGGGGGACGCGGCGGCGGCCCGGGCCGGGCACGAGTCCCGGATCCCGCTGCGGCGTTACGGCACCCCCGAGGAGTTCGGCCGCACGGCGGCCTTCCTGCTCTCCCCGGCGGCCTCGTACCTGACGGGCGTCATGCTCCCGGTCGACGGCGGCTCCCGGCACGGCTTCTGACCGCCGCACCCGGGGCGGGTCACAGCACTACGTCACGCGCCGCGCGCGGTGGGACGTCACCGTGAGGCGGGCCTGCGTCGGGAGGTCGGTGAGGCCCGCCGAGGCGCGGGCGTGGGTCAGGACCGGGCCCGCGACGGCGGACAGGACATCGGCGGGGACCGCGTGCGGTTCCAGTTCCAGCGCGATCCGCAGCGCGGGTGACCCGCGCCGGCCGTGCAGCGCGACCCGGCAGCCGGCGACCCCGTCCAGGGCGCCGGCCTCGGCGGCCACCGCCTCCTCCAGCGCATGCCCGCGCAGCAGGGCGAACGCCCCGTCCCCGGTGTCCACGGCCACCGCCTGCAGCCGCGAGCGCTTGAGCTGGGACAGCAGCCACCACAGGGCCAGCAGCACGCACAGGCCGAGCCCGGCGAGCACCGCCCACCACCACCAGCCCTCGGCGTGCCCGTACCGGTGCCGGGTGGCGGCGGTCAGCAGCGGCTCGTGCCGGCCGTGCAGCGGCCACCAGCCCGTCAGCGCCGAGACCCCGGCCGCCAGCAGGACCACTCCGAGCACCGCGAGCAGGATCCGGTTCACCACTCCGAGCACCCCGCTCACCTCCTGACCCGTACGCGCGGCTGCGGCGGGTGCGCGAGGCCCAGTTCGTCGATGCCGACGGCGAGGACCGCGTCCAGGTCGGCCCGTACGTCGTCCAGCTCGCGGAAGTGCGAGGTGGCCCGCACCCCGATGCGGGAGCGGCCCACCCTGACCTGGACCGACCGCACCCCGGACACCTCCATGGCCCGGTCCCGCAGGACCTGCGCGGCGTCCTTGCGCCCGATCCCGGCCCGCAACCCGCTGTCCGGGTCGGGCGTGCGCATCGGCAGGATCCCGCGGAGCCCGGGGGTGAGCGCCAGCAGCAGGAGCAGCGCCCCGACCACGGCCAGGGCCCCGCCGGCCAGCTGTACCGGGAGGTCGGCGGGGGTGTGCCGCTCCAGCTGGTGGGCGAGTTCGCGGCGCCAGGCCATGCCCGGGCGGTGGGCCCGTACGGCGGCCAGGTCGTACAGGAAGAGGGCCGCCACACCCAGCACCGCGAGGGCGGTCAGCGCGGCGGGGACGCGCCGGGCGGAGCGGAACCGGGCGGCGCCCGCGGCGCCGGGGGCCCTCACCGCAGCCGCCGGTCGCGCCCGGCGGCGGTCCGGGTGTGGGTGGAGTGCAGGTGCTCGATGTCGATGTCCACCTCGGGGACGGACATCTGCGCGTACTCCCCGACGCGCTGGGCGACCTGCCGGCGTACGGCAGCGCACTGGGCGGCGAGGTCGGCGGGGTAGCCGAGCTCCAGGCTCACCCGTACCCGTGCGATGTCGTGGTGCACGGTGACGGTGGCGTGCGGGGGCGCGCCGACGGCCGGGGTGGAGACCTCCCGGGCGGCCCGGGCGGCGATCTTGGCGACGACCCGGTCGGCGATACGGGTGGCGCCGCGCTCGCCGGGAGGGACCTTCGACGGGGCGGGCCGGGGCTGGGTGCTCATCGGCGCCTCACCGCCGCCGGTCGTCGCGGCGGCGGAACAGGTCCCCGGGCTCCAGGTCCCCGTCGAGGAAGCGCCCGGTGACGAAGCCGACGGCACCGAGGGCGGCCACCAGCAGGAAGGCTCCGAACCCGCCGAAGTAACCGGCGAACGCCAGGGCCATACCGGCGAAGAGGCCGGCGATCGCCATGCTCATTGCAGGCTCCTCTCGGCTACTGAAGACGGGTTTCCGGCTCCTCGTCGGGCTCGTCCGGCAGCTTGACGTCGCTGACGGCGATGTTGACCTCGACGACCTCCAGGCCGGTCATCCGCTCGACGGCCGAGATGACGTTCTCCCGGACCGCCCGCGCCACCTCGCGGATCGACACGCCGTAGTCGACGACGATCTCAAGGTCGAGGGCGGTCTGGACCTCGCCGACCTCCGCCTTGACGCCGCGGCTGACGGCGGCCTTCGCCCCGCCGGGGACACGCTCGCGCACGGCGCCGAAGGTCCGGGACAGACCGCTACCGCTGCCCATGGCGTGCACGCCGACCACTTCGCGGGCGGCCAGCCCGGCGATCTTCTCGACCACCCCGTCGGCGATGCTCGTGCGTCCCCGGTCCCCGGGCTCCCTGGCGGAACCGCCGCCTGCGCTGGATTCGGTCATGGCGTGTCCTTCCGTGCGTACGGACTCACTGCCCACCACGTTAAGCGCGCGGCCCGCACGGCGCGCCGGGACTACGCCGCTCGGCCGGACCTGCTCGCAGCGCCCCGGTCCGCGACACGGTTCCACGTGCTCGAAGACCGGGGCTGTGTCCCGCGGGTCAGTCGGAGAGGCCCGCCAGGTCGCGCAGGCGACGGGCCTGGGCGGCGCGCTCGGCCGTGCGCTGGTCGTCGTACGGGCGGGACTGGGCGCCGCGCAGCAGCGCCTTGGTCTCGGTCACGGCGTCCCGCGGCGGTGCCAGCAGGGCGGTGGTCAGGTCCTGGACGGCGGCGTCGAGCTCGTCCGCGGGGACCACGAGGTTGGCGAGGCCGACCCGCTCCGCCTCCTCGGCATGCACGAAGCGGCCCGTGGCGCAGATCTCCAGCGCGCGGGCGTAGCCGACCAGGGAGGTCAGGGGCTGGGTGCCGGCCAGGTCGGGGACCAGGCCCAGGCTGGTCTCGCGCATGGCGAACTGGACGTCGTCCGCGACGACGCGCAGGTCACACGCGAGCGCGAGCTGGAAGCCGGCGCCGATCGCGTGTCCCTGTACGGCGGCGACGGAGATGACGTCGTTACGCCTCCACCAGGTGAATGCCTCCTGGTACTCGGCGATCGTGGCGTCGAGCAGTTCGTCGGAACCGCGTGCCAGATCGATGAAGGACGGCTCGCCCTCGAAACCTTCGGGGGTGAACGCCTGCCGGTCGAGCCCGGCGGAGAAGGACTGGCCCTCACCGCGCAGCACGACGACCCGGACGGTGCCCGGCAACGACCTCCCGGCCTCGGCCAAAGCCCGCCAGAGCGCGGGGGATTGGGCGTTTCGCTTGGCCGGATTGGTCAGTGTCACCGTGGCGACAGTGTCGTCGACGGTGAGTCGTACGCCGTCCTTGTCGAGCAGAGCCATCTCTATGCCTCCGGTGTGCAGTCGGCCGCAAGCTCGGCCTAAGTGACTGCACAGTAACCACCCAGCCGACCGGAGAGCCGACCGGGGGTCACCGAAGGAACCGTCGGATCATGTGAGCGTTGAGCCGTTGGAGCCCTTTGACGCGTTGGAACCGATGGGCCCGGGGTCAGGCCGTAGTGGCCGCCTTCTTGCCACGCGTCGCGCCACCGCGGCCACGCAGCGAAACCCCGGACTCACTGAGCATCCGATGGACGAATCCGTAGGACCGGCCGGTCTCCTCGGCCAGCGCCCGGATACTCGCACCGGAGTCGTACTTCTTCTTCAGGTCTGCCGCGAGCTTGTCGCGCGCGGCGCCGGTTACCCGGCTGCCCTTCTTCAGAGTCTCGGCCACCCGTGCCTCCTCATGGGAAGTGCGCTCTGGACTTCTCATGATCACCCCTCCCACGCTTCCTGGCCACCCATTCCGCAAGGTCGGTACGGCGGCATTTCCCAGGGGGTGGACGCTCCAGCAGAACGGAATCTCCTCTTCCGCCGCATGACTTCCGTCACACTTCACCGCCTTCGGCGGGAATCACCAGGTCAGAGGCGGGGCGCGGCACGAGAGCGGCCCCGGTCGCGCACCCTCACAGGTGCGGCCGGGGCCGTAGTGCGCCGCCGCTGCGGTACGAGACCGTCTCACTCAGATGATGGATCACCCCTGAGCCGAATGATCCATAAGGAACTGGATCAGTGCCGCAGGGCGGCCCGGGCGGGGTCCCGGGGGCGGTCCGCCGGGGATCAGGCGAGGGCCACGAGGTCCCGGTAGTCCGGTCCCCACAGGTCCTCGACGCCGTCCGGGAGCAGGATGATCCGCTCCGGCTCCAGGGCCTCCACCGCGCCCTCGTCGTGCGTGACGAGGATGACGGCGCCCTTGTAGGTGCGTAGCGCGCCCAGGATCTCCTCGCGGCTGGCCGGGTCGAGGTTGTTCGTGGGCTCGTCGAGGAGCAGCACGTTCGCCGAGGAGACGACCAGCGTGGCCAGGGCCAGGCGGGTCTTCTCACCGCCGGAGAGCACCCCGGCCGGCTTGTCCACGTCGTCGCCGGAGAACAGGAAGGAGCCGAGCGTCTTGCGCACCGCGACCAGGTCCAGGTCGGGCGCGGAGGAGCGCATGTTCTCCAGGACCGTGCGCTCGGGGTCCAGGGTCTCGTGCTCCTGGGCGTAGTAGCCGAGCTTGAGGCCGTGACCGGCGACGACCGTGCCGGTGTCCGGCTTCTCGGTGCCCGACAGCAGGCGGAGCAGGGTGGTCTTGCCGGCGCCGTTGAGGCCGAGGATGACCACGCGGGAACCCTTGTCGATGGCCAGGTCGACGTCGGTGAAGATCTCCAGCGAGCCGTACGACTTCGAGAGGCCCTCGGCGGTCAGCGGGGTCTTGCCGCAGGGCGCCGGGTCCGGGAAGCGCAGCTTGGCGACCTTGTCGGAGACGCGGACCGCCTCCAGGCCGGACAGCAGCCGCTCGGCGCGCTTGGCCATGTTCTGCGCGGCGACGGTCTTGGTGGCCTTGGCGCGCATCTTGTCGGCCTGCGAGTTCAGGGCCGCGGCCTTCTTCTCGGCGTTCTGGCGCTCGCGCTTGCGGCGCTTCTCGTCGGCCTCGCGCTGCTGCTGGTAGAGCTTCCAGCCCATGTTGTAGACGTCGATCTGGGAGCGGTTCGCGTCCAGGTAGAAGACCTTGTTGACGACGGTCTCGACCAGGTCGACGTCGTGGGAGATGACGATGAAGCCGCCGCGGTAGGTCTTCAGGTAGTCGCGCAGCCAGACGATCGAGTCGGCGTCGAGGTGGTTGGTGGGCTCGTCGAGGAGCAGGGTGTCGGCGTCGGAGAAGAGGATCCGGGCGAGCTCGACGCGGCGGCGCTGACCACCGGAGAGGGTGTGCAGCGGCTGTCCGAGGACCCGGTCGGGCAGGCCGAGGGCGGCCGAGATCGTCGCGGCCTCCGCCTCGGCGGCGTACCCGCCCTTGGTCAGGAACTCGGTCTCCTGGCGCTCGTACTGCTTCATCGCCTTGTCGCGGGTGCCCCCGGAGCCGGTGGCGATGCGCTCCTCGTTGGCCCGCATCTTCTTGATGAGCACGTCGAGGCCGCGCGCGGACAGGATCCGGTCGCGGGCCAGGACGTCGAGGTCGCCGGTGCGGGGGTCCTGCGGCAGGTAGCCGACCTCGCCCGAGCGGGTGATGGATCCGGCGGCGGGCTGGCCCTCGCCCGCGAGGCACTTGGTGAGGGTGGTCTTGCCCGCTCCGTTGCGGCCGACCAGGCCGATGCGGTCGCCCTTGGCGACGCGGAAGGAGGCGGACTCGATGAGGATGCGGGCGCCGGCGCGCAGCTCGATGCCGGTGGCGGTGATCACGGAAATACTCCAGGGCGGGTCGGGACGGCGGAAGGGGGGCAGGACGCGATGCTTCGACGCCGCTAATCCGCGAGGAGATTTGCCATGGGAGACATTCTACCGGGGGTGCGCAACTACTTTCCGGGCGCGCGGGCCGGTCCGCCCGGCCCGCGGGGCCGTGTCCCGTGTCCCCCGTCCGGCTCAGCGGCCGCTGTGGTGGGCCGGGGCGCGTGCCGGAACGAATGGGTTGATACTCACCGCAGGGCCGGTTCAGGCAGCGAAGGCGGTGCGGGATGCAGTTCGACGATGACGCCCAGCTGGACTCCTCCGAGGTCAAGGACGTGCGGGGCAGTCGCATCCCGGGCGGCAGGGCCACCGTCGGCGGCGGGATCGTCGGCCTCATCGCACTGGTCGTGGGACTGCTCTTCGGTGTCGGTCCCGAGGAGCTGGGGCTGTCCTCGGGGGACACCGCGCCCGCCCCCGCCTCGTCGGGCCTCAGTGAGGTGGAACGGGCCTGCAAGACGGGCCGGGACGCCAACGCACGGGAGGACTGCCGGCAGGTGGCCGTGGTCCGCAGCACCCAGGCCTTCTGGAAGCAGGAGTTCACCGAACGCGGCGGGCAGTACAGCCCCGCGTCCACGGTCTTCTTCACCGGCCGGGTGAACACCGCCTGCGGGACGGCCACCTCGGCCGTCGGCCCCTTCTACTGTCCCGGAGACCGCCAGGTCTACCTGGACCTGGGCTTCTTCGACGAGCTGCGGACGAAGTTCGGTGCGAGCGGCGGGCCCTTCGCGCAGGCCTACGTCGTCGCCCACGAGTACGGCCACCACATCCAGAACCTGACCGGAACGCTCCAGCGGGCCCAGGACGGACGGCAGGGCGCGAACAGCAACGCGGTCAAGGTGGAGCTCCAGGCCGACTGCTACGCCGGGGTGTGGGCGCACAACGCGACGAGGACTCCGGACGCGTCCACCGGGCGGCCGCTGATCACCACCCTGACCGACCAGGACATCAGGGACGGGCTGGACGCGGCGGCCGCGGTCGGCGACGACCGGATCCAGGAGAGGTTCCAGGGCCGGGTGACCCCGGAGTCCTGGACGCACGGCTCGGCCGAGCAGCGCCAGCAGTGGTTCTACCAGGGCTACCGCAGCGGCGACATGGCCCGGTGCGACACCTTCCGCTGACGGTCGGCGGCGCCTGCCATGCTGTGTGACGCGGATCACCGTCACGAGAGGGAGTGATCGTCATGGCAGGCGCTTCATCCATCTGTCCCACGCTGGTCTACCGCGACGCGAAGGCGGCCATCAAGCTGCTCACCGAGGCCTTCGGATTCAGCCAGGTCGCGGTGTACGAGGGTGAGGACGGCTCGGTGGTGCACGCGGAGCTGGCGTACGGCAACGGCATCGTGATGCTCGGCAGCGAGGGCACCGGCGGGGTCTTCGCCCGGGCCATGGAGGGCGCCGGCCCCTGCGGGGTCTATGTCGTGGTCGACGACGTGGACGCCCACCACCGGCGGGCCGCCGAGCACTGGGCGGAGGTCCTGATGGAGCCCACCGACCAGGACTACGGCTCCCGCGACTACATGGCCCGGGACGCCGAGGGCAACATCTGGAGCTTCGGGACGTACGCGCCGCAGGTCTGAGACCCGCGGCGCCCACGTACACATCGCGGCGCGTACGTGCCCTCCGCCGCGGCCGACGCTACGCGCGTTACGCGCCGCCCGTGTGCACCTCGAAGGCCGCGCGGCGGACCGCCTTGGCCAGGGCCGGGTCGGGGTGGGCCGCGGCCAGTGCGACCAGGACCTGCACGGTGCGGGGATGGCCGACCGCGCGGACCTCGTCCAGCAGCCGGGGCACGGTGGTGCGGACGGCCGAGTCCAAGTGGCGGGCCAGCAGGTCGGCTTCGCCGTGGTCGGCGATGGCGGCAGCGGTGTCCACCCAGAGCCAGGTCGACTCCTCGGCGGTGAGCACGTCCTGCGCCTCGTCGGGGTCGATCCCGTCGTGCTCGGCGAGCCAGAGCAGGGCGTAGGGGCGCAGGGCCGGCTCGCGGACGGCGGCGCGGACCTCGGGCTCGGCGGGGGCGCCGACGACGCGCAGCGCCTCGAAGGCGAGGCCGCGCAGCAGGGCGTCCTCGCCGCGGGCCGCCTGCAGGAGCTCGGTCACGGCGTGGCCGACGGGGCGGGCGGCGAGCCAGGCCTGATACTCCGCGCGGGCCGGTCCCGGAGTGAGCCGGGCGCAGCCGTGCAGCATGGCGGCGGCCGACTGTTCGATGTTCCCGGCGGGGCTCTGCGCGGCGACGCAGATCTGCTCCAGCTTGACCCAGACGGCCCAGCTGCCGAGCGGGGTGAGGGTGGCCCGGGCGGGGCCGAGGGTGACGGCGTCCACGGCGGCCAGTCCGCCGAGCGCCCAGCGCAGCAGCCGTGCGAGCGGGACGGGGCGGCTCTCCGCGGAGGCGCGGGCCGCCGTCAGTGCCGTCACGGGCTCGGCGTCGTAGGGGATCTCGCACCGCTCGTCGCGCAGTTCGGTGACGCGCTGCCCCAGCAGGTCGAGCAGGTCGGGGACGGTCACGGGCCCGGCGGACAGCTGGAGCAGGGAGAGGAGTTGGGGCATGGCCTCCACGACCTCGGCGACCGCCGCGGGGGCGATGTCGGCGGGGGCGGGGTGGACCAGTGACCAGGCGTCGAAGAGCGCGACCCAGCCGCGCAGTACGGCGCTGTCGTCCCGGTCCCAGGCGCGCAGTCGCCAGCCGGGCCGGGCGTGGCCGCCGTGCACCTCGACGAGGCCGGCGAGGCGCGCGCGGTCCCAGCCCACCTGGATCTGGCCGTGCGTCAGGCTCAGTTCCTCGGCGGCGCGTTCGACGTCGGAGGCCGCCAGGGCGCCCGTCGGGGCGGGCCGGCCGCCGTCCGCGGCGCCGAGGTTGCGCTCGGCCCAGCGGGTCAGGCGTACGGCGTCGGCGAGCGAGGCCCGGGCCCGGTTGGCGAGGTCCGCGGTGGCGGGCGTGCCCGCCGGGGGCCGCTGGGCGGGCCGGGGGCGTCGGTCGGTCACCGCCTTGCGGGCCGCGGCGACCGACCGCGGGGAGACGAGTCGGAGTCTGGAGTCGCGAGCCAACTGCTCATCAGGCTTTCGGGACGTCACGGAAGCAGTCTCGCCCGTCACTGGCCGAAAGCCCAAACGGAACCAGCCGTTACCACACGGGCCGGCGGTGCAGACCGGGGCAAGACGCCCGCAGGGCCCCCTCCGTCACACGGCCTTCACATGAGGGGCACGAGGAACCGGCGCAGGGCCTCCTCGTAGCGGCCCGGGTCGGCGTTCCACATCGCCCCGTGTCCGGCCCCGCGCACGGTGTGCAGGGTGACGAGGTCGGGGCGGGCGGCGGCGAGCCTGCGGGAGGGTTCCCAGGGGGCGAAGGTGTCGTCCGGGCCGTGGAAGACCAGGACGGGCACGCGCAGCGCGCCGGGGTGCGCGCCCGGCGGCCGGCGGTCGGCGCGCAGCCCCGCGCGCCCCTCGGCGGCCCGTACCGCCAGCGGCAGCACGGCGGCCGGTGTGCGGCGCGCCGCGGCGAGCCGGCGCAAGGTGGTGTGCCAGTCGAGCACCGGCGAGTCCAGCACCAGCCCGGAGATCCGGTCGGCCAGCGCCGAGCGCTCGGCGGCGTGCAGGGCCATGGTGGCGCCGGTGGACCAGCCGTGCAGGACCACGCGCCGGGCGCCGTAGCGCAGGGCGTAGCGGATGGCGGCGTCCAGGTCGCGCCACTCCGATTCCCCGAGGTGGCCGAGGCCGTCGGGCGAGGAGGGGGCGCCGAGGTCGCCGCGGTAGGCCAGGTCGAGGACGGGCATCCGCTGTTGGTGCAGGAAGGGCATGACCACCATGGGGTGCTCACGGCTGGCGCCGAGCCCGTGCACGGTGATGACCCAGGTGTCCCGGGCCCCGGGCAGGAACCAGGCGGGCAGGGCGCCGAGCTCCCCCGGGACGTCGACGTCGGCGTGGTCGAGGCCGAGGGCGGTGCGCGGGTCGCCGACGTGGACCTGGGGGGTGAGGGTGACCCGCGTGCCGGGGTCGAGGGTGCCGTGCGTGACGGCGAGGAGCCGGCGTACGACGGTGTCCGGGCCGTGGGCGGCGTCGGGGAGGACGGGCCCGACGACGGCGTGCACACCGGGCGCGGTCAGGCCGTACGTGCCCGGCGTCAGGGAGGACAGCGAGCGGGTGAGCGCCACCCGGCCGGCGGCGGTGGAGTGGACGCTGAGCCGCGGCCCGCCGGGCAGGGGGCGGCCCGGTTCGGGGCGCAGGGCCGCGTCGGCGGCGTACCGGCCGGCCGCGACGGCGGCCGCACCGGCGCCCAGGAGGGTCGTGGCGACGGCCGCTGCCGTCGCTGTGGCTCTACGCACCGCTCCAGTGTCGAGGTGCGGGCTCCGGCGGGCCACCCGAGGCAATCGCTCCGCCGTAGGCACGGCGGGGTGATCTGGGTCTCATCCGGCGCCCGCAGACGGGACCGTATGCAATGCGGAGGCGGCCCGGAGGGGTTCATTCACCCGGCTTTGACGTGCATTAATCCATATATCTACGCCAGAATCGGGACAAACGGCTCGATCGCGCCCCGGGTCAGTACACCGCTCCGCCCGCGCCAGTTCATCTTCCGTTCACCCAGATTGCTTACGGTCGCCGAGCCACTGACGTCAAACAGAAGCCTGGGTAAATGGAGCACATAACGCTTCTCCTCGGGATCGTGATCATTACCGCTCTCGTGTTCGACTTCACGAACGGTTTCCACGACACAGCCAACGCGATGGCCACCACCATCTCGACCGGCGCCCTCAAGCCCAAGACGGCGGTGGCCATGTCCGCCGTGCTCAACCTCGTCGGCGCGTTCATGTCCGTGGAGGTCGCCAAGACGATCTCCAAGGGCCTCGTCAACGAAGAGGGCATCCAGCCAGAAGTGATCTTCGCCGCGCTCGTCGGCGCGATCCTGTGGAACCTCGTCACCTGGCTCGTCGGACTGCCCTCCAGCTCCTCCCACGCCCTGATGGGCGGCCTGATCGGTGCCGCGGTCGCCTCCGCCGGCCTCGACGCGGTCAACGGCAGCGTCGTCGTCACCAAGGTGCTCATCCCCGCGATCGCCGCGCCGATCGTGGCCGGTGTGGCCGCGATGCTGGCCGCCAAGGTCACGTACAAGCTGGGCGGCAAGGTCGGCGAGAAGACCTCCACCAAGGGCTACCGCGCCGGGCAGATCGCCTCGGCCGGTCTCGTCTCCCTGGCGCACGGCACCAACGACGCGCAGAAGACGATGGGCATCATCACCCTGGCGCTCATCGCCGGGAACGCCCTGCCGGCCGGCGCCAACCCGCCGGTCTGGGTCATCGTCTCCGCCGGTATGGCCATCGCGATGGGCACCTACCTGGGCGGCTGGCGCATCATCCGCACCATGGGCAAGGGCCTGACCGACCTGCAGCCGCAGCAGGGCTTCGCCGCCCAGACCTCGGCCGCCAGCGTCATCCTGGCCTCCTCCTCCCTCGGCTTCTCCCTCTCCACCACCCACGCCTGCTCCGGCGCGGTCATGGGCGCGGGTCTGGGACGCAAGGGCGGCGTGGTCCGCTGGTCGACCGCCACCCGCATGTTCATCGCGTGGGGCCTGACCCTGCCGGCCGCGGCCCTGGTCGCCTCCGGTGCCGAGCTGGTCATGCGCACCGGTGACGTCGGCGTCGCCGCCGTCGCGGTCTTCCTCGTCGCCTCCTGCTTCGCCATCTGGGCCATCTCCCGCCGCCAGGTCGTCGACCACCACAACGTCAACGACGTCGAGCCGGCCGCCGCCGAGGAGCCGGGTGTCGTCACCACGGCGATGGCGGCCGTCACCGTCCCGCCGACCGTCGCGGCCGCCACGACCGCCGCGGTGACCGACGACGCCCTCAAGGCCACCATCCCGGCAGCGACGACCCCGGCCGCTCCGGCCGCCGCGGTCTGACCTTCGAGAACGACAGAGGAAACGGCAGTATGAAGATCGACTGGGAAGCACTCGGCTCCGTCTTCGGGGTCAGCCTCTCCGCCACCGTCGCCCTCGTGGCCCTGTTCACCCTGGGCCTGGTGGGCCTGTCCAAGCACGAGACCGCCACCGAGCAGGGCGGCACCGCCACCCTCGCCCGCAGCGGCGCGTACGTCTGCTTCGCGCTCGTCGCGGCGGCCGTGACGTTCGGGATCTACCTGATCGTCTCCTGAGGCGGCGCCAGAGCGTGTGAAGACTCCCCCCGGGTTTGCCCGGGGGGAGTCTTTCGCGTGTCCCCGTCCCTGCGGAGTCGCAGGTCAACGGCGAGTTGACGGGCCTTCGCGGGGCGTGGTGGACTGCCCGAGCCAATACGGCGGCATGGAGAGGAAGTCCGGTGCGAATCCGGCGCGGTCCCGCCACTGTCACCGGGGAGCGCACGCCGCGCGTGCGCCCCGGGAGCCAGGAACTCTCGCCGCCGGACACGTCGAACCAGGGCGCGGACCCTGAGTGAGGACATACCTGCCACCATGCGTGCCGATCGCGTCTTCGCGTACGGCGCCACGGCGGGCCTGATCGGCGACCGGATCCTCGGGGATCCCCGCCGTGGGCACCCCGTGGCCGCCTTCGGACGAACCGCCGCCGCCGTCGAGCGCGCCCTGTGGCGCGACGACCGCGCCCGGGGCCTCCTGCACACCCTGGTGTGCGCCGGGGGCGCGGCCGCCCTCGGCGTTCTGGGCGCCCGCGCCGTGCGCTCGCGGCCCGCGGCCGCCCGTATCGCTCTGACCGCCGCCGCCACCTGGGCCGTCGTCGGCGGCACCTCGCTGGGCCGGGAGGCCCGCGCCATCGGCGGTGCGCTCGCCGTCGGGGACACCGAGGTGGCCCGGGAGCGCCTGCCGCACCTGTGCGGGCGCGACCCGCAGGCCCTGGACGACCAGCAGATGGCCCGCGCCGTCGTGGAGTCGGTCGCCGAGAACACCTCCGACGCGGTGGTCGGGGCCCTGGTGTGGGGGGCGGTCGCCGGGGTTCCGGGGCTGCTGGCCTTCCGCGCCGTCAACACCCTGGACTCGATGGTCGGCCACAAGTCCCCCCGCTACCTGCGCTACGGCTGGGCCTCCGCCCGGCTCGACGACCTGGCCGGCTGGCCGGGAGCCCGGCTGACGGCGATCGCCGCCGTACTGGCCGGCCCCGACCGGCGGGGAGCCGTACGGGCCTGGCGCGCGGACGCCGCCGCGCACCCGAGTCCCAACGCCGGGCCCGTCGAGGCCTCCTTCGCCGGGGCGCTCGGCGTCAGACTGGGCGGGACCCTGGCCTACGGCGGCCGGGTCGAACACCGGGCCGTACTGAACGGCGGGGCGGGGCGGCCCGTGGAGGTCGCGGACATCGAACGGGCGGTCCGGCTGTCGCGGCAGGTGACCTGGCTGGCGCTGGGCGCGTGCGTGGCGGCCCGGACGCTGCTCGCCCGTAGCTCCGGTAGCTCCCGTAACTCCCTTAACTCCCGTAGGACAAGGAAGGGACGTCCATGAGCGGCGGATCGAAGCGCGGCGGCGGACTGCTGGTCGCGGGCACCACATCGGACGCCGGCAAGAGCGTGGTCACGGCGGGCATCTGCCGCTGGCTGGCCCGCCAGGGCGTGAAGGTGGCGCCCTTCAAGGCGCAGAACATGTCGCTGAACTCGTTCGTCACGCGCGAGGGCGCCGAGATCGGGCGCGCCCAGGCCATGCAGGCCCAGGCGGCCCGCGTGGAACCGACCGCGCTGATGAACCCGGTGCTGCTCAAGCCCGGCAGCGACCGCAGCAGCCAGGTGGTGCTGCTGGGCAAGCCCGTGGGCGAGATGAGTGCGCGCGGCTACCACGGGGGCCGGCAGGAGCAGTTGCTCGGCATCGTCACGGACTGCCTGGAGCAGCTGCGGGGCACGTATGACGCCGTGATCTGCGAGGGGGCGGGCAGTCCGGCCGAGATCAACCTGCGCCGGACCGACATCGTGAACATGGGGATCGCGCGGGCCGCGCGGTTTCCGGTGGTCGTGGTCGGCGACATCGACCGGGGCGGGGTCTTCGCGTCGTTCTTCGGTACGACGGCGCTGCTGTCGGCCGAGGACCAGTCGCTGATCGCGGGGTACCTCGTCAACAAGTTCCGCGGCGACGTGTCGCTGCTGGAGCCGGGCATGGAGATGCTGCGCGGTCTGACGGGACGGGCCACGTACGGCGTGCTGCCCTTCCGGCACGGCCTGGGCATCGACGAGGAGGACGGCCTGAGGGTCTCCCTGCGGGGCGCGGTACGGGAGTCCGTGGTGGCGCCGCCGGTGGGCGAGGACGTGCTGCGGGTCGCCGTGTGCGCGGTGCCGCTGATGTCGAACTTCACGGACGTCGACGCGCTCGCGGCGGAGCCGGGGGTCGTGGTGCGGTTCGTGGACCGGGCCGAGGAACTGGCCGACGCGGACCTGGTCGTCGTACCCGGCACGCGCGGCACGGTGAAGGCCCTGGCGTGGCTGCGGGAGCGCGGCCTCGCGGACGCGCTGCTGCGGCGGGCCGCGGAGGGCCGCCCGGTCCTGGGCATCTGCGGCGGCTTCCAGGTGCTGGGCGAGCGGATCTGCGACGAGGTCGAATCGCGGGCCGGGGAGGTGGAGGGCCTCGGGCTCCTGCCCGTGCGGGTGCGGTTCGCCGTGGAGAAGACCCTGGCGCGGCCGGAGGGTTCGGCGCTGGGCGAGGAGGTCTGCGGTTACGAGATCCACCACGGGGTGGCCGAGGTCCTGGGCGGCGAGCCGTTCCTGGACGGGTGCCGGGTCGGGTCGGTGTGGGGCACGCACTGGCACGGCTCGCTGGAGTCGGACGGCTTCCGCCGGGCGTTCCTGCGGGAGGTGGCCGCGGCGGCGGGCCGCCGCTTCGTCCCGGCCGCGGACACCTCGTTCTCCTCCCTGCGGGAGGAACAGCTCGACCTGCTGGGCGATCTGATCGAGGAGCACGCCGATACGCGTGCGCTGCTTCGGCTGATCGAGTCCGGGGCTCCGACGGGTCTCCCGTTCCTGCCGCCGGGTGCCCCGTGAGGCGCCGGGCCCTGCGGGCGGCCGTCCCCCACCCCGCCCCTTCCCGAATCGGGGGCTCCGCCCCAGACCCCATCCCGCTGGTCCAGCCCCGCCGGCGTTTGAGGCGCGGGGTCCGGGGCGGAGCCCCGGGGAACGGTGGAAGGGCGGGCAGGGGACGGCCCCGCGCAGTGGCCGGCCTCCCCCGAGCCCCACGCCCGCACGCTCCGGATCGCCCCGCCCGCCCGCACACGCATACCCGTACACAAGAAGGAGGGGCCACAGTATGAGCACGCCCTACCCGTTCACCGCAGTCGTCGGCCAGACCGACCTGCGGCTGGCGCTCCTGCTCAACGCCGTGAGCCCCGCGGTCGGTGGGGTGCTCGTGCGCGGTGAGAAGGGGACCGCCAAGTCCACCGCCGTGCGCGCGCTCTCCGCGCTGCTGCCGCAGGTCGACGTCGTGCCCGGCTGCCGGTTCAGCTGCGCGCCGACCGCGCCCGACCCGGCCTGCCCCGACGGCCCGCACGAGAGCGGCCCCGGTGCCGCCCGCCCCGCCCGCATGGTGGAGCTGCCCGTCGGCGCCTCCGAGGACCGCCTGGTCGGCGCCCTCGACATCGAACGGGCCCTGGCGGAGGGCGTGAAGGCCTTCGAGCCCGGGCTGCTCGCCGACGCCCACCGCGGGATCCTGTACGTGGACGAGGTCAACCTGCTCCACGACCACCTGATCGACCTGCTGCTGGACGCCGCCGCGATGGGTGCCTCGTACGTCGAGCGCGAGGGCGTCTCCGTCCGCCACGCCGCCCGCTTCCTCCTCGTCGGCACGATGAACCCGGAGGAGGGCGAGCTGCGACCGCAGTTGCTCGACCGCTTCGGTCTCACGGTCGAGGTCTCCGCCTCCCGCGAACCCGCCCAGCGGGTGGAGGTGGTGCGCCGCCGGCTCGCCTACGACGACGATCCCGCGGGCTTCGCGACCCGCTGGGCGGGTGACGAGAGCGAGGTCCGCGCCCGGGTGGTGGCCGCGCGGGCACTGCTCCCGAAGGTCGCGCTCGGTGACACCGCGCTGCTGCGGATCGCCGCGACCTGCGCCGCCTTCGAGGTCGACGGCATGCGGGCCGACATCGTGATGGCGCGGACCGCCACCGCGCTGGCCGCCTGGGCCGGACGGACCGAGGTGCGCAAGGAGGACGTGCGGCAGGCCGCGCTGCTGGCGCTCCCCCACCGGCGGCGCCGCAATCCCTTCGACGCCCCCGGGCTCGACGAGGACAAACTGGACGAGATCCTGGACCAGTTCCCCGACGACGAGCCGGAACCGGATCCGGACGACGAGTCCGACCCGGAGCCGAAGGGCCCGGACGACGACGGTGGCGGTCCCGGGGACGGCGGCCCCGACGGCGGTGGCGGGGTGCCCCCGCAGGGCAACGGGCCGTCGGAGGGCGCCGAGGCGCCGGAGGCCCCCGAGGCCCCCGCGGACGCCCCGGAGACCCCCCGGCCCTCCGCCCCGGCCCAGGGAGACGGCGGGCCCGAGCAGGCCGCCGTACGGGCCGCCGCGCCCTTTCGCACCAAGATGCTGAGCGTGCCGGGCCTCGGCGAGGGCGCGGCCGGGCGCCGCTCGCGCGCCCGCACCGCCCACGGCCGCACCACCGGCGCCCAGCGCCCCCGCGGCCAGCTCACGAAGCTGCACCTGGCGGCCACCGTGCACGCGGCGGCCCCGCACCAGAAGGCGCGCGGCCGTAACGGGCGCGGTCTGGTGATCCGCAAGGACGACCTGCGCCAGGCCACCCGGGAGGGCCGCGAGGGCAACCTCGTGCTCTTCGTCGTCGACGCCTCCGGCTCCATGGCCGCGCGTCAGCGCATGAGCGCGGTCAAGGGCGCCGTCCTGTCGCTGCTCCTGGACGCCTACCAGCGCCGCGACAAGGTCGGCCTGATCACCTTCCGGGGGTCCACGGCCGAGCTGGCGCTGCCGCCCACGTCCTCGGTGGACGCTGCCGCGGCCCGGCTGGAGCAGCTGCCCACGGGCGGCCGCACCCCGCTGGCCGCCGGACTGCTGAAGGCCCACGAGGTGCTCCGGATCGAGCGGCTGCGGGATCCGAGCCGCCGCCCGCTGCTCGTGGTCGTCACCGACGGCCGGGCCACCTCGGCCGGCGCCGCGGGCGGCGACCCTCGCGAGCTCTCCGGACGCAGCGCCCGGCTGCTGGCCGCGCAGGGCGTCGCCTCCGTGGTCGTGGACTGCGAATCCGGGCCGGTCCGGCTGGGGCTGGCCGGGGTGCTGGCCGGCGACCTCGGCGGACCCGCCGTCACGCTCGACGGGCTGCGGGCCGACTCGCTGGCCGGGCTCGTGAAGAACGTACGTACCGCGGCGGCATCCCCCGCATCGGGACCGACCGCCGCATCCCACACCAACAGGAGGGCCGCGTAATGCCTCAGGGACAGCCGTCCGTCGTTCCGGACGACGGACTCACGACGCGCCAGCGCCGCAACCGCCCGCTCGTCTTCGTCCACACCGGCCCGGGCAAGGGCAAGTCGACGGCCGCCTTCGGGCTGGCGCTGCGCGCCTGGAACCAGGGCTGGCCGATCGGGGTGTTCCAGTTCGTCAAGTCGGCGAAGTGGAAGGTCGGCGAGGAGAACGCGCTCAAGGTGCTCGGCGCCTCCGGCGAGGGCGGCTCCGTCGTCTGGCACAAGATGGGCGAGGGCTGGTCCTGGGTCCAGCGGGACGCGCAGCTCGACAACGAGCAGGCCGCGAAGGAGGGCTGGGAGCAGGTCAAGCGCGATCTGGCGGCCGAGACGCACCGGCTGTACGTGCTCGACGAGTTCGCGTACCCGATGCACTGGGGCTGGATCGACGTCGACGAGGTCATCGAGGTGCTGCGCAACCGTCCCGGAACGCAGCACGTGGTGATCACGGGTCGCAACGCGCCGCAGAAGCTGGTGGAGTTCGCGGACCTCGTGACCGAGATGACCAAGGTCAAGCACCCCATGGACGCCGGTCAGAAGGGCCAGAAGGGCATCGAGTGGTGACCTCGTACCGGTTCAACGTGCCTCGTCTGGTCGTCGCCGCGCCGTCGTCCGGCAGCGGCAAGACCACCGTGGCCACGGGCCTGATGGCGGCCTTCGCGGAGCGCGGCCTCGCCGTGTCCCCGCACAAGGCCGGGCCCGACTACATCGACCCCGGCTACCACGCGCTGGCCACCGGCCGGCCGGGGCGCAACCTGGACGCCTTCATGTGCGGGCCGGAGCTGGTCGCTCCGCTGTTCGCGCACGGGGCGGCCGGCTGCGACCTCGCCGTGGTCGAGGGTGTGATGGGCCTCTACGACGGGGCCGCGGGCCGGGGCGAACTGGCGTCGACGGCGCAGGTGGCGAAGCTGCTGCGGGCGCCGGTGGTGCTGGTGGTCGACGCCTCCTCGCAGTCGCGGTCGGTGGCGGCGCTGGTGCACGGCTTCGCCTCCTTCGACCCGCAGGTGCGGCTGGGGGGCGTGATCCTGAACAAGGTCGGTTCCGACCGGCACGAGGTGATGCTGCGCGAGGCCCTGGAGGAGGCGGGGATGCCGGTCCTGGGCGTCCTGCGGCGGGCTCCACAGGTGGCCACGCCCTCGCGGCACCTGGGCCTGGTGCCCGTGGCCGAGCGGCGCACGGATGCGCTGGCCGCGGTGGCCGCGTTGGCCGCGCAGGTCCGCGAGGGCTGTGACCTGGACGCGCTGATGGCCTTGGCGCGTACGGCCCCGGCCCTGGCCTGCGAGCCGTGGTCTCCGGCCGCTGCGCTGGCGCGCAGCTGGGGCTCCGCCCCAGACCCCGCTCCTCAAACGCCGGAGGGGCTGAAGGTGTCGGAGGGGCTGGAAGCGCCCTCCGGGCACTCCAGCCCGCCCGGCGGCCACGGCTCGCAGAAGGCGCTGCATCGGCCAAATCCAGCCTCGCCGGCGTTTGAGGCGCGGGGTCTGGGGCAGAGCCCCAGTCCACGACCGGTGGTCGCAGTCGCGGGCGGGGCCGCGTTCACGTTCTCGTACGCCGAGCACGCCGAGTTGCTGCAAGCGGCCGGGGCCGACGTCGTCACGTTCGACCCGCTGCGGGACGAGGCGCTCCCCGACGGAGCCACCGGCCTGGTGATCGGCGGCGGCTTCCCCGAGGTCTACGCACCCGAGCTGTCCGCCAACGAGCCGCTCCGCGGGGCGGTGGCCGCCTTCGCCGCGGCCGGCGGCCCGGTGGCCGCCGAGTGCGCCGGGCTGCTCTACCTCGCGCGGTCCCTCGACGGGAAGCCCATGTGCGGGGTGCTCGACGCCGACGCGCGGATGTCGGAGCGCCTCACCCTGGGCTACCGGGAGGCCGTGGCGGTGTCCGACAGCGCGCTCGCGCCCGCCGGGACCCGGCTGCGCGGGCACGAGTTCCACCGGACGGTGATCGAGCCGGGCGCCGGAGCCGCGCCCGCGTGGGGGTTCACGCACCCGGAACGCCGCGTGGAGGGCTTCGTACAGGCGGGTGTGCACGCCAGCTACCTGCACACGCACTGGGCGGCCGAGCCGTCCGTCGCCCTGCGGTTCGTCGAGGCGGCGGCGGCCGTACGCCCGTGAAGCCGCCGAGATCAGTCGGCCAGGTCGACCACCAGCCAGATGCCGGCCACCCCGCCCACCGTGCACATCAGCGTGGACAGGGCGGGGTGCCGGTGATGGGCTTCGGGCAGGATCTCGGCGGCCGCCAGGTACAGCAGGACCCCGCCGAAGAACCCCAGGTACGCGCCGAGGGGTTCCTCCGGAAGGGTGAACAGCAGCGTGGACGCCGCGCCCACGACGGGGGCGACGGCGTCCGCGAAGAGCATCATCAGGGCCTTGCGCCGGGCGTTGCCGTAGAGACTGGTGAGCGTGTACGTGTTGAACCCGTCGGCGAAGTCGTGGGTGACGACGGCCAGCGCCACGGCGACCCCCATCCCCCCGCCGACCTGGAAGGCCGCGCCCAGGGCCACGCCGTCGGCGAGACTGTGGCCGACCATGGCCGCGGCGGCGGTGAGCCCGACCTGCGGGACGCGTCCGCCGTTCTCGGCGCCGTGCGCGGCCTGGCGTACGGCGAGGAGCCGTTCGACGACGTGCGCGACGAGGAATCCGGTGACGAAGAGCAGCAGGGCGAGCGGGACGCCGAGGACGTCGTCCCCCGCCGCGTGCAGGGCCTCCGGGAGCAGGTCGAGGCCGACGACGCCGAGCATCAGCCCTCCGGCGAGGCCCAGCACGAGGTGGCGGCGGTCGGTGACGCGTTGCGCCGTCCATCCGCCCGCCAGGGTCATCAGGAAGGCGCCCAACGCCACGATCACGGCCATGTGCCCCTGAATACCGGCTCCCCGCTCCGCGCGCACGTCCGCGCGCGGGTGGCGGGCGGAGCAGTGTTGACGACCGACCGGCGGACGGCCGACCAGTGGACGGCCGCGGTGACGGTGACGGTGACTACGGAGGAGGATCCGCGGTGGGCGAGCACGTGACGCAGCTGGTGGTCGGGGTCGGCGGCCGCGCGGGGGTTTCCGTCGCGGAGGTCTGCGCCCTGGTCGAGGAGACGCTGCGGGGGGCCGGGCTGGCCACGGCGGCGGTGACGGCGCTGGCCACGGTGGAGTCGAAGGTGGGCGAGGCGGGGATCGCGGGCGCGGCGGAACGTTTCGGCGTGCCCCTCCTCGGCTACCCGGCCGAGCAACTCGCCGCCGTCACCGTGCCGCACCCCTCGGACGCGGCCCGCACCGCCGCCGGGACCCCCTCGGTGGCGGAGGCCGCAGCCCTCGCCGGCGGCGGGGAACTCCTCGTACCCAAGCGGCGGTCCATGGCGGCGACCTGCGCGGTGGCCACCACGCACGCCCACGACCTGCGCCACCACGGGGACGCCGAGGTGATCGACGCGGGCTCCGCGCTGGTGGACCTCGCGGTCAACGTCCGGGCGAACACGCCCCCGGCCTGGCTCAAGGAGCGGATCGCCGCCTCCCTCGGCGATCTCGCGGCGTACCCCGACGGGCGGCCCGCCCGCGCGGCGGTGGCGGCCCGGCACGGGCTGCCGGTCGAGCGGGTCCTGCTGACGGCCGGGGCGGCGGAGGCCTTCGTACTGATCGCGCGGGCCCTGGGCGCCGTACGGCCGGTCGTGGTGCATCCGCAGTTCACCGAGCCGGAGGCGGCCCTGCGGGACGCGGGGCACCGGGTGGAGCGGGTGGTGCTGCGGGCGGCGGACGGGTTCCGGCTGGACCCGGCGGCCGTCCCCGAGGACGCGGACCTGGTCGTGATCGGCAACCCCACCAACCCGACGTCGGTCCTGCACCCGGCGGCGACGCTGGCCGCGCTGGCCCGGCCCGGCCGGCTCCTGGTGGTCGACGAGGCGTTCATGGACGCCGTCCCCGGCGAGCGGGAGGCCCTGGCCGGGCGGATGGACGTGCCGGGGCTGGTGGTGCTGCGGAGCCTGACGAAGACCTGGGGGCTCGCAGGGCTGCGGATCGGCTACGTGCTCGCAGAGCCCGAGGTGATCGCGAAGCTGGCGGCCGCGCAGCCGCTGTGGCCGGTGTCGACCCCGGCGCTGGTGGCGGCCGAGGCCTGTGTGGCTCCGGCGGCGCTGGCCGAGGCGGCGGAGGCGGCCCGGCAGATCGCGGTGGACCGGGCGCACCTGCTGGCGGGGCTCGCGGAGTTCGAGGAGATCTCGACCGTGGGAGTGGCGCAGGGGCCGTTCGTCCTGATCCGGGTGGCGGGCGGCGCGGAGGTCCGCACCCGGCTGCGCGCCCTCGGCTTCGCCGTCCGGCGCGGTGACACCTTTCCCGGGCTGGACCCCTCCTGGCTCCGGCTGGCGGTCCGCGACCGGGCGACGACGGGCCGGCTGCTCCAGGCCATGGACCACGCCCTTGCGCTCGCCGCGCGTTGACCCCGAGTACCGGGCGGGTCCCCCGGGGCAGGGGGCCCAAGCACCGGGGCCGGCCGGTTCCGCCGGGGCTGGTTCCGACGAGGCCGGTTCCGACGGGCCCGGGCGCGCGCCGGGGCCGGGTGCGCGCCCGGGCGTCTCCTCGGGCGCGCGCTCGCCGCGCGTTGACCCGAAGCACCGGGGGTGGTCCCGCCTGGGGGCGGGGGCCGCAGTACCGGGGCCGGTTCCGCCGGGGCCGGGCGCGCGCCGGGGTGTCTCCTCGGGCGCCGAACGTGGCGAGGGGTCGGGGAGTGCGGCGGCGGTGTGTTCGGCGCCCTGCGGGGACGCCCCGGCACACACCCGACCCCGTCGGATCCGGTGGGTTGGGCCACGGCGCCGGGTTCCGAAAGGCGCGTACCCGGGCGGGCACCTAGCATGGCGCCTGGGGTGGGTGGACAGCGCAGCAGGGGGCATCGATGAAGGCATCCGCACGGATGGGCGCGGCCGTCGCCGGGTTGGTCGTGGTGGGCGGTGGGGTGCTCGTCGTCCCGGGGCTGATCGAGGGTGACGGGGAACGGGGGCCCGCCGCCTCGCAGCAACGGCTCGGCGCCAGAAGCACGCCGGCCGCGAGCGCCGCGCCGCCCGGGGCCGCCGGGCAGTCGTTCACCCTGGTGGCCACCGGTGACATCATCCCGTACCCCTCGATCGTCCAGCGGTCGGCGGACGACGCGGGCCGGGCCGGAGAGTACGACTTCCGGAAGATACTCGCGGGGGTCGCACCCCTGGTCTCCGCCGCCGACCTGGCGATATGCCACCACGAGATACCGTACGGGCGCCCCGGCGGCCCCTACACGGGGTATCCGCTCTTCAAGGCCCCGCACCAGCTGGCGGACGCGCTCAAGGACGCGGGCTACGACGGCTGTTCCACCGCGTCGAACCACACGCTGGACGACGGCTACGAGGGTCTCGCCCGTACCCTGGACCACCTCGACCGGGTCGGCATCCCGCACGCCGGCTCGGCCCGCAGCGCGCAGGAGGCCAAGACCCCGGCCCTGATGGCGGCGGGCGGTGCGAAGGTGGCCCAACTCTCGTACACGTACGGCACGAACGGCATTCCACTCCCTGCGGACAAGCCGTGGGCCGTCAACCTGATCGACGCGGACCGGATCATCGCCGACGCCCGCGCCGCCCGGGCCGGCGGCGCGAACGTGGTGGTGCTCAGCGTCCACTGGGGCACCGAGTGGCAGACGGCCCCCGACGAGCAGCAACGCGCGCTGTCCCAGACGCTGACCGCCTCCCGCGCGGCCGACGGCCTTCCCGACATCGATCTGATCATCGGCACGCACAACCACGTGCCGCAGCCCTACGAGAAGATCAACGGCACCTGGGTGGTCTTCGGGATGGGCGACCAGGTCGCCAGTTTCACTCCGGCCGACAAGCTGCGCGGCAACCAGTCCTCGATTCCCCGCTTCACCTTCGCCCCGGCGCCGGCGCATCCCGGGCGCTGGGAGGTGGTGAAGGCGGAGTACCTCACGCAGTTCTCCGACATGGGGCCGCCGTTCCGCGTCGTCTGCGCCTCCTGCGCGGCCTCCGACGACTCCCTCCCGGTCGCCAAGCGCAGCGAGTACGCCCGGATCGACCGGCAGGTCACCGAGGCCGTGATGTCACGTGGCGCGGCCGGGCAGGGGTTGGAGCACGCCGCCCGCTGAAACGCCGACCGCTCAAGCGCCGCCCATCGGCACGGCGACCTCCGACACGCCACCCGTCGGCACGCCACCCGCCGAGCACTCCCCTCCCGGTGCTCCAGCGGGTGCCGGCCGGCGCCTCGGGCCGGGCTACGAACTCCTGCCGCGCCGGGTCACGACGAGCGCGCCCCCTCCGATGCCGAGCAGGACCAGCGCCCCGCCCGCGACGTAGGGGGTCAGCGAACCGCCGCCGGTCTCGGCGAGGTTGGCGTTCGTGGTCAGGGCCGAGCCGCCTGTGGAGGATCCCGTCTGGGGCTTGACGTCCGGCGTGGCCGAGGGGGCGGACGGGCTCGGTGCCGGTCCGGTCGGGGACTCGCAGTGCGCCTCGGCGAGCACGATCTCGCCCTCGACCTGCGCCACGTTCAGGTTCAGCGGGTTCACTGACACCTTCAGGCGGAGCGCGGCCGCGGCGGCCGTGGTGGAGGTGGTCTGCGTGCCGGACAGCTCCAGGCTCACCAGGCCCACGCCGGGCACCTCGATCTTGGTGGGGCCGCCGGTGGACAGGGTGACCTTCTTGCCGAGCGCCGTCACCGTACCGAGGACGTTCGCGCTGGCCACGGGCTTCTTGCCCGCCTCGCAGACGGCCTTGGAGCTGACCTTCTCCACCTCGATGAGGGAGAGTAACGGCAGCCCTGGCACGTGGACCCTGGCCTTGGCGAGGTTCGCCTCCGCCTGCGCGCGGGTCTTGTCCGCGGTCGCCTTGGAGGTGGCCACGTCGGCGCGCAGGACGCTGACCGGCTGGTTGCCCTCGACGCCGTCCAGGGTGACGGTCAGGGCGGTCTTCTCGGCCGTGGCCGGGGCGCTGACCTCGTTGAGGGTGGCCTTCAGGGGCACGTGCACGGTCTTGTTGAGCAGGCCGACGTCCAGGCCGGTGCGCAGGACCACGGCGCCGGCCTTGCCCTCGCCTCCGGCTCCGCCGCCTCCCGTGGCGAAGGCGGGCGGAGCGGTGAGCAGGGCTACCGCCCCCGTGGCGAGGAGGACGGCCGCGGGCATGCGGAAGGTGTTGCTGTTCAAGGTGGTGGAACCCCCGGGGAGATGGGTGCCGTCGCGCCGCCAATGGGGGACATTGCGCGCGCCGACGGCCTCGACCCCGGAATCTTTACGCACTGAGAGTGAACGGGCAGCCACCTGAGGTGAGTTCACCCCAATGGGTGGTTTCCATGCACATATTCGATTCTCTTCGCCTCACGAGGAACGGGAGTTCCCTCCTGCCCCAGGCAGACCTCCCGCGCGGGCCTCTCCAACGACCGGGGAGGCCCGGACGTCACGCCCCGTCAACACGGGTACCGCGTGCCGCTCAGGCCCTGACCTTGCCGTTCACCACGACGCGCAGCGGCTGGGCCAACGCCCGTACGTCGGCCCGCGGGTCGGCGGCGTAGACCACGAGGTCCGCCGGCGCCCCCTCGGTCAGACCGGGCCTGCCGAGCCACGCGCGCGCCCCCCAGGTCGTCGCGGAGAGCGCCTCCAGCGGCGGGATGCCGGCCTTCACCAGCTCCGCGACCTCGGCGGCGACCAGGCCGTGCGGCAGGGAACCGCCCGCGTCGGTGCCGACGTAGACCTCGATGCCCGCGTCGTAGGCGGCCCGCACGGTGTCGTAGCGCCGCTCGTGGAGCCGCCGCATGTGCGCCGACCACCGCGGGAACTTCGCCTCGCCTCCCGCCGCCATCTTCGGGAAGGTCGCGATGTTCACGAGGGTCGGGACGATCGCGACCCCGCGCTCCGCGAACAGCGGGATGGTGTCCTCGGTGAGGCCCGTGGCGTGTTCGATGCAGTCGATGCCCGCCTCGACCAGGTCGCGCAGCGATTCCTCGGCGAAGCAGTGCGCGGTGACGCGGGCGCCCAGCCGGTGGGCCTCGGCGATGGCCGCCTCGACCTCGGCGCGGGGCCAGCAGGCCGCGAGGTCCCCGGCCTCCCGGTCGATCCAGTCGCCGACGAGCTTCACCCAGCCGTCGCCGCGGCGCGCCTCGCGGCCGACGTACTCGACGAGGTCGGCGGGCTCGATCTCGTGCGCGTAGTTGCGGATGTAGCGACGGGTGCGCGCGATGTGCCGGCCTGCCCGGATGATCTTCGGCAGGTCCTCGCGGTCGTCGATCCAGCGTGTATCGGAGGGTGATCCGGCGTCGCGGATGAGGAGGGTCCCGGCGTCGCGGTCGGTGAGGGCCTGGCGCTCGGCGGTCTGGGCGTCGACCGGGCCGTGGGAGTCCAGGCCCACGTGGCAGTGGGCGTCGACCAGTCCGGGCAGGGTCCAGCCCGTCACCGTGGTGACCTCGCGGGCGCCGGGCGGACGCTCGTAGGAGATCCTTCCGCCCACCACCCAGAGCTCGTCGCGGACCTCGTCGGGCCCGACCAGCACCCGCCCCTTCACGTGCAGCACATCGCTCATGGCGGCACTGTACGTGCGCGCTCCGGGGGCCCGGCCGGGACCCCGGGGGCCGGGGCCTCGGGGTCCCGCCCCCCGACCCCGGCCCCCGGCGCGTCAGGACGCGGAGAGGGCGTCCAGCAGCCGGTCCACGTCCGCCTCGGTGGTGTAGAAGTGGAACGAGGCCCGCAGGGCGCCCGCCCGGGCGGACGTGGCGACGCCGGCCGCCTGCAGGGCGGGCTGCCGGTCCGCGAGGCCCGGCACCGAGACGATGGCGGCCCCTCCGGGCACGGGCTCGTGGCCGAGGCGGGCGAGCCCGGCACGGTAGCGGGCGGCCAGGGCGGTGTCGTGGGCGTGGATCGCCTCGATGCCGATCCGCTCCAGCAGGCCCAGCGAGGGCTCGGCCGCGTGATAGGCGAGGAACGCCGGGGACTCGTCGAACCGCCTGGCGCCATGGGCCAGTTCGGGCATCGGGCCGTAAGTGGCGTCCCACATGGACTGCGCCGCGACCCATCCGGCGTGCAGCGGGGTCACGGTGTCCAGGGCCTCCCGCGAAACGGTCAGGTACGAGACTCCGCGGGCGCCGAGCAGCCATTTGTAGCCGGCGGTGACCGTGTACTCGTACGGCGACGCGTCGAAGGGCAGCCAGCCCGCCGCCTGGGTCGCGTCCACGAGCATCCGGGCCCCGTGCGCCGTCGTCGCCGCGCGCACCGCGGGCAGGTCGGCCATCCGCCCGTCCGCGGACTGTACGGCGCTCAGGGAGACCAGGGCGGTGTCCGGGCCGACGGCCTCGGCGACGCCCTCCAGCGGCGCGAAGCGCACCTTGAGGTCGCCGCGGACCACGAAGGGGTTGATCACGGAGGCGAAGTCGCCCTCCGCGCAGAGGACTTCCGCGCCCGGCGGCAGCGAGGCCGCGATCAGGCCGACATGGGTGGCCACGGCGGAGCCGAGGGCCACCGCCTCGACGTCGACCCCCACCAGGCAGGCGAAGGCGGCGCGGACCCGGTTCACGCGGTCGAAGTCACCGGATCCGGCGGGGACCGCGGCCCCCGCCGCCTCGGCCAGCTCCCGTACTGCCGCGACGGCGGAACGCGGGAGGATCCCGCATGTGGCGGTGTTGAGGTAGGTGGTGGAGTGGGCGAACTCGGCACGGGTCGCTTCGGCGATCGGAAGATCCATGCCTCAACTCTGCGCCAGGAACGACTCAAAGTCCATTGCCTGACTTACTGGGTCAACCCCAACCGATCCTTATACCTGCGGGACCGCGCACGCCTCGTCGGGCTCGCACGCCTCGGCTCCGGCGGACGGCTCCTCGACCTCGCGCCCGGCCCATGCCTGCTCCAGGGCCCGGGTGAACACCTCGGCCGGCTGCCCGCCGGAGATCCCGTAGCGGCGGTCGAGGACGAAGAACGGCACGGCGTTCGCGCCGAGCTCGGCGGCCTCGCGCTCATCGCCCCGGACCTGGTCGGCGTAGGCGGAGTCGTCGGCGAGGACCGCGCGGGCCTCGGCCCCGTCGAGCCCGGCCTCGACGGCGAGCCCGGCCAGCACCTCGCGGTCGAAGACCGAGCGCTCCTCGCCGAAGTGGGCCCGGAAGGTGAGGTCGAGCAGCTCCTCCTGGCGGCCACGGGCGGCGGCCAGGTGCAGCAGGCGGTGGATGTCGAAGGTGTTGCCGTGGTCGCGGCCGGCGGTCCGGTACTCCAGCCCCTCCGCGTGGGCCGTGGCGGCGACGTGCTCTTCCATGGCGCGCGCCTCGTCGAGGGTGCGGCCGTACTTCCTCGCGATCATGGCCTCGACCGGCGAGGTGACCCCCTTGGCCCCGTGGGGGTCGAGCTCGAAGGACCGGAAGACGACCTCCACCTCGTCCCGGTGCGCGAACCCGGCCAGCCCCTTGGCGAAACGGGCCTTGCCGATGTAGCACCACGGGCAGGCGATGTCGCTCCAGATCTCGACGCGCATGATCTTTCTTCTCTCCAGGCTCAGGGCGGAACTGTTTGCCCGTTCAACCATCCGCCTCTGCGTCTCATTCCCCGGACGGCGCGGACAGGGGCTCGACCTGCAACCAGAGCGTGCGGTGGGAGCCCGCCTGCGGAGCGGACGGGTCCGGGCGCCAGCCGTGGGTCGCGTAGAAGGCCTGGGCGCGGAGGTTGTGTTCGTAGACCTCCAGGCGGACCCGGCGGATCCCGGCGCGGCGCCAGGCGTCCAGGCAGGCGGCGTGCAGGGCGGCCCCGGTGCCCCGGCGCCAGTGGACCGGATCGACGTGGAGCTGGGTCAGGGTGGTCTCGCCGTCCGCGATCCGGTAGGCGGCGACCCCGGTGATCTCGCCGTCTTGCTCGGCGCACAGGACGCCGCCGTCGGCGGCGTCGCGGGCGACGGCCGAGGTCCAGCCCTCGCGGGTGCGCGCGAGTTCGGCGTCGCCCGCGTAGGCCTGCTCGGGGATGTGGCCCTGGTAGTAGGTGGCGCGGGCCCTGGTGTGCAGGGCGGCGATGGCTTCGAGGTCGGCCGGCTGCGCGGTTCTGATCATGGGAGGGAAAACGCGCCGGGACCCGTGAACGGTTCCCGGCGCGCGGCCGGCGTCTCCCGCGTGGCTACTTCTTCAGCCACGCCTCCATCATCTTCTGGGCGATGGGGGCGGCCAGCTTGCCGCCGCCGATCTCGGAGCGGTCGGTGTCGGAGTTCTCGATCACCACGGCGACGGCGATCTGCTTGCCGTTCAGCTTCCCGTACGAGGTGAACCAGGCCAGCGGCGCAAGGCTGTTGTTGACGCCGCGCTGGGCGGTACCGGTCTTGCCGCCCACCTCGGCGCCCGTCACCTGGGCCGGCTTTCCGCCGCCCTCGGTGGCGACCGTCCGCATGGCGTCGCGGATCATCGAGGCGGTCTTCTCGCTCATGACCTGCTGGGACTTCGGGTTCTTGAAGCTCTCCAGCACGTTGCCGTCGGCGTCGGTGACCTCGGAGACCATGTGCGGCGCGACGAGCTTGCCGCCGTTCTCGATCGCGGCCGTCACCATCGTCATCTGGAGCGGGGTGGCCTGCACGTCGAACTGGCCGATACCCGTCTGGGCGACCTGGTCGACCGACATCTTCTTGGACGGGTACTTGCTCGGCGGGTTGGTGCGGACCGGGGTGTCGATCTGCACGTTGAAACCGAGCTTCTCCGCCGTCGCGCGCATCTTGTCCTGGCCGAGCTTGGACGCGAGCTCGGCGAAGACGTTGTTGCAGGACAGCCGCAGGGCGGTGCGCGGGGAAACGTTGTTGCAGGCCGCGGAGCCCGCCTCGCTGGGCAGCAGGGTGCGGGTGCCGGGGATCGTGTACGGATCGGGGGTGCCGGTCTGCTGGTCGATGTCGGTGACGAGGCCGTTCTCGATCGCGGCGGCGAGGGTGACGAGCTTGAAGGTGGAACCGGGGGCCTGGGGCTTGCGCAGGGCTACGTTCTCCATCGCCTTGCCCTGGTCGGCGGAGAGCTCGGTCCAGGCCTGCACGTCATTGGCGCCGGTGATCGTGCCCGGGTCGAAGGACGGGTTGTTGACCACCGCGAGGATCTCGCCGGTCGCCGGATCGAGGGCCACGGCAGCGCCCTGCTTGCCCTGGAGCGCGTCGTAGGCGGCCTTCTGGACGTTCTTGTCGAGGGTGGTCAGGACGTCGCCGGGGTCGGCCCGCTTGTTGGTGAGCAGGTCCATCACGGTCTTGAGCCGGCTGTCGGAGCCGTTGAGGACGTTCTTGTAGACGCCCTCCAGCATGGTCGTGCCGTAGGCCTGGGAGCTGTACCCGGTGACCGGCGCGTAGAGGGGGCCGTCGACGTACGTCCGCTTGTAACCGAAGTCCTTGCCGCCCGTCTTCGCCGAGCCGGTGATCGCCTCCCCGCCCACGATGATGTCGCCCAGCGGGTTCTCGTACTGCCCGATGAGATTGCGGCGGTTGTGCTTGTCGTCTGCGAGCGCCTGGCCTTGGTACGCCTGCACCCAGGTGACGCGGACCAGCAGGGCCAGCACCAGGAGCAGACAGAAGACCGACGCACGCCTGATCGTCTTGTTCATCCCCTGGAAGGACGTCCCAGCGGCCCCGGCCGTTCCGCTCTGCCCCGGTTGTGGCGGGGTTCTCACTGTTTCTTCATGAGGAAGCCCCCCTCGTACGCCGCGATGACCGCCTGGGTGCGGTCGCGGGAGCCGGTCTTGGCGAGGACCGCCGCGACGTGGGTCTTGACCGTCTGGGGTCCGACCCCGAGGCGCTCGCTCACCTCGTGGTTCGACAGTCCGGCGGCCATCAGACGCAGTACGTCGGCCTCGCGGTCGGTCAGCCGGGCCACCCAGGGCGCGGTGACGGGCGCGGCACCGGCCGTGTGGGCGGCGGCGAGGGAACGGACCGCGGCCGGGAAGAGCAGCGAGTCGCCGCGCGCGACGAGCCGGACCGCACCGATCAGCTCGTCGGGGTCGGCCCGCTTGAGGAGGAAGCCGGCGGCCCCCGCGCGCAGCGCGTCGTAGACGTAGGCGTCGTTCTCGAAGGTGGTGACGACCACGATCCGGGGTGGCTCGCTCATCGTGGCGAGGATCTGTTCGGTGGCCCGGATGCCGTCGATCTCGGGCATGCGGACGTCCATCAGCACCACGTCGGGGGCCAGCGAGCGGACCAGCGGGACCGCCTCGGCCCCGGTGGCCGCCTCGCCGACGACCTCCAGATCGGCTTCGGCCTCCAGGATGACCCGCAGCGCGGTGCGGACCATCCGCTCGTCGTCGCAGAGCACGATGCGCAGCGGCGGGCGGCCGGAGGGGGCCCGGTTGGAGGGGGCCTGGTCGGAGGGGGCCCGGCCGGTCATCGGTCGCCTCCGCCGAGCGGGAGGACGGCCCGCAGCCGCCAGCGGTCCCCGTGCGGGCCCGCCTCGACGCTGCCGCCGAGCAGTGCGGCCCGCTCGGCGCAGCCGCGCAGTCCACGGCCGCCGGTGGTCCGGAGCTCCCGGTCCTCGGGCGCGGCCGGCGCATTGGTCATGGTGATCTCCAGGTGTCGGGGTCCGGTGTCGTGGCCGGGCTGTACGCGGATCCGCAGGTCCACGGGGCCGGCGCCATGGCGCAGCGCGTTGCTGAGGCCCTCCTGGACGATCCGGTACGCCTCGCGTGAGGCGATCGCCGGAAGCCGGGCCCAGTCGCCGGGGGGTCCGGGGTCCTGGTGTGCGGTGACGGGGGTGCCGGCGGCCCGGGTGCGGGCCAGCAGCCCGTCGAGGTCGGCGGCGAGGGTCGGCGCGGGCGCGGCGTCCGGCCGGGCGGGGTCCCCGTCCCGCAGCAGGCCCAGTACGGCGTCCAGCTCGCCCACCGTCCGCCGGGTGGTGTCCTCGATCGCGGCCAGCGCCTCCCGTACGAAGCCGGGGTCGCGCTCCAGTACCCGCTGGGCGGCGACCGCCTGCAGGGTGACGGCGCTCAGCGCGTGCCCGACCGCGTCGTGCAGTTCCCGGGCCAGGCGGTTGCGCACGGCCAGGTCGGCGGTCCGCTCCTCGGCCGCGGCCAGCCGGTCCGCCGCCGTCGGCCCGAGCAGTACGGGCGCCAGCCGGGCCAGCAGCGCCCCGGCCGCGGCGGCGCAGAGCGCGAGCCCGGCCAGCAGGCCGATCCCGAGGAGGGGTGCGAGGTACGGATCGGCCCTCGTGGAGAACCAGCCCAGGCCGAGCTCGACGTCCCGCAGTCGCCTCACGAACGGCAGCGCGATCAGCACCACCGCCATGGGCGGGACCGCCAGGGTCATCCCGCTGACCAGCGCTCCGACCCCCAGGTGGAGGGTCCACCAGGCGGAGGTCCTGCCCCGGGCGGCCCAGGACCGCGCCGGCCCCTCGGCCAGTCCCTCCCCCGGCACCGCGCACATGGCCCGGACGGCGGTCACCGACAGCGGCCGGACCAGCCCGTACACCGCCGTCGCCGCGGCCAGCGGTAGGGCGGCCGCATAGGCGGCGAGGGTGAGCGGGAAGGAGCTGAGGGCGTTGACCCCGCCGGCCGCCATGCCGACGCCCACCTGGGCGAGGAGGAAATACGGCATCAGCAGGGCCCCGCCGAGGATCAGATGGATCCAGCGCAGCCGGGCCCGGGCCCCCAGCAGCCTGCGCACCCCCTCGCGCATCACCCTTCGCGACGGGATATGAGGAAGCGGGCGAGGACCGCGGCCGCGAGGGATCCGGTGATCATCTGTCCAGCGTAGATCAACTGGGCCGTCCCGGACGGCCCTTCACCGCCGTCCAGCTCCGGTCCCAGCGTGGCGATCAGCGTCCACGCCCCCCAGGTCAGGGTCGCCCCCGCGCCGGTCCAGGCGAGGCCGAGCGGCCACCACGCCCGCAGCGCCCCGCCTCGGGCCAGCAGGAGCGCCCCCGCTCCGGCAGCGAGCGCGCACATCCCGTGGACCGCGGTGACCACGGCCGCCTCCGTCGAATACGCGGCCACCGCCTCGGCGTCCATCCCCGCCGTACCGCCGAAGGCCCAGTAGGCGTGCAGGGCCGCGACGGCCAGCCCGGCCGCTGCCGCGGCTGCCGCCGCCACCCCCGTGGGCGACGGCAGCCTCCGGGATCCGCCCCGGGAGCCGACCCGGGCGACCCCCGGCCCCAGCACGCCCTGCCACCGCCGGCCCCAACGCTTCCGCGCATAGGGCACGAACAGTCCGGCCAGGGCGAGTCCTTGGACCATGAAGCCGGTGTAGACGACGTTGAACACCCAGGGGTCGAGGAACGGCTCCCGCAGCGCCGTCTTCGTGGGGTCCGCCGCGAAGCCGAGCAGCCGCACGAGCAGTTGACCGGGGAACCCGAGGAAGATCGGCGTCAGCAGTCCCGTGGCGACGAACACCGGGACGACCAGCAGCCAGGCCGGCACCCGCATGCCCCAGGGCCGGGTGAGCACCAGGACGAGCAGGATCACGCATGCGTCCATGGCCACCGTGACGGCGTTCGCCGCTATGAGGAACGGCTCGGGATCCAGCAGCACGCTGCCGTCCGGTATCCCGATCCGGCTCCCCGCCAGCCAGGCGGTCTTGAGCGCGAGGTACGGCACGGTGGCGGCCAGGGCGGCCACCCGCAGGACGTTCCGGACGGTCCCCGGCCCGGGGGCCGGCGTCCGCCGCTCCTGGTGCCGCCGCTGCCGCGGCGCCTGTGGCGGTCGCGTCGCGTTCGTCGAGTGAGCTGCTGGTGTGGTCATGACTCAACGGTCCCGTGTCCGCCGCCCCGTCACCTCCCCCACGAAGGTGAACCGCCTCCCCCGCGCGGGGGAGGAACCACACCCTCCCCCGCCCCACCCGTACCTGCACCCGCGCCCGCCCCTCACATACGCCGCGTCACCACCGACAGCCGGTCCCGCGCCTCGAACAGCGCCGCCTTGATGACCTGTTCGTGCCCCGCCGTCAGCCGGGCCACCGGCACCGAGCAGCTCACCGCGTCCCGCGCCGGAGTCCGGTACGGCACGGCCACCCCGAAGCAGCACAGCCCGAGCGTGTTCTCCTCCCGGTCCACGGCGTACCCCTGCTCCCGCACCAGTGCCAGCTCCTCGATGAGCTGCTCCCGGTCGGTGACGGTGTGCTCGGTGACCGCCTCCAGCCGCCGCGGCAGCAGACCCCGCACCTCCACGTCCGTGTGGGTGGCGAGCAGCGCCTTGCCGAGCGCCGTCGAGTGCACGGGCAGCCGCCGCCCGACCCGGGTGAAGGGCCGCAGGTAGTGCTGGGACTGCCGGGTGGCGAGGTACACCACGCTCGTCCCGTCCATCCGGGCCAGGTGGATGGTCTCCGTCGTGTCGTCGGAGAGCCGGTCCAGCGTGGGCCGGGCGGCGGCGACCACCTCGTCGCCGTCGATGTACGAGCTGCCCACGAGCAGCGCCCGTACGCCGATGCCGTACCGCGTGCCCGTCGCGTCGGTCTCCACCCACCCCAGGTTCACCAGGGTCCGCAGCAGCATGTAGAGGCTGGACTTGGGCAGCGAGAGGTCGTGCTGGATGTCGGCCAGGCTGTGCAGCCCCGGCCGCGCCGCGAAGTGCTCCAGCAACAGGACGGTCCGCACCGCCGACTTGACCGGCGCCGCCTGGGCCGGGATCTCCGGCTCGGCCGTCGTCATAGGCCTGTTCCCCTCTGGTCGCCTCTTGTCACGCGCAGGACGCGGAAATAGAGTCCGCAGCAGATGTGATCATTCATCCACCGGAACCGCGTTCAGAATACTGAACGATCCAGGAGGCAGCGGGCCATGACAACGACACCAGTCTGGAGTGTGGACCCCCGCACCGGGAAGCAGCGCGAGCAGGTTGCGGTGGAAGCCACATCCCGGGAGGTGGACGAAGCCGTACGGGCCGCTCACGCCACCCGTGGCCCGCTCGCCGACGCCCCCACCCGCGCCGCCTTCCTGCGCGCCGCCGCCGCACTGCTCGACGAGGCCGCCGCCCACGTCATCGAGGCCGCCGACGCCGAGACCGCGCTCGGGCCGGGCCGGCTCACCGGTGAACTGGCGCGCACCACCGGCCAGCTGCGCGCCTTCGCCGACGCCGTGGACGAGGGCGCCTACCTCGACATCCGGATCGACCGCGCCGACCCCTCCCTCACGCCGCCACGGCCCGAGCTGCGCCGCTACAAGGTGCCGCTGGGCGTGGTCGCGGTCTACGCCGCCTCCAACTTCCCGCTCGCCTTCTCCGTCCCCGGCGGCGACACCGCCAGCGCGCTGGCCGCCGGCTGCCCGGTGGTCGTCAAGGCGCACCCCGACCACCCCGCCACGTCCGAGCTGTGCGCCTCGCTGCTGCGCCGCGCGGCGGTCGCCACCGGGCTCCCGGCCGAGGTGGTGAGCGTGGTCCACGGTTTCGACGCCGGCCTGGAGCTGATCCGCCACCCGCTGGTGGCGGCCGCCGGATTCACCGGTTCCATCCGGGGCGGGCGGGCGCTGTTCGACGCGGCGGCCGCCCGGCCCGTACCGATCCCCTTCCACGGCGAACTGGGCTCCCTCAACCCCGTCGTGGTCACCCCGGCCGCGGCCGCCGAGCGCGCTGAGGAGATCGGCAGCGGGCTCGCGGGCGCGGTCACCCTCGGCGTGGGCCAGTTCTGCGTGAAGCCCGGCCTGGTACTGGTGCCCCAGGGCCCGGACGGCGACCGGATCACGGGCGAGCTCACCAAGGCGCTCGGGGAGACCGAGCCGGGCGTCCTGCTCGACCACCGGATGCGGGAGAACTTCATCTCCGGGGTGCGCGAGCGGGCCTCGCTGCCCGGGGTCGAGGCACCCGTCACACCCGGATCGGGCGGCGACCACACGGTGGGGGCGGGCTATCTGAGCGTGCGGGCCGAGGACCTCCTCGCGGGCGAGGGACACGACGTCCTCCTGGAGGAGTGCTTCGGCCCGGTCACCGTCGTCGTCCGGTACGCGGACCAGGGCGAGGCGAGCGCGGTCCTCGGGCGACTCGGCGGGAACCTGAGCGCCACCCTCCAGCTGTCGGCCGCCGAGGCGGACGGCGCGCCGGGCCCGGCCACCGAGCTGATCGGGCAGGTCACACAGCTGGCGGGCCGGATCGTGGTCAACGGCTGGCCGACCGGGGTCGCGGTGGCCCCGGCCCAGCACCACGGCGGCCCGTACCCGGCGGCGACCTCGCACTCCACCTCGGTGGGCGGGACCGCCATCGAGCGCTGGCTGCGGCCGGTGGCGTACCAGTCGGTGCCGGACGCGCTCCTCCCGGCGGAGCTGCGCGAGGCCAACCCGCTGGGGCTGCCGCGCCGGGTGACGGGCGGCTGAAGCACTTCGGGCCGGCCCGCCGGACACCGCCGCTGAACGGCCGGCCCCCCGGCCACCGACCACCCTCCGTGGCCGACCACCCTCCGTGGCCCGCCCAAAATCCGTTGCCCGCCCGGCCCCCGGCCGGGCAGGCTGCGGCCCATGCCGAGGCCGCGGGGATTCACGTACGAGAAAGTGGGCGACCAGTACGTCGCCATCACCCACCGGGGGCGGGCCGCGGCCACCTTGCGGGGCGGCCGGGCCGAGAAGTTCCTGGCCGAGGTGGAGTCCGGCGACGCGCAGCTCGTGATGGCCCGCTGGACCGGCGCGTACAAGTTCGGCAACGAGCGCACGGCGCGCGACCACCCCCGCAACCGGCGCTGAAATCTCGCGGGAGGGTAAGGGAACGGCAAAGCCCCTCCGGTCGTTCTCCGGGCATGACCGCTATGACCCCTGGATCGAACCTGCCGCTCCATGCCGTCCGTGTGACGGTGGACGTGGCCGCGCCGGTACGCCTCGACGTATCGGCCCTGCTCCTGACGGCGGACGGCAAGGTGCGCTCCGACGCCGACTTCATCTTCTTCAACCAGCCCTCCGGGCCGGGCGTCGCCTACCGGTCCGGCGGGGGTGCGTCGCCGGACTCCATCAGCGTGGACACCGCCGGGCTGCCGCCGGGCATCGAGCGGATCGTGGTCACAGCCAGCCCCGACGCCGCCGGGCAGAGCTTCCAGGGCATCGAACCCACCGCCACCGTGCGCAACGCCGACGGCGGCGCGGTGATCTCCACCTTCACCCCGCCGCGGCTGGGCGCCGAGACCGCGCTCGTCGTCGTCGAGATCTACCAGCGCGGCGGCGTGTGGAAGGTGCGGGCGGTCGGCCAGGGGTACGCGAACGGCCTCGCCGGCATCGCCACCGACTTCGGGGTCTCCGTGGACGAGGAGCCCGCTCCGGCGGCCGCCGCGCCCGCCCCCATGGCCCCGCCCGTTCCCCCGGCCCCGCCCGCGCCGCCGGTCTCCTACCCGGCCTCCCCCTGGCTGGGCGGCGCCACGACCCCCACCCCGGCGGCCCCGGCGCCCGCCCCAGTCGCGGCGGCGCCCGCCGCGCCCCCGGCTCCCGCGCCCGGCGCCGGGAAGATCAATCTGGACAAGGGCCGGGTCAGCCTCCAGAAGAACCAGACCGTCTCCCTCGTCAAGGGCGGCCGCCCGCTGCTCAGCCAGGTCAAGATGGGCCTCGGCTGGGAGCCCGCGTTCGGCGGCCGGGACATCGACCTCGACGCCTCGGTGATCGCGTACGGCCCGCAGCGCAACCACATCGACAGCTGCTACTTCGGCAAGCTGTCCATCCTGAACGGCTCCGTCAAGCACTCGGGTGACAACCTCACCGGTGAGGGCGCGGGCGACGACGAGGTGATCGTCGTGGACCTCGGCCGCCTGCCCGCGGAGGCGACCGGACTGGTGTTCACGGTCAACTCCTTCTCCGGTCAGAAGTTCACCGAGGTGGCCAAGGCCTACTGCCGGCTGATCGACGCGGCGACCGGGGAGGAGCTGGTCCGCTTCGACCTCACCGGCGCCGAGCCGCAGACGGGCGTCATGATGGCGAAGCTGATCAAGCAGTTCTCGGGCGAGTGGGATATGACGGCCATGGGCGAGTTTGTGAAGTCGCGCACAGTGCGGGGCATGGTCAAACCGGCCGCCCAGGCACTCTGAGCAGGTGGGCGGGCACCTGGAGCCACCGGCGTCCGTCGTGGGTGATGGATGCCACGCGTTATCCGTCGGTGGCTGTCAGTGCCCGCCCGTAGCCTTGAAGGCATGAAGGAGTCGCGTACACCCGCAGGGCCCGCCCGCCCGTCCGCCACCGAGGCGAACGAGGCGATCCGGCACCTTGTCGAAACCCGGGTGGACGGCGAGGCCTGGCCCTCCGAGGCGTATGAGTTCCTGCTCGCCGAGTGGGCCGAGGCCTCGCGCGCGGAGGTTTCCGCGGCCCAGTGAGGCCGGGCGCCCCGCGCACACGGGCCGGCGTCAGTGTGCGCGCCGCCACGGCCCCGTCACGGCCAGCATGACGCCCGGGTCCTGGATGTTGACGTACAGCGTGCGGCCGTCCGGGGAGAAGCAGACGCCGGTGAATTCGGAGTACTCCGGCTCCTCGGCCGTCCCGATGTTCAGCTCGTTGCGCGCCAGCGGGTAGGTGCGGCCCGAGTCCGTCGCGCCGAACAGGTGCTGCAGCCCGGTGCCGTCCTCCGCGAGGACCAGGCCTCCCTACGGGGACACCGTGATGTTGTCGGGCCCGTCATAGCCGCCCTCCACCGACGGGTCCGGGTTGATCCCGATGAGAACGGTCAGCCGGACCGTGCGCCGCTTGGGGTCGTAGAACCAGACCTGGCCGTCGTGCGCCGTCCCCGGGCTTTCCGCGCGGGCGAAGGAGGAGACGAAGTAGGCGCCGCCGTCCGCCCACCACATGCCCTCCAGCTTGCGCCCGCGCGTCACGGCGCCGTCGGCGAACTGCTTGCGCACCGGTACGGTGCGGGCGTCACGGTCCGGCACGTCCACCCAGTCGACCCCGTAGACGGTGCCGATGGCCGTCGCGCGCGAGAAGTCGTCGACGAGACGGCCCGAGCTGTCGATGCACTTGGCCGCCTGGAGCACACCGGCGTCGTCGGCGAGCGTACGGAGCTTGCCGCGCCCGTGCCGGAAGCCGCTGGGCGGGGTCCAGCGGTAGAACAGTCCGTTGGGGCCGGAGGCGTCCTCGGTCAGGTAGGCGTGTCCGTGGTGCGGGTCGATGACCACGGCCTCGTGGTCGTAGCGTCCGAAGGCCTTGACGGGCCGCGGCTCGCGGTTGGCGCGGCGGTCGTGCGGGTCGACCTCGAAGACGTAGCCGTGGTCCTTGGTCATGCCGTTCTTGCCGGCGAGGTCCGAGTTCTCCTCGCAGGTCAGCCAGGTGTCCCAAGGGGTGGCCCCGCCCGCGCAGTTGGTCGACGTACCGGCGATGCCCACCCATTCGGCGACCTCGCCGCCGCGCCGGACCTCGACGACCGTGCAGCCGCCGGCCGCGGCCGGGTCGTAGACGAGGCCCTCGGTGAGCGGAACGGGGTACTCCCAGTTCTGTCGCTTGCCCTTGAGCTCGTGGTTGTTGACGAGGAGGGTGACCCCGCGGTGGCCCGCGAAGGCGGCGGTGCCGTCGTGGTGGGACGGGGTGATCTCGCCGGACTCCAGCTTGGTGACCCCGCTGTGGGTGATCACGCGGTACGTGAATCCGGCGGGGAGGGCGAGGATCCCGGCCGGGTCGGGGACGAGCGGGCCGTAGCCGGGCTCGCAGGGCCGCCCGTGCTCGTCGCGGCGCGTGCCGTCGTCGGCCGCGAGCGCCCCCGGCGCGGTGGCGAGGGCGCCGACCGTCCCGGTGAGCGCCACTCCCGCGCCGGCGAGGACGGTACGGGCGGTGAAGTCTCTGCGGCTGAGCGGCATCGGGGCTCCAGGGGTCGGGAGGTGGTGGTGCGCCTGTCGTGCGGTCGTCGGCGCACACGCTGTCGCCCGCACGTGAACGGCGGCTGAACTACCCGCGAAGGGCAGGCGGCCCCTTGCCACCGCGCGGAATGGCCAACTCCGGCCCTAGGAACGGCGCATTGTCGACGCCCGCGAACCCGGCCGGCCCACTGCGCCCGACCTGCTGGGGCAGGCCGGTCCGCCGAGCCCGGCACGTACCGCTCAGGCCCCGTCCCGCCGAGCCCGGCCCGGACCCGCTCAGGCCTGCCGCGAGCGCGCCTTGAACGCGGCCCTGCGGGCCTCCTTCGCCGCCTTCTTGTCGGGGTGCAGCCGGCCCATCGCCTCCAGGACGTACGCCGTCGAGGGGTGCTCCACCCTCCACACCTGCTCGAAGAAGCCCCCGTGATGGGCGGTCAGGGTCTCCATCAGGAGCGCGAGCTCCTCCGTCTCGCCGTCGGCGGCGAGCTGCGCCGCGATCGTGTCGACCGTCAGCCAGAACACCATCGCCGGGTCGGGCGCCGGTACGCCGACCGCCCCGCGCTCCGCCAGCCACACGCGGGCGAGCCCGCCGAGCTCCGGGTCGTCCAGCACCGCGCGGACCGCCGGCTCGGCCTCCGGACCGGCGGGTGCCAGGGCCTGCTGGCAGCGCAGCCGGCGCAGCGGACCGCCCTCGTCGTCCCCGCGCGCGGCGGCGAGCAGTTCGGCGACGGCGGCGGCCAGGTCGCGGCCGGCCAGCCACTGTTCGATCTCGGCCTGGGCGGCGTTCTCCGAGTAGGAGGAGACCGCGTCGAGCAGTGCGTCGGCGCCCTTGTCGGCCAGCTCACCGACGGCGGGGGCCTCGACACCGGCTTCCAGCATCCGGGCGCGGACCCCGTACACGCCGAGCGGGGTCAGGCGGACCATGCCGTAGCGGGACACGTCCTCATCGTCCCCCGCGCCGCCCGCGCCCGTCCGCGCACCTCGGGCGGGGTCCTCGTCACCGGCCTCCGCCATCAGCTCCTGGTCGACGGGCCGGAACTCGACCAGCCCGATCGGCTCCAGCTGCCTGAACTGGTCGTCGAGGCGCATCATCGCGTCCGAGACCTGTTCCAGCACGGCGTCGGTCGGTTCGCCCATGTCGTGGGGCACGACCATCGACGCGGCGAGCACCGGCAGCGGAACCGGTCGGTCCGCCGCCCCGCCCTCCGAGACGGTGAGCAGGTAGAGGTTGGCGAGGACCCCGTCGAGGAAGTCCGCTTCGCGGCCCGGGTTCCAGTCCAGCCGGTCGAAGTCGATCTCGCCGCCCCCGTCCAGCGCGTCGACGAGCTCGTCGAGGTCGGGCACCGCCGCGTCGGCGAGCACCGTGTCCAGGGCGGCCAGCCAGAGGTCCAGTACGTCCCCGGGCGCGCCGGACGTCACCAGCGCCAGGTCCTCGCCGGGCGCGGCTGTGCCGAAGCGCTCCTCGCCCCCGTCCGCGCCGGCCCGCCCGGCACCCGCCCCGTCGTCCTCCTCCGGCTCGGTCGCGTCGACCAGGCCCGTGTCCAGGGCCACCCGCCAGGCCTGGCTCGCGCGCATCGCGGAGTCGGGGTCGCCGGCGTCGAGCCCGAGCACCGCGGCCGCCTCGGGCAGCTGGTCGGCGACGAGTTCACCGCCGACCCCGACGCGGGTGGCGGGTCCGGCCCAGCGGGCGAGCCGTACGGCCCGCGCGAACAGCGGGGCGCCGAGGGCGTCGCGGGCCAGCTCCGCATCGGAGTGCAGCCGTACCGGCGGCAGCGTGGGGTGCGACTCAGCGGACATGGGGCGGTTCTCCTTGGCAGCGCGGTGGGTCGGTCGGGGCGGAGCGGGATGAAACACATGGAACAGATGACGCGCGTGGAACAGGTGGAGCGGGGCGGGTGCGTGACCGACCGGACGGTCCGTCATCGCCGCCCGGATATCGCCGACATGGAAGACATGGCGGGACAAGCCGGGGGCGGCGGATGTGGCGAACACGACAGACCCGGCGCCGTACGGCGACCCAGCGTAGACGCATTTCGGGCGCGCCTGGCGGGCCAACACCTTTGGTTCATCCCACAGTCAGCTGCCGTCTTGCCTGGAGGGCTTGACAACTTTGCTGACCACCCAGGAAATTGACGCGCGTAGATGTATCGGGGGCGGCACGCCTCCCGCAGATCTCGCTGCCGCACCCTCCTTTCCCCTCTCCCACACCGGAGTTCCTGCCCATGCGCTCCTCGCATCCCCGTTCCGCCGCCGTCGCGGCCCTCGTCGCCTCCGCGCTGGCCACCGGCCTGCTCGCGGGCTCCGCCGACGCGGCCGAAGGCGCCGTGTCCGCCGATCCGATACGCATCCACGACATTCAGGGCACCACCCGGATATCCCCCCTCAACGGCAAGCAGGTCGCCGACGTCGCCGGCATCGTGACGGGCGTGCGCACCTACGGCTCGCGCGGCTTCTGGATCCAGGACCCGGACGCCGATGACGACGCGGCCACCAGCGAGGGCGTGTTCGTCTTCACCAACTCGGTCCCGACCGTCGCCGTGGGCGACGCGGTCAAGGTGTCCGGCACGGTGGGCGAGTACATCCCCGGCGGCGTGAACTCCGGCAACCAGTCGGTGACCCAGGTCTCCAAGCCGACGGTGACCGTGGTCTCCTCGGGCAACGCCCTGCCCGCGGCCGCCGCGATCAACGAGTACACGGTTCCCGCCGAGTACGCCCCGGCCGGCGACCCGGCCGCCGGAGGCAGCGTCAACGGCCTGGCCCTGGACCCCTCGCGCTACGCCCTGGACTTCTACGAGTCCCTCGAGGGCATGAGCGTGGCGATCGGCACCTCGCGCGTGGTCGGCGCCACCGACCCGCACGCGGAGCTGTGGGTCACGGTCAAGGGCTGGGAGAACGCCGCCAAGCGCGGTGGCACCGTCTACGGCTCCTACGAGTCCCAGAACACCGGCCGCCTCCAGATCCAGCAGCTCGCGCCCCTCGCGCAGCAGCCCTTCCCGGTGGCCAACGTCGGTGACAAGCTGACCGGCACCACCGAGGGCCCCCTGGACTTCAACCAGTTCGGCGGCTACACGCTGGTGGCCCGCACGCTCGGCACCGTCACGGCGGGCACCCTCGCCCCCGAGAAGACCAAGCCGCAGGGCGAGCACGAGCTGGCGGTGGCCACGTACAACGTCGAGAACCTCGACCCGACCGACCCGCAGGAGAAGTTCGACGCGCTGGCGAAGGCGGTCGTCGAGAACCTGGCCTCCCCGGACATCCTCGCCCTGGAGGAGATCCAGGACGACAACGGCGCCAAGAACGACGGCACGGTCTCGGCCGAGCAGACGCTGACGAAGTTCACCGCGGCGATCGCGGCGGCGGGCGGCCCGGCCTACCAGTGGCGGACCGTCAACCCGGAGGACAAGAAGGACGGCGGCGAGCCCGGCGGCAACATCCGCCAGGTGTTCCTCTTCAACCCGGCGCGGGTCTCCTTCACCGAGCGCGCCCCGGGCGACGCGGTGACGGCGACCGGCGTGGTCAAGGAGAACGGCAAGGCCGCCCTGACCCACTCCCCCGGCCGGATCGACCCCGCGAACCCGGCGTGGGCGGACAGCCGCAAGCCGCTGGCCGGCGAGTTCGTCTTCCGCGGCAAGACCGTCTTCGTGATCGCCAACCACTTCGGTTCCAAGGGCGGCGACGAGGCCCTGACGTCCCACCACCAGCCGCCGCTGCGCAAGTCGGAGGAGAAGCGACTGCTCCAGGCGCAGGCCGTGAACGGCTTCGTGAAGGAGGTCCTGGCGGCGGAGAAGAACGCCAACGTCCTGGTCCTCGGTGACATCAACGACTTCGAGTTCTCGGCGACGACCGACGCGCTGACGGACGGCGGGGCGCTGTACCCGGCGGTCAAGTCCCTGCCGAAGTCGGAGCGCTACTCGTACGTCTTCCAGGGCAACGCCCAGGTGCTGGACCAGATCCTGACCAGCCCGGCGATCAAGAAGTTCACCTACGACAGCGTGCACATCAACGCCGAGTTCGCGGACCAGAACAGCGACCACGACCCGCAGGTGCTGCGCTTCCGCCCGTAGTCCCCGGACCGCAGAAGGCCCGGCCGCCGTCCCGGCCGGGCCTTCTGCCACACTCCTGGCCATGATCTTCCGTACTGCCACGCGCGCGGACCTGCCCGCGGTACTCGCCCTGCTGGCCGACGAGGAGCAGGTGGTGGACCCGGCCTCGATCGTGGTCGGCGAGGCGCACGAGCGGGCGTTCGCCGCCATCGCGTCGGACGCCCGCAACGAGATGCTGGTCCTCACCGACGGGGCGGCCGCCGGTGAAGAGGCCGTCCTCGGCTGCCTCCAACTGACGTATGTCCCGGGCCTGGGGCAGCACGGGCGGGAGCGGGCCCTGGTGGAAGCCGTACGGGTCCGCGCGGACCGGCGGGGTGCGGGACTCGGCGCGGAGCTGGTGCGGCTGGCCGTCGAGCGGGCCCGCGAGCGCGGCTGCGGCCTGGTCCAGCTGACCAGCGACAAGCGGCGCACGGCGGCCCACCGCTTCTACGAGCGGCTGGGCTTCGCGCGCAGTCACGAGGGCTTCAAGCTGCGGCTGGAGCCGTAAAGCGGCCTTCTCGGCAGAGATGGGGACTTTCGGCCCTGGCGTGACGCTCGACACATCTTGGCCGAATCGGCCGGATGGGGTGTTTGAGTGTCTCCCACGCTGCTCTGGCGCCTGCGATCCCGTACTGGCCCGTACCGCCCGCACCCCTGGAGGATCCGCGTGTTCCCCTCCATCTCCCTTCCCCACGGCATCGGCCTCGCCGTGCTGCTCGGCGCCGCGCTCGTGTGGGCCGTCGGCCTCGGTCGTACGCGGTGGGGCAGTCGCCCGGACCAGCCCGAGCCGGCCGCCGCCGTGAGCCTGCCGGTGATCCCGGCCCAGCGGACCGCGGCCGCGCACCCGATGGAGTCGGTGGAACTGACCGAGGCGGAACGGCAGGCCTTCGCGGGCCTCATCCGCACCCTCCCGGGACACTGACGGAAGTCCGCACGTACATACGCACGATGCCCCTCATCCCCGGCGCGGGACGAGGGGCATCGTGCGTAGCGGCCCCTGAGGGTCAGTTGTGGCTGTGCAGGACCTCGTTCAGGCCGCCCCAGGCCGCCTTGTACGGGCGGGCCTCGACGGCGCCGGTGACCGAGTTGCGGCGGAAGAGGATGTTGTTGGCGCCGGAGAGCTCCAGGGCCTTGACGATCTGGCCGTCCGGGAGGGTGACGCGGGTGCCCGCGGTGACGTACAGCCCGGCCTCGACCACGCACTCGTCGCCGAGCGCGATGCCGATGCCCGCCTCGGCGCCGATCAGGGTGCGCTCGCCGATCGAGATGATCTGCTTGCCGCCGCCCGAGAGGGTGCCCATGGTGGAGGCACCGCCGCCGATGTCGGAGCCGTCGCCGACCACGACGCCCGCGGAGATGCGGCCCTCGACCATGGAGGTGCCGAGCGTGCCGGCGTTGAAGTTGACGAAGCCCTCGTGCATGACGGTGGTGCCCTCGGCGAGGTGCGCGCCGAGGCGGACGCGGTCCGCGTCGGCGATGCGCACGCCCTTGGGGGCGACGTAGTCCGTCATGCGCGGGAACTTGTCAATCGAGGTGACCTGGAGGTGCAGGCCCTCGGCGCGCGCGTTGAGGCGGACGGTCTCGACCTGGTCGACCGCGACCGGGCCCAGCGAGGTCCAGGCGACGTTGGTCAGCAGGCCGAAGACCCCGTCGAGGTTCTGGCCGTGCGGCTTGACCAGGCGGTGGCTGAGCAGGTGCAGGCGCAGGTACGCGTCGTGCGCGTCCAGTGGCTTGTCCTCCAGGGAGGCGATGACCGTGCGGACGGCTACGACCTCGACGCCGCGGACCGCGTCCTGGCGGATCGCCTTGGCCGCGGCGGCGCCGAGGAGCTCCACGGCCTGCTCGGCCGTGAGGCGCTCGGTGCCGGCCGGGCCGGGCTCGGCGACCAGCTCGGGGGCGGGGAACCAGGTGTCGAGGACGGTGCCGTCGGCGGTGAAGGTGGCAAGTCCGGCGGCGACGGCGCCGGTGGTACGCGTAGCAGTCATGCCAGAAACCTAACCGGCGACGGCCGCCGCGGGCGAACCGGTCTCATGTGCCGGTCGCGCGGGTCGCCGGGCCACCCGCGCCCCCGCGACCAGCACGGCCGCGCCGGCGCCGGCGCCGAGCACCGCGCACAGCGGCCACAGCAGGTCGGGGGCGACGGCGTACAGGGCCCCGCCGAGCGGAGCGGCGAGGACCACGCCGCTGACGGAGACCCCCGCGTACAGGCTCTGGAAGCGGCCCACCATGTGCGCGGGCGACTCGTCGGCGACGTAGGCGGTGGCGGTGGTCTTGTAGAGGATCTCGCCGAGGGTCAGGAGCAGCATCATGGCGATGGCGGGGGCCAGGCCCGCGCCGAGCGCCAGCATCGCGTAGCCGCCGCCGACCAGGACCAGTCCGGTGCCGACGATGTGCAGGGGGGAGCGCTTGCGCAGGGCGAGGGCGGCGGGGATCTCCAGGAGCAGGATGACGCCGCCGTTGACGGCGATGAGGTAGCCGTAGGCCCGGGTGTCCAGGCCGTGCTCGGCGAGGAAGACGGGGAAGGTCGTGTAGTGCTGGCGGTAGACGACGTCGGCGACCACGATCGCCCCGAGCAGGGCGAGCACGGCGGGCCGCGCGCGCAGCTCCCGCCACAACCCCCCGCGGCCCAGACCCCCGTCCGGGGCCGCGGGGGTGGGGGCACCTCGCGCGCCCGGAGGGCGGCGGGTGAGGGGTGCGGCCGCGGGCGGAACGGCCCGGGCGGTCCACAGGGCGAAGAAGAGGGTGCCGAGCCCCTCCGCCACGAAGAGCCAGTCGTACGAGAGTGCGGTCGCGACCAGGGCGCCGAGCGGCGTACCGATGGTGAAGCCGCCGTTGGACAGGCAGCGGGTGACGGCGAAGGCCTGCCGTCGTGATCCTTCCGGCACGGTGACGGCGACCAGCGCGGACTGGGCCGCGCGGACCACCCCTGCGGCGTACTGGGCGAGGGGCAGGGCGAGGGTCAGGAGGCCGGTGGAAAGCGCCGGCAGGGTGACGAGCACGGCCCCGCCGAGCGCGGAGGCGGTGAGCAGCACCCTGCGGTGACCGAAGCGGTCCCCGTACCAGCCGCCGGTGAAGTTCCCCGCCACGAGGCCGACGCCACCGATGCCGACGATCAGCCCGGCCTGGGCGGTGCCGAGGCCGCGCGGCCCGGTCAGGTAGACGAAGACGAAGACGAAGGTGCAGCTGACGACGGCGTTGACGAACACCCCCGCAGCCAGCAGCCACACGACCCTCGGTACGTCCTTGAACCCCTGCAGCACACCGATGTCCCCCGTATTCAGCAGTTCAGCGAGTCAGTTCCTTTTGGGAACTGACTATGTCAGCATGACAGCCTTGGGTCAACGGACAAAGGAGCTCCCATGGCCCAGCGCACGCACCTCGGCGATGCGGACTGCTCCATCGCCCAGGCCCTCGAAGTCGTCGGCGACTGGTGGACGCTGCTCATCGTGCGCGACATCGCCCGCGGCCTGTACCGCTTCGACGAGCTCCAGCGCGAGCTGGGAATGTCCCGCAAGGTGCTGGCGGAGCGGCTGAAACTGCTGGTGGAGGCCGGGGTGCTGACGCGCGAGCCGTACCAGGAACGCCCGGTGCGGCACGAGTACCGGCTGACTCCGCGCGGGCGGGGGCTGCTGCCGGTCCTGGTGGCCCTCCAGGACTGGGGCGACACCTGGGTCCTGGGAGAGGGAGAGATGACGGCGACCACCGAGGAATCCTCGAAGGAAGCGGTACGGGTCCACGCGCTGCGCGGCACGCGGCTGCCGGAGCTGCTGCTGCCGGACCGTTTCGGCGAGCTCCGCGACCCGGTGGCGGACACCCCGTTCACGGTCCTGTACTGCTTCCCGGGCGCGTACGCCCGGGCCGAGTCCTACCCGCCCGACTGGGCCGGGATCCCGAGCGCCAGGGGCTGCACGTTCGAGTCGTGCACGTACCGGGACCAGCTGGCGGAGTTCACCGCCGCCGGCGCCACCGTGCACGGGGTGTCGACCCAGCGGCCCGACGAACAGCGGGAGTTCGCGGAGCAGGAGCGGCTGCGCTTCCCGCTCCTGTCGGACGCGGGGCTGGATCTGGTGACGGCCCTGCGCCTGCCGACGTTCCGCGCGGCGGGCGTGAGCCGGATCAAGCGCCTGACGCTGGTCCTGGACCGCGACCGCACGGTGCGCGAGGTGTTCTACCCGATCCAGGACGTCGAGGCGAGCGTGCGGGCGGCCCTGGACGCCGTGCGCTCCGCGGCCGGGGCGCCGTAGACCCGTCCGCCCGGACCCCGGCCCCGGCCCCGGCTCCCGGGCGGGTCACGGGGACCGCAGGACCCGGGCCAGCACCTCCCTGGCGTACGACTCGTCGTACGGCGCGTCCGTCAGCAGGACCTGGAGGCTGATGCCGTCCATGACCGCCACCAGCGCCCGCGCCGTCACCGGGTCGGTCCTCGGCGCCAGGGCCGCGGACACGGTCTCGCACCACTGCGCCGCCACCGGCCGCAGCGCCGGGCGGCGCAGGGCGGCGAGGTAGAGCTCGTACTCCAGCTCCGCCCGGCCCCGGTCCGCCGCCAGGAACTCCCCCAACAGGCCGGCCAGGGCCGCCGCGAGGTCGGCGTCCGGATCGGCCAGGGCCGGCGAATCCGCCACCGCCTGCGCGAAGCCCTCGTTGGCCTGCCGCAGCGCCGCGACCAGCAGGTCGTTCAGCGTCGTGAAGTGGTAGGTCGTCGACCCCAGCGGTACGTCGGCCTCCGCGGCCACGCTGCGGTGGCTCAGCCCCGCGATGCCCTTGGCGCCCACCACCCGGATCGCCGCGTCGATGATCCGCTGCCGCCGCTGCGGGTCGTACCGCCGTGCGCCGGGGGGCATCAGTGCGCCCCGCCGAGGTTCAGCAGCACCACTCCGCCGATCACCAGGACGACCCCGGCGATCTTCGCGGCGGTGGCCGCCTCCCCCATGAACACCATGCCGATCGCGGCGATGGAGGCGGTGCCGACGCCGGCCCATATCGCGTACGACGTTCCCATCGACATCGACTTCAGCGTCTGCGCGAGCAGGCTGAAGGCGATCACGTACCCCAGCAGGGTGCCCAGCGAGGGCCACAGCTTCGTGAAGCCGTCGCTGTACTTCATGGCGGTGGTTCCGGCGACCTCGGCCGCGATGGCCGCGGCAAGCATGACGTAGGGCATGCGTACGACTGTACACATCGATATGTACACCTGTACGCACGGAGGGCCCCCGGCACGATGTGCCGGGGGCCCTCACATGCAGGCGGTGATCAGACGTTGAAGCCGAGGGCGCGGAGCTGCTCGCGGCCGTCGTCCGTGATCTTGTCCGGGCCCCACGGGGGCATCCAGACCCAGTTGATCCGGAGTTCGTTGACGATGCCGTCCGTCGCCGACTTCGCCTGGTCCTCGATGACGTCCGTCAGCGGACAGGCCGCCGAGGTCAGCGTCATGTCGAGGGTGGCGATGTTCGCGTCGTCGACGTGGATGCCGTAGATCAGGCCCAGGTTGACGACGTCGATGCCCAGCTCGGGGTCGACCACGTCGTAGAGGGCCTCGCGGACCTCTTCCTCGGTGGCCGGCTTGATCGACGCCTCGGGCGTCGCGTTCTCGGTCATGCCGTCTTCCTCTCCGCGTCGCCCAGAGCCTGGGCCGTCGCGTCCTTCCACGCCATCCAACTCAGCAGAGCACACTTCACGCGAGCCGGGTACTTGGAGACGCCGACGAACGCGACCGCGTCCTCCAGCACCTCCTCCATGGCCTCGTCGGGCTCGATCTTGCCCTTGGACTGCATCATCTCCAGGAAGACAGCCTGGATCCTCTGCGCCTCGGACAGTTCCTTGCCCACGAGCAGCTCGTTCAGCACGGACGCGCTGGCCTGGCTGATGGAGCAGCCCTGGCCCTCGTAGGAGACGTCGGTGAGCGTCTCGCCGTCGTACTTCACGCGCAGCGTGATCTCGTCACCGCACGTCGGATTGACGTGGTGCACCTCGGCGTCGCCGTCGCGCAGGCCACGCCCGTGCGGGTGCTTGTAGTGGTCCAGGATCAGTTCCTGGTACATCGAATCCAGCTTCACAGCGTCCCCGTCGCCTCGTCCGTCAGCCGAAGAAGTTCCGTACGTGCTCCAGCCCGTCGACCAACGCGTCGACCTCGGCCGGAGAGGAGTACAGGTAGAAAGACGCTCGCGTGGTCGCCGGAATTCCGTAGCGCAGGCAGACCGGGCGCGCGCAGTGGTGTCCCACACGGACCGCGATGCCCTGCTCGTCCAGCACCTGGCCGACGTCGTGCGGGTGGATGTCGCCGAGCACGAAGGAGATCGCGGCGCCGCGGTCCTCGGCCGTGGTGGGGCCGATGATCCGCAGGTCGGGCACCTCCGCGAGGCGCTTGATCGCGTACTCGGTGATCGCGTGCTCGTGAGCGGCGATCTTGTCCATGCCGATCGCGGTGAGGTAGTCCACGGCCGCGCCGAGGCCGACGGCCTGGGCGATCGGGGGCGTCCCCGCCTCGAACTTGTGGGGCGCCGGGGCGTAGGTCGAGGCGTGCATCGACACGGTCTCGATCATCTCGCCGCCGCCGAGGAACGGAGGCAGGTCCTCCAGGAGCTCCTGGCGGCCCCAGAGGACGCCGATGCCGGTCGGGCCGCACATCTTGTGGCCGGTGAAGGCCACGAAGTCGGCGCCGAGCGCCTGTACGTCCATCGGCATGTGCGGAGCGGCCTGCGAGGCGTCGATCAGCACCAGGGCGCCGACGTCCTGGGCGCGCCGGACGATCGCCTCGACCGGGTTGACCGTGCCCATGATGTTGGAGACCAGCGTGAAGGAGACGATCTTCGTCTTCTCCGTGATGACCTCTTCGATGTTGGACAGGTCGAGCCGGCCGTCGTCGGTGAGGCCGAACCACTTCAGCTTCGCGCCGGTGCGCTGCGCGAGCAGCTGCCACGGCACGATGTTGGAGTGGTGCTCCATCTCCGTGATGGCGATCTCGGTGTCGCGGTCGACCCGGTAGGGCTCGTCCGCCCAGCCGAGCATGTTCGCGACCAGGTTGAGCGACTCCGAGGCGTTCTTGGTGAAGATCACCTCGTCGCGGCTCGGAGCGTTGATGAAGGTGGCGACCTTGTCGCGGGCACCCTCGTACAGCGCCGTGGCCTCCTCGGCGAGCACGTGCACGCCACGGTGGACGTTGGCGTTGTGCTGCTCGTAGTACTCGTTCAGCGCGTCGAGCACCTGGCGCGGCTTCTGGGAGGTCGCCGCGTTGTCCAGGTAAACGATCTTCTTCCCGTCGTGGACCACACGATCCAGCAGGGGGAAGTCCTTGCGGATCGCCTCGATGTCGAGGAGGCCGGGCAGCTGTGTCACGCGGTCGCGCCACCCTTCGTGCTGTACGACTCGTAGCCTTCCGCCTCCAGCTTGTCGGCGAGCTCGGCGCCGCCGGACTCCACGATGCGGCCCTCGGAGAAGACGTGGACGAAGTCGGGCTTGATGTAGCGCAGGATCCGCGTGTAGTGCGTGATCAGCAGGGTGCCGACCTCGCCGGTCGCGCGGACGCGGTTGACGCCCTCGGAGACCTGGCGCAGGGCGTCGACGTCCAGGCCGGAGTCGGTCTCGTCGAGGATCGCGATCTTCGGCTTCAGAAGCTCCAGCTGCAGGATCTCGTGGCGCTTCTTCTCACCGCCGGAGAAGCCCTCGTTGACGTTGCGCTCGGCGAAGGCCGGGTCCATCTGGAGCTGCTCCATCGCGGACTTGACCTCCTTCACCCAGGTACGCAGCTTCGGCGCCTCGCCGCGGATGGCGGTGGCCGAGGTGCGCAGGAAGTTGGAGACCGAGACGCCGGGGACCTCGACCGGGTACTGCATGGCGAGGAAGACGCCGGCGCGGGCGCGCTCGTCGACGGACATCTCCAGGACGTCCTCGCCGTCGAGGGTCACGGTGCCACCGGTGATGGTGTACTTCGGGTGACCGGCGAGGGAGTACGCCAGGGTGGACTTGCCGGAGCCGTTCGGACCCATGATGGCGTGCGTCTCACCCTGCTTGACGGTGAGGTCGACGCCCTTGAGGATCTCGCGGGCGCCGTTCTCGGCCTCGACGGAGACGTGCAGGTCGTGGATTTCAAGCGTTGCCATGGATACCTCAGGACTCCTGGGTGAGGGAGACGAGCACGTCGTCCCCTTCGATCTTTACGGGGTATACGGGTACGGGGCGCGTCGCGGGCAGACCGGAGGGCTTTCCGGTGCGCAGGTCGAATGCCGACCCGTGCAGCCAGCACTCGATCATGCAGTCCTCGACCTCGCCCTCCGAGAGCGAGACGTTCGCGTGCGAGCAGATGTCGTTGATCGCGAACACCTCCCCGTCGGTGGAGACGATGGACACCGGCGTGCCGTCGAGTTCCACCCGCTTGGGGGTGTTCTCCTCCAGCTCGCTCAGCGCACAGGCCTTGACGTAATTCATCAGACGGAACCCTGGAGCTCGGTCTCGATCTTGGCGAGCAGGCGCTCCTCGATGTCGTCGACACCGATCTGCTGGACGAGCTCGGCGAAGAAGCCGCGCACGACCAGGCGGCGGGCGTCGTCGGCCGTGATGCCGCGGGACTGCAGGTAGAAGAGCTGCTCGTCGTCGAAGCGGCCGGTCGCGGAGGCGTGACCGGCGCCGACGATCTCGCCGGTCTCGATCTCCAGGTTCGGCACCGAGTCGACCCGCGCGCCGTCCGTGAGGACGAGGTTGCGGTTCATCTCGTAGGTGTCGGTGCCCTCGGCGGTCTTCTCGATGAGGACGTCGCCGATCCAGACCGCGTGGGCGTCCTGGCCCTGGAGCGCACCCTTGTAGACCACGTTGGACTTGCAGTGCGGGGCGTCGTGCGTGACCAGGAGGCGGTGCTCCTGGTGCTGGCCGGCGTCCGTGAAGTACAGGCCGAAGAGCTCGGCCTCGCCGCCGGGGCCCGCGTAGCTGACCCGCGGGTGCAGGCGTACGAGGTCGCCGCCGAAGGTGACCACGATCGACTTGAAGGTCGCGTCGCGGCCGACCAGGGCGTTGTGCTGGGAGACGTGGACGGCGGTGTCGTCCCAGTCCTGCACCGACACGACGGTGAGCTTGGCGCCGTCGCCGACGAGGAAGTCGACGTTGGCGGCGCGCACGCCGTCACCCGTGTGGTCGATGACGATGACGGCCTCGGCGAAGGCCTGGACGTCGAAGACCGTGTGCCCGAAGGTGGTGCCGCCCTCGCCGTGCAGCGAGACGCGCACCGGCTCGGTCAGGACCGCCTCCTTGGGCACGGTCACGACCGTGGCCTTGGTGAAGGACGAGAACGCCTGCGCGGCGACCCGGTCCACCGGGGCGCCGGCCTTGCCGAGGCGCGCGTCGCCGCGCTCCACCGACTCGACCGTGACGCCCTCGGGCGCGTCGATCTGGGCCTTCATGGAGCCGTTGGCGACCGCGGTGCCGTCGTGGAGACCACGCAGACGCGCCAGCGGGGTGAAGCGCCACTCCTCCTCGCGGCCGTGGGGCACGGGGAAGTCCGCCACGTCGAAGGACGGGGGGGCACTCATCCGGGTGGCGACGGTGGACTCGGCGGCCACCGCGATCGCGCCGGCGGTGGTCGAACCCGCCGGAATGTTCTGAGCCTCAGCCATGGCTGTCGTCTTGCTCACTCTCTTTTAAAGCGCTGCCTGCGTCAAAGGATGTGCGGGATGCGGCCGGGACTAACCGACCGACCCCTCCATCTGCAGCTCGATCAGCCGGTTCAGCTCCAGGGCGTACTCCATGGGCAACTCACGCGCGATGGGCTCGACGAAGCCGCGCACGATCATGGCCATCGCCTCGAACTCCGTCAGACCACGGCTCATCAGGTAGAAGAGCTGGTCGTCGGAGACCTTGGAGACGGTGGCCTCGTGGCCCATGGAGACGTCGTCCTCGCGGACGTCCACGTAGGGGTACGTGTCCGAGCGGGAGATGGTGTCGACCAGGAGCGCGTCACACAGCACGTTGGACTTCGAGCCGTGGGCACCTTCGCCGATCTCGACCAGGCCTCGGTACGAGGTGCGGCCGCCGCCCCGGGCCACCGACTTGGAGACGATGTTCGAGGAGGTGTTCGGCGCCATGTGGACCATCTTGGAGCCGGCGTCCTGGTGCTGGCCCTCGCCCGCGAAGGCGATGGAGAGGGTCTCGCCCTTGGCGTGCTCGCCCATCAGGTAGACGGCCGGGTACTTCATGGTGACCTTGGAACCGATGTTGCCGTCGATCCACTCCATGGTCGCGCCCTCGTACGCCACGGCGCGCTTGGTGACCAGGTTGTAGACGTTGTTCGACCAGTTCTGGATCGTCGTGTAGCGGCAGCGGCCGCCCTTCTTGACGATGATCTCGACCACGGCGCTGTGCAGCGAGTCCGAGGAGTAGATCGGGGCGGTGCAGCCCTCGACGTAGTGGACGTAGGCGTCCTCGTCGACGATGATCAGCGTCCGCTCGAACTGGCCCATGTTCTCCGTGTTGATGCGGAAGTAGGCCTGGAGCGGGATGTCGACCTTGACGCCCTTGGGGACGTAGATGAACGAGCCGCCCGACCACACGGCGGTGTTCAGCGAGGCGAACTTGTTGTCGCCGACCGGGATGACCGTGCCGAAGTACTCCTGGAAGAGCTCCGGGTGCTCCTTGAGCGCGGTGTCCGTGTCGAGGAAGATGACGCCCTGCTCCTCCAGGTCCTCGCGGATCTGGTGGTAGACGACCTCGGACTCATACTGGGCCGCGACACCGGCGACGAGGCGCTGCTTCTCCGCCTCGGGGATGCCGAGCTTGTCGTACGTGTTCTTGATGTCCTCCGGCAGGTCCTCCCAGGAAGCGGCCTGCTTCTCGGTGGAACGCACGAAGTACTTGATGTTGTCGAAGTCGATGCCCGAGAGGTCGGAGCCCCAGTTGGGCATGGGCTTCTTGTCGAACAGCTTCAGGCCCTTGAGGCGGAGCTTCAGCATCCACTCCGGCTCGGACTTCTTCGCCGAGATGTCGCGGACGACCTCTTCGGACAGACCCCGCTTGGCAGCGGCGCCGGCCGCGTCGGAGTCGGCCCAGCCGTATTCGTAGGTGCCCAGGCCATCGAGCTCAGGGTGAGCAGTCTCCGTGGTCATGCGGGGTTCCTCCCGGCCGTACTTGCAGATACTGATGTGTCGGTCTGTGTGGTGCTCGCGCTTCGCGGAATGAAGGTCGTGCACACCCCGTCGCCGTGGGCGATCGTGGCGAGGCGCTGCACATGCGTCCCGAGCAGGCGGGAGAAGACCTCGGTCTCCGCCTCGCAGAGCTGCGGGAACTGCTCGGCCACGTGGGCGACCGGGCAGTGGTGCTGACAGAGCTGTTCACCGCGTTGCGGACCGGGAGCGCTCTTCGCCGTAGCAGCGTACCCGTCGGCGGTCAACGCCTTGGCCAGGGCCTCTGCGCGGCCTTCGGGGGCGGCCGCCTCGACGGCTTCCCGGTAGGTCCGCGCCTGCGCTTCCATCCGTGCCCGGGCGAAGGCGGCGACGGCCGCCTCGCCCTTCTCGCCACCGCCGACGGACTGCGCGATCCAGCGCAGGGCGTCCGCGGCGAGCGTGTCGTAGGACTGGTCGAAGGCGTCGCGGCCGCAGTCGGTGAGCGCGAAGACCTTGGCGGGCCGGCCCCGGCCGCGCGCCCCGTACACGCGCTGCTCACGGGCTTCGACCACGTCGTCGGCGACGAGCGTGTCGAGGTGGCGGCGGACGGCGGCCTGGGTGAGGCCGAGGCGCTGGGCGAGGTCGGCGACGGTGGACGGACCGTGGTCCAGGATCGAGCGCGCCACTCGGTTGCGGGTTGACCGCTCCCCGGTGGCGAGCTCCCCCTGGGGGGTCTCGATCTGCCGTTCGCCGTATTTCACAACGCCATTGTTGCGTAATTACCGGAGCCCCGACAAGCCGTGACGGACGCCACGCCTGGTGTCCTCCATCACTAAGGGTTACCTAATTTGTCGACGCAGAGTTATTCGGAGGGCATTATTCCGCTACCGCTCCGGGCACCTCCCTCGACCCACCAGACCCACTCCCACCAGCGCGCCTTCACCCCGGAGCGGGTCCGGCCCGGCCGGCCCCGGGCCGCTGAAAGGATCACGGAAACCGGATGAACCGGCCTGGACCACCCGGCTGAAAAGATCTGCGGGCGCGGCGCGATGTTCGGATCCGAGGCGGGCGGACGGCCCCCGGAAACCCTTCGGCGGGCCCCTCGGCGCGCCCCGGCGGCCACCCGGCGGCCCCCGCGGGCCGGGAGCCACGCCCTCTCACCCGGCTCCGTAGACTCACCCGTCATGAGTAACGACCCCGCGGTGGAGATCCGCGGACTGGTGAAGCGGTTCGGCCCCAAGACGGCGGTGGACGGCCTGGACCTCATCGTCCGCAAGGCCTCCGTCACCGCGGTCCTCGGCCCCAACGGCGCGGGCAAGACGACCACCGTGGAGACCTGCGAGGGCTACCACCGCCCCGACGCCGGCACCGTCCGCGTCCTCGGCCTCGACCCGGTCGCCCGGGCCGAGGCGCTGCGCCCCCGGATCGGCGTGATGCTCCAGTCCGGAGGCGTCTACTCCGGAGCCCGCGCCGTCGAGATGCTGCGCCACATGGCCAAGCTCTACGCCGACCCGCTCGACGTCGGCCCCCTCGTGGAACGCCTCGGCCTCGGCGGCTGCGGCCGCACGCCCTACCGCCGGCTCTCCGGCGGCCAGCAGCAGCGCCTGGCCCTGGCCATGGCCGTGGTGGGCCGCCCCGAGCTGGTCTTCCTGGACGAGCCCACCGCCGGCCTGGACCCCCAGGCCCGCCGCGCGACCTGGGACCTCGTACGGGAGCTGCGCACCGACGGGGTCACCGTCGTCCTCACCACCCACCACATGGACGAGGCCGAGCAGCTCGCGGACGAGGTCGCCATCGTGGACGCCGGCAGGGTCATCGTCCACGGCAGCCCCGAGGAGCTGTGCCGGGGCGGCGCCGAGAACACCCTGCGCTTCACCGGCCGGCCCTCCCTCGACCTCGCCTCGCTCCTGAAGGCGCTGCCCGACGGCACCCAGGCCGCCGAGCTCACCCCGGGCGTCTACCGGGTCACCGGCGACGTCCACCCGCAGCTGCTGGCCACCGTCGCCTCCTGGTGCGCGCAGCACGGCGTGATGCCGGACAGCCTCTCGGTGGAGCGGCACACCCTGGAGGACGTGTTCTTGGAACTGACCGGTAAGGAGCTGCGCCGATGAGCGCCGGCACGTTCACCCCCCGCCCGGGCGCGGCCCCCGTCTCCCGCATGATCCTCGCGCAGACGGCACTGGAGACCCGGATGCTGCTGCGCAACGGGGAGCAGCTGCTGCTGACCGTGATCATCCCGGCGCTGCTGCTGGCCCTCTTCTCCGCCGTCGACATCGTCGACACGGGGGCCGGGGAGCCGGTGGACTTCCTCGCGCCCGGTGTCCTGGCCCTCGCCGTCATGTCCACCGCCTTCACCGGCCAGGCCATCGCCACCGGCTTCGACCGCCGCTACGGCGTCCTCAAGCGGCTCGGGGCCTCCCCGCTGCCGCGCTGGGCGCTGATGGCGGCCAAGACGCTGTCGGTGCTGGTCACCGAGGTGCTCCAGGTCGCCCTGCTGACCGCGATCGCCTTCGCGCTGGGCTGGTCCCCGCACGGCGACCCGCTGTCGGTCGCCGCACTGATCCTGCTCGGCACCGCCGCCTTCTCCGGGCTGGGACTGCTGATGGCCGGCACGCTCAAGGCCGAGATGACCCTGGCCGCCGCCAATCTGGTGTTCCTGCTGCTGCTGGTCGGCGGCGGGGTGATCGTGCCGCTGGACAAGTTCCCGGACGCGGTGCGCTCCGTACTGGAGCTGCTGCCCATCTCCGCCCTGTCCGGCGGCCTGCGCGAGGTCCTCCAGCACGGAGCCGCGCTGCCGTGGGGCGACGCGGCCGTACTCGCCGGCTGGGCCGTACTCGGTCTGGGCGCGGCCGGACGGTTCTTCCGCTGGGAATGAAATCCTTCCCCTCACGGCTCCCTTGCCGCGAGGATGGGCGCCTCCACACATGAAGCCGGGGGGCGGACATGGTGCAGCGGGAGGCCGTACTTCGGCTGGACGAGCAGTGGGCGAGGGTGCGGTCGGGGGCGGCGCACGCGGAGCCGGCGGAGCGCGAGCGGCTCCTCGACGAGCTGATCGGGGCCCTGCGCGCCCTTGACGACGACGATCCCCGGTGCGGCGCGCTGCTCGGGCTGCGCCTCGCCGACCGGGCCGCCGTGCGGTTCGCCGCCGGGGACCGTGCGGGCGCCCTCGCCAGGATCGAGGAGGGCCTGCGCAGCTCCGAGCGCGCGGCCCGGCACTCCCCCGAGTTCGCCCGCTGGTACGCCCGCGGGCTGATCAACCACGGAGTGTGGCTGGCCTGGCCGCTGAGCGACGCCACCCGGCTGCCGAAGCACCCGCTGGGGCCCGCCGCCAGTGAGGGCCCCGGCGTCATGGAACGGGCGGCCGGCGAGCGCGCCCGCGATCTGACCCGCACCGCGGTCGAGGTGTGGGCGGGGCTGGACCAGCGGGATCCGGTCAACCGGCGCGGCCTCGCCCAGGCCAAGGTGTTCCTCGGGGACCGCCTCGCCGAGCTCGGGTCCGCCGAGGAGGCGGTGGCCTGGGCCGTGGACGCGGAGTCCGACTTCCGGCACCTGCTGCTCGCGGACCCCGCCGCCGAGGAGTCCCAGGAGGCCGAGGAGGCCCTCGACCACATCGGCCGCCAGCTGGAGCTGCGCCTGCGCTACCTGGCCTTCGACTCCCTGGTCAGCCTGCGCGCGCGGGGGCTGCTGCCCGAACGGCTGCTGCCCCGGGCCGTGGTGGCCGCCCGTATCCAGGGGGTGGCGGAGGCCGAGATCGCCGCCCGGCTGCACCTCGGCGCCGAGCAGGTGCGCACGATGCTGGAGGTCACGCCCTGGCTGGCGGTGTGGCGCGTGGAGGTGCGCGGCCCCGACGGGCTGTGGAACGTACTCGGTCATCCCTGGCACAGCGGAACAGAGGTGAGGAACCGGACGGCCGCGGAGGTGGGCGGTGAGGTGCTGCGCGCCTTCACGGCCTCGGCGGACTGCCCGGCTGCCGGCGCCCCGTGGCGGATCCGCCTGTGGTGGCACGAGGAGGGCGATCCCGCCGGGGCGAGGTTCCGGTACGTCAGCGGCGCGGAGGCGTAGGCGTCGTCCGGCGGGCCTCCACGGCCCCGGCGCGGACACCCCGCGCGGCCACCCCTCGTGAAAGTTTGCACAAGGCTCCGCCTACGATAGGAGCCGTGTTGAACCCCCTCGCTTACATCGCCAGCCGCTGGACCCCGTCACCCCGGATCGTCCGGCGGGCCGCGCTCGCCGCGCTCGTCATGAGCGTGGCCATCGTCGTCACCGGCGGCGCGGTGCGGCTGACCGGATCAGGGCTCGGCTGCGACACCTGGCCCAAGTGCACCGACGAGAGCCTGATCGCGACGCAGGCCCAGGGCTTCCACGGCGCCATCGAGTTCGGCAACCGGATGCTGACGTACGTGCTCAGCGCGGCCGTCGGCTGGTTCATCCTCGCGGCCCGCTCGGCCGAGCCCCGGCGCCGCGCGCTGACGAAGCTGGGCTGGCTCCAGTTCGTCATCGTGATGGGCAACGCCGTGCTCGGCGGCATCACCGTCATGACGGGTCTCAACCCGTACAGCGTGGCGGGGCACTTCCTGCTCGCCACCGCGCTGATCGCCGTGACGACCGTCAGCTGGCAGCGCACCGGCGAGGGCGACACCGCTCCCCGCCCCCGCGTGCCGGGCCCGGTCCGTAAGCTGTCGTGGGCGCTGATCGCCACCACCCTCGTGCTGGTCGCGGCGGGCACCGTGGTCACCGGCTCAGGACCGCACGCAGGCGACAGCAGCGAGATCGCGCGGATGCCGTTCGACTGGACGACCACCGCCCACGTGCACGCCGTCGCCGCCTGGCTGGTGTGCGCGCTGGCCGTCGCGATGTGGCTGGTGCTGCGCGTGGTCGACGCCCCCACCGACACCCGGGCCCGCGCCCGCGACCTGCTGATCGTGCTGCTCGCCCAGGGCGGGATCGGCTACGTGCAGTTCTTCACCCAGGTGCCCGAGGTCCTCGTCGCCGCCCACATGCTGGGCTCGTGCCTGGTGTGGATCTGCGTGCTGCGGGTCACGCTGAGCCTGCGCGAGCGGCCGGCCGGGCAGGCGCAGGTCCCGGCCCAGGGCGACCCGCAGCTCTCCACGGTCTGAGCCGCGGGGACACTCCTCAGGGGGCGTCGAGCCGGTAGACGCGGCGGGCGTTGCCCGCCGCGACCATCGCGGCGACCCGTTCCGCGTCCCGCCAGGACCAGGAACCCTCGCCGACCCAGCCGCACAGCACCCGGCCCAGCGCCTCGCGGAACACCAGGGCGCCCACCGCGTGCAGTTCGGGCAGGTGCCGCCCCCCGCTGGAGAACAGCAGCTTCCCGAACGGTGCGAGCTCCATCAGCTCGCCCAGCACCGCCGCGGCCCGGGCCCCGGTCTGCCCGAGGGCCGCGCCGACGTCGGCGTGGACGTGCGGGAAGGCCGCGGCGAGCTGCGCCGTGTGCCGGTGGTACGGGTATCCGCCGAGCAGGACCAGCCGTACGCCGTGGCGCGCGGTCGCCCGTACGAACTCCGTCAGCGGGGCCGGGTCGGCCGCGCCCGTGTGCAGCTGGAGCGGCAGCCCGGTCGCCACCGCGCTCCACAGCAGGTGCCGCAGGAGTACGGGGTCCCGTACGGCTCCGCCCCGGGGCCGCCGGGCCAGCCACCGCCCCGCCGCCCCGCGCACCTCGCCGGGACCGGGCGGCGCGGGCTCCAGGGCCGCGGCGGCGCCGTCGAAGGCCGCGGCGCAGGTGAAGGCGGCCGCTCCGGTGGCGGCGTGGTGGACGGCCTCGGCGAGATTGGCGAGGAAGGCGGCCACCGTCCCGGAGGTGTCGGCGACCTGCTCGGCCAGGGATTCCAGCCGGACGGCCTCGAAGGCCTCCGCGTCCGCGGCGAGCGCCAGCTCCTTGGGCCCGCTGAGGTCCGCGGCCGCGCCGGTGTCGAGCACGTAGGCGGCGACCCCGGAGCCCCTGAGCAGCCGCCGGGCGGACTCCGCCGCGCCCAGCTCCCGGCGGCGGGCCAGATAGCGGGCGGGCGTGGCGTGCGGCTCCAGCCCGAGCAGCGGCGGGCACCAGCGGCGCACGGCGAAGCCGCTCTGGGTGTCGAAGAAGGTGGTGCCCGCGGCGGGCGGGCCGGCCGAGCGGATCAGCTGGGCCTCGAAGGTGCCCAGGCCCAGCTCCGTACGGAGGAATCCGTTGCAGTACTGGTCCACCAGGGGCGGCGTTTCGATCATCCGGGCATCCCGTTGCGGACGTGGGGAAGGCGCTTCCACACGTCCTAACGGGTGAGCGGGGTGTGAGGTGTTGCTCGGGCTGTTGACCGAGACCCCACCAGGAGGGTCAGGCCGCCGTGTTCGAGGGTCCGCCGAGCTGGATGCCCGCCATCCGCGTCCACTCGTACGGGCCCGTCTTCACGCGCGCGGCGAACTCTCCGTCGAACTCCTCGTGGAGGGTCAGCCCGGCCTTCTCTGCGGCCAGCTGCGCCACGGCGAAGGTGGGGGCCACCAGGTCGCCCCAGCCGCCGTCCGTGCCCACGAGCACGATCCGGGTGCCGGCCTGGCCGATGTGGGCGAGCTGGCCCTCGGCGCCGCCGTGCTGCTTGGCGAACGCGCCGATCTGCCTGGCCAGCTTCGCAGCCGTACGGTCCTGCTTCTTGTCCGAGGCGCCTGCGGCGTTCGCTGCGTCTGCGGTCTCTGCGGTGTCTGCCATGGAAGGCATGCTACCGGTGAGTAATCAGCGGAGGAAGGGATCCACGGCCACCGCCACGAAGAGCAGCGACACATAGGTGATGGACCAGTGGAACAGTCGCATCTCCTTGAGCTTCGGACCGGTCACGCCGGCCTTGGCCCGTGCGTGCAGGGTGTGCGCCTCCCATAGCCACCAGCCGCCCGCCACCAGCGCCACCGCGGTGTAGAACCAGCCGGTGTAGCCCATCGGGGTGAGCAGCAGCGAGACCGCCACCATCACCCAGCTGTAGAGGACGATCTGGCGCGCCACGACCCTGTTCCCGGCCACGACCGGGAGCATCGGGACGCCGGCGCGCGCGTAGTCGTCCTTCACCTTCATCGACAGCGGCCAGTAGTGCGGCGGCGTCCAGAAGAAGATGACGAGGAAGAGGATGACCGCGGCCCAGGAGACCTCGTTCGTGACCGCCGACCAGCCGATGAGCACCGGCATGCAGCCCGCGATGCCGCCCCAGACGATGTTCTGCGCGGTGCGCCGCTTCAGCAGCATCGTGTAGACCACGACGTAGAAGAGGAGCGCGCCGAGCGAGAGCGCCGCCGACAGCCAGTTGACCAGCAGGCCGAAGAACACGGTGGAGACCACCGCGAGAGTGAGGCCGAAGGCCAGGCACTCCCGGGGGCTGACCATGCCGGTCACCAGGGGCCGCTGCGAGGTGCGGTCCATGAGCGCGTCGATGTCGCGGTCGATGTACATGTTCAGCGCGTTGGCGCCGCCCGCGGACAAGTAGCCGCCGAAGCAGGTCACGAGGACCAGCCACAGCGACGGAACGCCCTGCTCGGCAAGGAACATCACCGGCACTGTGGTGATCAGCAGAAGTTCGATGATCCGCGGCTTGGTCAATGCCACGAAAGCCATGACGCGGGCCCCGAACGGCCGGTGACCGGGGCTCGTCCCGAGCACCGCCGCTGGACGGGATTCGACGGCCGTCACGCACACCCCTGAGAGAGAATCCAGCAAGCTCCGACTCGGACCGCCCAGAACATGAAGGCCCGGTTAAGGCTTGCGCGTACCACGCCACTGTAGACGTTGCACTTACGTGGCCCTGCGCGGGGGTCGCTTCGTGTTGGGCCGATCGGACCGTGCATACATACGGGGGACACCCCGGTGCGGGCACCCGCGCGGAGGTGAACGCGGGTCGGCGCCGCGATGACGGACTGCCTGCACTCGAATAGCTGCACGCCGTTGCGGGGGTAGGCTCGGAATCGCCCCGGTGCACCGTTCGTCACCGGGATTCATACATGTGGAGAGGAGCCCTGACCCACGGTGAGCACCAAGCCGACCACCACAGAGCTCGAGTGGACCGAACTGGACCAGCGGGCCGTCGACACCGCCCGCATCCTGGCCGCTGACGCGGTCCAGAAGGTCGGAAACGGCCACCCCGGTACGGCGATGAGCCTGGCCCCCGCCGCGTACACCCTCTTCCAGAAGGTGATGCGGCATGACCCGGCGGACCCCGAGTGGGTGGGCCGCGACCGCTTCGTGCTCTCCGCGGGGCACTCGTCCCTGACCCTCTACACCCAGCTGTACCTCGGCGGGTTCGGGCTCGCGCTGGACGACCTGAAGGCGTTCCGCACCTGGGGCTCCAAGACCCCCGGTCACCCCGAGTACGGCCACACGGCCGGCGTGGAGACCACCACCGGCCCGCTCGGCCAGGGTGTGGCCAACGCCGTGGGCATGGCCATGGCCGCCCGCTACGAGCGCGGCCTGTTCGACCCGCAGGCCGCTGCCGGCACCTCCCCGTTCGACCACATGGTCTACGCGATCGCGGGCGACGGCTGCCTTCAGGAGGGCATCTCCCACGAGGCGTCCGCGCTGGCCGGCCACCAGAAGCTCGGCAACCTGGTGCTGCTGTGGGACGACAACCACATCTCCATCGAGGGTGACACGGAGACGGCCGTCTCCGAGGACACCATGAAGCGCTACGAGGCGTACGGCTGGCACGTCCAGCGCGTCGAGCAGCAGGAGAACGGCGACCTCGACCCGAAGGCCCTGTTCGCCGCCCTCCAGGCCGCCAAGGCCGAGACGGAGCGCCCGTCCTTCATCGCGATGCGCTCGATCATCGCCTGGCCCGCCCCGCACGCCCAGGGCACTGAGGCCTCGCACGGCTCCGCACTCGGCGACGACGAGGTGGCGGCCACCAAGCGCGTCCTCGGCTTCGACCCGGAGCAGACCTTCGAGGTCTCCGACGAGGTCATCGCGCACACCCGCGCCCTCGGCGACCGCGGCCGCGAGGCGAAGGCCGCGTGGGACAAGGAGTTCTCCGCCTGGCGCACCGCCAACCCGGAGCGCGCCGCCGAGTTCGACCGCATCAACGCGAACGAGCTGCCCGCGGGCTGGCAGGACCAGCTCCCCGTCTTCGAGGCCGGCAAGGGCGTCGCCACCCGCGCCGCCTCCGGCAAGGTGCTCGAAGCGCTCGGCGCGGTCATCCCGGAGCTGTGGGGCGGCTCGGCCGACCTGGCCGGCTCCAACAACACCACCATCGACAAGACCTCCTCGTTCCTGCCGAAGGGCAACCCGCTGCCGGAGGCCGACCCGTACGGCCGCACCATCCACTTCGGCATCCGCGAGCACGCCATGGCCGCGGCCATGAACGGCATCGCCCTGCACGGCCACACCCGCATCTACGGCGGCACCTTCCTGGTGTTCTCCGACTACATGCGCAACGCCGTCCGCCTGTCCGCGCTGATGCACCTGCCGGTGACGTACGTGTGGACGCACGACTCCATCGGTCTCGGCGAGGACGGCCCGACGCACCAGCCGGTCGAGCACCTCGCCTCGCTGCGCGCCATCCCGGGCCTGAACCTGGTCCGCCCGGCCGACGCGAACGAGACCGCCATCGCCTGGCGCCAGATCCTGGCGCGCCACACCAAGGTGTTCGGCAAGGGCGCCCCGCACGGACTGGCGCTCACCCGCCAGGGCGTGCCGACCTACGAGCGCAACGAGAACGCCGCCAAGGGCGGTTACGTGATGTTCGAGGCCACCGGCGGCGACGCCCAGGTCGTCCTCATCGGCACCGGCTCCGAGGTGCACCTGGCCGTCGAGGCCCGCGAGCAGCTCCAGGCCGCGGGCATCCCCACCCGGGTCGTCTCGATGCCGTGCGTCGAGTGGTTCGAGGAGCAGGACCAGGAGTACAAGGACAGCGTCCTGCCCTCCTCGGTGAAGGCCCGCGTCGCGGTCGAGGCCGGCATCGGCCTGACCTGGCACCGGTACGTCGGCGACGCCGGCCGGATCGTGTCGCTGGAGCACTTCGGCGCCTCCGCCGACGCGAAGGTGCTGTTCCGCGAGTTCGGCTTCACCGCCGAGGCCGTGACCGCCGCCGCCAAGGCCTCCCTGTCCGCCGCCGCGCGCTGACGCCCGCACTACACCAGTAGGAGATGCAATTCCCATGACAGACGCACTCAAGCGCCTCTCCGACGAGGGCGTGGCGATCTGGCTGGACGACCTGTCCCGCAAGCGCATCACGTCCGGCAACCTGGCCGAGCTCATCGACCAGTCGCACGTGGTCGGTGTCACGACCAACCCGTCGATCTTCCAGAAGGCCATCAGCAGCGGTGACGGCTACGAGCAGCAGCTCACCGACCTCGCCGTCCGCAAGGTCACCGTGGAAGAGGCCATCCGCATGATCACGACGGCGGACGTCCGTGACGCCGCCGACATCCTGCGCCCGGTCTACGACCGCACCGACGGCCAGGACGGCCGCGTGTCGATCGAGGTCGACCCGCGCCTGGCGCACCACACCACGGCGACCGTCGCCGAGGCCAAGCAGCTCGCCTGGCTGGTGGACCGCCCGAACACGCTCATCAAGATCCCGGCGACCAAGGCCGGCCTGCCGGCGATCACCGAGGTCATCGGCAAGGGCATCAGCGTCAACGTCACGCTGATCTTCTCGCTGGAGCGCTACCGCGAGGTCATGGACGCGTACGTGGCGGGTCTGGAGAAGGCCAAGGCCGCCGGCCTGGACCTCTCCCTGATCCACTCGGTCGCCTCCTTCTTCGTCTCCCGCGTGGACAGCGAGATCGACAAGCGCCTGGACGCGATCGGCACCGACGAGGCCAAGTCCCTCAAGGGCAAGGCGGCGCTCGCCAACGCCCGTCTGGCCTACCAGGCCTACGAGGAGGTCTTCTCCTCGGACCGCTGGAACGCCCTGGAGCGCGTCGGCGCCAACAAGCAGCGCGCACTGTGGGCCTCGACGGGCGTCAAGGACCCGGCGTACAAGGACACCCTGTACGTGGACGACCTGGTCGCCCCGAACACGGTCAACACCATGCCGGAGGCCACCCTGGAGGCCACCGCCGACCACGGGCAGATCACGGGTGACACCGTGCGCGGCACCTACGAGCAGGCGCGTGCCGAGCTCGACGCGGTCGCGAAGCTGGGCATCTCGTACGACGATGTGGTGCAGCTGCTCGAGGACGAGGGCGTCGAGAAGTTCGAGGCGTCCTGGAACGACCTGCTGAAGTCGACCGAGGCGGAGCTTGAGCGCCTCGCCCCCACGGAGGCCTGAACACCTTGTCTGTAAACGGAGCGAACCCGCTTCGTGACGCACAGGACCGGCGGCTCCCGCGCATCGCGGGGCCGTCCGGCCTGGTCATTTTCGGCGTTACGGGTGACCTGTCGCGCAAGAAGCTGATGCCTGCCGTCTACGACCTGGCCAACCGCGGCCTGCTCCCGCCGGGCTTCTCGCTGATCGGCTTCGCCCGCCGTGAGTGGGAGCACGAGGACTTCGCCCAGGAGGTGTACGAGGCTGTCAAGGAGCACTCGCGCACGCCGTTCCGGGAGGAGGTCTGGCAGCAGCTGGTGCAGGGCTGCCGGTTCGTGCAGGGCGACTTCGACGACGACGCGGCCTTCGAGACCCTGAAGGCGACGATCGACGAGCTCGACAAGGCGCAGGGCACGGGCGGCAACTTCGCCTTCTACCTGTCGGTCCCGCCGAAGTTCTTCCCCAAGGTGGTCCAGCAGCTCAAGGACCACGGGCTGGCCCAGAAGGAGGGCTCCTGGCGGCGCGCCGTCATCGAGAAGCCCTTCGGCCACGACCTGAAGAGCGCCGAGGAGCTCAACAAGGTCGTCCACGAGGTCTTCCCGCGGGACGAGGTCTTCCGGATCGACCACTACCTCGGCAAGGAGACCGTCCAGAACATCCTGGCGCTCCGCTTCGCCAACACGATGTTCGAGCCGATCTGGAACCGGTCGTACGTCGACCACGTGCAGATCACCATGGCCGAGGACATCGGCATCGGCGGCCGGGCCGGCTACTACGACGGCATCGGCGCGGCCCGGGACGTCATCCAGAACCACCTGCTCCAGCTGCTCGCGCTCACGGCGATGGAGGAGCCCGGCTCCTTCCACCCCAAGGCGCTGGTGGCCGAGAAGCTGAAGGTCCTGACGGCGGTGCAGCTGCCGGAGGACCTGGGCAAGCACACCGTGCGCGGCCAGTACGCGGCCGCGTGGCAGGGTGGCGAGAAGGTCGTCGGGTACCTCGAAGAGGACGGCATCGACCCCAAGTCGAAGACCGACACCTACGCGGCCATCCGCCTGGAGATCAACAACCGCCGCTGGGCGGGCGTCCCCTTCTACCTGCGGACGGGCAAGCGCCTGGGCCGCCGGGTGACGGAGATCGCGGTGGTCTTCAAGCGGGCCCCGTACCTGCCGTTCGAGTCGGGTGCGACCGAGGAGCTGGGGCAGAACGCCCTGGTCATCCGGGTCCAGCCGGACGAGGGCGTGACGGTCCGCTTCGGCTCCAAGGTTCCGGGCACCTCCATGGAGGTCCGGGACGTCACGATGGACTTCGCGTACGGCGAGTCCTTCACGGAGTCGAGCCCCGAGGCGTACGAGCGGCTCATCCTCGACGTGCTCCTCGGCGACGCGAACCTCTTCCCGCGCCACCAGGAAGTCGAACTGTCCTGGAACATCCTCGACCCGATCGAGGAGTACTGGGACAAGCACGGCAAGCCCGCGCAGTACCCGGCGGGCACCTGGGGGCCGGTCGAGGCGGACGAGATGCTCGCACGAGACGGACGGAGCTGGCGCCGGCCATGAAGATCGACCTGACGGAGACCAACTCCAGCAAGATCAATGCCGCGATGGTGCAGGCGCGCCGGGACATCGGCACGCCGGCCATCGGCATGGTCCTCACGCTGGTGATCGTGACCGACGAGGAGAACGCGTACGACGCGCTCAAGTCGGCGAACGACGCGTCCCACGAACACCCCTCGCGGATCGTCGTCGTCATCAAGCGGGTCAGCCGTTCGCCGCGCAGTCGCCGCGAGGCCCGTCTCGACGCGGAAGTCCGCGTCGGGGCGGACTCCGGCAGCGGTGAGACGGTCGTGCTCCGTCTTCACGGCGAACTGGTCGACCACGCCCAGTCGGTGGTTCTCCCCCTGCTGCTGCCGGACGCCCCGGTGGTCGTCTGGTGGCCGGAAGGTGCTCCGTCGGACCTGGCGGGCGACCCGCTGGGTGCGCTGGGGCAGCGCCGGATCACGGACACGTACTCGTGCGAGGACCCGGTCACGGCCCTCGGCAACCGGGCGGCGGCCTACGCCCCCGGCGACACGGACCTGTCCTGGACCCGCATCACGCCGTGGCGCTCGATGCTGGCGGCCGCGCTGGACCAGCAGAACCTGTCGGTCCTCTCGGCGACCGTCGAGGGCGAGAACGACAACCCGAGCTGCGAGCTGCTGGCCATGTGGCTGGCGGACCGCCTCGGCGTCCCCGTCGAGCGGACCCTGTCGGGCGGTCCGGGCCTCACCGCCGTCCGCATGGAGACCACGGAGGGCGCGATCGTCCTGGACCGTGCGGACGGGTCGCTGGCCACGCTGTGCATGCCGGGGCAGCCCGACCGCGCGGTGGCGCTCAAGCGCCGCGAAACGGCCGAGCTCCTGGCCGAGGAACTGCGGCGGCTGGACCCGGACAACACGTACGAGGCCTCGCTGAAGTTCGGCGTGGCGAAGCTGAGGGCCGCTGCGACGGCCAGGACCGCGGCTCCGGCCAAGGCCCGGGCCAAGGCCGACACCCCGGCCGGAAGCCCGGCCGATGCTCCGGCCGAGGCCCCGAAGCCGGCGGCCAAGCCGGCGAAGAAGGCTGCGGCTCAGTAGGACGGCCCAGCAGTACGGCCAGCAGTACGGCTCACTAGTACGGGGCCTGTGGGGGTTCAGCCCCCCGCAGGCCCCGCCCCGCACCCGAGCGAAGGCGGCAGCACATGGGTATGACGACTCCCCAAGTCGTCGTCCACCGGGACAAGGAACTGATGGCGCAGGCCGCCGCGGCCCGGCTCATCACCAAGATCGTGGATGCGCAGACGGCCCGCGGATCGGCGTCCGTGGTCCTCACCGGCGGACGCAACGGCAACGGCCTGCTCGCAGCGCTGGCTGCCGCCCCCGCGCGGGACGCGATCGACTGGCCCCGCCTGGACCTGTGGTGGGGCGACGAGCGCTACGTCCCCGCCGACGACCCCGAGCGCAACCACACCCAGGCCCGCGAGGCCCTCCTGGACTCCGTCCCGGTCGACCCCGCGCGGGTCCACGTCATGCCGGCCTCGGACGGCCCGTACGGGCCCGACGTGGACGCGGCGGCGGCCGCCTACGCGGCCGAGCTGGCGAAGGCGGCCGGTCCGGAGGACCACGGCCCGGTCCCCCGCTTCGACGTGCTGATGCTGGGCGTCGGCCCGGACACGCACGTGGCCTCCCTCTTCCCGGAGCACCCGGCGGTCCGCGAGACCGAGCGCACGGTGGTCGGCGTCCACGGCGCCCCGAAGCCCCCGCCCACCCGGGTCTCCCTGACCCTCCCGGCGATCCGGGCGGCCCGTGAGGTCTGGCTGCTGGCGGCGGGCGAGGACAAGGCGGGAGCGGTGTCCATCGCCCTCGGCGGCGCGGGCGCCCTCCAGGCCCCGGCCGCGGCGGCCTACGGCCGCTCCCGCACCCTGTGGCTCCTGGACCGGGCGGCGGCGGCCAAACTCCCCACCGGGATGTACCCCCCGGCCTCTGCCTGACCCGGCCACGCGAAGGGCCCGCTCTCCCGGGGAGAGCGGGCCCTTGCGCGTACCCGACCCCTGGCTCAGCTCCGGCCGCGCAGTCGCCGGTACGTCGCCACGAGCGCCTTCGTCGAGGCGTCGAGCCCCGGCACGTCCGCGCCCTGCGTCAGCGCGGGCTCGATCCGCTTGGCGAGCACCTTGCCGAGCTCCACGCCCCACTGGTCGAAGGAGTCGATGTTCCACACCGCGCCCTGGACGAACACCTTGTGCTCGTAGAGGGCGATGAGCTGGCCCAGCACGGACGGAGTGAGCTCGCCCGCCAGGATGGTGGTCGTGGGGTGGTTGCCCTGGAAGGTCTTGTGCGGGACCAGCGCCTCCGGGACGCCCTCGGCCCGTACCTCCTGCGGCGTCTTGCCGAAGGCCAGCGCCTGGCTCTGCGCGAAGAAGTTCGCCATCAGCAGGTCGTGCTGCGCGGCGGGCGCCGCCGGCAGGTCCGCGACCGGCCGGGCGAAGCCGATGAAGTCCGCGGGGATCAGCTTCGTCCCCTGGTGGAGCAGCTGGTAGTAGGCGTGCTGCCCGTTGGTGCCGGGCGTGCCCCAGACCACCGGGCCCGTCTGCCACTCGACCGGATTGCCGTCCCGGTCCACGGACTTGCCGTTGGACTCCATGTCCAGCTGCTGCAAGTACGCGGTGAAGCGCGAGAGGTAGTGGCTGTACGGGAGCACCGCGTGCGCCTGCGCGTCGAAGAAGGCGCCGTACCAGATCCCCAACAGGCCGAGCAGCAGCGGCGCGTTCTCGTGCGCCGGCGCCGTGCGGAAGTGCTCGTCCATGGTGTGGAAGCCGTCGAGCAGCTCCCGGAAGGCGTCCGGGCCGATCGCGATCATCAGGGAGAGCCCGATGGCCGAGTCGAAGGAGTAGCGTCCGCCGACCCAGTCCCAGAACTCGAACATGTTGGCCGGATCGATGCCGAAGTCGGTGACCTTCTCGGCGTTGGTCGACAGCGCCACGAAGTGCCGTGCCACGGCCGCCTGGTCACCGCCGAGCGCCGCGAGCAGCCATCCGCGCGCCGACGTGGCGTTGGTGATGGTCTCGATGGTGGTGAAGGTCTTGGAGGCGATGATGAACAGCGTCTCTGCCGCGTCGAGGTCCCGCACGGCCTCGTGCAGGTCCGCGCCGTCCACGTTGGACACGAACCGCACGGTCAGGCCGCGGTCGGTGAAGGCGCGCAGGGCCTCGTACGCCATGGCCGGGCCCAGGTCGGAGCCGCCGATGCCGATGTTGACGACGTTCTTGATGGGCTTGCCGGTGAAGCCGGTCCACTCCCCCGACCGGATCCGGTCGGAGAAGGCCGCCATCTTGTCGAGGACGGCGTGGACGCCGGGGACGACGTCCTCGCCGTCCACCTCGATCACGGCGTTCCCCGGGGCGCGCAGGGCGGTGTGCAGGACCGCCCGGTCCTCGGTCGTGTTGATCTTCTCGCCGCGGAACATGGCGTCGCGCAGCTCGGCCACGCCCGTGGCCGCCGCCAGTTCGCGCAGCAGCGTCAGCGTCTCGTCGGTCACGAGGTGCTTCGAGTAGTCGATGTGCAGGTCGCCCGCCTGCAGGGTGTAACCGGTGCCGCGGCCCGGATTCTCCTCGAACAGCTCTCGCAGATGCGTCCGCCCGAACTCCTCCCGGTGCTTGCCGAGTGCCAGCCACTCCGGCGTCCGGTTGAGCTTCGTACGGATCTCCGCATTCATCTCGGACATCAACCCACTTCTTCCGTCCTGTCGTGCCCCGCCGTTCTCCAACTTAAGGGATCACAAGCGGCGCAACGCACACAAAGAGGCCCGGCCCCGCAGGAGATGCTTCCTGCGGGGCCGGGCCTCACGTCACACATGTCGGGCGGTGTCAGATCTCGCCGCGCAGCTTGGCGAGCGCCTCGGCGAGGATCGCCTCGCCGTCGGCGTCCGAGCGCCGTTCGCGTACGTACGCCAGGTGCGTCTTGTACGGTTCGGTGCGCGGCGGCGCGGGCGGGTTGTCCCGGTCCTGACCGGCCGGGAACCCGCAGCGCGGGCAGTCCCATGTGTCCGGCACCTGCGCGTCGCTGGCGAAGCTCGGCTGCGTCTCGTGCCCGTTCGAGCACCAGAAGGAGATGCGCAGGCGGGGTGCGGACTCGCCGCGCTCTGCCTCACCCATCGGCCCCGCTCCGACCCGGCTACCACGGATCGCGTTGCCACTTGCCACGGTCGTAACTCCCTGCGTGATGGTGCCGCGGAGTGTGAGTGGAAATTCCGCCGCGGAGCGCCCAAGTCTACGTAAGGCCCAACGCACGTCCAGTGAGCGGAGTTACTGATTCCACGTCATGGACGCCGACCCACATGATAGGCCGGGCAGTGCCGACCGGACTGCCGGAATGGCGAGAACGGTCAGCTGCTCGACTTCATCGCCAGGCCGAGCGCGACGATGCACGCGAACCACAGCAGACCGACGACCACGGTGATGCGGTCCAGGTTCCGCTCCGCCACGGAGGAGCCGCCGACCGACGACTGCATACCGCCGCCGAACATGTCGGAAAGGCCGCCGCCCTTGCCCTTGTGCATCAGCACGAGCAGCATCAGCAGGGCGCTGAAGACGATCAGGGCGATCGAGAACCCCATAATCACGGCTGATTCCTACTTTCTGGCTTTCTCAGGCAAACCGGCTTTGCTGGATGTGCGCGGGGGCCAGCGGCTGGTAGTCCAGCCTCTGGCCCCCGCAAGGGTACGACGGATCCGCCCTACCGCATACTCACTGGTCGCGGAAGCGGACGATCTTGACGAACTCGTCCACGTCCAGCGCCGCGCCGCCGATCAGGGCGCCGTCGACGTCCGGCTGGGCCATGATCGCAGCGATGTTCCCCGACTTCACCGAGCCGCCGTACTGGATGCGGACCTTGTCGGCCACCTCCTGCGAGTACAGCTCCGCGAGACGGCCGCGGATCGCCCCGCAGACCTCCTGGGCGTCCTCGGGGGTGGCGACCTCGCCGGTCCCGATGGCCCACACGGGCTCGTACGCGATCACGATGGACTCGACCTGCTCGGCCGGGATGTCCTTGAGGCCGCCGTCGAGCTGGTTCAGCGTGTACTGGACCTGCTGGCCGGCCTTGCGGATGTCCAGGCCCTCGCCGACGCACAGGATCGGGGTGAGCCCGTGCCGGTGGGCGGCCTTGACCTTGGCGTTGCAGATCTCGTCGTCCTCGCCGTGGTACTGGCGGCGCTCGCTGTGGCCGACGGCCACGTACGTGCACTTCAGCTTAGCCAGCATCGAGCCGGAGATCTCGCCGGTGTAGGCGCCGGAGTCGTGCGCGGAGAGGTCCTGGGCACCGTACTTGATCTTCAGCTTGTCGCCGTCGACCAGGGTCTGCACCGAGCGCAGGTCGACGAAGGGCGGCAGGACCGCGACCTCGACGGCGTCGTAGTCCTTGTCGGCGAGCGCGAAGGCGAGCTTCTGGACGTGGGCGATGGCCTCGAGGTGGTTGAGGTTCATCTTCCAGTTGCCCGCCATCAGCGGGGTGCGGCCGTTTACAAGATCACTCATGTGGTTCTAGCCCTCCAGGGCGGCGAGGCCGGGGAGCGTCTTGCCCTCAAGGTATTCGAGGGAGGCGCCGCCACCGGTGGAAATGTGGCCGAATGCGTTCTCGTCGAAGCCGAGAATGCGGACCGCGGCGGCGCTGTCTCCGCCGCCGACGACGGTGAAGGCGCTGCTGTCGAGCAGGCCCTGGGCGATGGCCCTGGTACCGCCGGCGTAGTCGGGGTGCTCGAAGACGCCGACCGGGCCGTTCCAGAAGACGGTCTTGGCGTCGGCGATCTTCGACGCGTACAGCTCGCGCGTCCTGGGACCGATGTCGAGGCCCTCCTTGGTCGCGGGGATCTTGTCCGCGTCCACGGTCTCGAAGGTGGCCGGGGTCTTGCCCTTGAGGTCCGGGAACTCCTCGGAGACCAGGACGTCGACCGGGAGGACCAGCTCGACGCCGGTCTCCTCGGCGCGCTTCATGTACTCCTTGACGACGTCCACCTGGTCCTTCTGGAGCAGGGAGATGCCGACCTCGTAGCCCTTGGCGTACAGGAAGGTGTAGGCCATGCCGCCGCCGATGAGGATGCGGTCGGCCTTGCCGAGCAGCTGGTCGATGACGGCCAGCTTGTCGGAGACCTTGGCGCCGCCGAGGACCACGACGTACGGGCGCTCGACCTCGGCGGTCAGCTTCCGCAGGACGCCGACCTCGGTGGCGATGAGGTAGCCGGCGGCGTGCGGGAGGCGCGCCGGGAGGTCGAAGACCGAGGCGTGCTTGCGGTGGACCGCTCCGAAGCCGTCACCGACGTAGACGTCCGCCAGCTCCGCGAGCTCGTCCGCGAAGGCGCCGCGCTCGGCGTCGTCCTTCGAGGTCTCACCGGCGTTGAAGCGCAGGTTCTCGATGACGGCGACCTGGCCGTCGGTGAGGGCCGCGACGGTCTCCTTGGCGGAGGCGCCGACGGTGTCGGTGGCGAACGCGACGTCCGCGCCGAGCAGTTCACCGAGGCGCGCGGCGGCCGGGGCGAGCGAGAAGGCGGGCTCCACGCCGGTGCCCTTGGGGCGTCCCAGGTGCGAGGCCACGATGACGCGGGCGCCGGCGGCGGCGAGCTTCGCGATCGTGGGCTGGACGGCGCGGATGCGGCCGTCGTCGGTGATGGTGCCCTCGGCCAGCGGGACGTTCAGGTCCGCGCGGACGAAGACCCGCTTGCCCTTGACGCCTTCGGCGAGCAGTTCATCGATCGTCTTCATGTGTTCCTACTCCTTTGAGACCTTCACTCGAAGGGCGAGGAAGGGAGAACGAGGCAAGCAACAGGGCCCGTGCGGCGCTTCGTCGCGCTGCTCGGACCCTGTGCTCACATCGTGGTGCCTTGCCCTACGTGCTTACAGCTGACCGCCGACGAAGACGGTCAGGTCGACGAGACGGTTGGAGTAGCCCCACTCGTTGTCGTACCAGCCGACGACCTTAACGCTCTTGCCCTGGACCATGGTCAGGGAGGAGTCGAAGGTGCAGGACGCCGGCCAGTTCACGATGTCGGAAGAGACGATCGCGTCCTCGGTGTAGTCCAGGACGCCCTTCAGCTGGCCCTCGGCCGCCTTCTGGAAGGCGGTGTTGACCTCGTCCTTGGTCACCTCGCGCTCCAGCTCGATCACGAGGTCGGTCACCGAACCCGTGGGAACCGGGACGCGCATCGCGATGCCGTCGAGCTTGCCCGCCAGCTCCGGGATGACCAGGGCGGTGGCCTTGGCGGCACCCGTGGTGGTGGGGATGATGTTCTCGGCGGCGGCGCGGGCGCGGCGCAGGTCCGAGTGCGGGAAGTCCAGGATCCGCTGGTCGTTCGTGTACGCGTGGACCGTGGTCATCATGCCCTTGACGATGCCGAAGTTCTCCAGGAGAACCTTGGCCATCGGCGCCACGCAGTTGGTGGTGCAGGAGGCGTTGGAGATGACGTGGTGGTTGGCCGCGTCGTACTTGTCCTGGTTGACGCCCATCACGATGGTGATGTCCTCGTCCTTGGCCGGGGCCGAGATGAGGACCTTCTTCGCGCCGGCGGCGATGTGCTTGGCGGCGTCGGCCTTCTTGGTGAAGATGCCCGTCGACTCGATGACGATGTCGGCGCCCAGCTCACCCCAGGGGAGGTTCGCGGGGTCGCGCTCGGCGAACGTCTTGAAGGTCTGGCCACCGACGGTGATGCTGTCGTCGGTGTGACTGACGTTCTGCTTCAGGCGACCCAGGATGGTGTCGTACTTGAGAAGGTGCACCAGGGTCGCGTTGTCAGTCAGGTCGTTGACACCGACGATCTCGATGTCCGCTCCCTGCTCCAGGAGCGCCCGGAAATAGTTACGGCCAATGCGGCCAAAACCGTTGATGCCTACGCGGATCGTCACGAACCGATCTCCTCGTTGGTGCGCCGGTAAAGAGCGCCGGCGAGCTGTATGGGATGTCCCCGACCGCTTACGACCCTACCTCTCCGTGAGCTTTTGGGTGACATCGGTCGGGGCCTGACACGCCCCCGGGTCCCGTACCGGACGGGCTGGAACGGGCCCCCGGGGGCCTTCGCCCCCGTCACTCAGGGTGAGCGCCGGAAGGGCCTCTGATCAGCGGTTCAGCGCGCGGAGCGACTTACCGACGAGTAGCGCTCGGTCCGCCGCCGCCGGCAGGTGTTCCAGGCCGAAGCCCAGCAGGACCGTGTCACGCGTAGTGACCGCCGAGTAGGACCTGAACTGCTCTCCCGTCCTGGACCAGTCGCCGGGAACTTCGGGGCTTCCGGCCGGTGCGCCCTGCGCGGCCCAGACGCCGAGGGAGGTTTCGAAGCCCTCCACGGCCTGGTCCGCGCCGCCGACCGACAGGCGCGCCTCGTCCGCGAAGACGCCGCGCCCGCCCGAGCCCGGGTCGGTGATGGAGGAGAGCGAGACCTCGACGCTCTTGCCCGCGTAGGCGCTCAGGTCGAAGGCGACCTGCTTCCAGCCGCCGGAGGAACCGGTGAAGCTGTTCCACGCGCCGCTGGTGCCCTGCGGGCTGCAGCCGCCGGAGTCCAGGGTGAGGTAACGGCGCAGGAACGGGTGGCCGTTCATGAAGAAGCCGGCCGCGCACTCCTCGGGGACGACGGAGCTGGTGAGGCCGCTCGCCTCGGGCAGGGTGGTCCAGTCGTCGCCGCCGGCGGTACGGGCCTCCAGGACGGCGTGGTCGTAGCCCTCCTCGGTGTTCCAGTTGAGCGCGAGCTTCAGCTTCGGCGCGTCGGCTGCGGAGACGCCCGTCAGGTCGATCGTGCGCACGAGGCGCTTCCAGTCGTTGTCGGCGTGCAGCGCGGAGGCCATCTGCGTGCCGGCGAAGGGGGCGTAGGGGTTGACGACCCCGGTGAACCGGCCCGCGGGGGCGCTCTTGAACTGCGGGAACTGCGCGGGCGCCAGGGTGTCGGAGGTGACGGTGTAGGCGCCTGGGGCGTTCAGCGGGTTGCCCGCCGCGTCGGCGAGGCTCCCGTCGGCCCCGTTCAGGGCGCCGGCGCCGGTGAAGCCGGTGGCGCCGGGGGTGCTCGCCCGGCCGTACGCGCCGAGCCAGTACTGGCTGAAGTCGTTGGTCACGGCGCGGCCGACCTGGGCGTTGCCGCCCGCCAGCTCACCGGCCTCGATCAGCTTGCCGCCCTCGTTGAGGAAGTCGCGCACCGCGAGCTGCGTGTCGCCGCCGGGGGTCTTGGCCCCGGTGTAGTGGACGGCCGTACCGAAGTGGGAGAGCACCCCGAGGTGGTGAGGGGCGCCCTGGACGGCGACGTCCCAGACCGCCGCGGACCTGCCGTTGGCGCGCAGGGCGTCGACGTACGCCTGGGCGTGCTGGGCCTTGGCCCCCTCCTCGGCGATCACCAGGACGTCCGCGCGCGGCCGCTCGGCGACCGTGTACGTGAAGTGCTCGCTGGAGACCCGCTCGCCGGAGCGGCCGCGGCCGGTGAACCACGCCTCGACCTTGTCCCCGGGCTTGGCGCCGTCGACCTCGGCGCGGTACTCGTCGAACCAGTTGTTGTCGTCGCCGCCGTAGACCTCGCCGCCCTCCCAGGCTTCGAGGTCCTCGTCGTGCGTGCGGCCGCCGTTGATCCTGAAGTGGAGCTCCTTGTCCTTCAGCGCCTTGCGGGCCGTGACGGAGACCGTCTGGTCCTCGCCGCGGGCCGCGTAGGAGGTGGTGAAGGGGTCCAGGGTGAAGTCCGCGGCGCTCAGACCCACGGAGGACGACGGGCGGTCCGGGTGCGCGGCGCTCTCACCGACCGAGAGGGCGAAGGGCACGTTCTTGGCGAACTCCGCCTGGATGAGCTTCTCGTCGTCCGGGAAGTTGAAGCCGGAGGCGCAGTCCTCCGGCCGCCACGCGTCGTTCGGGTCGATGGCGGAAGCCGTCTGGCAGGTGGTCATCTCCGGCGTGAACATCATGACGCCGTTGACGTTGGAGGCGTGGCCGTCGGCCTCGCCGTTGGTGGTGTAGAGCTCGGAGGAGACCTGCGGGTAGTAGCCCGGGACGGCAGGGTTCTCCGGGGTGCCGGCGAGCGCCTTGTAGGCGACGTCGTCGGGGGTGGGGGTGGCCACCTGCCAGCCCACGCCGTAGAGGATCAGCTCGGCCGCGGAGTGGTAGTTGACGGCGTACTCGAAGCCGATGCGCTTCTCGAAGGCGTCCAGGGCGACGGTCTCGGGCTCGGAGGAGGCGCTCGGGCCGCGGTAGGTCTCGCTGGCCTGGTTCGGCGAGGACCCCTCGTTGTCGTAGCCCCACTTGAAGGCGAAGTTGCGGTTCAGGTCGACCCCGTCGCCGGGGGTGGTCCTGCCGTCGCCGTTGTTGTCGCGCAGGTTCTTGCGCCACAGCCGCTCGCCGTCGGGGGCGTGGGTGTAGTCGTAGCCGTCGGGGTTGGCGGAGAGGAGGAACCACAGCTCGCTGGAGTCCACCAGGCGGGTGATCCGCTGGTCCTTGCCGTAGTTGTCGAGCGTGTGGTGCATCAGCCGCCGGGTCATCTCGGGGGTGATCCACTCGCGGGCGTGCTGGTTGGACATGTAGAGGACCGACGGTTTGGCCCCGTCCTTGGTCTTCTTGGCGTTCTTGGAGACCTTGAGGGCGAGGATGTCCTTGCCCTGGACGGTCTTGCCGATGGAGACGACCTTGGTGAGCCCCGGGTTCTCCTGGGCGGTCCGCAGGATCTCCTCCTGGAGGCCGCCCTTGCCGCTGTACGGGCGGAACACGCCGTCACCGGCGGCCTCGGCCCGGGCCAGCCCCTGGGCCGGGATCCTGCGCTCGGCGACCTTGACGCCCTGGGCGCCGAGTTCCTTGGCCTGGGCCTCGGTGAGGAAGAGCTCGACCCGGGCGGTCCCGCTCTCCGGGGCGCGCTCGGTGAGTTCGTGGGCGTCCTGGCCGGCGGCGAGGACGAGCGGGACCTGTTCCCGGGTGATGTCGGCGTCGTAGACCCGGACCTCGTCGGCGCCGGCCGCGGCGGAGCCGGGCTGGGCCTGGGCCGCCGCGGGTAGCGCGGCGAGTGTGGAACCGAAGACGAGTGCGCTTGCGGCGAGGATCGTTCTCGCGCGGTGCCTCATGTGCCCCCCTGGGCGTCGTCAGCCACGAAAGCGTTGGACGCCAGCCTCAAGACCGGCCCGTGCTCATGTCAATGGGGCCTACCGAAAGGGGGCCCGCACGAGTGATCGCGCGAGCCCCTTTCGTACGTACGCGGACCGGTCAGCCCACCATGTTGTCGGCCATGTCCTCGCTGAGGTCCAGGTTCGACTCGGTGCCCGGGACGCCCAGGTCCTGGGCCCGCTTGTCGGCCATCGCCAGCAGGCGGCGGATCCGGCCGGCGACCGCGTCCTTGGTCAGCGGCGGGTCGGCGAGCGCGCCCAGCTCCTCCAGGGAGGCCTGCTTGTGCTCCATGCGCAGCCGGCCGGCCGCGGCGAGGTGCTCGGGGACCTCCTCGCCGAGGATCTCCAGCGCGCGCTGGACCCGCGCTCCGGCGGCCACCGCGGCCCGCGCCGAGCGGCGCAGGTTGGCGTCGTCGAAGTTGGCGAGACGGTTGGCGGTGGCGCGCACCTCGCGCCGCATCCGCCGCTCCTCCCAGGCCAGCACCGACTCGTGCGCGCCGAGCCGGGTCAGCAGGGCGCCGATCGCGTCGCCGTCGCGGACCACCACCCGGTCCACTCCGCGCACCTCGCGCGCCTTGGCGGCGATGGAGAGCCTGCGGGCGGCGCCCACCAGGGCCAGGGCGGCTTCCGGGCCCGGGCAGGTGACCTCCAGGGAGGAGGACCGGCCCGGCTCGGTGAGCGAGCCGTGGGCCAGGAAGGCGCCGCGCCACGCCGCTTCGGCATCGCAGGTGGCCCCGGAGACCACCTGCGGCGGAAGGCCGCGGATCGGGCGTCCGCGGCCGTCCACGAGGCCCGTCTGGCGGGCTAGCTGGTCACCGCCGGCCACGACGCGGACCACGTAGCGGCTGCCGCGGCGCAGTCCGCCCGGAGCCATCACCACCAGGTCCGAGGAGTGGCCGAAGATCTCCAGGATGTCCTTGCGCAGGCGCCGGGCGGCGATGCCCGTGTCCAGCTCCGCCTCGATGACGATCCGTCCGCTCACCAGGTGCAACCCGCCCGCGAACCGAAGAATCGCCGAGACTTCCGCTTTCCTGCAGCAGGTCCGGGTGACGGGCAGGCGGGAGATCTCATCCTTCACCGCAGGCGTCATCGCCATGGGCCGATCCTTCCATGCATCCGAAAAATACGGTCGTACGCGGCGGCCAGCAGCTCCGGGTCGTGCTTCGGGGAGCCGTCCTGCCTGGCCACGGGCGCCAGCTCGACCGCGGCACCGAACCGTTTCGCGGCATCGGCGAGGGACTCGCGGTCGGGCACGGCAGCCTCGTCGGCCAGCACCACGTCCAGGGCGAGTTTAGGGGCGTGTCGGGCCAAAACCTCCAAATGACGCTGCGGAGAGAAGCCCTCTGTTTCTCCGGGCTGCGGCGCGAGGTTCAGCGAGAGGACCCGCCGGGCCTTCGTCTCGATCAGCGCGTCGAGCAGTTCCGGCACCAGGAGGTGCGGAATGACGGAGGAGAACCAGGACCCCGGGCCGAGCACCACCCAGTCGGCGTCCAGGACGGCCGCGACGGCCTGCGGCACGGCCGGCGGGTCGCTCGGCACCACCTGTACGGAGAGCACCTCGCCCGGGGTCAGGGCCACCGTGGCCTGCCCCCGTACGGTGTCCACGTCCTCGGGACGCGCCGGGTCGTGGCCCCTGACCAGGGCCTGGAGCTCCAGCGGCACCGCCGACATCGGCAGCACCCGGCCCTGCGCGCCGAGCAGCCGGCCCACGAGGTCGAGGGCCTGGACGGGGTCGCCGAGCTGTTCCCACAGGGCGACGATCAGCAGATTGCCGACCGCGTGCCCGTGCAGGTCGCCCTCCGACTGGAAGCGGTGCTGGATGACGCGGGCCCAGGTCTGGCCCCAGTCGTCGTCACCGCACAGCGCGGCCAGCGCCTTGCGCAGGTCGCCGGGCGGCAGCACGCCGAGCTCCTCGCGGAGCCGGCCGCTGGAGCCGCCGTCGTCGGCGACGGTGACCACGGCGGTGAGGTCACCGGTGATCCTGCGCAGCGCGGCGAGGGAGGCCGACAGGCCCTGGCCGCCGCCGAGGGCGACGACCTTGGGCGTGGCGCCGCGCCGGCGGCGGGAGCGGCCCGCGCCGTCCTCGCCCCGTCCGGGGGTCAGACGGCGCAGGCGGCTCAGCCGCGGGGTCCGTGCGGTCACTCGCGCCCCATGTCCCGGTGGACTACGACGGTCTCGACTCCCTCGGAGGCGAGGCGGGCGGCGAGCTTCTCGGACATGGCGACGCTGCGGTGCTTGCCGCCCGTGCACCCGACCGCGATGGTCACGTACCGCTTGCCCTCGCGGCGGTAGCCGGTGGCGATGAGCTGGAGCAGCTCGGTGTAGCGGTCGAGGAACTCCTTGGCGCCGGGCTGGCTGAAGACGTAGCCCGACACCTCCTCGTTGAGCCCGGTGAAGGGGCGCAGCTCCGGCACCCAGTGCGGGTTCGGGATGAAGCGGCAGTCGACGACGAGGTCGGCGTCGACCGGGAGGCCGTACTTGTAGCCGAACGACATGACGGTGGCCCGCAGCTCGGGCTCCTCGTCCCCGGCGAACTGGGCGTCCATCTTGGCGCGCAGCTCGTGCACGTTCAGGCTGGAGGTGTCGATCACCAGGTCGGCGTCGCCGCGCAGCTCGCGCAGCAGGTCGCGCTCGGCGGCGATGCCGTCGGTGATGCGGCCGTCGCCCTGGAGCGGGTGCGGGCGGCGGACCGACTCGAAGCGGCGCACCAGGGCGTCGTCGGAGGACTCCAGGAAGACGATGCGCCGGGTGACGCCGCGGCTGTCGAGGTCGGCGAGGGACTCGCGCAGGGCGTCGAAGAACTGGCGGCCCCGGACGTCGACGACGACGGCGATGCGCGCCACGTTGCCCTGGGAGCGGGCGCCGAGCTCCACCATCGTGGGGATCAGCGCCGGCGGGAGGTTGTCGACGACGAACCAGCCGAGGTCCTCCAGACACTTGGCCGCCGTGCTGCGGCCGGCCCCGGACATGCCGGAGATGATCACCAGCTCGGGGATGGCCGCCTCGGCGGTCTCGCCGGGCTCCACTGTCGTGCCCGTACTCACCTGTGCTCCGTCTCGGTCGTGCGTGGTCTCGTGCTCGGTCATTGCTCGGTCCCCCGTTCGGACGATGACTCCCGGCTACCGCCGGGAGGCGCCCCCACCTGCGGGGCGGGGGCCTCATCCTCAATGATCTCCCCTGTGGCCGTGTTGACGGCAGGGCCGGCCGGGACCGCCAGGGCGAGGGCCGCGGCCACCGTCTCGGCCGTCTTGCGGCCTATGCCGGGGACCTCGCAGATCTGCTCGATTGTCGCCTGTCTCAGCTTCTTCACCGAACCGAAGTGCTTGATCAGGGCCAGCTTGCGGCTCTCGCCGAGCCCGGCGACCTCGTCCAGCGGCCCGGACTTCAGGCGCTTCCCGCGCTTGTTGCGCTGGTAGCGGATGGCGAAGCGGTGAGCCTCGTCACGCACCCGCTGGAGCAGGTAGAGGCCCTCGCTGGTGCGGGGCAGCACGACCGGGTCGTCCTCGCCGGGCAGCCAGACCTCCTCCAGGCGCTTGGCCAGGCCGCACACCGCGACATCGTCGACGCCGAGCTCCTCCAGGGCCCGCTTGGCGGCGGCGACCTGCGGCTGTCCGCCGTCGACCACGACGAGCTGGGGCGGGTACGCGAAGCGCCGGGGCCGCCCGTCGTCCTCGGCGGCCCCCAGGGCCCCGGCGGCCCCGGCGGCCTCGCCGTCGTTGACCGGGCCCTCCTGTCCCTCCCACTCCCCGGTCTTCTGCTTCTCCTGGAGGTAGCGGCGAAAACGCCGGGAGACCACCTCGTGCATGGAGCGGACGTCGTCCTGCCCCTCGAACGACTTGATCTGGAAGCGCCGGTACTCGCTCTTGCGGGCCAGCCCGTCCTCGAAGACGACCATGGAGGCCACCACGTCGTCGCCCTGCAGGTGGGAGATGTCGAAGCACTCGATGCGCAGGGGCGCGCCGTCCAGCTCCAGGGCCTCGGCGATCTCCTCCAGGGCCCGGGAGCGGGTGGTGAGGTCGCTGGCGCGTTTGGTCTTGTGCAGGGCGAGGGACTGCTGCGCGTTGCGGTGGACGGTCTCCATGAGGGCTTTCTTGTCGCCGCGCTGCGGTATCCGCAGGCTGACCTGGGACCCCCGCCGGTCGGCGAGCCACTGGCTGAGCGCCGGCGTGTCCTCGGGGAGCGCCGGGACGAGCACCTCCTTGGGGACGGCCTCGCCCTTCTCCTCGCCGTACAGCTGCTGGAGGGCGTGCTCGACGAGCCCGGCCGTGTCGACGGCCTCGACCTTGTCGGTCACCCAGCCGCGCTGGCCGCGCACCCGGCCGCCGCGCACGTGGAAGATCTGCACGGCGGCTTCGAGCTCGTCCTCGGCGACCGCGATCAGGTCGGCGTCCGTGGCGTCGGCGAGCACCACGGCGTTCTTCTCCATGGCCCGGCGCAGCGCCCCGATGTCGTCGCGCAGCCGGGCGGCCTTCTCGTACTCCATCTCCTCGGCCGCGTCGTGCATCTCCCGCTCCAGGCGGGAGAGGTAGGTGCCGGTCCGCCCGGCCATGAAGTCGCAGAAGTCCTCGGCAAGTTCGCGGTGCTCTTCGGGGGTGACCCGGCCGACGCACGGCGCGGAGCACTTGCCGATGTAGCCCAGCAGGCAGGGCCGGCCGATCTGCGTCGACCGCTTGAAGACGCCGGCGGAGCAGGTGCGCACGGGGAAGACCCGGAGCATCAGGTCGACGGTCTCGCGGATCGCCCAGGCGTGCCCGTACGGACCGAAGTAGCGCACGCCCTTCTTCTTGGGCCCGCGCATGACCTGGACCCGCGGATACTCCTCGTTCATCGTCACGGCGAGGGAGGGATAACTCTTGTCGTCCCGGTACTTGACGTTGAACCGGGGGTCGAACTCCTTGATCCAGGAGTACTCCAGCTGGAGCGCCTCGACCTCGGTGGACACCACGGTCCACTCCACGGAGGCGGCCGTGGTCACCATGGTGGCGGTACGGGGGTGCAGCCCGGCGATGTCCTGGAAGTAGCTGGCCAGGCGCTGGCGCAGGCTCTTGGCCTTCCCGACGTAGATCACCCGGCGGTGCTCGTCGCGGAATCTGTAGACCCCCGGGGTGTCGGGAATCTGCCCCGGCTCGGGACGGTAACTGGAAGGGTCGGCCATGCCAACCACCCTACTTGCGCGGGCTGACAACCGGCCGTACCCGTCCCCTCCGGCGGGGGCATCGGTGATCCGGTCGTCCAGCTCGGCCCGGCACCTCCAGCCCCGCCGGCGTTTGAGGCGCGGGGTCCGGGGCGGAGCCCCGGCAGCGGACCGCAGGGCCCGGCTTCTGGCGGGAGCCGGGCCCTGCGGGTGGGGGGGCTGTGCCACGGCTACGCCACGGCGCCTGCCCGTCGGCGTCGCAGCGCGACCAGGACACCGGCCCCGCCCAGCGCGAGCGCCCCGGCGCTGCCGGCGAGCGCCGTGACGGCGCTCCCGCCGTCCTGCGCGGAGGGCTCCGCCGATGCCTCGGTGAAGCCGCCCGCCATGCCTTGCTCGGCATAGACGGACCCGGGCAGCTTGTCCCCGTACGCCGCGGTGACCCGGGACCGGTATCCGGCGAGGGTGGTGCCGCCGGGGCCCACGGCCCGTACGGCGTCCTCGTCCAGCGGCAGCACCCGTTCGCCCCCGGCCACGTACCACGCGTCGATCTGCGGTTCCCGGAAGACCGTCCCGCCGGGAAGCTTCGCGGCGCCGAGGCGCGCGTAGCGGAATTCGTCGTCGCCGGTGGCGATGTTCACCACCTGCCACCCCGCCTCCGTACGGGCCGTCCACAGTGCGGCCTGCTGCCCGTCGGAGGAGACCGCCTTGCTGGCCAGGAATTCCAGGCGGGCGACGGACGCGCCCGCCTTGCCCGCGACGAAGTCCGGGGAGAGGTGGTTCACCGGTATCGCCTCGCCCTCGATGCGGGGCTGCGCGGCGGCCTGCGAGACCTTGCCCTCCCGGGCGAAGAAGCGGGAGAGCGTGGCCAGGGTGTCGGGGGCGGTGGCCGCCTGCGCCGCGGCGGCCTTGTGTTCGGCGGTGGCGGCCGCGGGCTGCGGCACGGGGGCCGCGGACGCCTGTGGGGCGAGGCCGAGGAGGGCGGTGGCGGCGAGGACCGCGGCGGTGGCGGTGGCGGCGGCGGTGGCGCGCAGGGTCATGGCGCTCACGCCCCGATCCGGTAGAGGGAGTGGGTCCAGGAGAAGCTGTTGTTGTTCACGTACCAGGCGTGCGAGGCCCAGTTGTAACGGTCGCTGGAGGGCCAGGGGTCGCCCCAGTACACCCAGCTGCTGGCGGTGTCGTAGCCGTAGATGACGTGCATGTGGCCACCGCCGCCCGACCACTGGATCCGGGTCTCGATCGGGCGGTCGGAGTTGATCTCGCTCTGGACGGTGGAGTACTGGAGCCAGCCGCTGACGTACGAGCCGGGGCTGATGCCGGCCCAGCGCAGCCCGGTCTGGACGTTGCCGAGCGTGGCCTGGTTGTTGGGGCAGTCGTAGCCCTGCTGACGGTTGAAGGCCGCGTTGCAGAACTGGTTCTGCGTGTAGCTGCGGCCGAACCAGGTGGCGATGGTGTTGCCGCTCGCGGCCCAGCACCAGTTGGTCTTCTGCTGTGCCTGCATGGTGATGCCCAGACGCTTGTAGGCGAGGGCGGAGTCGGTACCGGTGTCCGCGGCGGTTGCGGTGCCGGTGGGCAGAGCGAGGAGCAGGGCGGTGACGAAGGCGGCCAGGGAAAGCCGCCGGTTTCTGTTGCGCATCGCGTTCCTCCCAATGTGGGGAATGGGGGGTGGAGGAGCGCGTCCGGACGCTGTGGAGGAGCATCAGGGTGTTGTCGCGATCAGGTCAACACGCTTCAATGCACGGTGACATCGCGGTGTGAACGGTGGGGCTGGGGTGTGAACGGTTGCTGTCGTTCCACCTGCTCTCCCGGAGACAGCGGCGCGGTCCTGCGCCTCGGCGCGTGTGAACGTTCACAGAGGGGTCACCATGCGGCCGACCGAGGACACGGCGAGTTCGGCGGAATTCAGCCGACTGCTGCACGGCGGCCCCTTCCACCTCGCCCTGCGCGCCGCCGTCACCGCGCGCGGACTGCCCCTGCACCGGATACAGCACCGGCTGGCGGCACGCGGCATCAAGGTCGGCGTCACCAGCCTCAGTTACTGGCAGCAGGGCGCCCGCCGCCCCCGTTATCCGGAGTCACTGCGGGCCGTCAGCGCCCTGGAGGAGATCCTGGAGCTGCCGGAGGGAGCTCTGGTCCGGCTGTTGCTGGCCCCGGAGCAGAGCCCCGGGCCCGCCCGCCCGGCCGCCCGCCCGTACCGGGCCCTGTTCAGCGTGGGCGAGACGGTGGAACGGCTGCTGGAAGCCCTGGAGCTCCCGCCGGACGGAGGGCTGCACTCGGTCGGCCACCATGAGCGGGTGCGCATCGGACCGGCCGGTGAGATGCGCTCGCGCACGTCGCAGCAAATCGTCCGGGCGCACCGCGACGGGGTCGACCGCTACCTCGCCGTCCACCACGGCGACCCGGGCTGCGACGTGTCCGGGATGCGCGTGACGGCGTACGAGAACTGCCGTACGGGCCGGGTGCGGCGCCATCCGCAGGCCGGGGTGGTGGTCGCGGAGCTGCTCTTCGACGCGCGGCTGCGGCGCGGGGAGACGTACGTGTTCGGCTACGGCATCGAGGACGGTACGGGCGCGCGCAGCAGCGAATACGTGCGCGGCTTCAGCTACGCGGGCGGCCAGTACATGCTCCAGGTCCGCTTCGACGAGGCGGCGCTGCCGGTGCGGTGCCGCCGCTTCGCGCGCGGCGGGCCCGAGTCGCCGCGCACCGGCGTCACGGACCTGACGCCGAGCGGCCGGCACCGGGCGGTGCACCTGGTGGAGCAGTCGGTGCGGCGCGGGATCCTCGGGATCTCCTGGGACTGGGACTGACTGCTCGGGTGCCCGCCCGGTGCCTGCCCGATGCCTGCCCGGTGCGGCTCAGCCCGCGATGAGCTTGCCGTTCTCCACCTTGACGGGGACGGCGGGCAGCGGGTCGGTGGCCGGCCCCTTCACGACCTTGCCCGTGGCCACGTCGAAGCGGCTGCCGTGGCAGGGGCAGTTGCCCTCGCCTTCGACGATCTTGTCCAGGACGCAGCCCGCGTGCGTGCACTGCGCGCTGAACGCCGTGTACCGGCCCTCCGCCGGGCAGCTGACGATCAGCTTCCGCTCCCGGTACAGCTTCGCGCCGCCCACCGGGACCTCGGCCGCGGCGCCCAGCTCCACCGGCGCGGTGGGGGTGGCGGGGGTGTTGCCTCCGCTGGTCGTGGCGGTGGAGCAGGCCGCGAGGGTCACTCCCGCGCCCGCGGCCCCGGCGAGCGCGGCGGCGCCCTTGAGGACGGTACGGCGGGCGGCTGGCTGCGGCGCGGGCATGCGGTTCTCCTGAGGTGTCGGACCGGCGGGCACCGGCCCGCCCGACGATACCTTCGCCCCATGGGGTAGCTTCCCCCGCGTGATCGTCGTCGGCGGAGAAGCCCTCATCGACCTGGTCCCCGTGGCGCGGCCGCCGGGTGCGCTGCTGCCCCGGCCGGGCGGGGGACCGTACAACACCGCGCTCGCGCTCGGGCGGCTCGGCGCCGAGGTGGCCTTCTGCTCGCGGGTCTCCACGGACGGCTTCGGCGAGAGCCTCCTGGCCGGGCTGCGGGCCGCCGGGGTGGACCTGTCGCTGGTGCAGCGCGGGCCGGAACCGACCACCCTCGCCGTGCCCTCCCTGGCCCCGGACGGCTCGGCCTCGTACGGCTTCTACGTCGAGGGCACGGCGGACCGGCTGTTCGCCCTGCCGCCCGCTCTCCCCGACGCCGTACGGGCCCTCGCGCTCGGCACCTGCTCGCTGGTTCTGGAACCGGGGGCGAGCGCGTACGAGGCCCTGCTGCGGCGGGAGTCCCGGCGCGGGGTGCTGACCCTGCTGGACCCCAACATCCGGCCGGCGCTGATCGCGGACCCGGAGGCGTACCGGGCGCGCTTCCTGACGCGGCTGCTGCCGTACGCCTCCGTCCTCAAGCTCTCGCAGGAGGATGCGGAGTGGCTGGGCGGGCGGGTCACCGACTGGCTGGCGGCGGGGCCGTCGGCGGTGGTGCTGACCCGTGGCGCCGCGGGCCTGACGGTCTGGACGCGGGAGGGCGCGGAGCACTCGGCGGCGGCCCGCCCGGTCGCGGTGGCGGACACGATCGGGGCGGGGGACACCGTCAACGCCGCCCTGCTGCACCGGCTCGCCGCCTCGCCCGGCGGCCTCGGGCGGGTGGACTGGCCGGACGTCCTCGCGTACGCCGCGCACGCGGCCGCGCTGACCTGCACCCGGGCGGGCGCGGAGCCTCCGTACGCGGCGGAGCTCTGACGCCTCAGCGCAGCGCGGCCCAGATGGTCCGGGCCACGGCCGGGGCGAACTCCTCGACCGGCTGGACCACGTGGGCGCCGGAGAAGTGCAGGAAGAAGGCCCGCTGGAAGCAGGCGCCGAGCAGCAGGGCCGCGGCGGCCCGCGGGTCGGCGTCGGCGCGCAGCCGTCCCGCGTCGAGCTCGCGGCGCAACCGCCCGGCCAGCGCGTCCAGGACCACGTGGGGCCCGGCGCCGATCTTCTGGACGCCCTCGCGGTGGCGGGAGAGCAGGGCGGGCTCGGCGAAGAGCGCGCCGGCCATGGGGATGGCGTCGGCGTAGAAGAGCGAGGCGTGCCGGGCGATGGCGGTGAGCTCTTCCTCGACGCCCACCTCGGCTTCCTGCCGGCCCGGATCGGCCTGCAGGGCGGCCATGAGCGGGCCCGCGTTGGGAGTGCGCTCCATCAGCACCCGCACGAACAGCTCTTCCTTGTTCGCGAAGTGCTTGTAGAGCGCGGCCTCGGAGCAGCCGGCCTCGCGGGCGATGGCCTTGGTGGTGGCGTTGGCCAGGCCGCTGGTGCGCATCAGCTTCTCGGCGGCGTCGAGCAGACGCTCCGGGGTGGGACGGCTTGACTTTGGGGTGAGCATTCACTCACCCTAGCCGAAGCACGGGGTGAGTAAATGCTCACTCACCCCTGGCTCCACTTCTTCGGCCATGGGGGTATCCATGAAGATCACGGTGTTCGGTGCCACAGGCGGCGTCGGCCACGAGGTCGTCCGGCAGGCACTCGACGCGGGGCACGAGGTGACGGCGGTGGTGCGCGACCCGGCCCGGCTGACCGTTCCCGCCCACGAGCGGCTCCGCGTGGCCACGGTGAAGGACGTGACCGACCAGGAGGCGGTGCTGTCGGTGGTGAGCGGCCGGGACGCGGTGGTCTGCGCACTGGGCGCGGCGTCCAACAAGCAGGCCAAGGCGGCCCCCATCGCGGGCCCGGCCCTGCACGCGATCACCTCGGCCATGGACCGCGCGGGCGTCCGACGGCTGTCCGCCGTGAGCGCCGCCCCGGTCGGCCCGCTGGCGGAAGGCGAGGGGCTGTTCACCCGCGCCGTGGTCTACCCGCTGCTGCGCAGGCTGCTGCGGGACCTCTACGCGGACCTCGCGGTCATGGAAGCCGTGATGCACGCGAGCGGCACCCAATGGACGGTCATCCGGCCGCCGATGCTCCAGAACAAGCCCCGCACGGGCACCTACCGCCGCGCACTCGACGCCAACGTCCGCGGCGGCCGCAGCATCCCCCGCGCGGACGTCGCGGACGCCCTCCTGACGACCCTGACGGACCCGACCACCGCCGGCCACGCCCTCGGCGTAGCGTCCTAGCGCGCCACTGCCGGGGCCTCCGCCCCGGACCCCGGTCTCAAGAACGCCGGCGGGCTGAAAGATCCAGCCGCGCCGGCGTTTGAGGCGCTGGGGGTCCGTGGCAAGAACCCCCGGCCGGGCGCCGCACGCGCTACGCCTTGCGGGCCCGCACCGCCTTCTTCGCCGGAGCCGCCTTCTTCGCCGCGCCAGCCGTCTTCGCCGGGGCGGCCACGCGCTTGGCCGGGGCCTTCTTCGCCGCGGCCTTCGCCGGAGGCGACCCGTCGGAGACCCGCTCCGCCCCCAGGATGTCCCGGAGGAACTTGCCCGTGTGGCTCGCTCCCACCGAGGCGACCTGCTCCGGCGTGCCCTCGGCCACCACCAGGCCGCCGCCGTAGCCGCCCTCCGGGCCCATGTCGATGACCCAGTCCGCGGTCTTGATGACGTCCAGGTTGTGCTCGATGACGATCACCGAGTTGCCCTTGTCCACCAGCCCCGACAGCACCTTGATCAGCTTCGAGATGTCCTCGAAGTGCAGGCCCGTCGTGGGCTCGTCCAGCACGTACACCGTCCGGCCCGTCGACCGCTTCTGCAGCTCGGAGGCCAGCTTCACGCGCTGCGCCTCACCACCCGACAGGGTCGGAGCGGACTGGCCGAGGCGGACGTAGCCCAGGCCGACCTCGCTCAGCGTCCGCAGGTGACGGGAGATCGTCGGCACCGCCTCGAAGAAGTCCAGCGCCTCCTCGATCGGCATGTTGAGCACTTCCGCGATGGACTTGCCCTTGTAGTGGACCTCCAGCGTCTCCCGGTTGTACCGGTCGCCGTGGCACACCTCGCACGGGACGTAGACGTCCGGCAGGAAGTTCATCTCGATCTTGATCGTGCCGTCGCCGGAGCAGTTCTCGCACCGGCCGCCCTTCACGTTGAAGGAGAAGCGGCCCGGCAGATAGCCGCGCACCTTCGCCTCCATCGTCTCCGCGAAGAGCTTGCGGACGTGGTCGAAGACACCGGTGTACGTCGCCGGGTTCGACCGGGGCGTCCGGCCGATCGGCGACTGGTCCACGTGCACGACCTTGTCGACGAGGTCGTCGCCCTCCACCCGGGTGTGCCGCCCCGGCACCGAGCGGGCACCGTTCAGCTCGCGCGCCAGGTGCGTGTAGAGGATGTCGTTGACCAGCGTCGACTTGCCGGAGCCCGAGACACCCGTGACGGCCGTGAGCACCCCCAGCGGGAAGGACACGTCGATGTCCTGGAGGTTGTTCTCCTTGGCGCCGTGGACGGTGAGCCTGCGCTCCCCGTTCACGGGCCGGCGCACGTCCGGGATCGCGATGGACCGCTTGCCCGAGAGGTACTGGCCGGTCATGGACTCCGGGTTCTTCAGCAGCTCCTTCAGGGAGCCGCTGTGCACGACCTTGCCGCCGTGCTCGCCCGCGCCCGGACCGATGTCCACGACCCAGTCGGCCACCTTGATGGTGTCCTCGTCGTGCTCGACCACGATGAGCGTGTTGCCCATGTCCCGCAGCCGCACCAGCGTCTCGATGAGCCGGTGGTTGTCCCGCTGGTGCAGGCCGATGGAGGGCTCGTCCAGCACGTAGAGCACGCCCACCAGGCCGGAGCCGATCTGGGTGGCGAGCCGGATCCTCTGGGCCTCGCCGCCCGAGAGGGTGCCGGCGGCCCGGTTGAGCGAGAGGTAGTCGAGGCCGACGTCCACGAGGAAGCGCAGCCGCTCGTTGACCTCCTTCAGGACGCGCTCGGCGATCTTCTTGTCGCGGGCGTCGAGCCGCAGCCGGCCCAGGAAGTCCGCGCACTCGCTGATCGACATGGCGGCGACCTCGGCGATGGACTTCTCCATCACCGTCACCGCGAGCACGATCGGCTTGAGCCGGGTGCCCTCGCAGGTCGGGCAGGGCACTTCGCGCATGTAGCCCTCGAAGCGCTCGCGGCTGGCGTCGCTCTCCGACTCGGCGTGCCGCCGCTTGACGAACGGCACGGCGCCCTCGAAGGCCGTCGTGTACGCCCGCTCGCGCCCGTACCGGTTGCGGTAGCGGACCTCGATCTGCGTCTTGTGCCCGTACAGCAGGGCCTTCCTGGCGCGCAGCGGCAGCCCGGCCCACGGGATGTCCGTACGGAAGCCCAGCTCCCCGGCGAGGGCGCCGATCAGCCGCTGGAAGTAGTCCTTGGTGTGGCCGAGGGACCACGGGGAGACCGCGCCCTCGTCCAGGGACTTCTCCTCGTCCGGAATGATCAGCTCCGGGTCCACCTCCATGCGCGTACCGATGCCGGTGCACTCGGGGCAGGCGCCGAAGGGCGAGTTGAAGGAGAAGGAGCGCGGCTCCAGCTCCTCGAAGGAGAGGTCGTCGTACGGGCAGTAGAGGTGCTCGGAATACATCCGCTCACGCTCGGGGTCGTCCTCCGCGAGGTCGACGAAGTCGAGGATGACCATGCCGCCGGAGAGGCCGAGGGCCGTCTCCACGGAGTCGGTGAGCCGCCGCTTGGCGCTGTCCTTGACGGTGAGGCGGTCGATGACCACCTCGATGGTGTGCTTCTCCTGCTTCTTCAGCGTGGGCGGCTCGGAGAGCTGGATCGTCACCCCGTCCACCCGCGCCCGGCTGTAGCCCTTGGTCTGCAGGTCGGAGAAGAGGTCGACGAACTCGCCCTTGCGCTCGCGCACCAGCGGCGAGAGCACCTGGAAGCGGCTGCCCTCGGGAAGCGCGAGCACCTTGTCGACGATCGCCTGCGGCGACTGGCGCGAGATGGGGCGCCGGCACTCGGGGCAGTGCGGCTTGCCGATGCGCGCGAAGAGCAGGCGGAGGTAGTCGTAGACCTCGGTGATGGTGCCCACGGTCGAGCGCGGGTTGCGCGAGGTGGACTTCTGGTCGATCGAGACGGCCGGGGAGAGGCCCTCGATGAAGTCCACGTCGGGCTTGTCCATCTGCCCGAGGAACTGGCGTGCGTACGACGAGAGCGACTCGACGTAGCGGCGCTGTCCTTCGGCGAAGATCGTGTCGAAGGCCAGGGAGGACTTGCCCGACCCGGAGAGTCCGGTGAAGACGATGAGCGAGTCGCGGGGCAGGTCGAGCGAGACGTTCTTGAGGTTGTGCTCGCGTGCGCCACGAACGATGAGACGGTCGGTCACGCCGGTCCGCACCTTTCTTGAGAGAGCGGGGCACAGGTCCCCGTCCCAGGGTATGGGGGGCGCCTCTGCGGTGGATTTGGAGTCTGAACTTCGAGCGTATAGCACGCACATTCGATTTACGGCACTCCGCAGACCTCTTCACCCGATCGGGTGGCCGCAGGTCCCCAACCACTAGGCTCGTTCCTATGACTGATCATGTGCACGACCTGCGATCTGTACGTGAAGCGACCGACCGGCTCCTGACCGCTGTCGCGAAGCTGGACAACGCCGCGCTCGCCGAGGAGTCACACCTCCCCGGCTGGAGCCGCGGCCACGTCCTGGCCCACCTCGCGCGCAACGCGGACGCCCTCGTCAACGTCTTCGAGGGACGCCCGATGTACGAGAGCGCCGGCGCGCGCGACGCGGACATCGCACGCGACGCCGGTCGGCCTCTGGAAGAACACCTGGCGGACCTCCGTGATTCCGCGGCCCGCTTCCTCGCCACCACCGAGCGCGACCAGGACTGGTCCCGCACCGTCGAGCTGCGCAACGGCATCACCGACCTCGCAGCCAACGTTCCGTTCCGCCGCTGGGTCGAGGTCGACCTGCACCACGTCGACCTGAACATCGGCTACGAGCTCTCCGACCTCCCGGAGGAGTTCACCGGGCGCGAGATCGACTTCCTCGCCGACCGCTGGTCCGGACGTCCGGAGGTCCCGGCGGTGGCCCTGGTGGCGACCGACGGGCGCAGCTGGCGCACCGGCTCCGCCAGGGACCCGTCCGTGACCGTGTCCGGCACGCCCTTCGGGCTGCTGGCCTGGCTCGCGGGCCGCGGGGACAAGGGCGCGTCGCTGAGTGCCACGGGCGGCCCCCTCCCCGAGCTCCCCCCGCTCTAGGATCACCTCATGACGTACACCGGAGAGGTCAAGGTCGGCGGTCCGGCCGACGTGCACGAGCTCGCGGACCTGATGATTTCCAAGGTCGCGGTGGGCCCGATGAACAACAACGCCTACTTGCTGCGCTGCCGGGCCACCGACGAGCAGCTGCTCATCGACGCGGCCGCCGAGGCGGACACCCTGCTGAGCCTGATCGGCGACGACGGCATCGCCTCCGTGGTCACCACCCACCGGCACGGCGACCACTGGGGCGCGCTCGCCGAGGTGGTCGCGGCGACCGGCGCCACCACCTACGCGGGCGCCGACGACGCCGAGGGCATCCCGGTGCCGACCGACGTCCTGGTGGCGGACGGTGACACCGTGCGCGTCGGCCGGGTCGAGCTGACCGCACGGCACCTGGTCGGGCACACCCCGGGCTCGATCGCCCTGGTCTACGACGACCCGCACGGGCACGCTCACGTGTTCACCGGCGACTGCCTCTTCCCGGGCGGCGTGGGCAACACCGGGGGCGACCCGAAGGCCTTCGCCAGCCTGATCGACGGCGTGCAGCACAAGCTCTTCGACCAGCTGTCGGACGAGACCTGGGTCTACCCCGGGCACGGCGACGACACCACGCTCGGAGCCGAGCGGCCGCACCTCGCCGAATGGCGCGAACGCGGCTGGTGAACCCCGCACCGCGTCAACGCGCGTACGCGGCGCACTCCTTCCGGTCGTTGACGCCCGAACGCACGTCCTGAGGCGGGGGGAGGGTGTATTTGCTGCACCATGCAACAAGACCCCTCCCCCGGCTCCCCCCTCGAAGCCACCGCCGCCACTGCCACCCCGGCCGGCCGCCCCGGCATGCTGCGGCTCGCCTTGGCCTCGCTCGCCGGCACCGCCATCGAGTTCTACGACTTCTTCGTCTACGGAACGGCCGCCGCCCTGGTGCTCGGCCCGCTCTTCTTCCCCTCCTTCTCCCCGCTCGCCGGGACCCTCGCCGCCTTCGGCACCTTCGGCGTCGGCTTCCTGGCCCGCCCGCTCGGGTCCGCGGTCTTCGGCCACATCGGTGACCGCTACGGCCGCCGCCCGGTCCTGCTCGGCTCCCTGCTGCTCACCGGCCTCGCCACGGTCGCCGTCGGCTGCGTGCCCGTGTACGGCTCGATCGGCGTGGCCGCGCCCGTCCTGCTGCTCCTGCTCCGCTTCCTCCAGGGCCTCGGGCTCGGCGGCGAATGGGGCGGCGCGGTACTGCTGACCGCCGAGCACGCCCCCGAGGGGCGGCGCGGACTGTGGTCCAGCTTCCCGCAGATCGGCCCGGCGGTGGGCTTCCTGCTGGCCAACGGCCTGATGCTGGCGCTGTCCGCTTCGCTGACCGACGCCCAGTTCACCTCCTGGGGGTGGCGGGTACCGTTCTGGGCGGCCGGGTTGCTGGCGCTGACCGGCCTGTGGCTGCGCCGCTCGGTGGAGGAGACCCCGCAGTTCACGGCACTGGCCGAGAGCGGGCGGCGGGCCGAGGCCCCGCTGGCCGAGGTGGTCCGCGGTCACTGGCGGCTGCTCCTGCTGACCGGCGGGGCGCTCGCCGTGGGGTACGCCGTCTTCTACGCGGTGACCACGTGGTCCCTCGCCTACGCGACCGAGCGCCTCGGGGTGGGCCGCACGGTGATGCTGGCCTGCATCATGATCGCGGTCGCGCTCAAGGGGCTGGTGACCCCGCTGGTGGCGGTGCTCGGCGACCGCTACGGGCGGCGGCCGCTGTGCCTGGCGGGGTGCACGGCGTGCGCCCTGTGGATGTTCCCGCTGGTGGCCCTGTTGCGTACGGCCGAGCCGCTGTTGATGACGCTGGGGTTCCTGGGGGCGCTGCTGGGCATGGTGACGATGTTCGCGGTGGTGGGCGCGTACCTGCCGGAGCTGTACGCCCCGCGGATCCGCTGCACGGGCGCGGCCGTCGGCTACAACCTGGGCGGCGTGCTGGGCGGCGCGCTGACCCCGATCGTGGCGACGGCGCTGGCGGACGGTTCCGGTCCGCCGTGGGGCGTCGCGGTGTACCTGACCGCGGTGGCCCTGCTCAGCCTCGGCTGCTTCGCCCTGCTGCCGGAGACCAATCCGATGGTCGTACGCGCGCGGGCGGCGGGCGGAACGGAGACGGGGGCGGCCGAAGCGGCCGCCCCCGCGTAGTTCCGCGGAGCCTCACTACGCCTCAGACGTCGCTACGCCTCAGACGTGATGCGCCTCAGACGTCGATGCTCTCCTGTCGGGCGGCGGCCTCGGCCGCCGCCTGCTTCCTGGAGGCCATCAGGCTGGTGACCGTCGTGAGGACCAGGACACCGCAGATGACGCCGAGGGAGACCGGGATCGAGATCACGGGGACGTGCACCCCGCTCTCGTGCAGCGCGTGCAGCACCAGCTTGACGCCGATGAAGCCGAGGATGACCGACAGGCCGTAGCTGAGGTGGACCAGCTTCTTCAGCAGTCCGCCGATGAGGAAGTACAGCTGGCGCAGCCCCATCAGGGCGAAGGCGTTGGCCGTGAAGACGATGTACGGGTCCTGGGTGAGGCCGAAGATCGCGGGGATCGAGTCCAGGGCGAACAGCACGTCGGTGGTGCCGATGGCGAGCATGACGACCATGAGCGGGGTCAGGACGCGCTTACCGTTGTTCTCGATGAAGAGCTTGGTGCCGTGGTACTTGTCGGCGACGCCGAACCTCTTCTCGACGGACTTCAGGAGGCGGTTCTCCTCGAACTCCTCGTCCTCCTCGTCCTTGCGGGCCTCCTGGATGAGCTTCCACGCGGTGTAGATCAGGAACGCGCCGAAGAGGTAGAAGACCCACGAGAAGCTCGCGATGATCGCGGCGCCGGCGGCGATGAAGACGGCGCGCAGTACGAGGGCGATCAGCACGCCCACGAGCAGCACCCGCTGCTGGAGGTGGGAGGGCACCGCGAACTTCGCCATGATCAGGACGAAGACGAAGAGGTTGTCCACGCTCAGCGACTTCTCGGTGATGAAGCCCGCGAAGAACTCCTGGGAGGCCTGGCCGTTGCCGAAGAACCAGAGGCCCAGGCCGAACAGTCCGGCGAGGGCGATCCAGACGACCGTCCAGGTGCCCGCTTCCTTGATCGAAACGTCGTGCGGTTTGCGGCCGATGAAGAAATCGGCGCCGATGAGGAGCGACAGACCGAGAATGGTCAGCGCCCAAAGGGTCCAGGAAACTTCCATGGTGAACACGCCTCCGGCGGATGGCTCAGCACTTCGTCAGCGTCATCGCTGCCGGAGGTCTCTTCCACCCGGACGGCCTGGAGGCCGTGGGCCGACGCCCCGGGACCGGCTGCGCTGCGCTCGTGGCACCGCAGGGTCCGTATTGACGGGTACGCCGTAGCAGGAAAGCAGGAATACTCCCCTCCGCGCTTCACAGCCTACCCGCCCGAGGCGGTCAAGGTAAAGGGATCACCAAGGAATGGTCACGGCCGGGTAGTGCGCCGGGCCTCCGCTACCCGCTCCAGTGTCTGTTCGAGGACGCTGCTGCCCTGCGGGGGAAGGTCCGCCTCGAAGGTCCAGGCGTGGTGCACCCAGGGGTCGGCCAAGTAGCCGTCCGGCACGGGGGACAGCCGCATCAGCGAGCGCCACAACGGGTCGAGCAGCGGCCCGTAGGCCGAGGCCTCGTCGCGGTCGGCCACCATCAGCAGGTGCACGCCGACCGCCGAGCCCTCGTCGGCGAGGTAGCGCAGCTGCGTGACGGCCCGGTCGTCGAAGCCGTGCGGGAAGTCGTGCACGATCAGCAGCTGCTCGGCCGTGTCCACGTCCGGCGGGAGGTCCTCGGGAGCGCCCGCCCGCAGCGCCATCTGTACGAGGTCCACGCGCCGGGTCAGCCGCGCCAGGGTCTCGGTGACCCCCGCGGCCCCGGCGGCGGGCGGCCCCGCCAGCACCCCGGCCCGTACGAGGGGCGCCAGGGAGGCGGCCCCGGCGCCGGCGGCGTCGATGACGTGGACGGAGAAGCGGCCGGCGGGGTGGACCGCGAGCAGCCGCACCGCGTAGGCGACGGCCATGTCCATGGCGATCCGGCGCAGCCGGTCGGTGTCCATGGCCATGGCGGCCTCCGAACCGGTGCGGCCGTTGTCGATCCACAGTCCGCGCTCCAGCGGGACCCGGACCAGCATGGGGATGCGCAGGCCGGGCCGCTCGGGCAGGTGCAGGTCCCCCAGGCGCAGGGCCAGCGGGCCCTCCTCGGGCATCCGGTGGCCGTGCCAGACGGGGTTGTCCCAGCGTGCGTACGAGGCGGGCAGCGCGGGCTCGACCACCTCGCACTCGGCGGTCAGCTGGAGGAGGTCCCGGTCGAGCACGGCCTGGGCCTGGGAGACGAGCTCGTCGCGGCGCGCCCGGGCGGTGTCGCGGGCGGCGTTGCCGGAGCCGCCGAGGCGGTGGCGCGGGTCGGACAGCGCCTCGTCCAGCTCGCGGTCCATGCGGGAGTCGGCGAAGTCGACGGCGCTGCGGTAGGCGGCGACCGTGCGGGCCAGGTCCTCGAACATGCCCCACACCTGGTTGTAGAGCCGCTCATCCATGGACCAGCCGCTGGCGTCCCCGGCGACGGGGGCCGGGTGCTGGCCGGGCTGCGGAGCCGGGGCGGCCGCCGGGGCGGGCTCGGGCGGCTCGGCGCTGGTGCGGCGGCGCGGGTGCACGTAGCTGAGGGTCGCCGGGCCGGAAGGGGGCGCGGCGGCGCCGTCCCCGCCACCGGGAGCGGGGCCTTCCGCGGGCGCCGGGCCGGGGGTGCCCGCGTACGGGGCTCCCGAGACCGGAACCGGGTCGGCGGCCCGGGAGGCCGTGCGCAGCGCGGCGGCGGCCAGCGCGGCGGCCTGCGGGGCGGGCAGTCCGCCGTCGGTCAGCAGGGCGCCGAGTCCTTCGGCGTAGCCCTGGCCCACGGCCCGTACCTTCCAAGCGCCCTGACGCCGGTACAGCTCCAGGGCGATCACGGCGGTCTCGGCGTCCAGCCCGGTCAGGGTGTATCCGGCGATCTCCGCGCCCTGCGGGTCGGCCACGGCCACGTAGGAGGCCGGGACCGCGCCGAAGCGCACCGGGCCGCCGGGCGGCAGGACGAGCAGCACGCCGAGCCGGTGGACGTCCGCCGCGACGGCGTCGAGGTCCACGGCGAGGGTGTGCCGTTCGGCGAGCTCCCCGGGCGCCTGGATTCCGGGGAGGGAGCCGGCGCCGGGGTGGGCCAGTATCCCGTCGCCGGAGAACCGGCCCTGTTCGTCGGCGAGCGAGGCCAGGGCGAGCACGGGCGTACCCGCCGAGACCCTGATCTCCACCCGGCTGTGGGACACGGGGTGGTTCTGCCCCCGGACCAGTTCGGCCGTCATCGTGCAGCCCCTCCCCCGTGCCTTCTTCTCTTGTCCGGTACTGCTACAGGTGCGGCAGGATCGCCGGCATCAGGTCCTGGAACGTGCGGCCGTTGGCCGGGTTTCCGAGGGCCGTCATCTGCCAGCCGGCGCCCAGACGGGACACCTTCGCCATGATCTGCGCGGTGTACTGACCGCCGCCGTCGAGGGTGTAGCGGGCCAGCTCCTGGCCGTTGGTCTCGTCGACGATGCGGCAGAACGCGTTCTGCACCTCCTGGAACGTCTGGCCGGTGAAGGAGTTCACCGTGAAGACGATCTGGTCGATGTGCACCGGCACGCGCTGGAGGTCGACGAGGATCGCCTCGTCGTCCCCGCCCTGGCCGACGCCGCCGACGAGGTTGTCACCGGTGTGGCGCACCGAGCCGTCGTCGCTCTGCAGGTGGCGGAAGAAGACGACGTCCACCGGCTGCTTGTCGGCGAAGAGCACCGCCGAGGCGTCGAGGTCGATCTCCCGCGTCCGCGAGCCGAACAGTCCGCGGCGCTTCGCGGCCTGCCAGCCGAGGCCCATCCGGACCGCGGTCAGCGTGCCCCCGTCCGCCTTCTGCAGACTGATGGCCTGCCCCTTGGTCATGTTGACCGTCACGCGTGTCCCCTCTCCATTGCCCACCCCGATGATCAGCGCGCAGAGTACACCTGCGGCCATGCCCCAACCCTACTGACAGGCCCGGACTCAGGCGAGGCCCGCTTCCTTCATCTGCCGCAGCTCCTTCTTCAGCTCGCCCACCTCGTCCCGGATCCTGGCCGCGACCTCGAACTGCAGCTCCGCGGCCGCGCCGCGCATCCGCTCCGTCATCTGCTCGATGAGCGCCGCCAGTTCGGCCGCGGGCCGGTCGGTGAGCACCTCGGCCGCCTTGGCGCCCTTGGCACCCTTGCCGCCCTTGGCCGCCTTGCCCGCCGTGGCCTTGCCGCCGAGCGCGGGCACCGGCGCCTTGAGCGCCTTGCCGTCCTTCGTCTGCCGGTAGCCGGTGCCGAGGAGTTCCTCGGTGTCGAGCTCCTCGCGGGCGATGGTGGCGACGATGTCGTTGATCTTCTTGCGCAGCGGCTGCGGGTCGATCCCGTGGGCCGTGTTGTAGGCGACCTGCTTCTCGCGGCGCCGGTTGGTCTCGTCGATCGCCTGCGCCATCGCCGGGGTGATGCTGTCCGCGTACATGTGGACCTGGCCGGAGACGTTGCGCGCGGCGCGGCCGATGGTCTGGATCAGCGAGGTGCCGGACCTCAGGAAGCCCTGCTTGTCGGCGTCCAGGATCGCCACGAGCGAGACCTCGGGCAGGTCGAGGCCCTCGCGCAGCAGGTTGATGCCCACGAGGACGTCGTACTCGCCGGAGCGCAGTTCGCGCAGCAGCTCGATGCGGCGCAGGGTGTCCACGTCGCTGTGCAGGTAGCGGACCTGGATGCCGAGCTCCAGGAAGTAGTCGGTGAGGTCCTCGGCCATCTTCTTGGTGAGGGTCGTGACCAGGACCCGCTCGTCCTTCTCCACCCGCTGGCGGATCTCGTGCACCAGGTCGTCGATCTGGCCCTCGGTGGGCTTGACGACGACCTCCGGGTCGATGAGGCCGGTGGGACGGATAATCTGCTCGACGAAGCCCTTGCCGCGGGAGAGCTCGTACTTGCCGGGGGTCGCCGACAGGTAGACGGTCTGGCCGATGCGCTCCTGGAACTCCTCCCACTTCAGCGGCCGGTTGTCGAGCGCGGACGGCAGCCGGAAGCCGTGGTCGACCAGGGTCCGCTTGCGGGAGGCGTCGCCCTCGTACATGGCGCCGATCTGCGGCACGGTGACGTGCGACTCGTCGATGACGAGGAGGAAGTCCTCGGGGAAGTAGTCGATGAGGGTGTTGGGCGCGGAGCCGGGCTCGCGGTCGTCCATGTGCAGCGAGTAGTTCTCGATGCCGGAGCAGGACCCGATCTGCCGCATCATCTCCAGGTCGTAGGTGGTGCGCATGCGCAGCCGCTGCGCCTCCAGCATCTTGCCCTGCTTCTCCAGCTCGGCGAGGCGCTGGGCCAGCTCGGCCTCGATGCCGCGCACCGCCTTCTCCATGCGCTCGGGGCCGGCGACGTAGTGGCTGGCTGGGAAGACGTACAGCTCGCGGTCCTCGCTGATGACCTCGCCGGTCAGCGGGTGCAGGGTGGACAGGGCCTCGATCTCGTCGCCGAACATCTCGATGCGGACGGCCAGTTCCTCGTAGACCGGGAAGATCTCGATGGTGTCGCCGCGCACCCGGAAGGTGCCGCGGGTGAAGGCCACGTCGTTGCGCGTGTACTGGATGTCGACGAAGCGGCGCAGCAGCTGGTCCCGGTCGATCTCCTCGCCGACCTTGAGGGAGACCATCCGGTCCACGTACTCCTGCGGGGTGCCGAGGCCGTAGATGCAGGACACGGAGGCGACGACGATCACGTCCCGCCGGGTCAGCAGCGAGTTCGTCGCGGAGTGGCGCAGCCGCTCCACCTCCTCGTTGATCGAGGAGTCCTTCTCGATGTAGGTGTCCGACTGCGGTACGTACGCCTCGGGCTGGTAGTAGTCGTAATACGAGACGAAGTACTCGACGGCGTTGTTCGGCAGCAGCTCGCGGAACTCGTTCGCCAGCTGGGCGGCGAGCGTCTTGTTCGGCGCCATCACCAAAGTGGGGCGCTGGAGCCTCTCGATCATCCAGGCGGTGGTCGCCGACTTGCCGGTGCCGGTCGCACCCAGGAGTACGACGTCCTTCTCACCTGCACGGATGCGCTTCTCCAGCTCGGCGATGGCCGTCGGCTGGTCACCGCTGGGCTGGTAGGAACTGACGACCTCGAAAGGCGCCACCGTGCGTTCGATCTTCGATACGGGCCGCATGAGTCAACGGTACGACCCCCCACTGACACTCACGCATCCGCGCGGGTCCGCTGCGCCCCTCGGCACCTCTGCCCGGCCCAGCCGGTAGTCATTCGTTCTGGTCCGTTTGTCGTAGTTCGGTAGCGGGCGGGTGATCTTCAACCCCATGATCGCGGTGAAGTGCATCGCCACAACGTCTGCCGCTGCGCACCCGTCTGACGCTGGAACAGGGCTACGACCCGAGGAGAACGCACATGTACGTCCGACCCGCCGCCGCGGCCGCCGCCGCATTCCTGGGCTTCACCCTCACCCTGCTGGGCGGGACGGCCTCGTACGCCGCCGCCGGTCCCGGATCCTCCGCCGACCCGCGCGCGGGCCTGGGGGGCCCCGTCGTGTACGCCCACCGGGGGGCTTCGGCGTACGCCCCGGAGAACACCCTCGACGCGATCGACCTGGCGATGCGGCTGGGCTTCGCCTGGGTCGAGAACGACGTGCAGCGGACCAAGGACGGCGTCCTCGTGGTGATCCACGACGACACCCTGGCCCGGACCACGGACGTCGAGCAGGTGTTCCCGGGCCGCTCGCCCTGGAAGGTCAAGGACTTCACGGCGGCCGAGATCGCCCGGCTGGACGCGGGCAGCTGGTTCGCGGAGGAGTACAGGGGCGCCCGGGTGCCCACTCTGAGGCAGTACATGGACCGGGTGCAGCGCAATCAGCAGCGGCTGCTCCTGGAGATCAAGAAGCCGGAGCTCTACCCGGGGATCGAGGAGCAGACCCTGGAGGTGCTGGACGAGGCCGGCTGGCTCGACGAGCGGCACGTCGCGCAGAAGCTGGTCGTGCAGAGCTTCAGCTCCGACTGCGTACGCATCGTGCACGGACTTCGCCCGGACCTGGTCACGGCCTTCCTGGGCACCCCGGCCGTGGCGGACCTGCCGCGCTACGCGGAGTTCACCGACCGGATCAACCCGTGGCACACCACGATCTCGGCCGACTGGGTCGCGGCGGTGCACGACCTGGTCGGCGCCCACGGCAAGGTCATGGAGGTGGACACCTGGATCGTGGACGACGCGGCGATCGCGCGGAAGGTCCGGGACATGGGCGTGGACGGGATCATCACCAACGCCCCGGACGTGGTCCGGGCGGCGGTCACCGGGTTCTGAACACTGCTGTCGGTGCCGTCGGTGTCATCGGTGCCGTCGGCGTTGTCGGTGGGGCGCCGTACCGTGGACGCGTGGACAGCACCGAGCGGCCCCGCGGGCCGCACCTCGAATGGACCGTCGTCGCCAGCGACATCGGCCCCCTGCTCCTGGCCGCGACCCCGCAGGGTCTGGTCCGGGTCGAGTTCCATGCCGGGCCGGACCGGGTCGACGCGATGATCGGCGCACTCGTCTCCCGGCTCGGCGCCGACGCCCGGCGGCCCGCGCCGGGCGAGGAGGTGCTGCTGGCCGAGGCGATACGGCAGCTCTCCGCCTACTTCGCCGGTTCGCTGCGACGCTTCGACCTGCCGCTGGACTGGCGCCTCAGCTCCGGTTTCAACCGGCAGGTGCTCCAGGAGCTGGACCGTTCCGTGCCCTACGGATCGGTCGTGGGGTACGGGGAGCTGGCCGCCCGCGCCGGGCAGCCGGCCGCCGCCCAGGCCGTGGGCAACGCCATGGGATCCAATCCGCTGCCGCTGGTGGTGGCCTGCCACCGGGTCGTGGAGAACGACGGGGGCATCGGGGGTTTCGGCGGCGGCGTGGAGACCAAGCGACTGCTGCTCGCCCTGGAGGGCGTGCTCCCGCAGCCGCTGTTCTGACCGACGGCCGGGCGGGGGCGGGGTGGCGCCCGTCCTTCCCTGTTCCGCCGGACGGTAAGGGGTGTCACACTTCCGCGGTGACTACTTCTGCCGCCGCACCCGGCGTGACCTCGTCCGGCGCCCCGCAGCTTCGACGGAGGTGTGCCGCGTGACCGCCTCACCCGGTACGGACCGGCCGGCCCCACCGCTCGCCCGCACGGAAACGGAACGGGCCCGTCTGCAGCGGCGGACCACCCGGGTGCTCATCGCGGGCCAGATCCTCGGCGGCCTCGGCGTGCCCATCAGCATCGCCCTGGCTCCCGTGCTCGCCACCGAGGTCAGCGGCACGGAGGCGCTGTCCGGTTTCGCCTCCACCTCCTCGGTGATCGGCACGGCCGTGGTCTCCCTGCCGCTCGCCGCCCTGATGACCGCGCGCGGACGGCGCCCCGGACTGGTCCTGGCGTACGGGATCGGCGCCGTCGGCGCGGGACTCGTCGTCCTCGCCGCCACGATCAAGAACTTCCCGCTGCTGCTGCTCGGCATGGCCGCCTTCGGCGCGGCCTCCTCGGCGAACCTCCAGGCCCGGTTCGCCGCCGCGGACCTCGCGGCCCCGGACCACCGGGCCCGGGCGATCTCCGTCGTCGTATGGGCGTCCACCATCGGCGCGGTGCTCGGCCCGAACCTGTCCGCCCCGGCCAGCCGCAGTTTCGCCGGGACCTCCATACCCGAGACGGCGGGCCCCTTCGTGTGGGCCGCCGTCGTCTTCCTGCTCACCGGCACCCTGATCGCCGTGCTCCTGCGCCCCGATCCGCTGCTGACGGCCCGGGCGCTCGCCGCGCCCGAGGAGCAGACACGTGAGGGCCGCTCGCTGCGCGCCGGATTCGCCGCCGTCAAGGCCTCGCCGCGGGCCCGGCTGGCTCTCGTCACCGTCGCCGTGTCACACACCACCATGGTCTCGATCATGGTGATGACCCCGATGGACCTGAGCCACCACGGCGCCGGCCTGGAGCTCATCGGGCTGGTGATCAGCGGCCACATCGCGGGCATGTTCGCCTTCTCGCCCGTGATGGGGTGGCTCGCGGACCGTCTCGGGCGGCTGACCGTCATCGGCTTGTCCGCCGGCCTGCTTCTCCTCGCCGCGCTGCTCGCCGGGACGGCGGGGCCCAGCCACGGCCAGACCGCGGCCGGCCTCTTCCTGCTCGGCCTCGGCTGGTCCGCCGGGATGGTGTCGGGCTCGGCCCTGCTGACCGACTCGGTACCGCAGCCCGCGCGGGCCGCCGTACAGGGCCTGAGCGACCTCACCATGAACACCTCGGCGGGCGTGGGCGGTGCGGCCGCCGGCCTGATCATGTCCGAGGCGGGCTACGGCTGGCTGAACGCCATCGGCGCCGGGCTGCTGCTGCCGCTGGCGGCGCTCGCGCTGTTCACCGCGCGCCGCCACCCCGCGCCCGGGAGGGCGCCCGGGAAGGACGTCAGTAGCTGATGTGGTAGGCCTTGCGGAGCGTCTCGTGCACGGTCCAGGTCGTCTTGTCGCCCTCCCGGAGCACGCAGGCGGAGCCCGGGCCCACCTCCAGGGTCGCGCCGCCCTCGACCTCGACGGTGGCGCGGCCGCTGACCACCACGAACAGCTCATCGGCCTCGATGTCGGTGACCACGCCCGGGGTGATCTGCCAGATCCCGCGCACCTGCTTGCCGTCCGGCGACTCCCAGAGCACCCTGCCGGTCACCGCCGGGTCACCGGAGACGATCTGCCGGGGGTCGAGGTCCTCGGCCTCCAGTTCGAGGTCCGCGACGGACACGCAGAAGGAGGCGGGGGCTGCGGAGTGATCACTGGTGCTCATGGCGCGCCAGCCTAGTGCGGCTCGCCCGGACGCCGCCGTGACCAGAGCGTCCAGGAACGGCCCGCCGGACGAGTCACCCTGTCCAGCGCCCGCCGGGCCTGTCGCGGGCAGGTGCGACTCGGACAGGTTGTGACGGGTGTGGCGGGTGCGCGTTTGGGGGCGCGGATCCCGTGCCATGGATGGGGACATGTCACAGCACACAGCATCTGCATCCCTGTCGGGCGCACCGGTCCTCTCCGAAGAGGTGCGCGAGGCACTCGGCCGGGGCAGGCCCGTGGTGGCCCTGGAGTCGACGATCCTGGCGCACGGCCTGCCCCGCCCCCGCAATCTGGCGGTGGGACTCGAACTGGAGGAGCTGGTCCGGTCGCAGGGCGCCGTCCCGGCGACGATCGCGGTCCTGGACGGGGTGGCGCACGCGGGCCTGGACAAGGCGCAGCTGGAGCGGATCGCGGGCGGCGAGGGCGTGCGCAAGCTCGGCCACCGGGATCTGGCGCCCGCGCTGGCCTCGGGCGCCACCGGGGCGACCACGGTGTCGGCGACGGCCTTCCTGGCCGCGCGGGCGGGCCTGCGGGTCTTCGCCACGGGCGGGCTGGGCGGCGTACACCGGGAGTGGGCGCAGACGCAGGACGAGTCGGCGGACCTCTCCCTGCTGGCGCGGACGCGGATCACGGTGGTGTGCGCGGGGGTGAAGTCGATCCTGGACGTGCCGGCCACGCTCCAGCGGCTGGAGACGCTGGGGGTGGGGGTGCTCGGGTACGGGACGGACCGTTTCCCCGGTTTCTACCTGGCCGATTCGGGTGAACCGGTGGACTGGACCGTGCACCGGCCGGAGGAGGTCGCGGCCGTGATGGCCGCACAGGACGCCCTGGGCGGCCCGGAGTCGGCGTTGCTGGTGGCCCATCCGGTGGCGGAGGCGGAGCAGCTGGATCCGGAACTGCACGACCGCGTACTGGCCGAGGCGCTCGCCGCGTGCCGCGAGCGCGGGATCACGGGGCAGGCGGTGACGCCGTTCCTGCTGGGCTACTTCGTACGGGCCACGGGCGGGGCCTCCCTGGAGGCGAACCTGGCGGCGGTACGGGGCAACGTACGGCTCGGGGCGCGGATCGCGGGGGCCTGGGCGGCGCGGGCATGACCGCGGCGGGGGCGCTGCTCGTCGTCGGGGACGTGGTGACGGACGTGATCGCGATACATCCGGAACCGCTCGCGCCGGCCACCGACACGGCCGCCCGGATCCGGACCCTGCCGGGTGGCGCCGGGGCCAACGCGGCGTGCTGGGCGGCCGTCTCGGGGGCCGCGGAGGTACGCCTCCTGGCGCGGGTGGGCGCCGAATCGGCGCGCTGGCACGAGCGGGCGCTGGTGGACGCGGGCGTGCGGCCCCGGCTGGTGATCGACCGCGACGAGCCGACGGGGACGGTGGTCGCGCTGGTCGCCAAGGACGCGGAGCGGACCTTCCTGACCGACAGCGGGGCCTCGCTGCGGCTGTGCCCCGCCGACTGGGCCCCGTCCCTGCTGGACGGCGCGGCCCATCTCCACCTGTCGGGTTACCTGTTCTTCGCCGACAGCAGCCGGGACCTGGCCATGGTCGCGCTGCGGGCCGCCCGGACGCGCGGGGTGCCGGTGAGCGTGGACCCCGCCTCGGCCGGATTCCTGGTCGCGCTGGGGCCGCAGCGCTTCCTGGACGCGGTGGCGGGGGCCGCGGTCCTGCTGCCCAACGAGGACGAGGCCCGGCTGCTGGCCGGGCTGCCGGGGCCGACGGGGCCGGCCCGGGCGGCGGCGGAGCTGAGCCGGCGGGTGCCGCTGGTGGTGGTGACCCGGGGCGCGGCCGGGGCGCTGGTCGCCGAGCGGGGCCGGATCATCGCGGAGGTCGAGGCGGAGCCGGCCGTGGCGGTGGATTCGACGGGCGCGGGGGACGCCTTCACCGGCGGCTTCCTCGCGGCCCGGCTGGGGGGCGCGGACCCGTCGGAGGCGGCCCGCGCGGGCTGCCGCACCGCCGCGCTGGCGGTGACCCGCCTGGGCGGCCGCCCCTCCCTCTGATCGCCTACGGGAGGCCGCTCCACGCGGGGTGCCGCGGATCGTCGGCCCGCACCACCACGTCGGCGGCCGACGCCGGGTCCGTGTCGGCCTCGTAGCGCGCGAAGGCGGGCAGCGTCCAGCGCGCGGACTCCTCGGTGCGGCGGGCGAGCGCGCCCGGGGAGAGCCGGATGTGGACGCTCAGGTCGAAGGGGAACCAGTGGCCGAGCAGCAGCGGCCCGTGCACGATCACCACGCCGCCGGAGGGGAGTTCCACGTAGGGGCTGCGGGTCGCCCGGTCGGTCAACGGGTCCCAGAGGTCGGGCAGCACCCGCCCGGTGCCGCCGGGGTCCGTCGGGCCGAACACCTCCCGCCAGAGCGCGGCCGTGTCGTACCAGCCGCTGAGGTACGCGTCCACGTCCTGGCGCCCGAACTCGAAACGCAGGGAGGCGGGGCGCAGGAAACCCCCGGCCGCCACCACCAGCACCGGGCGTCCGCGGGAGCGCAGCGCGTCGGCGAGCTCTCCGGCGAGCCCGCCGGTCCCGGCGGCGGGCGCGCCGTCGATGCCCACGCGCTGCCAGCTCGCCTGCTGCCAACTCGCCTGGTCAGCAGTACGCCCGGGGTCGTCGAGATGACCGGCGAGCCGCTCGGCCATCCGCTGCCATGTGATCGCTTCCCACTGCACCGGCCCATTGTCAGTGGTGGGCCGTAGCGTTTTTCACGAGGGATCACCGGCGGAGAGGTCGTCGGCGGCCAGGCTTTGGGGGAGGGGTTCGTCATGGCTCGGGAGACCACGTATCTGGAGCTGTCGCAGGACGGCGGCGGGGCGCACAAGTTCTACGAGGTCACCGTGGACGGCACTGCCGTGTCCGTGCGGTACGGACGCATCGGCGCCGACGGCCAGCTGCAGAGCTCCTCTTTCCCGACCGTGGAGAAGGCCCGGGCCGCCGCCGCGAAGAAGATCGGGGAGAAGGTCCGCAAGGGGTACGCCCCGGCCGTGCGGGGTCAGCGTGCGGCCCGGTCGGTGACCCGTCGTCAGGTGACCTCGGCACCGTCGACGGCGCGCGCGGTGGCCCCGGTGCTGTGGCGCCTGCGTACCGGCTCCGCGGCTTTCGGCATCCATGTGGACGAGGACCGCTGCTGGGTCGGCAACCAGGCCGGCGACGTCTACACGGTGAGCCACGGCGGGGAGGTGCTGGCGCGGTATTCGCTGCCGGACGGGGTGAAGTGCCTGGTCGCGGACGAGTTCTGGATATACGCGGGCTGTGACGACGGCACGGTGTACGACCTGTCGTCGAAGGTCCCCTTCGGCGCGTACGACATCGCCGCCGACGTCGACATCTTCTGGCTCGACATCCACGAGGGCGTGCTGAGCGTCTCGGACCACAGCGGCGGGCTGACGGTCATCGACCACGAGGACGAGTTCCAGTGGTCGCGGCGGTCGTCCGGTTCCAACGCCTGGATGGTCCGGGCGGACGCGGACGGGATCTACCACGGGCACAGCCGGGGCGTCACGGCGTACGCCCCGGACGGGGGACGCGAGCTGTGGCACACGGAGACCGGCGGCTCGGTGCTGTTCGGCTGGCAGGAGGAGGACGCGGTGTATGCGGGCACCGGCCACAACGCCGTGCAGCGGCTGTCGAAGGCGACCGGCGCGGTGGAGGCCACCTACCGGTGCGACGCCGCGGTGTACTCGTGCGCGACCTCCGCGGACGGCCGGCACGTCTTCGCCGGCGACCTCGCCTCCTCTGTGTACTGCTTCGACGCCGAGGGGCGGCGGCTGTGGAAGCTGGGCACGGGGAGCGGGGCCGCGCTGTCCATGCAGTACCTGGACGGGCGGCTGTATCTCGTGACCACGGACGGCTCGCTGGTCTGCGTGGATGCGAGCGAGCAGGCCATCGCGGCGGCCCAGCGGGGTTCGGTGCCGGCGCCGGTGGACGTGAAGTCGGCGGCTGCGCTCCCGGTGTTCACCCCGGCCGCGTCGGCCGCGTCGGTGGCGACCGTCACGATGGCCGCGGCGCCGGCGGGCGGTGTGGTGGTGGAGTGCGTCCAGCAGGGCGGCCGGATGCGGGTGCAGGTGGTCTCAGGCGGCTTCGACCCCTCGTGGAACGTGCAGTTCCCGCGCGGCATACGGGAGGCGGGCGCCCGGTACGTGGTCGACGGGCTGCACCCGGCCTCCGGGGGCTTCTACCGGGTGCGTGGGGAGATACGCCGCCTGGTGTGAGACCGGGGCAGGGGCCGTCACGCGGTGTGCTCCTGGCAGACCGCGGGCGTGGCCCCGGGCGGGGGCGGGGTGGGTATGGAGAACGGTGTCCCCTCGGGGAGCGCGGGGGTCACGTAGAGCACCACCGGTTCGCTGCCGAGGTTGTGGCCCAGGTGTATGTGCGCGATGCCCGCCGGTTCCACGAAGGTGCTCCCGGCCCGGTGCACCACGGTCGTGCGGTCGTGCAGGACCCGGGTCAAGGTCCCCGCCAGGACGACGGCATCCAGCCGGACCCGGTGGAAGTGCCAGCCGGTGCAGCCGCCGGGCGGGATGACGATCTCCCGGCCCACCGGAGACCTGACGACGCGCGCCCGACCGGGCCGCCGTGCCTTCATCGTCTGCCGTCCGCCCATGTGCCCTCCTCCGTGGACCGGCCTCGGTCCGAGGCCCCACCGTAGGAGGACGCGCCCCCATCCAGGAAGGGTTGATGAAACATCAACCTCAGCTCCTCACCAGGTGATATGAGGCCCGTACGGCGGTATCACACCTGTATGAGCCTGGTGGTGTTCGAGTCTCTGAAGCAGATCCACTGTGCGGAGTGCCGGCAGGGCCCGCTGCGGCACCTCGTGCGCGAGTCCGGCGTGCCGCGCTGCCTGGACTGCGCGGACCTCGGGCACCTGGTGTACCTCCCTCGCGGGGACGCCGCGCTCACCCGCCGCGCACGCGAAGGCAGTTCACTTTCAGCCGTCGTCGTCCGCTTCCACAGGCGCCGCCGCCGCTACGAGCGTCTCGGGCTCCTCGTCGAGGACGCCGCCCTGGCCCGCGCGGAGCGTGCCTGTCTCGCGGACTCCGAGGCGCGGGCGCGCCGACGGGAGCGCGACCGGCTGCGCCGCGCGGCCGAGGACGTCCGCTTCACCGCGGCCTTCGCCGCCGAGATAGTGCGGCTGTTCCCCGGCTGCCCGGCCGATCGGGCCGTGGCGATCGCCACCCACGCCTCGGTGCGCGGCAGCGGCCGGGTGGGCCGCACCGCGGCCGGCCGGGCCCTCGACGAACTGGCGGTCTCGGTCGCGGTACGGGCGGCGGTGCGGCACACCGACACCGAGTACGACGCCCTGCTGATGGCGGGGGTCCCGCGGTTCACGGCCCGCGCCCGGCTGGCCGCCCGGATCGACGCCGTCTTGGACGGGTGGCGTATCCCGCCCCCGGCGGACGCTAATTGAGGCGGAAGCGGCGGTAGAGGAGGGCTCCGCCGAGCAGCAGCGCTCCCCCGCCGGGCAGCAGGTAGCCCAGGCCTTCGGCGCCGGTGTGGGCGAGTGCGCCGGTGTGCCTCGGCGGCGCGGGCGGGGTCGTCGGGTGCTCGGTGACGGGCGGCTGGACGGGCTTGCCGCCGGTGGGCACCTCGCCGTTGACGGAGGTGTTGCCGTGCGAGGTGTTGCCGACGCCGACCACGCTCACGGCGTTGCCGCTGATGTTCAGCGGGAGGTCGACGGGAAGCTGGAGCCCGTTTCCGGAGAGCACCCCGGGAGAATCCTTTCCGCGTGCCTCGGCCACGGCACCGGAGCCGTTTCCGGCTCCGGGTTTCGACGGATGCGACGGCGTCGGCGCGGGATGCCCGCCGCCTGTGGGCGCCTCGTTGGCACAGCGGTTCCCCGCGGCGGGATTGAGGACGCCGACCACGCTCACGGTGTTCCCGCACACATTGACCGGGACGTGCACGGGCAGTTGCACCAGATTCCCCGACAGCAGCCCCGGCGATCCTTCGGCCCGACCACCCGCGTCCGCATCGGCGTAGGCGAATCCGCTCACGCCCGCGACCGCCAGCCCACCTCCCGCAACGACCGCCGCGATCAAGCCATTCCGACGACTGTGACGCATCAGTTTCCCTGCCTTCCGGAGGAGTTCACGGGTCTTGCCCCGCACCGGGAACAACGCCGTGAACCCGTTCGGGTTATAGAGCCGGTAGGCATTTCACTCAATCGTGTACTGGGTACTGCCTACTTCATGACTGATCGCCCGCTGCTCCTCCTCGACGTGGACGGCCCCCTCAACCCGTTCCGGTCCCTCTTCGCCGGTCTGCGCGGCTACACGAGCCACCGGATGCACCCGGACGTCTGGCTCTCGTACCGCGACCCCGACTCCCGCAGCGCCCGGCGCGGCGCACGGGTCCGGCTCCACCCGTCCCACGGCCCCCGGCTGCTCGCCCTGCCGTTCGAACTCACCTGGGCCACCGCCTGGACGCACCAGGCCAACACGATGATCTCGCCGCACGTCGGACTACCGGGTGATCTTCCTGTCGTCGAATGGCCGGAACTCTTCGTCAAGGACCCCGCCGACCTCTCGTGGAAGACCCGCCACCTCGTCGACTGGGCGGCCGGCCGGCCCTTCGCCTGGGTCGACGACATGATCACCCCGCGCGACCGGGCCTGGGTCGCAGCCCACCACCCGGCCCCGGCCCTCCTCCTGCGCGTACTCCCCCGCCACGGCCTGCGCGAGGGCGACTTCACCACCCTGGAGCGCTGGGCGGCCGGGCTCAGCCCAGCAGAGCGGTGACCGGGTCCGGCGAGGGGCGGCCCGTGGGCCACCAGTCGTCGTCGTCCGGGCGGGACTCGTAGGCGTACCAGAGGGCGTCGCGGCCGAGGCGGAGCTGGCGGGTGTGGAGCGTGAGCCGGTTGCGGTCCGGGCGGAAGGAGCCCTGGGAGGCGGCCAGGAGCGCCGGGCGGGCCCGGTCGAAGGGCCCGGCCGGGGGGTCCCAGGACTCCTCCAGCACGGCGAGGGCGGCCCGGCCGCCCTGACGCCAGGCCGCGGCGGCCCGGGCGAGGTCGGTGGTGCTGCGGCCGGTGGCGCGGGCCAGGTCCCGGTAGAGGGTGCGGGCCGCGCCCGTGAGACCCGAGGTGGGGTGCGCCGAGGCCAGCCGGACCGCGTCCTGCCAGAGGCTGAGCCCGGCGATCGGGTCCTCGCCGGTGGTGAGCACGGCGAGGGCGCGGGCGGCCGCGTCCGAGGCGAGCTGGTCGAGCGCCAGCGGGTCCGGGGCCGCCGGGTCGGCCGGGTAGGCGGGCGCCGCGCCCACGGCGGCGGGCGCCGCGAGCGGCGCGGGCAGCGGCGGCAGGACGGTGCGGGCGAGCGCCGCCCGGGCGGGGACCCCGGGGAAGTCCGGCGCCGCGTCAGGCTGTTCGCGCGCGGCGTGGGCGGCGTTGCGGCGGGTGAGCTCGTCGAGGAGCTCCCGCTCGCCCCGGCCGCGCAGGAGCAGCAGGACGAAGGGGTCCTCGTCGAGGAGGCGCGCCGCCCGGTAGCAGAGGGCGGCCGCGTGCTTGCACGGCGGGCGCCCGAAGTCCGGGCACGAGCAGTGCGGGACGAGCTCGCCCGCACCGGGCAGGACGCTCTGCGCGAGCGACTGCGGAACCTCGCGCTCCAGCAGGGTGGCCAGGGCCGTGGGATCGGCCGCGACCGCCTCCAGGAGCTCGCCCCACTCCGCGTCCGCGAACGCGGGCAGGATCAGCTCGGTGCGGTAGGGCCGGGGCCTGCTCCCCCGCACGTACGCCACGATCCGTCCCGGGGTGACGGTCACCGCGTCGACGTGCCCCTCCTCGGCGTACGCACGGCCGCGGGTCAGGCGGGCCGCGTCGCCGGAGACCTCCTCCAGCGCCGACACCCAGGCCCGGCCCCACCAGCTCACCGCCTCGGCCCCGGCGGGCACGGTCTCGAAGGTGCGGCGGCGGTCGTCCCGCGCGGTGATCATGCGGGCCTCCGCAGGGAGACGAGGTCGGCCAGCTCGCGGTCGGTCAGCTCGGTCAGCGCCGACTCGCCGGAGCCGAGCACGGCGTCGGCCAGGGCCCGCTTGGCCTCCAGCATCTCGGCGATCCGGTCCTCCACGGTGCCTTCGGCGATGATCCGGTGGACCTGGACGGGCTGGGTCTGGCCGATCCGGTAGGCGCGGTCCGTGGCCTGCTCCTCGACGGCCGGGTTCCACCAGCGGTCGAAGTGGATGACATGGCCGGCCCGGGTGAGGTTCAGCCCGGTCCCCGCGGCCTTCAGCGACAGCAGGAAGACGGGCACCTCGCCCGCCTGGAACCGGTCCACCAGCTCCTCGCGCCGCGGCACCGGGGTCCCGCCGTGCAACAGCTGGTGAGAGATCCCCCGGGCCGACAGGTGCCGTTCGATGAGGCGGGCCATCGTCACGTACTGGGTGAAGACCAGCACCGAGCCGCCCTCGGCCAGGATCGTGTCCAGCAGCTCGTCCAGCAGCGCCAGCTTCCCCGAGCGGTGCGGGATCCGGGGCTGGTCCTCCTTCAGGAACTGGGCCGGGTGGTTGCAGATCTGCTTGAGCGAGGCCAGCAACTTCATGATCATGCCGCGCCGTTCCATGCCCTCGCTCGACTCGATCACCGCCATCGCCTCGTCGACCGCGGCCTGGTAGAGCGAGGCCTGTTCCCGGGTCAGGGAGACGGGATGGTCGGTCTCGGTCTTCGGCGGCAGCTCGGGCGCGATGCCGGGGTCGGACTTCTTGCGGCGCAGCAGGAACGGCCGCACCAGCGCGGACAGCCGGGCGACCGCCGCCTCATTGCCGCCGTCCTCCTCCTGCTGGTGCTCCACCGGGCGGGCGTGGCGGGCCCGGAACGCGGTCAGCGGACCCAGCAGCCCCGGCGTGGTCCAGTCCAGCAGCGCCCACAGCTCGGAGAGGTTGTTCTCCACGGGGGTACCGGTCAGGGCCACCCGGGCCGGCGCCGGAACCGTCCGCAACGCCTTCGCGGTCGCCGAATGCGGGTTCTTCACGTGTTGCGCCTCGTCGGCGACGACCATGCCCCAGCTCTGCTCGGCGAGCAGGGGGGCGCTGGCCCGCATCGTCCCGTAGGTGGTGAGGACGAAGCCCCCCTCGCAGGAGGTCAGGTCCTCGATGCTGCGGCTGCCGCCGTGGAAGCGGCGCACGGGTGTACCGGGGGCGAACTTCTCGATCTCCCGCTGCCAGTTGCCCAGCAGCGAGGCGGGACACACCACGAGCGTCGGCTCACGGCGGTCCCGGTGCAGGTGCAGCGCGATCAGCGTGACGGTCTTCCCCAGGCCCATGTCGTCCGCCAGGCAGCCGCCGAGACCGAGCGAGGTCATCAGGTCCAGCCAGGCCAGGCCGCGCGCCTGATAGTCGCGCAGCGTGGCCTTGAGGGCGGCGGGCTGCTCCAGCGGGGCCAACTCGCCCGTCAGCCGCTCCCGCAGGGCGGCCAGCGCCCCCACGGGCACCGCCTCGACCGGCTCCCCGTCGACCTCGGCCTCCCCCGACAGTACGGTGGCCAGCGCGTCCACCGGGTCCAGCAGGCCGAGCTCCCGCTTGCGCGCCTTGCGCACCAGCTCCGGGTCGACCCGCACCCACTGGTCCCGCAGCCGCACGACGGGCCGGTGGGCCTGCGCCAGCGCGTCCATCTCCCCAGGGGTGAGCCGGTCGCCGCCCAGCGCCAGCTCCCAGGAGAAGGCGAAGAGGTGCTCGGCGTCGAAGAAGGCGGTCCCGTCGGTCGCGGACCCGGGCGCGGTCGACCGTACGACCGCGGTCGCGGACAGCGTACGAGCCAGCTCGCGCGGCCAGTGGACCAGCACCCCGGCAGCCGCCAGGCGGGTCGCGGCCACCCCCAGCAGGTCCTCCAGCTCCGGGTCGGACAGCGCCAGCGAATCGGGCACGGGCTGGTCCAGCAGGCGCAGCAGCGGCGGCCAGACGCGCGCCGCCCGGCGCAGCGCGAGCACGGCGTCGATCCGGGCGCGGGGACCGAACCCGGCCGCTGCCAGGCCCGCCCACAGCTGTCCGGCATCGGTGACCAGGGTCGGATCGGCGAGGCTGTGCACCTGCACGACGGCGGCGCCGGCGCGCCGGGTGTCCTCGTCCTCCGCCTCGTCGAAGAGGCGGAAGGAGGACAGGTCGAGCCGCAGCGAGATCCCGACGCCGGTGTCGGCTCCGGCCGCGACCTGCGCGGCCCAGTCCCGCATCCCGGGCACCCGCTGCGCCTCCCGCGCGGCGAACGGCCCGCCGGCGGCCACGGCCGCGGCCGGGGTGCGGGGCAGGCTGTCGGCGACGGCGTCGAGGAACGCGCGGACCAGCGCCTCCGGTTCGGGCAGATGGAGCGGCCGGCGGCCGGCGAGGGGGGTCGCGTACCCCTCGGGCGGCAGCGCGGCGGCGATCGCCCGGAGGTGGCCGACGTCGGCGGCGTCCAGTGGTCCGGCGCGCCACGCGTCGACGCCCTGCGGGGTGAGCCCGGGGAGCAGTCGGCCACGGGCGGCGAGGGTGAGCGCCTGGTGGGCGGCGGTGCCCCAGGCGCGGGTGGCGGGATGCGCGGCGGGGCTGCGGGGCGCCTGCGCGAGCAGGGGCAGCGCGGAGGCGACGGAGAAGGTCACGGCGGGCACGGTCCGGCTGCGGACCCCGTCGCCGTGCGGGCGCACGACCGTGAGCGGCCCCGGGGTACCCGCCTCGGGCAGGGGGCCGCCGTGGGGCGCCCAGAAGGCGACGCGACCCTCCCGGGGGACGGCGGCGGGCAGGAACACCGCGGCGTGGCGCAGCAGTACCGATGCCTGCGGCTGCGGCTGCGGCTGCGGTGTCACGGTGTCCCCCTTCCCGTCGGTGCCCACCTCTGCGGGGAGTGTGGGCGGATGTCTTCTGCCGACGAGTCTAGGCGCGGCCACTGACAACGCCTCTGACCTGCGGATCAGCGGCCCCAGCGGCCCAGTTCCACCGCGTAGCCGTACGGCCGTGGCCGAGCTCAGCCCTGACGCACCGCGACCCCGGTGGGACCATGGAGCTGAGAGGCGATGACCATGCGTACTGGAAACGAGCCCGTGACCGCGCGCAGTCCGCTGCGGCTGCGGTTCTGGCTGGGCGTCTGGGGGCTGATCTGGGCCGTCGGCGGGGCGGTCGCGTTCTCGCTGGCCGGCCGTCCCGGGTGGGCGGCCGCCTGCGCGGTGCTCGCCGTGATCGTGGCCGTGGACCTGGTCATGGTCGTGCGCCACATCCGCCAGGGGCCGCACTACCAGCCGGGGCCGGACGTCCCTCCGTACGAACCGCCGGGCAACCGGTGAGGCTGGACGGCCTCCCGGTCCGCCTGCCCGAACCGAATCAGGATCCGGCTCCCGGGCCGTCCTGGTCGTCGAAACGGGCCGCGGCCAGGTATTCCGGCTGCGGGTCCAGGGCCGCGGCCAGGCGGAAGTGCTTGCGTGCCTGCCCGGGCCGGCCCGCGCGCTCATGGGTACGGGCCAGCGCGAAGTGCGCGAAGGCGTTGTCCGGCTCCCGCTCCAGCACCAGCTCGAACTCCAGCTCCGCCGGGCGCAGTTGGGCCGCCGCGAAGAAGGCCCGGGCGCGCAGGAGCCGAGCCGCCGTGTTCTCCGGGTGGGCGGCTACGACCGAGTCGAGCAGCTTCACCGCGCCGCGCGGGTCCCGTGCGGCGAGCAGCCGCTCGGCGGCCCGGTAGTCGATGACGTGGGTTTCCGGGCTGGACGGCGGGGTGGGGCGCGTGGTCTCGGACACGGTCCAGATCCTTCCCTCTACGGGCGCGTCCAACGCGCCCGCCCTCTCCGCTATTCCATGCACACGTCAGGCAGTGGCGCCGCCTGCGGCCCGCTCCCTGAGCTCGTCCCACACCTTGCGCACCTGCGGCTCCAGCGCCTCCAGCGGCCCGTCGTTGTCGATCACCAGGGTCGCGACCGCGAGCCGCTGCTCCCGCGTGGCCTGCGCGGCCATCCGGGCCCGCGCCTCCGCCTCGGACATCCCGCGCAGCGCGGTCAGCCGTGCCAGCTGCGTCTGCGGCGCCGCGTCCACCACGACCACCAGGTCGTAGAGCGGCGCCAGGCCGTTCTCCGTGAGGAGCGGTACGTCGTGCACCACGATCGCGCCGGTCCCCGCGGCGGCCTCCAGCTCGGCCGAGCGGGCCCCGACCAGCGGGTGCACGATCGCGTTGAGCGTCTGGAGCCTGGCCGGGTCCGCGAACACGATGGACCCCAGCTTCGGGCGGTCCAGTGCCCCCTCCGGCGTCAGCACCGACTCGCCGAACGCCGCCACGACGGCCGCGAGGCCCGGCGTACCGGGCTCCACGACCTCGCGCGCGATCCGATCGGCGTCGACGACGATCGCCCCGTACCCCGCCAGCAGTCGCGAGACCTCGCTCTTGCCGGCGCCGATTCCGCCCGTCAGTCCTACTTTCAGCATGCTCGCACCCTAGTACTGCGACCGGAAGGGTCACAGCACTAGCCCGAAGCCCGCGGCCCCCCGGCAGGCCGGCAGGCCGGCCCCTCGGCCCTCGGCCGCAAGCGCCGGCAGGTCAGCGTCTCAGCCCTCGCCCTCGCGCTCCGCCAGGAACCGCTCGAACTCGCGGCCGATCTCGTCCGCCGACGGCAGCTCCGCCGGTTCCGCGATCATGTTGCCGCGGCTCTCCGCTCCGGCGGCCGCGTCGTACTGGTGCTCCAGCCCCTGCACCAGGCTGACCAGCTCCTCGTCGCCCTCCCGGATCTGCCGGTCGATCTCCGTCTGGGTCCGGTGCGCCTCGGTGCGCAGGGCGTGCGCCACGGCCGGCAGCACCAGCCCGGTGGCGGCCGTGATCGCCTCCAGCACCGTCAGCGCGGCGTCCGGGTACGGGGAGCGCGCGACGTAGTGCGGTACGTGCGCGGCGACGCCCAGCACGTCGTGTCCGGCCTGGGCCAGGCGGAACTCCACCAGGGATTCCGCGCTGCCCGGCACCTGCGCCTCGTCGAAGGGGCTGCGGTGCCCCGGCATGAGGTCGGTGCGGTTGCCGTGCGGGGTGATGCCCACGGGGCGGGTGTGCGGGACGCCCATCGGAATCCCGTGGAAGTTCACCGAGAGGCGGACCCCGAGACGCTCGACGATCTGCCGGACGGCGACGGAGAAACGCTCCCACTCCACGTCCGGCTCGGGGCCGGACAGCAGCAGGAAGGGCGCTCCGGTGGCGTCCTGGACGAGCCGGACCTCCAGCCTGGGCTCCTCGAACTCCGTCCAGTGGTCGCGCTGGAAGGTCAGCAGCGGGCGGCGCGCCCGGTAGTCCACCAGCCGGTCCGCGTCGAAGCGCGCCACCACCTGGTGGGGCAGGGTGTCCAGGAGGCGCTCGACGATCTGCTCACCGGTCTCACCCGCGTCGATGTACCCCTCGAAGTGGTACAGCATGACCAGCCCGGCCGAGTCCTGGGCGACCGCCAGGTCGGCCACCGCCAGACCCTTGGCATCCCATTCGTACAAACCCTGTGGATCAAGCACTGCCACCACTCCTCCTCGCCGCGTTCTCTGCCAAGAACGTCCAAGGACGCCCCACCATTCCCCAGTTGGCCGCATTCACAGGAACGCAATCACGAACACGACCAGGAACGCGGTAAGGCCCGCCCCCCGGAGGGGACGGGCCTTACCGTCAACTCAACCCGCTCGGCTCACACCGGAGTGTGATGCGCGCTGCGATCAGCTCTGGCCGCCGGCCAGCTTCTCGCGGAGGGCGGCGAGGGCCTCGTCGGACGCCAGGGCGCCAGAGGTCTCGTCGGACTCCGAGGAGTACGAACCACCCGAGATGCCCGCACCGGCGCTGGCACCCGCGGCCGGGGCGGCAGCACCCTCGGCGGCAGCGGCCTCGTCGGCCTCGCGGCTCTTGATGACCTGAGCCTGGTGCTGCTCGAAGCGCTGCTGCGCCTCGGCGTACTGGGTCTCCCAGGCCTCGCGCTGCTTGTCGAAGCCCTCGAGCCAGTCGTTGGTCTCGGGGTCGAAGCCCTCGGGGTAGATGTAGTTGCCCTGGTCGTCGTAAGACGCGGCCATGCCGTACAGGGTCGGGTCGAACTCGACCGACGCCGGGTCGGCACCGAAGGACTCGTTGGCCTGCTTCAGCGACAGCGAGATCCGGCGACGCTCAAGGTCGATGTCGATGACCTTGACGAAGATCTCGTCGTTGACCTGGACGACCTGCTCCGGGATCTCCACGTGGCGCTCGGCCAGCTCGGAGATGTGGACCAGACCCTCGATGCCCTCGTCCACGCGGACGAACGCACCGAACGGAACCAGCTTGGTGACCTTACCCGGGACGACCTGACCGATCTGGTGGGTCCGGGCGAACTGCTGCCACGGGTCTTCCTGCGTCGCCTTCAGCGACAGGGAGACACGCTCGCGGTCCATGTCGACGTCGAGGACCTCGACGGTGACTTCCTGGCCGACCTCGACAACCTCGGACGGGTGGTCGATGTGCTTCCAGGACAGCTCGGAGACGTGGACGAGACCGTCGACGCCACCCAGGTCCACGAAGGCACCGAAGTTGACGATCGAGGAGACGACGCCGGAGCGGACCTGACCCTTCTGCAGGGTGGTGAGGAACGTCTGGCGAACCTCGGACTGGGTCTGCTCGAGCCAGGCGCGGCGGGACAGGACCACGTTGTTGCGGTTCTTGTCCAGCTCGATGATCTTCGCCTCGAGCTCCTTGCCCACGTAGGGCTGGAGGTCGCGGACGCGACGCATCTCCACGAGAGAGGCCGGCAGGAAGCCGCGGAGGCCGATGTCGAGGATGAGACCACCCTTGACGACCTCGATGACGGTACCGGTGACGATGCCGTCTTCTTCCTTGATCTTCTCGATGGTGCCCCAGGCACGCTCGTACTGAGCGCGCTTCTTCGAGAGGATCAGGCGGCCTTCCTTGTCCTCCTTCTGGAGAACCAGGGCCTCGATCTCGTCGCCGACCTTGACGACCTCGTTCGGGTCGACGTCGTGCTTGATCGAGAGCTCGCGGCTCGGGATGACACCTTCGGTCTTGTAACCGATGTCGAGGAGAACCTCGTCCCGGTCAACCTTGACGATGACGCCGTCGACGATGTCGCCATCGTTGAAGTACTTGATCGTCGCGTCGATCGCCGCGAGGAACGCGTCCGCGTCGCCGATGTCGTTGACCGCAACCTGCGGGGTGGTGGCGGTGGTCTCGGTGCTGCTCGTCATGTGGGAAAGGGCTCCGGTTACGGACAGAAAGTCGTAGGTACTGCTACGCCGGGAGCCCTTATCGGCATCTGCCGAAGAAGCCGGACAGCCAAGGAGACCCCCTTCCGCGCAGAAGCGGTGGGGCCTCGAGAACCGAGGGGACATCAACAGATGCAAGCGCAGCCTGCTAGGTCTGAGGAGCACAGGCTCGCAGCGCAACTTGTAGCATACGGGGGCAGCCGGACAGGGTCAATGCGCGAAGGCGCACACCCCCGGCGGATGGCCGCATAACCGGCACAATTCGTGGGCGCGGCGGCCTTGCTGAGGCTTCCTGCCACATCCGAAGACATTCGCAGACTACGACGACGGGCCCCATGAACCAAGAGGACTACACCCCCGAAGCGGCGCACGAGGCCGATCCGGGTTCCGTGGAGGACGCCGAGGCCACCCGGCGTGACGCGGGGGAAGCGGAGAGCAGCCGGGCCAGCCGCGGGTGGTGGGACCGCAACGCCGACGAGTACCAGAGCGAGCACGGCGCCTTCCTCGGCGACGACCGCTTCGTGTGGGGCCCCGAGGGCCTGGACGAGGCGGACGCGGCCCTCCTGGGCCCCGCCGCCCTCCTCAAGAACAAGGACGTCCTGGAGATCGGCGCCGGCGCCGCCCAGTGCTCGCGCTGGCTCGCCGCCCAGGGCGCCCGCCCGGTGGCCCTGGACCTCTCCCACCGCCAGCTCCAGCACGCCCTGCGCATCGGCGACGACGTTCCGCTCGTCGAGGCCGACGCGGGCAGGCTCCCCTTCCGCGACGGCTCCTTCGACCTCGCCTGCTCCGCCTACGGGGCCGTGCCCTTCGTCGCCGACCCGGTCAACGTCATGCGCGAGGTGCACCGCGTACTGCGCCCCGGGGGCCGCTGGGTCTTCTCCGTCACCCACCCCATCCGCTGGGCCTTCCCGGACGAACCCGGCCCCGAGGGGCTGACCGTCGCCGCCTCCTACTTCGACCGGACCCCGTACGTGGAGCAGGACGAGCAGGGTCACGCCGTCTACGTGGAGCACCACCGCACCCTCGGCGACCGCGTCCGGGACGTGGTGGCGGGCGGCTTCCGCCTGCTCGACCTGGTCGAGCCGCAGTGGCCCGAATGGAACAGCCAGGAGTGGGGCGGCTGGTCCCCGCTGCGCGGCAACCTGATCCCCGGCACGGCGATCTTCGTGTGCGAGAGGGACTGATCCCTTGATACGCCAGGCCGCCCTCGACGCCCTTCCCGTCCGGGAGGCCGTCCCCGCCCTCCTCTCCGCGCTGGACGCGCACGGCACCGCCGTGCTCTGCGCCCCGCCCGGCACCGGCAAGACCACGCTGGTGCCCCTGGTGCTGGCGGGGCTGGTGGGGGGCGGCCCTCGCCGCCGGGTCGTGGTCGCCGAGCCCCGGCGGATCGCCGCCCGGGCCGCCGCGCGGCGCATGGCCTGGCTGCTGGGCGAGAAGACCGGCGACTCGGTGGGCTTCACGGTGCGCGGCGAGCGGGTCGCGGGTCCCGGCACGGTGGTGGAGGTGGTCACCACCGGCGTGCTGCTCCAGCGGCTGCAGCGCGACCAGGAGCTGGACGGGGTGGACGTGGTCGTCCTGGACGAGTGCCACGAGCGCCACCTGGACGCCGACACGGCCGCCGCCTTCCTGCTCGACGTACGGGAGACCCTGCGCCCGGACCTGCGCCTGGTGGCGGCTTCGGCGACGACGGACGCCGCGGTCTGGGCCCGGGTGCTCGGTCACGGCGGGCCCGGCGACGCGCCCGTGGTGCGGGCCGCGGGGGTCTCGTACCCCGTGGAGACCGTATGGGCTCCCCCGGCCCGGCCGGTGCGGCCCCCGCACGGCATGCGGGTGGATCCGGCGCAGCTGGCGCACGTGGCCTCGGTGGTGCGGCGGGCCCTGGCCGAACGCGACGGCGACGTCCTGTGCTTCCTGCCCGGCGTCGGCGAGATCGCCCGGGTCGCCGGGCAGCTCGGCGGCGTGGACGCGGAGGTGCTCCAGGTCCACGGCCGGGCTCCGGCGGCGGTGCAGGACGCGGCGCTGACGGCGTCGCAGCACCGCCGGGTGATCCTCGCGACGGCGGTGGCGGAGTCCAGCCTGACCGTGCCGGGCGTGCGCGTGGTGGTGGACTCCGGGCTGGCCCGCGAGCCCCGCGTGGACCATGCCCGGGGGCTGGGCGCGCTGGCGACCGTACGGGCGTCCCGCGCGGCCGGTCGCCAGCGCGCGGGCCGGGCCGGGCGGGAGGCGCCGGGCGCGGTGTACCGCTGCTGGGCCGAAGCGGAGGACGGCCGGCTGCCCGCGTTCCCCTCGCCGGAGATCCGCATGGCCGATCTGGCCCAGTTCGCCCTTCAGGCCGCCTGCTGGGGCGACCCGGAGGCGGCCGGGCTGGCCCTGCCGGACCCGCCGCCGGCCGGAGCGATGGCCGCGGCGCGGGAGGTGCTGGTCGCGGTCGGCGCCGTGGACCCGGCCGGGCGGCCGACCCCGCGCGGCCTGCGGATGACCCGGCTCGGGCTGCACCCCCGGCTGGCCAGGGCCCTGCTGGACGGGGCCGACGCGCTGGGCGCACGGCGTACGGCGGAGGTGGTGGCCCTGCTCAGCGAGGAGCCGCCGCGGGAGTACGGGGACGATCTGGCCGCCGCCTGGCGGGCGGCCCGGCGCGGGTCGGACCCCTACGCCTCGCGCTGGCGCGCGGAAGCCCGCCGGCTGGAGCGCGCCGCCACGCAGGACCCCGAGGGGCTCTCCCCCGCCCCGCCCCTTCCCGAGCCCGGGACTCCGCCGCGGACCCCCGGAAATCCAGCCTCGCCGGCGTGTGAGGCGCGGGGTCCGGGGCGGAGCCCCGGCAGCGGAGCCGCGCCCGATGACCTCGCCGCCGGGCTCGTCGCCGCGCTCGCGTTCCCCGAGCGGGTGGCCAGGGCCAAGGGGCAGGGGGCCTTCCTCATGGCCTCGGGGACGGCGGCCGAACTCCCCGAGGGGTCACCGCTGCGCCACGCCCCCTGGCTGGCGGTCGCCGTCGCCGACCGGCCCCCGCACGCCGCCTCGGCACGCGTCCGGCTCGCCGCCGTCATCGACGAGGACACCGCCCGGGCCGCCGCCGCCCACCTGCTGACCGAGGGCGAGGAGGTCCGCTGGGAGGACGGGGACCTCGTGGCCCGCGCGGCGCAGCGGCTCGGGGCGATCGAGCTCGCCGCGCGCCCACTGCGCAACCCCGACCCCGCGCTCGTGCGGGCCGCCCTGCTCCAGGGCCTGCGCACCGAGGGCCTCGGCCTGCTGCGCTGGTCGCCCGACGCGCAGACGCTGCGGGCCCGGCTGGGCTTCCTGCACCGGACGCTCGGCGGCGCCTGGCCCGACGTGGCGGACGACGACGCCCTGCTGGAGCGCGCCGACGCATGGCTGGAGCCGGAGCTGTCCCGGGCCCGGCGCCGCGCCGACCTGGGGCGGATCGATGCCGGGCAGGCGCTGAACCGGCTGCTGCCGTGGGCCTCCGGTGAGGCCGCCCGCCTCGACGAGCTGGCTCCGGAACGCCTGGAGGTGCCCAGCGGATCCCGGATCAGGGTGGACTACGCGGCGGAGCACGGGCAGCCGGTGCTCGCCGTGAAGCTCCAGGAGCTGTTCGGCCTGGCCGAGACCCCGCGGGTGGCGGGCGTACCGGTGCTGGTGCACCTCCTGTCCCCCGCCGGACGGCCCGCCGCCGTCACCGCCGACCTCGCCTCCTTCTGGCAGGGTGGCTACCGCGCCGTCCGCGCGGAGCTGCGCGGCCGCTACCCGAAGCACCCGTGGCCCGAGGACCCGGCCACCGCCGAGCCGACCCGTCACACCAACGCCCGGCTCAGGCGCTGACCCCTTCCTCTTCCTCCCGCGCCCGGCGGCCGCGGGCCTCCAGCCACAGCGCGACCCCGAGCAGCGCGAGCCCGCCGGCCGTGAGGCCGACCGGCGCGTAGGTGTGCAGCGCGAGGATCTTCGTACGGTTCGACTTGACCAGGTCGACCGTGTAGTCGGAGTAGTCCTCGCGCATGGTGACGTGCCCGGCGAAGGCGGTGAGCTTGCCGTCGGGGCCGCCCGCCGCGATGCCGCCGCGCATCTCCTGCTGGATGTCCTGCTCTGCGTTGACGGGCGCCCCGGTGACGGGGTCGACCCAGAACCTGGCCTTGACCGTGTACCAGAGGGTGGTGCCGGTGGCCGCCTCGATCGTCGTCGGGTCGATGCCCTCGATGGGCATCTTCTTCGGCATGGGCACCTTGGTCCAGGGGACGGTCTGCTCGAAGTAGTAGACGTCCACGCCCTTGAAGGTGCGCGGGCCGACGTAGTGGATCGGCGAGGAGGTACGGGTCTGCGCGTCGAAGTACAGGTAGTCGCGCGGCTCGGTGAAGAACGGCCACTTGAACTCGATGCCCTCGCGCTTGACGGCGTCGCCGTCGACCATCTCGCCGGTGGCGTGCACCGGGTCCTGGGTGTGGGCGTCGAAGATGTAGCGCTCGGGGATCTGGGAGACCGTCTTCCCGTCCGGGCCGATGATGTGCGTGAGCGTGTCCCAGACCACGACGTCCTTGCCCGCGCTCGACTCGATCTCCTTCGACGCCTCGACGTTGCCCTTGAGGGTCTGGACGATCGTGACCTTGTCGACCTTCTTCGGCTGCATGCCGCCGGTGTAGTCGAGCAGGGTCGCGTCCTTCGCCTCCAGGACCACCTCCTGGTACTGGTTCGCCGGGATCTTGGCGAGGCGGGGGTAGGCGTACCAGCGCAGCAGCGGCGCGAGGGCTGCGCAGAACACGGCTAGGGCCAGCAGGACAAGGCTCGCTCTGCGTCGCACGGCCGGGCCCTCCTCTACTGTCCGGGCGCGGGGGGCGCGGTGGTGAGCAGGGGCTTGGGTGAGGTCCTGCCTTCGGGCGCCCCGAACGCCGTGACGGCGAGGACGAGGAGCACCGCGAGGGCGAGACCGCTGGCGGCGGCGATGAATGCGCGCATGCCGGGCCTCCGGAATCTGATGGAGCGTCAGGGAGGAGGCACCGTAGCAATCCGAAGGCGAGATGAGAACGGTTCGACTACGGGGTTTCCCCCGGCGCGGGGGCCGGGGACGAGGTGACCTTCGGGAGCGGGGTGGGCGTCGGGGACGCGGTGGGCGACGGGGACGCGGTGGGCGACGGGGACGCGGTGGGCGACGGCGTGGGCGTGGGGGTCGGCGTCGGGACCGGGGTCGGCGGCGTGGGGCTCGGCGTGGGGGTGGGGCTCGGCGTGGGGGTGGGTGTCGGCGTCGGCGTGGGAGTCGGCGAAGGCGTGGGCTTCGGGACCGGTGTCGGCGTCGGCGTCGGCGTCGGGGCCGGGGTCGGGGTCGGGGTCGGGGTCGGGGTCGGCGTGGGGGTCGGGCTCGGCGTGGGCTTCGGCGTCGGGGTGGGCTTCGGTGCCGGTACCGGTGCCGATGGCGCCGGCACCGACGCGCCGGCACCCCCGCTGTCCGGGACCTCGTGCGCCCCCTTGAGGTAGTACGCGAACCAGGACCGCACCGTGCGCAGGTACGCCGTGGAGTGGTTGTACGACAGGACCGCCCGGTCCAGGTCCGCGTCCACCCGCAGGTCCCGGGCGCCCGCGCACAGGTACCGCCCGGCCGCGAGGGCCGCGTCGTGCACGTTGCTCGGGTTGCGCCGCCCGTCGCCGTCCGCGTCCTGGCCCCATGCCGCCCACGTCGAGGGGATGAACTGCATCGGCCCGACCGCCCGGTCGTACCGGGCGTCCCCGTCGTAGGCCCCGCCGTCCGTGTCCGGGATGTTCGCGAAGCCGTTGCCGTCGAGCACCGGCCCCAGGATGGGCCGCAGCGTGGTCCCCGCCGTGTCCACCTGGCCGCCGCGCGCCTGCCCGGACTCCACCTTGCCGATCGCCGCGAGGAGTTGCCAGCGCAGCCCGCACCCGGGGTCGCTCCGCCCCACCGTCTGCTCCGCACGCAGGTACGCCGCGAGCACGCTCGCCGGTATCCCCTGCGCCCCCTGCGCCGCTCCGGTGCCGGCCACCGCCGGCACGGCTTCCGGCGTCGCGGCCGCCTCCGGCTGCGTGGCCGCCGCCTCGTCCGGCAGCACCACGGCGGGAGGCTCAGGGCTGACCAGGGGCGGGAGTTCGGTGATGTAGGCGGTGTCGCCGCCGGCCCCGTCCGCCGGGAGGGGCGTCGCGTCGTCCTGCGCCGCGCTCACGCGGTCCGTGCGCGCACCGGCCGGTCCCTGGGAGGCGGTCACCGCGGCGACCACCAGTGCGGAGATCAGGGCGGCCGTCGCCCCCCTGCGCAGCCTGCGTCCGATTATTCGAGCCGACATGAGCCGAACCCCTCTGCCTCGACGTGCGCGTGACCCTACGTCAGCTGCCTGCACAGGGCACGGACCGCGGGCCGGAATTCACCACATCCCCACGTCCGTGGGCAGGTCACGCATACTGTCGGGACCCTTCGGGCGCATTGGCCCGAAGTAAAGGGACTGCCCGGGAAAGTCCAGGAGGGGTGTCATGCCGTTCACTCTCAGCCATGCGGCGGCCGTACTTCCGGCCATCCGTCGGACCGGGCGTGCCCGCGGCCCCCTCGTCGCCTCGGCCTTGGTCCTCGGCTCGTTCGCGCCGGACACCTTCTACTTCACGGACGCCGTCGTCGAGGGCGTCATGGCCTACGGGTCCTTCACGCACTCGCTGCCAGGGGTGTTCACCGTGGACGCCGTGCTCACCGCCGCGCTCGTGGGGTGCTGGCTGCTGCTGCGCGAGCCGCTGATCGCGCTCCTGCCGCGTGGCTGGAGGGGCCGGGTCCATGCCTTCGTGCGGGGCGAGGACTGGCGCGTGCGCCGCCGACTGCCCTCGCTCGCCCTCTGGTTCTACCTCTCGGCGGTCGCCGGCTCCCTCACGCACGTGGTGTGGGACAGCTTCACGCACATGGACCGCTGGGGGACGAACGCGCTGCCGGACCTCGGCAAGCCGCTCGCCTTCGGCCTGCCCCTCTACTCGTACCTGCAGTACGGCACTTCGGCGGTCGCGGCCTGCGCCCTGCTCTGGTTCACGGGGACCGCGCTGCGGCGGCTGCCGGCCTCCCCGGCCCCGGCGTCCGTGCCGGTGCTCGGCCGTGCGGAGGTCCGGGGCTCCCTCGCCCTGGTCGTGGTGTGCGTGGCGGCGGGGGTCACGATGCGCGTGATCCGCTTCTTCACCTTCTTCGACCGGATCCGCTCGCCGCTCGACATCATCCCGACGGTCTGTTTCGGCGCGGGCGGCGGGCTCGCCGTGGCCCTGCTGCTGTACGGGGTCCTCGTACGGCTCCGGCACCGCGGCGACCGCGCCCGTACGGACGAGGAAACGCGGACGCCCGTCCCCACCGCCTGAGCGGGGACGGGCGCGGCCCTGGCCGTACGGGGCTCAGTGCGCGGCGGACTCCCAGTCGGGGCCGACGCCCACGGACACCTCCAGCGCGGCCCGGAGCTCGACGGCGGCGCCCATCTCGCGGCGCACCAGCTCCTCGACCTGCTCGCGCTCGCCCGGGGCGATCTCCAGCACGATTTCGTCGTGGACCTGGAGGAGCGTCCGCGACCTCAGCCCGGCCGCGGTGATCGCCTTGTCCACGCGCAGCATCGCGACCTTGACGATGTCGGCGGCGGTGCCCTGGATCGGCGCGTTGAGCGCCATCCGCTCGGCGGCCTCGCGGCGCTGGCGGTTGTCGCTGTTGAGGTCGGGCAGGTACCGGCGGCGGCCGAAGACCGTGGCCGTGTACCCGGTGGCCCGGGCCTCGTCCACGACGCGGCGCAGGTAGTCCCGCACGCCGCCGAACCGCTCGAAGTACGTCTCCATCAGGCCGCGCGCCTCGGCGGGCTCGATGTTCAGCTGCTGGGCCAAGCCGAAGGCGGAGAGCCCGTACGCGAGACCGTACGACATGGCCTTGATCTTGCGGCGCATCTCGGCGTCGACCTGGGACCGCTCGACGGCGAACACCTGGGAGGCGACGGTGGTGTGCAGGTCCTCGCCGGTCGCGAACGCCTCGATCAGGCCCTCGTCCTCGGAGAGGTGGGCCATCACGCGCAGCTCGATCTGGCTGTAGTCGGCGGTCATGAGCGACTCGAAGCCCTCGCCGACGACGAAGCCACGGCGGATGGCGCGGCCCTCGTCGGTGCGCACCGGCACGTTCTGCAGGTTGGGGTCGGTGGAGGACAGCCGGCCGGTCGCGGCGACGGTCTGGCTGAAGCTGGTGTGCACCCGGCCGTCGGCGCCGATGGTCTTGACCAGGCCCTCGACGGTGACGCGCAGCTTGGCCTGCTCCCGGTGGCGGAGCATGATCACGGGCAGGTCGTGGTCGGTCTGGGTGGCCAGCCAGGCCAGCGCGTCCGCGTCCGTGGTGTACCCGGTCTTGGTCTTCTTGGTCTTCGGCAGGTCCAGCTCGCCGAAGAAGACCTCCTGGAGCTGCTTGGGCGAGCCGAGGTTGAACTCGTGGCCGACCGCCGCGTGCGCCTCCTTCACCGCCTGCTGCACGGCCCCGGCGAACTGCTGCTCCATGGCCTCCAGGTGGTCCCGGTCGGCGGCGATGCCGGACCGCTCCATCCGGGCCAGCAGCTCGGAGGTCGGCAGCTCCATGTCGTGCAACAGCTCGGCCGCGCCCACCTCGGCGAGCTTGTCGGTGAAGGCGTCACCGAGGTCCAGGACGGCGCGGGCCTGCGCCATCAGGGCCTCGGCCTCGGCCGTGTCGTCGGCGCCGAAGGCCAGCTGGCCGTCGGCGGCGGCGGGCGCCAGCTCACGGTGGAGGTACTCCATGGACAAGGCGTCCAGGGCGAAGGACCGGCGGCCCGGCTTGACCAGGTAGGCGGCGAGCGCGGTGTCCATGGCGACGCCCGCGAGGGTCCAGCCGTGCTCGGGGAAGACCCGCATGAGGCCCTTGGCGTTGTGCACCACCTTGGGCTTGGCCGGGTCGGCGGCCCAGGCCGCGAAGGCCCGCTCGTCCGCCTCGTCCAGCTCGGCGGGCGTGAACCAGGCGGCGGCGCCCCCGGCCGCGGCCAGCGCGATCTCGCTGACGTTGCCCTGGCCGAGTGCCCAGCTGTCGACGGTCGCGAGGCCCAGCGGCCCGCCCGCGTGGCTCTCCAGCCACGGCGCCAGCTCGCCGGTGCCCAGGACGGCCGCGTCCAGCTCCACGCCCGGCGCGACCGGAGCCGGTGCCTCCTCGGCGGCGCCCGGGTCCACGGCGAGCAGCCGCTCGCGCAGCGAGGCGTTGCGGATCTCCAGCACGTCCAGTACACCGAGCATGGCGGTCCGGTCGTACGGGGCGCGGACCAGGTCGGCCGGGGTCTTGGGCAGCTCGACGTCCTTGACCATCTCGGTCAGGACGCGGTTGAGCTTGACGGCCTCCAGGTGGTCCCGGAAGTTCTGCCCGGCCTTGCCCTTGACCTCCTCGGCACGCTCCACGAGCTGCGCGAACGACCCGAACTGCGTGATCCACTTGGCCGCGGTCTTCTCGCCGACACCCGGGATGCCCGGCAGGTTGTCGGACGGGTCGCCGCGCAGCGCGGCGAAGTCCGGATACTGCTGCGGGCTGAGCCCGTACTTCTCCTGGACCTTCTCCGGGGTGAACCGGGTCAGCTCGGAGACGCCCTTGGTCGGGTAGAGCACGGTGGTGTGCTCGGACACGAGCTGGAAGGAGTCCCGGTCGCCGGTGACGATCAGCACGTCGAAGCCCAGGGCCTCCGCCTGCGTCGCCAGCGTCGCGATCACGTCGTCGGCCTCGAAGCCGTCGATGGCGAACCGCGGCACGTGCATCGCGTCGAGGAGCTCGCCGATCAGCTCGACCTGCCCCTTGAACTCGTCGGGGGTCTTGGAGCGGTTCGCCTTGTACTCGGGGAACTCCGTCGAGCGCCACGTCTTGCGGGAGACGTCGAACGCCACCGCGAAGTGCGTGGGCGCCTCGTCGCGCAGCGTGTTCGCCAGCATCGACGCGAAGCCGTAGATGGCGTTGGTCGGCTGGCCGCTCGCGGTCGTGAAGTTCTCCGCGGGCAGCGCGAAGAACGCCCTGTACGCCAGGGAGTGCCCGTCCATGAGCATCAGGCGGGGGCGGTCCGCTGCGGTCGTCTGGTCGGTCGTCTTCGATGCTGTCTGTGCCACGCCCCCGATCCTAGGCGCCCCCACCGACAATTCCGGCCGGTCCCCACACAGGGGCAAATCCGCCGACGGCGACGTCGGCGGGGCGTGACAGGATCGGTGCAGACGACAGGACTGTTCAAAGGGGAGCGTCATGGCCACCAAGCCGCCCGCAGGTGATCCGGTACAGGACGCGCCGCAGGTCGCGCCCCCGCAACACGCGGCCGCGGGGCTGCCCGCGATCGGGCACACCCTGAGGATCGCGCAGCAGCAGATGGGCCTGGCCCGCACCGCCCGCACCCTGCTCAAGGTCAACCAGAAGGACGGCTTCGACTGTCCGGGCTGCGCCTGGCCCGAGGGCGACAAGCGGCACACCGCCGAATTCTGCGAGAACGGCGCCAAGGCCGTCGCGGAGGAGGCCACGCTGCGCCGGGTGACCCCGGAGTTCTTCGCCGCGCACCCCCTCGCCGACCTGGCCACGCGCTCCGGGTACTGGCTGGGGCAGCAGGGCCGGATCACCGAGCCGATGTACCTCCCCGAGGGCGGCGACCGGTACGAGGCGGTCAGCTGGGAGCGCGCCTTCGCGATCATCGCGGAGGAGCTGACCGCGCTGGCCTCCCCCGACGAGGCCCTCTTCTACACCTCGGGCCGCACCAGCAACGAGGCCGCCTTCCTCTTCCAGCTCTTCGCCCGCGAGTTCGGCACGAACAACCTGCCCGACTGCTCCAACATGTGCCACGAGTCCTCGGGCTCCGCGCTGAACGAGACCATCGGCATCGGCAAGGGCAGCGTCTCCCTCGAAGACCTCCACCAGGCCGACCTGATCATCGTCGCCGGGCAGAACCCGGGCACCAACCACCCGCGCATGCTCTCCGCCCTGGAACAGGCCAAGTCCGCCGGCGCGAAGATCATCTCGGTGAATCCTCTGCCCGAGGCCGGGATGGAGCGCTTCAAGAACCCGCAGTCCCCCCTCGGGATGATCAAGGGCACCGCCCTGAACGACCTGTTCCTGCAGATCCGCATCGGCGGCGACCAGGCCCTCTTCCGCCTGCTGAACAAGCTGGTCATCGAGGCGGGCGGGGCCACCGACGAGGCCTTCATCCGCGAGCACACCCACGGCTACGAGGAGTTCGCGGCGGCCGCGGCGAAGGCCGACTGGGAGGAGACCCTCACCGCGACCGGCCTGACCCGGCCCGAGATCGAGCGCGCGCTGGCCATGGTCCTGGCCTCCGAGCGGACCATCGTCTGCTGGGCCATGGGCCTGACGCAGCACAAGCACGCCGTCGCCACCATCCGCGAGGTCGTCAACCTCCTGCTGCTGCGCGGAAACATCGGCCGCCCCGGCGCGGGCGTCTGCCCCGTCCGCGGCCACTCCAACGTGCAGGGCGACCGCACCATGGGGATCTTCGAACGGCCCGCGGCCGCCTTCCTCGACGCCCTCGACGCCGAATTCGGCATCACCTCGCCGCGCGAGCACGGCTTCGACGTGGTCCGCTCCATCCAGGCCCTGCGCGACGGCAAGGCCAAGGTCCTCTTCGCCATGGGCGGCAACTTCGTCGGCGCCACCCCCGACACCGAGGTCACCGAGGCCGCGATCCGCCGCGCCTCCCTGACCGTGCACGTGTCCACCAAGCTCAACCGCTCCCACGCGGTCACCGGCCGGCGCGCCCTGATCCTGCCCACCCTCGGCCGCACCGACAAGGACGTCCAGGCCGGCGGCAAGCAGTTCGTGACCGTCGAGGACTCCATGGGCATGGTCCACGCCTCCCGCGGCAACCTCGCCCCCGCCTCCCCGCACCTGCTCTCCGAGCCCGCCATCGTGGCCCGCCTGGCCCGCGCCGTCCTCGGCGAGACCTCCAGGACCCCGTGGGAGGAGTTCGAGCGGGACTACGCGACGATCCGCGACCGGATCTCCCGCGTGGTCCCCGGCTTCGAGGACTTCAACGCCCGCGTCGCCCGCCCCGGCGGCTTCCGGCTGCCGCACGCCCCGCGCGACGAGCGCCGCTTCCCCACCAAGACCGGCAAGGCCAATTTCACGGCCGCGCCCGTGGAGTACCCCGAGGTCCCCGAGGGCCGGCTGCTCCTGCAGACCCTGCGCAGCCACGACCAGTACAACACCACGATCTACGGCCTCGACGACCGCTACCGCGGCATCACCGGCGGCCGCCGCGTCGTCATGGTCAACCCCGCGGACGCGGCGGAGCTGGGCCTGGCCGACGGCTCGTACACGGACCTGGTCAGCGAGTGGAAGGACGGCGTGGAGCGGCGCGCACCGGGCTTCCGGGTCGTGCACTACCCCACGGCCCGCGGCTGCGCCGCCGCCTACTACCCCGAGACCAACGTCCTGGTCCCGCTCGACTCCACCGCGGACACCAGCAACACCCCCGCCAGCAAGTCCGTGGTCATCCGCTTCGAGCCGTCCTGAACCGGCCTGATAGAACGACTCCCAGGACAAGAAGGTTAACGATCGTTGACGAACGGAGCAGACCCATGGGTCAGGAGCACGCTGTGAAGTTCCCGCAGGAGGTACTCGACGAGTACACGGCCATGGGCGTCGACCTGCCCGCGCTGTTCTCCGCGGGCGCCCTCGGCGAGCGGATGGAGATCCGCATCCTGGAGGCCTCCGCCGAGCGCGTCGTGGCGACCATGCCGGTCAAGGGCAACACCCAGCCCTACGGACTCCTGCACGGCGGCGCCTCCGCCGTCCTGGCCGAGACCCTCGGCTCCGTCGGAGCGATGATGCACGGCGGCATCACCAAGATCGCCGTCGGCGTGGACCTGAACTGCACCCACCACCGGGGCGCCCGCTCCGGCACGGTCACCGGGGTCGCCACCCCCGTACACCGCGGCCGCTCCACCGCCACGTACGAGATCGTCATCAGCGACGAGCAGGACCGCCGGGTCTGCACGGCCCGCCTGACCTGCCTGCTGCGCGACGCCGCCCCGGCCGGGGACCCTGCCGGGGCCTGACGCCGCAGCCGTAGGGCACGAGGCACCCGAGGGCCCGGATCCAGCCGCTCACAGCGGCGGGTCCGGGCCCTCGCCCGTTCCCGGACCGGGCCACGCCTGCCCAACCGCCCGGAATTCACCAGTCCGCACGCCGCCCCGCCCGCGCTGTTGTGTCACCGATGGTGACCGCCTACCGTCCCCTCATGGGGACCCCGCCACGCACGGCCAGGTACGCCACCGTCCACGCCCTCCTCGCGGCGCTCGCCCTGACCGGATGCTCTTCCTCCGCACCACCCGCCGCAGAGGGCTCCACCAGCGCTTCCACCAGCCCTTCCGCCAGCGCCTCCTCGCCCGCACAGATCTGCACGAGCCTCGTCTCGTACTGGGCGAAGGAGACACTCATGGGCACCAAGTGGTCGGGTCTGGACTGGGAGCAGAAGGGTCTGTCCAACGAGCAGTACGCGATCCACGAGGACGCGGTCGCCGCAGGACGCGCCGAGGAAATAACTGGCGGACGTGACAAGGCACTTGAGCTGATCGACCGGTTCGTGGCCCGCCGCTGCGCCGAGCAGAACGGCGCGACGTGGAGTTCGGAGAACTGGCGGCCCCCGACGTGACCCGGGTCACCGCATTCCCGCGCGCGCTGTCCGCCTTCCGGGCAGAGGGACCCGTACGGCCGAACCGCAGGTCGCAGGCCCTTCACCCCTTCGGGCAAGATCCAGCCGAAGGGCCTCCCCCCGCCCCGAACGTCACTCTCCGTAGTTCACATGACGTACGTAATCCGCCTTTTCCCTAGAGAAGGGCCACCCGGAGGATTCTTTCGGACACGCGCTGCCACATTCGGCTCAATTTGATCTAAGACAGGTGCATGAAGGCCTCAAGCCCCTTAGGGAACCAGGTATTTCTCACCATGCGGACAATCTTGACCGTCGCTAAAAGCCCGATCTGTCCGTACTCACAGCACGCATTCTTGGCCTTGGCATAACAAGAGCGTCACATCCTCCGATCCCCGCTCCCCGTGTTCGCCACCTCGGGCCTAGAGTCACGGCCAGTCACCGCGCCGCAGAGCGCGAATCAGCACGGCCGTGGACCTCCCAGTGTGGCCCGGCGACCAAACGGCACCTCGACAGAGGGCGCCGCGCCAGGGAAAGGAAGAATCGTGCGACACCGTTCTTTGCTCGTCCTCACCACCGTGATCACCACGGGAGCACTGACCCTCACCGCTTGCGGCTCGCGCGACGGAGAATCCAAGGACAACGGCGGCGGCAAGAAGACCGTCGTCGTCATCGGCGTGGACGCCCCGCTCACCGGTTCGCTCTCCGCGCTCGGTCAGGGCATCAAGAACTCCGTCGACCTCGCGGCCAAGACGGCCAACAAGAACAACGAGGTCCCGGGCATCGAGTTCAAGGTCGAGGCCCTCGACGACCAGGCGGTCCCCGCCTCCGGTCAGGCCAACGCCACCAAGCTCGTCGGCAACAAGGACGTCATCGGCGTCGTCGGCCCGCTGAACTCCGGCGTGGCGCAGCAGATGCAGGGCGTCTTCGCCTCCGCCAAGCTGGCCCAGGTCTCGCCCGCCAACACCAACCCCTCGCTCAGCCAGGGCGACAACTGGGGCAAGGGCGAGTTCAAGCGCCCCTTCGACACCTACTTCCGCACCGCCGCCACCGACGTGGTCCAGGGCAAGTTCGCCGCCCAGTACCTCTTCAAGGACGCCGGCAAGAAGAAGGTCTTCGTCGTCGACGACAAGCAGACCTACGGCGCCGGCCTGGCCGCGATCTTCTCCGAGGAGTTCAAGAAGCTCGGCGGCGAGGTCGTCGGCACCGACCACGTCACCGTGAAGGAGACCGACTTCTCCTCCACCGCCGACAAGGTCAAGTCCTCCGGCGCCGACTCCGTCTACTTCGGCGGCCAGTACCCCGAGGGCGGCCTGCTCGCCGACCAGATCAAGAAGACCGGCGCCAACATCCCGCTCATGGGCGGCGACGGCATCCAGGACCCCGCCTTCATCACCGCCTCCGGTGAGGCCAACGAGGGCGACCTCTCCACCTCCATCGGTTACCCGGTCGAGAAGCTGCCCACCGCCAAGACGTTCATCGAGGACTACAAGGCCGGCGGCTACAAGGACCCCTACGCCGCCTACGGTGGCTACTCCTACGACGCCGGCTGGGCCATCGTCCAGGCCGTCAAGGCCGTCGCCGCCGCCAACGACGGCAAGCTCCCCAGCGACGCCCGCGCCAAGGTCGTCGAGGCCCTGGGCAAGGTTTCCTTCGAGGGCGTGACCGGCAAGGTCGCCTTCGACCAGTACGGCGACACCACCAACAAGCAGCTCACCGTCTACAAGGTCGAGGGCGGCAAGTGGGTCGACGTCAAGAGCGACACCTTCAACCAGTAAGCCCGTAGCACCCAGCAACACCCGTAACACCTGAACCACGCCGCGCGAGGGCGCAAACAGTGCCCTCGCGCGGAGTCTTATCCGACACGCTCATCGGAGGCCCTGCGGTGCACGAACTGCCGCAACAGCTGGCCAACGGCCTGGCCCTCGGTGCTCTCTATGGCCTCATCGCCATCGGGTACACCATGGTCTACGGCATCGTCCAGCTCATCAACTTCGCCCACGGCGAGATCTTCATGATCGGCGGCTTCGGCGCGCTCACCGCCTACACCGCCCTCCCGACCGGCACCTCCCTGCTGATCGCGATCCCCATCATGATCGTCGGAGGCGCACTCGCCTCCGTCGCCGTAGCCACCGCAGCCGAACGCTTCGCCTACCGCCCCCTGCGCAGCGCCCCCAGGCTCGCCCCCCTCATCACCGCAATCGGCCTCTCGATCGCGCTCCAGCAGCTCGTCTGGCAGTTCTACCCGGACGCCAAGAAGGCCGTCAGCTTCCCCGAGTTCAAGGGCGCCTCCTTCAAGATCACCGACAGCCTCGCGATCCAGCGCGCGGACGCCTTCGTCCTCGTCCTCGCCCCCCTGTGCATGCTCGCCCTCGGCATCTTCGTCTCCAAGAGCCGCAGCGGCCGCGCCATGCAGGCCACCGCGCAGGACCCCGACACCGCGAAGCTGATGGGCATCAACACCGACCGCATCATCGTCATGGCCTTCGCCATCGGTGCCGCGTTCGCAGCCGTCGCCGCCGTCGCCTACGGCCTCGACAAGGGCCAGATCAACTTCGAGATGGGCTTCATCCTCGGCCTCAAGGCCTTCACCGCAGCCGTCCTCGGCGGCATCGGCAACATCTACGGAGCCATGGTCGGCGGCGTCGTCCTCGGACTCGCCGAAGCACTCTCGATCGCCTACATCGAAGAGATCCCCGGCATGCAGCAGCTCGGCGGTGGAGCCTGGTCCAACGTCTGGGCGTTCGTACTCCTCATCGTCGTCCTCCTCGTGCGGCCACAAGGCCTGCTCGGTGAGCGCGTCGCGGATCGGGCGTGAGAACCATGACCAACACCACCACCCCGCAGACCGACACCGCGAAGCAGGGCCCCGCGCCCACCACGCTCCTGTACACGGTCATCGGCGGCAGCCTCCTCACCGTCGTCAGCGTCTTCCTCGCGTGGACCTGGACGGCCGAATTCCCCGGCGACCTGACCTACTACGGCAGCCCCGCCCCCATCCAGTCCCTCAGCCTCATCGCAGCCCTCCTCACCATCGCCTACGCGCTCTCCGCGCTCGGCCTCAAGGGCTTCCGCTGGCTCAGCCCCACCGGCTCCCGCAAGGCCCTGTGGATCCTCGCGCTCGGCACCCTCGCCGGCACCTGGTACACCGTCATCTCCATCACCTGGGTCCTCGGCGGCGTCGTCCACCTGGAGCCCGGCGCCTACGTGGCCCTGGTCGGCTCGCTCATCCCGGTCCTGGCCGCGTACAAGCTCCCCGACGACAGCCACAAGGCGGCCCCCGCCAAGAGGCTGCCCTCCTGGGCCGAGATCCTCATCATCACCGGCGTCTTCGCCCTCGGCCTCTACGTGGTCACCTTCGGCATCGACACCGATGACAAGGAACCGCAGCTCTTCGTCACCTACCTGCTGATCATCGGCTTCGCGGCCTTCGCCCTGCTCAAGTCCGGCCTCCTGGACCGCTTCAGCACCATCACCGCGAACAACCGCCAGGTCACCCTCATGGGCACCGCGGCCGCCGCGATCGCCTTCCCGTTCATCCAGCAGAGCGGCGACACCTACACGCTCATCGCGGTGAACATCCTGATCTTCGCGACCGTCGCCCTCGGCCTCAACGTCGTCGTCGGCCTCGCCGGTCTGCTCGACCTCGGCTACGTCGCCTTCCTCGGCGTCGGCGCCTACACCGCCGCACTGGTCTCCGGAAGCACCGCCTCCGCCTTCGACATCCGTCTCCCCTTCTGGGCAGCGATGATCGTCGGCGCCCTCGCCTCCCTCATCTTCGGCGTGGTCATCGGCGCACCCACCCTCCGCCTGCGCGGCGACTACCTCGCCATCGTCACCCTCGGCTTCGGAGAGATCTTCCGCATCGCCATGGGCAACCTCGACGGCGACTCCGGCCCGGACATCACCAACGGCCCCAACGGCATCCCCAACATCCCCCACCTCGAAATCTTCGGGTGGAACTTCGGGGAGTCCCACGACGTCGGCGGCATCACCCTCGGCGCCTACGCCAACTACTACTTCCTGATGCTGCTCGTCATGGCCCTGGTCGTCCTGGTCTTCTCCCGGGCGGGCAACAGCCGCATCGGCCGCGCCTGGGTCGCCATCCGCGAGGACGAGACCGCCGCCGAAGCCATGGGCATCAACGGCTTCAAGGTCAAGCTCATCGCCTTCGCCCTCGGCGCCACCCTCGCCGGCCTCGCCGGCACCGTCCAGGCACACGTCAACAGCACGGTCGTCCCCGAGAACTACGTCTTCGCCGGGCCCGTCCCGCCGAACTCCGCGTTCCTCCTCGCCGCCGTCATCCTCGGCGGCATGGGCACCATCCGCGGCCCCATCCTCGGCGCCGCACTCCTCTTCCTGATCCCGGCGAAGCTGGCCTTCCTCCAGGACTACCAGCTCCTCGCCTTCGGCATCGCCCTCATCCTGCTCATGCGCTTCCGCCCCGAAGGCCTCATCGCCAACAAGCGCGCGCAGCTCGAGTACCACGACGAAACCGCTGACCAGGCCCCCACGGACCTGGCCACCGCCAAGGCGGGGGCGTAACCACCATGACGACCACAGACACCACCACGACGACCGTCCTCGAAGCCAGCGGCGTCACCATGCGCTTCGGCGGCCTCACCGCCGTCAAGGGCGTCGACCTCAAGGTCAACGCCGGCGAGATCGTCGGCCTCATCGGCCCCAACGGCGCCGGCAAGACCACCTTCTTCAACTGCCTCACCGGGCTGTACGTCCCCACCGAGGGCACCGTCAGCTACAAGGGCACCGTCCTGCCGCCCACGCCCCACAAGGTCACCGCAGCCGGCGTCGCCCGCACCTTCCAGAACATCCGGCTCTTCCACAACATGACCGTGCTGGAGAACGTCCTCGTCGGACGCCACACCCGCACCAAGGAAGGCCTCTGGTCCGCCCTCCTGCGCGGCCCCGGCTTCAAGAAGGCCGAAGCCGCCAGCGAAGCGCGCGCCATGGAACTCCTCGAGTTCATCGGCCTCCAGCACAAGGCCGGCCACCTCGCGAAGAACCTCCCCTACGGCGAACAGCGCAAGCTCGAAATCGCCCGCGCCCTCGCCAGCGACCCCGGCCTCATCCTCCTGGACGAGCCCACCGCCGGCATGAACCCGCAGGAAACCCGCGCCGCCGAAGAACTCATCTTCGCCATCCGCGACATGGGCATCGCCGTCCTCGTCATCGAGCACGACATGCGGTTCATCTTCAACCTCTGCGACCGCGTCGCCTGCCTCGTCCAGGGCGAAAAGCTCGTCGAAGGCAGCGCCGCGGAAGTCCAGGGCGACGAGCGCGTCATCGCCGCCTACCTCGGCACCCCCTTCGAAGGCGCACCCGGCGACGAGGAAGTCGCCGAAGTCGAAGCCGCCGAAGCCCACGCCGACGCGGACAGCACCACTGGCACCACCGGCACCACCAGCACGGAAGGAGAGACCAAGTGACCGCGCTCCTCAAGGTCGAAGACCTCAAGGTCGCCTACGGCAAGATCGAAGCCGTCAAGGGAATCTCCTTCGAAGTCAACGAAGGCCAGATCGTCTGCCTCGTCGGCACCAACGGCGCCGGCAAGACGACCACCCTGCGCACCCTCTCCGGGCTCCTCAAGCCCAAGAGCGGCAGCATCACCTTCGACGGCCAGCCGCTGGCCAACGTGCCCGCACACAAGATCGTCGCCATGAAGCTGGCCCACTCCCCCGAGGGACGCCACATCTTCCCCCGGCTGACGATCGCCGAAAACCTCCAGCTCGGCGCGTTCCTGCGCACCGACAAGGACGGCATCGAGAAGGACATCCAGCGCGCCTACGACCTCTTCCCCATCCTGGGCGAACGTCGCAAGCAGGCCGCCGGCACCCTCTCCGGCGGCGAACAGCAGATGCTCGCCATGGGCCGCGCACTCATGTGCCAGCCCAAGCTGCTCATGCTGGACGAGCCCTCCATGGGCCTCTCCCCGCTGATGATGCAGAAGATCATGTCCACGATCGCCGAGCTCAAGTCCACCGGCATGACCATCCTGCTCGTCGAGCAGAACGCCCAGGCCGCGCTCTCGCTGGCCGACCAGGCGCACGTCATGGAGATCGGCAAGATCGTGCTCTCCGGCACCGGCCAGGACCTCCTCCACAACGAGGACGTCCGCAAGGCCTACCTCGGCGAGGACTGACCTTCCCGGTACCGCGTGAGGCCCGCCTCCCTTCGGGGGGAGGCGGGCCTCACGCATGCGCACGGTCCTACCCGGCGCCGTCCTACTTGGCGCCGTCCTTCTTCTTCGCCTCGGCGTCCTCGATGACCACCTCGGCGACCTGCTGCATGGACATCCGGCGGTCCATCGACGACTTCTGGATCCACCGGAACGCGGCCGGCTCCGAGAGCCCGTACTGCGTCTGCAGGATGCTCTTCGCCCGGTCCACCAGCTTGCGGGTCTCCAGCCGCTGCGAAAGGTCCGCGACCTCCTGCTCCAGCGCGCGCAGCTCCGCGAAGCGGGACACCGCCATCTCGATGGCCGGGACCACGTCGCTCTTGCTGAACGGCTTCACGAGGTACGCCATGGCCCCGGCGTCCCGGGCGCGCTCGACGAGGTCGCGCTGCGAGAACGCGGTGAGCATGAGCACGGGGGCGATGGACTCCTCCGCGATCTTCTCAGCCGCGGAGATCCCGTCCAGTACGGGCATCTTCACATCGAGGATGACCAGGTCGGGCCGGTGCTCACGGGCGAGCTCGACGGCCGTCTGCCCGTCCCCGGCCTCGCCGACGACGGCGTAGCCCTCCTCTTCGAGCATCTCTTTCAGGTCCAGGCGGATGAGCGCCTCGTCCTCGGCGATGACGACGCGGGTCGTCAGCGGCGGAACGTGCGACTGGTCGGCGTCGGGCGTGGGCGTCGACTCGTGCTCGGCGGTCACGGGGGCTCCTCTTTGCGGGGCGCTGCTGCTTGCATGAGCCTACCTAGCAGCGCCGCCGCGCGGTCACCCGGTACACTCCGACGTGCAACCCTGCCGGGTTGGTGGAATGGCATACACGGATGTCTCAAACACATCTGCCCGTGAGGGCTTGCGGGTTCGAGTCCCGCACCCGGCACGATGTTCGAAAAGCGGAGGTTCACCTTCGCGTGAATGTCCGCTTTTTGCTACACAACGCGAGGCGCCGTCACAGACAGTGGCGTCATGCAGTTCCACAGCCTCGAAACACGACAGGCGGCCCTCTCCATGCTGCGCGGCGGCACGCGGAACGCGGAGGTCGCCCGGCACCTGAAGGTGCCGCTCGGCACAGTCGGCTACTGGAAGCACATGGACCGGGCAAAGCGCGGCGAATGTCCCGGAGCCCACAATCCAGACTGCCCGCGATGCGACGGCAGTGCTCTGGACACCGAGGCGTACGCATATCTACTCGGGCTCTATCTGGGCGACGGACACATAAGTCACTACTCAGCTCACCGCGTCCCCAACCTCATGATCACCTGCGATGACAACTGGCCTGGGCTGATGGATTCCGCCGAACAGGCGATGGGTCGCGTTTTCCCGTTCAACCAGGTCTGTCGGGTCCGCAAAGTGGGCTGCCACAACGTCAAGGTCTACTCGAAGCATCTCGAGTGCCTGTTTCCGCAGCACGGGGCGGGCCGAAAGCACGAGCGGCCCATCGTCCTCGAAGACTGGCAGCAGGAGATCGTGGACACGCACCCGTGGGCGTTCCTCCGGGGGCTCATTCACTCCGATGGATGCCGGATCACCAACTGGACCACGCGTGTCGTCGCGGGAGTGCAGAAGCGCTACGACTACCCGCGGTACCTCTTCACCAACAAGTCGGATGACATCCGGAAGCTGTGCACCGACACGCTCACCAAGGTGGGCGTCCGGTGGACGATCCTGGCGCGCGGCAGCGACCCCGTACAACGTGTCCGTCGCCCGTAAGGAATCCGTCGCGCTCATGGACGCCCACATCGGGCCCAAGTACTAGGGGAGGCCGCCGGAGCCGCCGAGGCCTGGGGGACCGTATGGCGTGGAGTTAGGTTGGGGTCAAGGTCGAGGCCAGACGTATGAGGGGAATCCGTATGAGCGAGAAGGCTCGCAAGCTGTTCGACGCGCTGGATCTGAACCACGACGGGGAGCTGACCCGTGTGGAGGTGATCTCGGCGCTGCGGTCCAAGGGGCCGACGTTGGCCGCGCGCGGGGATCTGCCGGTGTGGGCCGTGGGGGACGCGGATGCTTCGTCGGCGTTGTTCGATGCGGCTGATGCGAACGGGGACGCGGTGTTGTCGTTCGAGGAGTTCGAGGCCGTGGTCGACCGCCGGTTCGGCTGGTAGCCGGGGCGGCGCCGGTGACCGCGTCGGGCCGTGTTGCCCGACGCGGTGGTGGCGGGTGTCAGCGGACGGCGTCGCCGATGTGGTGGATGCGGACGAGGTTGGTGGATCCGGTGACGCCGGGGGGTGAGCCGGCGGTGATGACGACGGTGTCGCCGGGTACGCAGCGGCCGATCCGCAGGAGTTCTTCCTCGACCTGGGCGACCATGGCGTCGGTGGACTCGACGTGGGGGCCGAGGAAGGTTTCGACGCCCCAGGTGAGGTTCAGCTGGGAGCGGGTGGCGGGGTCGGGGGTGAAGGCGAGGAGGGGGATGGGTGAGCGGTAGCGGGAGAGCCGGCGGACGGTGTCCCCGCTCTGGGTGAAGGCGACGAGGAACTTGGCGTCGAGGAAGTCGCCCATTTCGGCGGCCGCGCGGGCGACGGCTCCGCCTTGGGTGCGGGGCTTGTTGCGCTCGGTGAGGGGCGGCAGGCCCTTGGCGAGGATGTCCTCTTCGGCGGCTTCGACGATGCGGGACATGGTGCGGACGGTTTCGACGGCGTATTTGCCGACGCTGGTCTCGCCGGAGAGCATGACGGCGTCGGTGCCGTCGATGACGGCGTTGGCGACGTCGGAGGCTTCGGCGCGGGTGGGGCGGGAGTTGTCGATCATCGAGTCGAGCATCTGGGTGGCGACGATGACGGGCTTGGCGTTGCGCTTGGCGAGTTTGACGGCTCGCTTCTGGACGATGGGGACTTGCTCCAGGGGCATTTCGACGCCGAGGTCGCCGCGGGCGACCATGATGCCGTCGAAGGCGGCGACGATGTCGTCGATGTTGTCGACGGCCTGAGGCTTTTCGATCTTGGCGATGACGGGGAGGCGGCGGGCCTCCTCGTCCATGATGCGGTGGACGTCTTCGATGTCGCGGCCGCTGCGTACGAAGGAGAGGGCGATGATGTCGGCGCCCAGGCGCAGGGCCCAGCGCAGGTCGTCGATGTCCTTGGCGGAGAGGGCGGGGACGGAGACGGCGACGCCGGGGAGGTTGAGGCCCTTGTGGTCGGAGACCATGCCGCCTTCGATGACGCGGGTGTGGACGCGGGGGCCGTCGACCGCGGTGACTTCGAGGGTGACGCGGCCGTCGTCGACGAGGATGCGTTCGCCGGCGGTGACGTCCGCGGCGAGTCCTTCGTAGGTGGTGCCGCAGGTGTGGCGGTCGCCTTCGTGGTCTTCGACGGTGATGGTGAAGTCGTCCCCGCGTTCAAGGAGTACGGGTCCTTCGTGGAAGCGGCCGAGGCGGATCTTCGGGCCTTGAAGGTCGGCGAGGATGCCGACGCTGCGGCCGGTCTCGTCGGAGGCCTTGCGTACGCGCTGGTAGCGCTCCTCGTGTTCGGCGTGTGTGCCGTGGCTGAGGTTGAGGCGGGCGATGTCCATTCCCGCTTCGACCAGGGCTTTGATCTGGTCGTATGAGTCGGTGGCGGGGCCCAGGGTACATACGATTTTCGCTCGGCGCATGAGGCGAGCGTATTCCCCTACTTAGGAGTAGGTAATCGCTTCCGGGTGTCCACTCAACAACCTTTGAGCAAAAGGTTGTTGACAACTGTTGAATGTGCATGGGGGTGCTCTGATGAGCACCCCCGGGGCATCATTTTGTGGGTTCTTCAGAGTTGCGGAGGGGTCATGGTGAAGCGGGCGTTCACCTGGGCGTAGACGGTCTGGCGCTGGGGTTCGAGGTCGAGGGGCGGGGGCCCGGCGTCTTCGGCGGCGCTGAAAGCCATGGTGCGCATTCCGGCGCCGGGTGCGGCGGGGAAGGGGTTGGCGTTCTCGGCGCCGAGGTCGGCGAGTTCGACGAGGGCGGCGAGGCGGGCGCCGAGCGCTTCGGCGTATTCGCGGGCGCGCTGGACGGCTTCGAGTACGGCTTGGCGGCGGGCCTGGCCGTGGGCGGGTGAGGTGGGGCGCAGGGCCCACCAGGGGCCGTCGACCTGGGTGAGTTCGAGGTCGGCGAGGCGGGTGGTGAGTTCGCCGAGGGTGGTGAAGTCGCTGAGTTCGGCGGTGATGTGGACGCGGCCGTGGTAGGCGCGGACGCGTTCGGCGCGGCCGTGGCGGGTGAGTTCGGGGGTGATGGAGAAGGAGCCGGTTTCGAGTTTTTCGACGGGGTCGCCGTAGCTCTTGATGAGGTCGAGGACGGTGTTGTTGCGCCGGGTGAGGTCGTCGAGCGCGGTGCGCCGGTCGGTGCCGCGGGCGCTGACGGTGATGCCGATGCGGGCGATCTCGGGGTCGACTTCGATGCGGGCTTCGCCGCGGACTGCGACGCGGGGTACTTCGGGGGTTCCGTAGGGCTGGTGCGATGCGTCCTGGGTCATGGCTTCACTGTCGCACTGTCGCTCGCACGGGGCGGTCATCAGATCGAAACCTGGTCGGGGTGTTGTCGCCTGTTACCGGTGGGTCAGAATCTACGCGCGTTGTCTGCACTTCTGCGTACGCGTTTCACAAGGGGAGATGGCATGGCGTTCGACCGTAGGACGTTTTTGGGGACCACGGCTGCGACGGGGGCGGCTGTGGCGTTGACGGGGGCCGTGGGCACTCCGGCCGCGGCCCAGCAGGCCGCGAAGGGGCAGGGGCCGGCGCCGCGGACGTACGCGTTCACGGTGATGGGCACGACCGACTTGCACGGGAATGTCTTCAACTGGGACTACTTCACGGACAAGGAGTTCGACGACAAGGCGCACAACGACGTCGGTCTGGCGAAGATCTCGACGCTGGTGGACCAGGTGCGGGCGGAGAAGGGGCGGTGCAACACGCTGCTGATCGATGCCGGTGACACGATTCAGGGCACGCAGTTGTCGTACTACTACGCGAAGGTGGATCCGATCACCGCGCAGAGTGGTCCGGTGCACCCGATGGCGCAGGCGATGAACGCGATCGGGTACGACGCGGCGGCGTTGGGGAACCACGAGTTCAATTACGGCATTCCGGTCCTGCGGAAGTTCGAGGAGCAGTGCGACTTCCCGTTGCTGGGGGCGAACGCGCTGGACGCGAAGACGTTGCGGCCGGCGTTCGCGCCGTACAGCATGCACCGGTTGCGCACTCCGCACGGGCCGGATGTGAAGGTGGCGGTGCTGGGGCTGACGAACCCGGGGATCGCGCTGTGGGACAAGGCGAACGTGCAGGGGAAGATGACCTTCCCGGGTCTTGAGGAGCAGGCGGCGAAGTACGTGCCGAAGCTGCGGTCGATGGGCGCCGATGTGGTGATCGTGTCCGCGCATTCCGGTTCGAGCGGCACGTCCTCGTACGGGGACCAGCTGCCGTACATCGAGAACGCCGCGGCTCTGGTGGCGGAGCAGGTGCCGGGGATCGACGCGATCCTGGTGGGGCACGCGCATACGGAGATTCCCGAGTACCGGGTGAAGAACAAGGCGACCGGCAAGGACGTCGTGCTGTCGGAGCCGCTGAAGTGGGGGCAGCGGCTGACGCTGTTCGACTTCGAGCTGACGTGGAGCAGGGGCCGCTGGTCGGTGGTGAAGGTCGCGGCGAAGGTGTTGAACTCGAACATGGTGGCGGAGGACCCGAAGGTGGTCGGGCTGCTGGAGGACGAGCACCGCAAGGTCGTGGCGTACGTCAATCAGGTGATCGGTACGTCGACGCAGGCGATGTCCTCGGCCGAGGGGCCGGTCAAGGACGTGGCGATCATCGACCTGATCAACCACGTGCAGGCGCAGACGGTGAAGGCGGCGCTGGCGGGCACGGAGTGGGCGGCGCTGCCGGTGCTGTCGCAGGCCTCGTGCTTCTCGCGGACGGCGGCGATTCCGGCGGGGCAGGTGACGATCCGGGATGCGGCCGGTCTGTACCCGTTCGAGAACACGCTGGAGGCGCGTCTGCTGACCGGGGCGCAGCTGAAGGACTACCTGGAGTACTCGGCGCGGTACTTCGTGCGGACGGCGCCGGGTGACGTGGTGGATCCGGCGAAGCTGACGAACGCCGAGGGCGTCCCGGACTACAACTACGACGCGGTGTACGGGCTGACGTACGACATCGACATCGCGCAGCCGGTGGGTTCGCGGATCACGGGGTTGTCGTTCCAGGGGAAGCCGGTGGACGCGGCCGGGCAGTTCGTGCTGGCGGTGAACAACTACCGGGCCTCGGGTGGCGGGAACTTCCCGCACGTGCCGCAGGCCAGGCAGCTGTGGGCGAACTCGGACGAGATCCGGAACACGATCATCCAGTGGGTGAAGACGAAGGGGACGGTGGACCCGGCGCAGTTCGCGTCGGTGGACTGGCGGCTGACGCGGGCCGGGGTGGCGGTGTTCTAGTCCCTTCGACGCGACGGTGTGCGGCCGGGCCCGGGGGGCGAGGGTGTGCGGGCGTCGTCGGCGCCGCCACCACCACCCCGGGCTCCGGCCGTTCCGTTTAGGGGTGGTCGACGAGGGGGCGGAGTTCGCCCGCGGGCCGGGGGCGGGCGTGCTCGCGCTGTTCGAGGCCGAAGGTGGTGAAGGCGGTGCGGGCCGGCTGGGGGTAGGGGTCCTTGCCCGTGAGGGTGTTGAGGATGGCGGCGCTGCGCCAGGCGGCGAGGCCGAGGTCGGGGGCTCCGACGCCGTGGGTGTGGCGTTCGCCGTTCTGGACGAAGATCGAGCCGGTGACCGCCGGGTCGGTGATCATCCGGTAGCGGTCGTCGATGCGGGGGCGGCCGGAGGAGTCCTTGCGCAGGTAGGGGTCGAGGCCTGCGAGGAGGCTGCCGAGGGGGCGTTCCCGGTAGCCGGTGGCGAGGACCACGGCGTCGGTGGTGAGGCGGGAGCGGGTGCCCTGTTCGACGTGTTCGAGGTGGAGTTCGACCTTGGTGGTGGCGACGCGGCCGGCGGTACGGACGCTGACTCCGGGGGTCAGGACGGCGTCGGGCCAGCCGCCGTCGAGGGTGCGGCGGTAGAGCTCCTCGTGGATGGCGGCGATGGTGGCGGCGTCGATGCCCTTGTGGAGCTGCCACTGTGCGGGGACGAGCCGGTCGCGGACGGGCTCGGGGAGGGAGTGGAAGTAGCGGGTGTAGTCGGGGGTGAAGTGTTCGAGGCCGAGCTTGGAGTACTCCATGGGCGCGAACGAGGGGGTCCGGGCGAGCCAGGTGAGGCGTTCGCGTCCGGCGGGGCGGGCGCGGAGCAGGTCGAGGAAGACCTCTGCTCCGGACTGGCCTGATCCGATGACGGTGACGTGTTCGGCGCCGAGGATGCGTGAGCGGTTGTCGAGGTAGTCGGCGGAGTGGATGACGGGGACGGCGGGGGCTTCGGCCAGGGGGCGCAGGGGTTCGGGGACGTAGGGGGCGGTGCCGATGCCGAGGGCGAGGTGCCGGGTGTGGGTGCGGCCGAGGGCTTCGGCTTCGCCCGCCGAGTCGAGCTGGGTGAAGTCGACTTCGAAGAGGTCGCGTTCGGGGTTCCAGCGGACGGCGTCGACCTGGTGGCCGAAGTGGAGTCCGGGGAGGCGGCCGGCGACCCAGCGGCAGTAGGCGTCGTATTCGGCGCGGTGGATGTGGAACTGCTCGGCGAAGTAGAACGGGAAGAGCCGTTCCTTGTGCTTGAGGTAGCTGAGGAAGCTCCAGGGGCTGGCCGGGTCGGCGAGGGTGACCAGATCGGCCAGGAAGGGGACTTGGAGGGTGGCCCCGTCGATGAGGAGTCCGGGGTGCCAGCGGAAGTCGCGGCGCTGGTCGTAGAAGGCGGTGGCGAGTTCCCCTGCTCCTTGCTGCGGCAGGCCGTGGGCGAGGGCCGCGAGGGACAGGTTGAACGGGCCGATGCCGATTCCGACGAGGTCGTGGGGTGCATCGAGGTGGGCGGTCATCGGTGGGTGCTGCCTTCCAGGAGGGCGATCAGGGTGTCCAGGTCACCCGCCGTGGTGTGCGGGTTGAGCAGAGTGGCTTTGAGCCACAGGCGGCCGTCGGCGTGGGTGCGGCCGAGGACGGCGCGGCCTTCGTGCAGGAGGGTGCGGCGCAGGGTGGCGAGCTCGTCGTCGTCGGCGTGGGTGGGCCGGAAGAGGACGGTGCTGATGGTGGGCGCCGCGTGGAGTTCGAAGCCGGGGTGCGCGTCGAGGAGCCCGGCGAGGTGGTCCGCGAGCTCGCAGGTGCGGTCGATGAGGCGGATGAGGCCGTCGCGGCCCAGTGAGCGCAGGGTGGTGGCGATCTTGAGGGCGTCGGGGCGGCGGGTGGTGCGCAGGGAGCGGCCGAGGAGGTCGGGCAGGCCGGCTTCGGTGTCGTCGGGGGCGTTGAGGTAGTCGGCCTGGTGGGCGAGGGGGGCCAGCAGGGCGGTGTCGGGGACGGCGAGGAGTCCGGCGGCGACGGGCTGCCAGCCGAGTTTGTGCAGGTCGACGGTGATGGAGTGGGCGCGGCCGAGTCCGGCGAGTTTGTCGCGGTGGCGGGGGCTGAGGGCGAGGAGGCCGCCGTACGCGGCGTCGATGTGGAGGTCGGCGCCGTAGCGGTCGCAGAGGTCGGCGATGCGGTGGAGGGGGTCGATGAGTCCGGCGTCGGTGGTGCCGGCGGTGGCGGTGACGAGGGTGGGGCCGGGGGCGGCCGCGAGTGCTTCGGCGAGACGGTCGGGGTCGAGGGTGCCGGTGGGGGTGGGGACGGCGACGGCGGGGGGCAGGCCGAGGAGCCAGGCGGCGCGGGGGACGGAGTGGTGGGCGTTGGCGCCGTGCAGGACGGTGAGCCGGGGGCCGTGGCGTTCGCGGGCGAGGAGCAGCGCGAGTTGGTTGGCTTCGGTCCCGCCGGTGGTGACGAGGGCGTCGGGGTGGGGGGTGGCGTAGAACTCGGCGGCGAGGGCGCGGGTGAGGAGGGCTTCGACGGCGGAGGCGGCGGGGGCCTGGTCCCAGGAGTCGAGGGAGGGGTTCAGGGCGCTGGCCGCGAGGTCGGCGGCGGCCGCGACGGCGAGGGGCGGGCAGTGCAGGTGGGCCGCGCACAGGGGGTCGGCGGGGTCGGCGGCGCCGGCGGCGAGGGTGTGGACGAGGGTCCGCAGCGCTTCGTGGTCGCCGGTTCCGTGGGCGGGCAGTACGTCGCCCAGTGCGGCGCGGACGTGGGCGGCGAGGGCGTCGGGGCCGCCGGCCGGGAGGGGGCCGCCGCGGTCCCGGGCTCCGTTGTGCAGGGCGTCGAGGACGGTGTCGAGGAGGGGCCGCAGGGCGGCCGGCCCGTCCGGGCCCCCGGCGAGGGGTGGGATGCCGGTGTCCGTGCCGGGGCGTGGGTGGGTGCCTGGGCCTGTGCCGGGCGGCGCGGTCATCGGGTCCTCCGGGGCTGGGAGGGGTGCGGTGCGGGGCACCCGGCCAGTACAACGATCCGACCCGAATGGGGTAACCGCCGGGGTTTGTCCGGGGTGTACCGATGCCGCGGGGCCGCCGCCGGTCCTGCCCGGCCCCTCGATCGCCGGCGGGGGCTCGAGAACCGGGGCTCCGTCCCGGCCCCCGCTCCCGACCGGGCTGGTCGGGTGCCGGGGGCGCGGGGCGGGAGGGGGTCAGGTGGTGCGGACGCGGAGGGCGCGGGCCAGGTCGTCGAGCTGGTCGACGAGTTTGCGGCGCAGGAGCGGGAGGATGTCCGGGTCGGCGAGGCAGGCGTGGCCGGCCTTGAGGTTGGCCTCGTCGACGGCGTAGGCGGGGAAGGCCCACCTGCCGGCCGCCTCCCCGATGGCGGGGCCGCGGCGGGCGCCGAGGGCGACGGCCTCCGGGTAGTAGCGGGGCACGTACTCCCGTACGAGATCGGCCTGTTCGGGTTGCCAGAAGCCCTGGGCGGTGGCGCTGAAGAGGTAGTTGGACAGGGTGTCGTCGTGGAAGAGCCGGTCCCAGGCGGCGGCCTTGGCCTCGGCGGTGGGCAGTGCGGCGCGGCAGCGGGCCGCGCCTTCCTCGCCGGTGGCGCTGGGGTCGGCGGCGAGGGCGGCGGCGATCTCGCCCTCCCCGACGGCGCCGAGGACGGCGAGGCGGGCGAGGATGCGCCAGCGCAGCTCGGGGTCGAGTGCGGGGCCGCCGGGGACGGTGTCGTCGGCGAGCCAGGAGGCGAGGGTGTCGGGCCGGGTGGCGCTGTCGATGAGGGAGCGTACGGCGGTCAGCCGCAGGCCGGGCTCCGAGCCGTCCTCGGTCTGGCTGATCAGCTCGTGCCCGATGGAGGTGAGGGCGTCGAGCGCCGCGGTCCGCTCCTCGGGTGCGAGGTAGCGCACGGCGATCTGCTGCCGGGCGAAGGCGAGGACGCCCTGGACGATGGCCAGGTCGTGTTCCTCGGGCAGGTGCGCGGCAGCGGTCAGCAGGTAGACCTGCGGGTCGAGTTCGCCGTCGCGGACCATGTCGCGCAGGGAGTTCCACACGACGGCGCGGGTGAGGGCGTCGGGGATGCCGGAGAGGCTGCGCAGGGCGGTTTCGACGGAGGTTTCGTCGAGCCGGACCTTGGCGTAGGTGAGGTCTCCGTCGTTGAGCAGGAGCAGTGCGGGGCGCGGGCCGCTCACCGAGACGATCTCGTCGGAGGGGATGTCGAGGTCGAGGTGTTCGCGCGGCTGCAGGGCACGGCCGTCGGCGGGGTCGCGGTCGTAGACGCCGACGGTGATGTGGTGCGGACGGCTGCCGTGACGGTCGACGGTGAGGGTCCACCCCTCTGCGCCTTCCTCGACGCGCGGGGTGAGGGTGTCGGTGCCGGTGGTGCGCAGCCAGCTGTCGGCCCACGCGCGGACGTCGCGGTCGGTGTGGGCGGCGAGGGATTCGACGAAGTCGGCGAGGGAGGCGTTGGCGAACTTGTGGCGGGCGAAGTGGGTGTTGATGCCGGCCAGGAAGTCCTTCTCGCCGAGCCAGGCGACGAGCTGGCGCAGGGCGGAGGCGCCCTTGGCGTAGGAGATGCCGTCGAAGTTGAGGAGCGCGGAGGCGGTGTCCGGGACGTCCTCGGGGACGGGGGCGACGGGGTGGGTGGAAGGGCGCTGGTCGGCGTCGTAGCCCCAGGGCTTGCGGGTGACGCCGAAGTCGGTCCAGGTGTCGGTGAAGCGGGTGGCTTCGGTGAGGGTCTGGTAGCCCATGTACTCGGCGAAGGACTCGTTCAGCCAGATGTCGTCGAACCAGGCGAGGGTGACGAGGTCGCCGAACCACATGTGGGCCATCTCGTGGGCGATGACCATGGCGCGGGACTGGCGTTCGGTGTCGGTGACGGCGGAGCGGTAGATGAACTCGTCGCGGAAGGTGACGAGGCCGGGGTTCTCCATGGCGCCGGCGTTGAACTCCGGTACGAAGGCCTGGTCGTAGGAGTCGAAGGGGTAGGGCTCGGTGAACTTCTCCTGGTAGCGGTCGAAGCAGGCCTTGGTGATGGAGAGGATCTCGTCGGCGTCGGCGTCCATGTGGGGGGCGAGGGACTGGCGGCAGTGGATGCCGAAGGGCAGTCCGGCGTGTTCGGTGGTCACGCTGTGCCAGGGGCCGGCGGCGACGGCGGCGAGGTAGGTGGAGATGACGGGGGTGGGGGCGGACTGCCAGATGCCGGCGCCGTCGCCTTCCCTGTCGCCGGTGCGGGTGGTGACGCCGTTGGCGAGGACGGTCCAGTGCGCGGGGGCGGTGACGGTGAACTCGAAGACGGCCTTGAGGTCGGGCTGGTCGAAGGCCGGGAAGACGCGCTGGACGTCGTCCAGGAACAGCTGGCTGTAGACGTACGTGTGCCCGTCCGCGGGATCGGTGAAGCGGTGCAGGCCCTCGCCGGTGCGGGAGTACCGCATGCGGGTGTCGAGGCGCAGTTCGTGGGGGCCGGGGGTGAGGCCGGTGAGCGGGAGACGGTTGTCGTCGAGGGCCGCCGGGTCGAGGGGGGCGCCGTCGAGGGTGGCGGAGCGCAGCAGGTCCGGCTTGAGCTCGATGAAGGTGTCTGCGGTGGTGCGGGCGGTGAACCGGATGACGGTGGTGGAGTCGAAGGTCTCGTCCCCGCCGGTGAGGTCGAGGGTGACGGCGTAGTGGTGGACGTCGAGGAGCCGGGCTCGGTGCTGCGCTTCGGTGCGCGTCAGTGCGGACATGGGCCCATGCTGCCTCAGCGGGTGGCGGGCCCGGGGTGCTACTCCTCGCCTGCGGCGATCGTCTCGTGGTGGCGGATGACCTCGGCGATGATGAAGTTGAGGAGCTTCTCGGCGAAGGCCGGGTCGAGTTTGGCGTTTTCGGCGAGCTGGCGCAGCCGGGCGATCTGGCTGGCCTCGCGGCCCGGGTCGGCGGGGGGCAGCTGGTGTCGGGCCTTGAGGTGGCCGACCTGCTGGGTGCACTTGAAGCGTTCGGCGAGCATGTGGACCACGGCCGCGTCGATGTTGTCGATGCTGTCGCGCAGGCGGGCGAGTTCGGCGGCGACGCTCGCGTCGATGCCGGGGGCGGCCTGGGGCTCGCCTTCACCGCTGCCGCTGATCACGCCGTTGTCGCTGCTCATGCCGTTGCCGGTGTTGCTGATGCTCATGGTTCCCGAGAATACGGGGCGGCGGCGGGTGCGTCCTCGGGCAGTCGGCCAGTGAGACGCCGAGGTGGGCGCACTGCCGGTGGCGGGGGCCGCCCAGCCCGACGTACGTGTCCGGCCGGCGGCGGGGCGGCGGCGGGGCTTCGGGTGCCTCCCCGGGGCAGGTGCCCGCCGGCACCCGCCCCGGGACGCGCCCCCGGGGTCACGTCCTTCCGGCTGGCCGGCCGGTTGGCCGGTCGGGGGCCGGCCGGAAGGACGGGCACCGGCTACATCGTGGCCGCTGCGCTCTTGATCGCGGCGGCGAAGGTGGAGACCTCGGTGTAGACGCCGGGGTAGTCGGGACGGGCGCAGCCTTCGCCCCAGCTGACTATGCCGACCTGGATCCAGGCGCCGGCGTCGTCCCGGCGGAACATCGGGCCTCCGGAGTCGCCTTGGCAGGTGTCGACGCCGCCCTCCTCGTAGCCGGCGCAGATCTCCTCGGCGGGGACGAGGGAGCTGCCGTACGAGGCCTGGCAGCTGGCGTCGGAGACGAAGGGGACGGTGGCCTTGCGCAGGTAGCGCTGCTGGCCGCCGCCCTCGCGGGTGGCGCCCCAGCCGGCGACGGTGAAGGTGCCGTTGTCGTAGGCCTTGGTCTCGGCGATCTTGAGGGTGGGGAGGTTGACGGGCTGGGCGAGTTTGATCAGGGCCCAGTCCTTGCCCGTGCCGTTGTAGCCGGGGGCCTGGAGGACCTTGGTGGACCGGACCTTGATGGCGCTGGAGCTGTTGAGGTCGACGACTCCGGCGGTGGCGGTGATGGAGGTGTTGTTGCCCGATCCGCTGACGCAGTGGGCGGCGGTGAGGACGATCTGCTGGGTGTACAGGGCGCCGCCGCAGCCCATGGAGAGGCGCACCATGAAGGGGAACTCGCCTTGGGCGGCTCGGGTGCCGCCGACGACGGGGGCGGTGCCGGCGGTGGCGCTGCCGGGCTGGAGGCTGACGGCTGCGAGGGCGACCGCGCCGACGGCGAGAGTGCGCTTCAAGAACCGCGTGAAGGTACTCACAGTCAACACACTGCCTTTCGTGGGGGGTTGGGCCGTGCGCGTCATCGGGTGAATGACACGTCCATGACACAGCAGCCGTATGACGGGCATCAAGAACGCACTTTCGGCCACCACCTGTTCGAGCGACAGGACGTACGGCGCAGGACGTCCGGCAGCGCAGAACAGGCGGCCGAGGGAGCAGGCGGCCGATGGGGCATGCGGCCGCCTCGGAACCGAGCGCGTTCCACGCGGCCCCCCGCGGGCACGCAGTGGCCCAGCGGGCAGGCGCCGACGGGCAGGAGGCGGTGGGCCGGGTCGGCGGGGGTGGGCATAAGTGCCCATCTCGAGAGCATTCACCTCCCGGTCGTGAAAGATTTCCTACTGGTCGGTAGACATGCGTCGGCTTCTCGCCAACTCTGGTCGTTCACATGCCACTTCGTGACCCAGGAGCGCCCCCCATGCGCAGCAGCCGTCGCATCCGTATGTCCCGTACCGCCGCCGCAGGCGTGGCCGCAGCGGCCGCCGTCCTGACCTTGGTGCCGGCCACCGCCGCCCAGGCGGCCCCCGTCACCGCGTCGGCCTCCGCGTCCGCGCCCGGCGGCAACGCCGCGATCCTCGGCATCGACTACGGCACCTGGCAGCGGGACGTCGCCTCCGTCATCGACGCCGCCCGGCCCGCAATCGAGCAGCGCATCGCCGCCTCGCCCGCCGGCGAGAAGCCCGCGATCGTCCTCGACATCGACAACACCTCGCTGGAGACGGACTTCCACTGGTTCTGGACGTTCCCGACCCCCGCGATCTCCAAGGTGCGCGACCTGACCCGCTACGCGAACGAGCGCGGCGTCGCCGTCTTCTTCGTCACCGCCCGCCCCGGGATCATCCACTCCCTCACCGAGCACAACCTCAAGGCCGTCGGCTACCCGGTGTCGGGCCTCTACGTCCGCGACCTGCCCGACCTGTTCGACGAGGTCAGCGCCTACAAGACGGGCAAGCGCGCGGAGATCGAGGCGCTCGGCTACACGATCATCGCCAACATCGGCAACAGCCCGACCGACCTCGTCGGCGGTCACGCCGAGCGCACCGTGAAGCTGCCGGACTACGACGGCAAGCTGTCCTGACCCGAGGCGCCCGGTCCGGGAGTCAGGGGTCCGCAGTACGTGGGACAAGCTGATGGGCCGACCGCGGTTCAGCACGTGCATGGAGCGGGTAGTCATATCCCACCGCACCGGTGAAGACCCGGGCCCGACCCCTCGCCAGGGGGCCGGGCCCGCTTTCGTGTGCCGGCGGTCAGCGGTCAGCGTCAGCGGCCGGCGGTCAGCCGTCGAGCGCCGTCACTGCCCGACCACGACCCCCTCGCTCGGCGCGGCCGCCACGTTCAGCTGCCAGGAGACGCCGAAGCGGTCGTTCACCCAGCCGAAGCGGGCGCTGAATCCGTACGACCCCAGGGGCATCAGTTCCTGGCCCTGCTCGGCGAGCGCGCCGTAGAGGCGGTCGATCTCGGCCTCGTCCTCGCACTGGACGTACAGCGACACCGCAGGGGTGAAGCCGAACGCGTGCGGAGCCGGGCTGTCGATGCACATGAACCGCTGTCCGGCCAGGGCGAAGGTCGCGTGGCGCACGGTCCCCTCCGCCCCGGCGCCGGGTCCGGTCTCGTCGGGACCGTAGCGGCTGACGGACAGGACCTGCGCGTCGTCGAAGAGGGAGGTGTAGAAGAGCATGGCCTCCTCGGCCCGCCCCTCGAACATGAGGAACGTGGTGATCTTCTGCGGGGGCGGCGTGACGGCCATCGTGGGATCAGGCTCCTTCGGCTCTCGTCCCGGACCCGGACGGACCCGGGACCCTGCGGGGAGTCTTCCCGATCGGGCCCGCCTCCCGGCGCCTGCCACGCACGCCCGCCGCCGGGCGTCACCGCGCGCCGTACCGGCAGAGCCGGGCGTCACCGCGCCCCGTACACCGGCAGCGCCGGGCGTCACCGCGCGCCGTACACCGGCAGCGGCGCCTCGGCCGCCGCGAGGAGTTTCAGCGTGGCCTCCCCCGCCTCCGACGCGGTCCAACGCGCCCCCCGGTCCGCGGTGGGCCCCGGCCGCCAGCCCTCCATCACCGTGATCCGGCCGCCCTCCGCCTCGAAGACCCGGCCCGTGACACCGGCCGAGGCCCCCGAGCCGAGCCACACCACCAGCGGGGAGACGTTCTCCGGGGCCATCGCGTCGAAGCCGCCCTCCTCGGGGGCGGCCATGGTCTGCGCGAAGGCCTGTTCCGTCATCCGGGTCCGGGCGGCCGGGGCGATCGCGTTGACCTGGACCCCGTACCGGCCCATCTCCGCCGCCGCGACCAGGGTCATGCCGAGGATCCCCGCCTTCGCCGCGCTGTAGTTGCCCTGGCCGACCGAGCCCAGCAGCCCGGCCCCCGACGAGGTGTTGACCACCCGGGCCGCCACCTGCCGGCCCGCCTTCGCCTGCGCCCGCCACCACGCGGCCGCCGCCCGCAGCGGCAGGAAGTGCCCCTTCAGGTGCACCCTGACGACCGCGTCCCAGTCGTCCTCGTCGAGGTTGACCAGCATCCGGTCCCGCAGGAAGCCCGCGTTGTTGACCAGGGTGTCCAGGCGGCCGAAGGTGTCGACGGCCGTCTCCACCAGCGAGTCCGCTCCAGCGGACGTCGCGATGTCCCCGCCGTGCGCCACCGCCTCCCCGCCCAGCGCCCGGATCTCGCGGACGACCAGGTGCGCGGGACCGTCCGCGGCCGCTCGGCCGTCCAGCGCGACCCCCAGGTCGTTCACGACGACCTTCGCCCCCTCCGCCGCGAAGGCCAGGGCGTGGGCCCGCCCCAGCCCCCGCCCCGCACCCGTCACGATCACGACCCGGCCCTCGCACAGTCCCGCCATGTCAGCTCTCCTTGTTGACAGTTGCCGCATCCAAGAACGCGGGGCGCTCCCCGCCCCCGTGCACGAGCAGGCTCGCCCCGCTCACGTACGCCGCCCGGGCGGAGGCCAGGAACACCGCCGCCTCGCCCACGTCGGAGGGTTCCGCGAGCCGCCCCAGCGGTACGGTCGCGGCCACGGCCGCGATCCCGGCCTCGTCCCCGTAGTGCAGGTGCGCCAGCTCGGTGCGCACCATGCCGAGGACGAGGGAGTTGACCCGTACCTCGGGCGCCCATTCCACGGCCATGGACCGGGCCAGGTTCTCCAGGCCGGCTTTGGCCGCCCCGTACGCCGCCGTGCCCGGGGAGGGCCGGGTGCCGCTGACGCTGCCGATCATCAGCACCGAGCCGCGGGTCCGCCGCAGCCACGGGTAGGCCGCCAGCGAGGCCGTCAGCGGCGCGAGCAGGTTGAGCTCGACGACCCGCGCGTGGCGCTGCGCCTCCCGCGCACCCTCCCCCGCACCCGCGCCCTCGCCCTCCCCCGTGCCCAGCAGCCGGTACGGGGTCCCGCCCGCGTTGTTGACCAGGCAGTCGAGCCGTCCGTGGCGGCCCCCGACCGACTCGAACAGTGCTCCCACCGCGGCCGGATCGCGCAGGTCGAGCGCGGTGAAGGACGCCTCCCGGCCGCCCGCCGCCACCGGTTCGGGCGGTGGTCGGCGGGCGCAGACGACGACGTCCGCGCCGGCCGTGAGGAACGACCGGGCGATTCCCGCGCCGACGCCGCGGGTTCCCCCGGTGACGACGACGACCCTCCCGTCGAGCTCCATGGGCTGCTACCTTCCTCACCTAACAAATGTTTGGTGGAAAGGTAGCTGATCCTCTCATGGGTGTCTCCACCTCCGGCCCGGGCCAGGGCGTCGCATGCGTCACCGTCGACTTCCCGCCGGTCAACGCGCTGCCCGTGCAGGGCTGGTACGACCTCGCCGACGCCCTGCGCGCCGCCGGCCGCGATCCCGCGGTCCGGTGCGTGGTCCTCGCCGCCGAGGGCCGCGGCTTCAACGCGGGCGTCGACATCAAGGAGATCCAGCGCGACACCGGCCACGGCCGCCTCATCGGCGCCAATCGGGGCTGCTCCGAGGCCTTCGCCGCCGTGTACGAGTGCGAGGTGCCGGTGGTCGCGGCCGTGAACGGGTTCTGCCTGGGCGGGGGCATCGGCCTCGTCGGCAACGCCGACGCGATCGTCGCCTCCGACGACGCCGTCTTCGGCCTGCCCGAGCTGGACCGGGGCGCGCTCGGCGCCGCCACCCATCTGGCCCGGCTCGTCCCGCAGCACCTGATGCGCACGCTGTACTACACCTCGCGGACCGCGACCGCCGCCGAACTGCACGCGCACGGCTCGGTCTGGAGGGTGGTCCCGGCGGGCGGACTGCGCGCCGCCGCCTTGGAGCTGGCCGCCGAGATCGCGGCGAAGGACGGCTGTCTCCTGCGGCTGGCCAAGGCGGCCATCAACGGCATCGACCCCGTGGACGTGCGCCGCAGCTACCGCTTCGAGCAGGGCTTCACCTTCGAGGCCAACCTCAGCGGGGTGGCCGACCGGGTCCGCGACACCTTCGGGAAGGGACAGGGAGACACCGCATGACCGACAAGACGATGAGCCCCGAAGAGGTCGTGGGGCAGCTGCGCAGCGGCATGACCCTGGGCATCGGCGGCTGGGGTTCGCGCCGCAAACCCATGGCCCTGGTGCGCGCACTGCTCCGCTCCGCCGTCACCGATCTCACGGTGATCTCCTACGGGGGCCCCGACGTCGGCCTGCTGGCCGCCGCGGGCCGGATCAAGAGGCTCGTCGCCCCCTTCGCCACCCTGGACTCCATCCCGCTGGAGCCCCATTTCCGGGCCGCCCGCGAGCGCGCCGCCTTCGCCCTCACCGAGCTCGACGAGGCCATGTTCATGTGGGGCCTGCACGCCGCCGCGAACCGGCTGCCCTTCCTGCCCGTCCGCGCCGGGCTCGGCTCCGACGTGATGCGGGTCAACCCGGAGCTGCGCACCGTCACCTCGCCCTACGCCGACGGGGAGGAGTTCGTCGCCGTGCCCGCCCTGCGCATGGACGCCGCCCTGGTCCACCTGAACCGGGCCGACCGCCTGGGCAACGCCCAGTACCTGGGGCCGGACCCGTACTTCGACGACCTCTTCTGCGAGGCGGCCGAGGCGGCCTACGTCTCCTGCGAGCAGCTCGTCGAGACCGCCGAGCTCGGCAAGGCGGGCCCCCCGCAGTCGCTCCTGGTCAGCCGTCACTGCGTCACCGGGGTCGTGGAGGCCCCGGGCGGCGCGCACTTCACCTCCTGCGTCCCCGACTACGACCGCGACGAGGCCTTCCAGAAGCTGTACGCGACCACTCCCTGGCCCGAGTTCGCGGAGCGCTTCCTCTCGGGCGCCGACGAGCACGACTACCAGCGCGCGGTCCGGACCTGGCACGAGGAGCAGAAATGACCAGTCGTGCGGAGTACTGCGTGATCGCCTGCGCCGAGGCCTGGCGCGACAACGGCGAGGTGCTCGCCAGCCCGATGGGCCTGATCCCCTCCTTCGGGGCCCGTCTCGCGAAGCGGACCTTCTCCCCCGACCTGCTCCTGACCGACGGCGAGGCCATGCTCGTCGGACTGGACGGCACGGCCGAGGGCTGGCTCCCGTACCGGCGGCACCTGACCATGGTCACCGGCGGCAAGCGGCACGTGATGATGGGCGCCAGCCAGATCGACCGCTTCGGCAACCAGAACATCTCCTGCATCGGCGACTGGCGGCGGCCGGCCCGCCAGCTCCTGGGGGTGCGCGGCGCACCCGTCAACACCCTGAACAATCCGGTGAGTTACTGGATCCCCCGGCACTCCACCCGGGTGTTCGTCGAACGGGTCGACATGGTCAGCGGCGTCGGCCACGACCGCGCCGAGGCGGCCGGGGTGACGCGCTACCACCGCCTCCCGCGGGTGGTCAGCGACCTCGGCGTCTTCGACTTCACCGGCCCGGACCGCTCGATGCGCCTGGCCTCCGTGCATCCGGGGGTCGGCGTCGAGCAGGTCCGGGCCGCCACCGGCTTCGACCTGGCCGTCGCCGAGCAGGTCCCGTACACGCGGGAGCCGAGCGCCGAGGAACTGCGGCTCATCCGCGAGGTCATCGATCCCCGGGGGCTGCGCGACCGGGAAGTGCGGGGCTGATCCGGTGGAGACGGCATTCACCGAGCTGGTGGGCGTGCGGCACCCGATCGTGCAGACGGGCATGGGCTGGGTCGCCGGCCCGCGCCTGGTGTCGGGCGCGGCGAACGCGGGGGCCCTGGGGATCCTGGCCTCGGCGACGATGACGATGGACCAGCTGCGGTCGGCGGTCCGCGAGGTCAAGGCCCGCACCGCGCCCGGGACCCCCTTCGGGGTCAACCTGCGCGCGGACGCCGGGGACGCGGCCGAGCGCGCCCAGCTGATCATCGACGAGGGGGTGCGGGTCGCCTCGTTCGCCCTCGCGCCCTCCAAGGAGCTGATCGGGCGGCTGCGCGACGCGGGCGTGGTGGTCATCCCCTCGGTCGGGGCCCGGCGGCACGCCGAGAAGGTGGCCGCCTGGGGAGCCGACGCGGTGATCGTGCAGGGCGGTGAGGGCGGCGGCCACACCGGGGACGTGGCGACGAGCGTGCTGCTGCCCCAGGTCGTGGACGCCGTGGACATCCCGGTGGTGGCGGCGGGCGGCTTCAGCGACGGACGCGGCCTGGTCGCCGCCCTGGCCTACGGGGCGGCGGGCATCGCCATGGGCACCCGTTTCCTGCTGACCTCCGACTCCACCGTCCCGGACGCGGTGAAGGCCGCGTACCTGAAGGCCACGGTCAAGGACGTCACCGTCACCACGGCCGTCGACGGGCTGCCGCACCGCATGCTCCGCACCGAGCTGGTCGACTCCCTGGAGCGCGCGGGCCGCGTACGGGCCCTGGTGCGGGCGGTGCGGCACGCGGCCGGTTTCCGGAAGCTGTCCGGTCTGAGCTGGCCGCGGATGGTCCGTGACGGCCTCGCCGTGAAACACGGCAAGGACCTGTCCTGGAGCCAGGTCCTGCTCGCGGCGAACACCCCGATGCTCCTGAAGGCGTCCATGGTCGAGGGCCGTACGGACCTCGGCGTCATGGCATCGGGCCAGGTCGCGGGGGTGATCGACGATCTGCCGTCCTGCGCGGAGCTCGTCTCCCGCGTCATGGCCGAGGCACACCAGGTACTGGAAGCACTCGCAGCGCAGCACTCGCTCCGCACCCTGCCACCCGCAGGGTGATCCCCCTTCTCCGCCACAGGAGTCGCCCCCATGAGCCGTGCCCGTATCCGCCTGGCGACCGCGGCGGCCGCCGCCGCACTCGCCCTCGGGACCCTGCCCGCCTCCGCGTACGCGGCGGCGGCGCCCGGCGCCGGGGTCAGTGCCCGGCCGCACTGGCACCAGCAGCAAGCTGAAACGATTCGCCAGATCACCCTCCAGGGCGCCGTCAACGTCCGGGACGTCGGCGGCTACCGCACCTGGACGGGTGGCCAGGTCCGCCAGGGGCTGGTCTACCGCTCCGACGCGCTGAGCAAGCTGACCGACGCGGACCTCACCACGGTCTCCGGTCTGGGCCTCACGAAGGTCCTCGACTTCCGCATCCCCGTGGAGGTCCAGTACGACGGCGCCGACCGACTGCCCGCCCCGCTCACCCCCACCTCCCGCCCGGTCAGCGACCTCGGCCTGTACGGGACCCTGGTCGGCGCGATCACCAGCGGCGACCCCGTCACGCAGGAGCAGATGCTCGGCGGCGGCCGCGCCGAGGCCTACATGCGCGACATCTACCGCACCTTCGTGAGCAGCCCCGAGAACCGGGCGCAGTTCGCGGCGGCCCTGCGGGAGATCGCGGACGGCGCGCAGGGCCCGCTGCTGTACCACTGCACGTCCGGCAAGGACCGCACCGGCTGGATGAGCTACGTCCTGCTGCGCGCGCTGGCCGTCCCCGAGGACGCCGCCGCGCGCGACTACCTGGCGTCGAACACCTTCCGCGCCGCCTACGACGCCCGGGTGCGGGCGGGCCTCAAGCAGTCCGGGCGGATGCAGAACCCGGACCTGCTGATCCCGCTCCAGGAGGTCCGCCAGGACTACCTGGACTCGGCGACGGCCCGGATGGAGGCCGACTACGGCAGCTTCTACGGCTACCTCACCGAAGGCCTCGGCCTGGACCTGCGGACCCTGGCGAAGCTGCAGAACAAGATGGTCCGCTAGGGAGTTCCTGGAGAGGGCGCGGACACGACGACGCCGGGCGCGTGCGCGATGCACGGCCCGGCGTCGTCCTGCGTCCTCGGCTGCGGTCAGACCGCCCGGCGGCGGCCCTGGCCCGCGGAGCCGACCCGGCTGCGCGCGGAAGCCGCGGCCGCGCCACCGGAGGCGCCGCCCTGACCACGACGGGCCTGGCCCGAACCGGAGGCCGCGCCCGCGCCGCCCTGACCACGACGGGCCTGGCCGTTACCGGAGGCCGCCGGGGCCTGCCCGGAGCCGGCGCCACCCGAGCGACGGCCACGACCGCCGGCCGCCGTCGCGCCACCCGTTGCGGAGCCGGTGCGCGGCGCGCCCCCGCCCGAGCGGCGGCGGGCACCGGAGCCCGCGCCGGAGCCGCCGCGCGGCTTGGGCGGGGTCGGCTGCGGCACGTCCAGCACCACCGGGATGCCCGAGGGCTCCTTGGCGCCGGTCAGCCGGGTCAGCTCCTCGTCGGAGGACTTGATCTGCGCGGTGCGCGGGGAGATCCCCGCGTCCGACATCAGGCGGGTCATGTCCCGCCTCTGGTCGGGCAGGACCAGGGTGACCACGCTGCCGGACTCACCGGCGCGGGCGGTACGGCCGCCGCGGTGCAGGTAGTCCTTGTGGTCGGTGGGCGGGTCCACGTTCACGACGAGGTCGAGGTCGTCGATGTGGATGCCGCGCGCCGCGACGTTCGTGGCGACCAGCGCGGTGACCTCGCCCGTCTTGAACCAGTCGAGGGTGCGGTTGCGCTGCGGCTGGGAGCGGCCGCCGTGCAGGCCGGAGGCGCGTACGCCGTCGGCGAGGAGCTTCTTGACCATGCGGTCCACGGCACGCTTGGTGTCCACGAACATGATCACCCGGCCGTCGCGAGCGGCTATACGCGTCGCCACGGCCTTCTTGTCGGTCTCGTCCATGACGTACAGGACGTGGTGTTCCATCGTCGTGACCGCACCGGCCGACGGGTCGACGGAGTGGCCGACCGGGTCGGTCAGGAACATCTTGACGAGTTTGTCGATGTTCTTGTCCAGCGTCGCCGAGAACAGCATGCGCTGGCCGCCGGGCTCGACCTGCTTGAGCAGCGCGGTGACCTGCGGCATGAAGCCCATGTCGGTCATCTGGTCGGCCTCGTCGAGGACGGTGATCGACACCTGCGAGAGGTCCGCGTCACCGCGGTCGATGAGGTCCTTGAGACGGCCGGGGGTGGCGACGAGCACCTCGGAGCCGCGGCGCAGGGCGCCCGACTGCCGGTTGATCGACATGCCGCCGACGACGGTCGCGATGCGCAGGTTGACGGCCGTGGCGTACGGGGCCAGGGCGTCGGTCACCTGCTGCGCGAGCTCGCGGGTCGGTACGAGGACCAGCGCGAGCGGTGCCTTGGGCTGCGCGCGGCGGCCGGCGGTACGGGCCAGCAGCGCCAGGCCGAAGGCCAGGGTCTTGCCGGAGCCCGTGCGGCCGCGGCCGAGCAGGTCGCGGCCGGCCAGCGAGTTCGGCAGCGTCGCGGCCTGGATCGGGAACGGCTGGGTGACGCCCTGGGCGGCGAGGGTCTTCAGCAGCGCCTCGGGCATGCCCATGTCCTCGAACGCCTCGACCGGCGGCAGCGCCGGGGCGATCGGCTCGGGCATGGTGAATTCCTGGGGCCGGGCAACGGGGGCGGACTTCTGCCGTCCCGCGCCAGACTTCGGACGCCCCTGGGCCGCACCTCGACCCCGGGTGGGGCGGCGGCTGGGTCGTGCGGAGCTGGAGCTGGTCATGCGAGAAAGCCCTCCTGAAACCGGCAGGTAAAACAAAGGTCGAGACAGCAGACAAGCCGGGGCCCGCACCTCACGGTGCGGACCCCGGCAAGCTGAAATACTTAGTTGGCGGGGAGGATGTTCTCCGCCTGGGGGCCCTTCTGGCCCTGCGTCACGTCGAAGGACACGCGCTGGCCCTCCTGGAGCTCACGGAAGCCCTGGGTGGCGATGTTCGAGTAGTGGGCGAAGACGTCCGGGCCGCCACCGTCCTGCTCGATGAAGCCGAAGCCCTTTTCCGAGTTGAACCACTTCACGGTGCCAAGTGCCATTTTGAATCTCCTGAATAGGCGGCAAAGGGCCCCATCCGGAGATTCCGGCAAAACAATAAAAGCGCCTGCGGAGCATTCCCGTCAGGCGCACATAAAGTTCATGGGTACCACAACTGCAACGAGCTCTAAGCTAGCACACCTCGGCGGGTCGGGGTGGCCGCGAGGGTGTGACCTGCGCCCTTCGGCGTGTCGGCCGTGAGCCCGGAAGGCCCGTCCCGCTTGGGTCGAGAGCGGTTCGCACCCCCTGACTGCTCGGCGAAAAATTCATTCGGACAGGTGAGCCGGGGGGGCTCGTCCAGCCCCCGGCTCAGCCGCCCGAATGGCACCGAATGGCCCGGAAGTACGCCCAAGCGCTACAGCCGCTCGATGATCGTCACGTTGGCCTGCCCGCCGCCCTCGCACATGGTCTGGAGGCCGAAGCGGCCGCCCGTGCGCTCCAGCTCGTGCAGCAGGGTGGTCATCAGCTTCACGCCCGTCGCTCCCAGCGGGTGCCCCAGTGCGATCGCGCCACCGTTCACGTTGACCTTGTCCGGGTCGGCTCCGGTCTCCTTCAGCCAGGCCAGCACCACGGGCGCGAAGGCCTCGTTGATCTCCACCAGGTCGATGTCGGCCAGCGCCATGCCCGTCTTCTTCAGCGCGTGCGCAGTGGCCGGGATCGGCGCGGACAGCATGCGGATCGGGTCCTCGCCGCGGACCGAGAGGTGGTGGATGCGGGCGCGGGGCCGCAGGCCGTGTTCGCGGACGGCCCGCTCCGAGGCGATCAGCATCGCCGCCGCGCCGTCCGAGACCTGGGAGGAGACCGCCGCCGTGATGGTGCCGCCCTCGACGACCGGTTTCAGGCCCGCCATCTTCTCCAGCGAGGTGTCCCGGCGCGGGCCCTCGTCCACCGCGACGCCCCGGTACGCCACCGTCTCGCGCTCGAAGCGCCCCTCGTCGATCGCCCGCAGCGCCCGCCGGTGGGAGCGGAGCGCGAACTCCTCCATGTCCCGTCGCGAGATGCCCCACTTCTGCGCGATCAGCTGCGCGCCGTGGAACTGGTTGACGGGGGCGTCGCCGTACCGGGCGCGCCAGCCCTCCGAGCCCGCGTACGGGCCCTGGGTGAGGCCCAGGGGTTCGGCCGCCTGCCGCGACGCGAAGGCGATCGGGATCATCGACATGTTCTGGGTGCCGCCCGCGACCACGAGGTCCTGGGTGCCCGACAGGACGCCCTGCGCCGCGAAGTGCACCGCCTGCTGGGAGGAACCGCACTGGCGGTCGACCGTGACGCCCGGGACCTCCTGCGGCAGGCCCGCCGCCAGCCAGGCCGTCCGCGCGATGTCGCCCGCCTGCGGGCCGACCGTGTCGAGGCAGCCGAACACCACGTCGTCGACCGCGGCCGGGTCCACCCCGGACCGTTCGACCAGCGCTTTCAGGACGTGCGCTCCCAGGTCGGCGGGGTGGACGGCCGACAGACCGCCGCCCCGGCGCCCCACGGGGGTGCGTACCGCGTCGACTATGTAGGCCTCGGGCATCGGGGGCTCCTCTGGTGTGCTGATCGGTCAGGTGCGCAGGGCGATCCCGTCCAGCACCATCGACAGGTACTGGCGGGCGATCTCCTCGGGGCTGTGCTGTCCGCCCGGCCGGTACCAGGACGCCGCCACCCACACCGTGTCGCGCACGAAGCGGTAGGTGAGGCGGATGTCGAGGTCGGCGCGGAAGACCTTGGCCGCGACCCCGCGCTCCAGGGTGCCCAGCCAGGCCTTCTCGAACTTCACCTGCGAGTCGGACAGGTAGTGGAAGCGGGGCTGGGCGCTGAGGGTGCGGGATTCCTTCTGGTAGATGGCGACGGCGGCGCGGTGCCGGTCGATCTCCCGGAAGGACTCGGTGACCAGGGCCTCGATGGTCTCCCTGGGGCCGAGACCGGCCGCGAGGACGGTGTCGTAGCCCTCCCAGAGCTCGTTCAGGAAGGCGGAGAGGATCTCGTCGAGCATCGATTCCTTGGAATCGAAGTGGTAGTAGAGGCTGCCGGCGAGCATCCCGGCGGCGTCGGCGATCTTCCGGACGGTGGTGGCGTTGTAGCCCTGTGCGGCGAAGACCTCGGCGGCGGTGTCGAGGAGTTCGCGGCGCCGCTCGGGCGAGGCCGTCACCTGGGGCTTCTTCTTGGCTGTCGCCTTGTTCGTTGGCACGGGGCCATTCTCGGACACGGCACCCCCTAGGGATGCTGGCTGCTGACCGAGACGGTCTCGCCCGTCATGTACGAGGAGTAGCCGCTGGCCAGGAAGACGATGACGTTGGCGACCTCCCAGGGCTCGGCGTACCGGCCGAAGGCCTCGCGGGCGGTGAGCTCGGCGAGCAGTTCCTCGCTGGTGACCTTCACCAGGTGCGGGTGCATGGCCAGGCTCGGGGCGACCGCGTTGATCCGTACGCCGTACTCGGCCGCCTCCAGGGCCGCGCAGCGGGTCAGCGCCATCACGCCCGCCTTGGCGGCGGCGTAGTGGGCCTGGCCGGTCTGGGCGCGCCAGCCGACGACGGAGGCGTTGTTGACGACGACCCCGCCCGTGGTGCCGGCGGCCCGGAAGGACCGCAGGGCGGCGCGCGTGCAACGGAAGGTGCCGTTCAGGGTGACGTCGAGGACCTGGGACCACTGGGCGTCGGTCATGTCGACGAGGGCGGCGGTGCCGCCGAGACCGGCGTTGTTGACGACGACGTCCAGGCGGCCGTGGGTCTGCTCGGCGCGCGCGAAGAGCGCCCGGACCTGGTCCTCGTCGGTGACGTCGCAGGGCAGGGAGGTGACGCGGTCCGCCCCGAACTCGGCGGCGAGCGCCTCCTCGGTCTCCTTCAGCCGGCGGGCGTGGGCGTCGCTGATGAGGACGCGGGCGCCCTCCTCCAGGAAGCGGCGGGCGGTGGCGCCGCCGATCCCGGCTCCGGCGGCCGCGGTGACGACCGCGGTGCGGTCCTCCAGCAGGTGGTGGCCGGGGACGTACCGGGGCTCGTTCATGCGAACTCCTCGACGCTGCTCATGACCGTACGTTAACCTACCAAACACTTGTTAGGGAAGCGTCCGAGGTAGCACGAGGGCGTCCGAGGACGTTCAAGGAGGCGGGACCGATGGACCTCACCGAGACGGCGGAGGTGGCGGCGTTCCGGGCCGAGGCCCGGGCCTGGCTGGCCGACCACGTACCCGCCTCCCCCCTGCCCTCCCTGGAGACCGCGGAGGGTTTCGCCGCGCACCGGGAGTGGGAGGCGCGGCTGCACGCGGACCGCTGGTCGGTGGTGTCCTGGCCCGAGGAGTACGGCGGCCGGGGCGCGGACATCGTGCGGTGGCTGGTCTTCGAGGAGGAGTACTGGGCGGCGGGCGCGCCCGGCCGGGTCTCGCAGAACGGCATCAGCCTCCTCGCCCCGACCCTCTTCGACCACGCCACCGAACGGCAGCGGGCGCGGGTGCTGCCGTCGATGGCGAGCGGGGAGGTGATCTGGGCGCAGGCCTGGTCGGAGCCCGGGTCCGGCTCCGACCTGGCCTCGCTGACGTCGCGGGCGGTGCGCACGCGGGGCGGCTGGCTGCTGTCCGGGCAGAAGACCTGGTCCTCGCGGGCGGCCTTCGCGGACCGCGCCTTCGGCATCTTCCGCACCGACCCGGACGCCCCGCAACCGCACCGGGGACTGACGTACCTGATGTTCGACCTGCGGGCGCCGGGGGTGACGGTGCGGCCCATCGGCCGCCTCGACGGCAAGCCGGCCTTCGCGGAGCTCTTCCTGGACGAGGTCTTCGTACCGGACGAGGACGTGATCGGGGAGCCGGGACAGGGCTGGCGGATCGCGATGTCGACGACCGGCAACGAGCGGGGGCTGACGCTGCGCGCGCCCGGCCGTTTCCTCAGCGCGGCGGACCGGCTGGTGTCCTTGTGGCACGCGGCCGGCGACCCGTCCGACACCGCGCTGCGCGACCGGGTGGCGGACGCCGTGGTGGGGGCGCGCGCCTACGAGCTGTTCACGTGGGCCAACGCCTCGCGGTTCGCGGCCGGGGAGAGGATCGGCGCCGAATCCAGTCTGAACAAGGTGTTCTGGTCGGAGTACGACATCGCCCTGCACGAGACGGCGCTGGACCTGCTGGGCGCGGACGCGGAGCGCGCGGACGGCCCGTGGGCGGAGCCGTGGATCTTCTCCCTCGCGGGGCCGATCTACGCGGGGACGAACGAGATCCAGCGCGACATCATCGCCGAGCGGCTGCTCGGCCTCCCGAAGGGCCGCCGCTGATGCGCTTCCTGCCGACCCACGAGCAGTCGGACTTCGCCCGCACGCTGCGCTCCCTGCTGGGCGCGGCCGGGGTACCGGCGGCGGTACGGGCCTGGGCGGACGGGGAGCACGGTCCGGGGCGGGCGGTGTGGGCGCGCCTCGCGGACGCGGGCCTGTTCGCGCTGGCCGCACCGGAGGCGTACGACGGCGCGGGCCTGCTTCCGCTGGAGCTGTCCCTCGGCTTCGTGGAGCTGGGGCGGGCGGGGGTGCCGGGGCCGCTGGTGGAGAGCGCCGCCGTGTCCGTGCTGCTGTGCGAACTGGGGGACGAGGGGCTGGCGGAGCGGTTCCTGCCGGGGCTGGTCGCGGGCGGCTCCTCGGCCACGCTGACCCTGCCGGGCGGAAGCCCGTACGCCCTGGACGCCGACGCGGCCACGTACTGCTTCACGGTGTCGGCGGCGGGCGAGCTGCGGCTGGCGGGGGCCGCCGGCGCCGCCGGTCCGCCCCTGGACTCGACGGACCCGGCGCGGCGCCTGTCGGTCCCCGCGGCGGGCGGGGCCGAGCTGCTGGCGGCGGGGCCGGCGGTGGCCCGGGCCGCGGAGGCCGCCGGCCGCTGGGCCCGGCTGCTGACGGCGGCCCAGTGCCTGGGCGTGGGCGAGACGCTGCTGGCCCGCACGGTGGAGTACGCCAAGCAGCGCACGCAGTTCGGCTCGCCGATCGGAGCCTTCCAAGCGGTGAAGCACCGGCTGGCGGACGCCCTCCTGGGCCTCGAATTCGCCCGCCCGCTGGTGTGGGCGGCGGCGCTGTCGCTGAGCCCCGGCGACGTGGCGGCGGCGAAGCTGCGGGCCGGCGAGGCGGCGTACACCGCGGCGATGACGGCGCTGCAGGTGCACGGCGCGGTCGGCTACACGCAGGAGCTGGACCTGTCGCTGTGGCTGCTCAAGGCCCGCCCGCTGCGTGACGCCTGGGGCACCCCGTCGGCCTGCCGGGCGGAGGTCCTGCGCTCGCACGGGTTCCGCGTCACACGCGGGCGACGCTGAGGCTCACGACGTACTGCTCCTCGACCGTGCCGTCCGGGAAGAGCGGGCTCAGCCGCTCGCGCTCGGCCGCCGTGAACTCCCGCGTGCCGGCCTCGCCGAGGACGAGGAAGGCGGAGTGGCTGGATAGGTTGGCGAGGTGGTCGTCCAGTGTGATGCGCCGGGACCACCGCACGGCGCGCGTGGTGAACCCGTCGATCCCCTTCGGCAGGGTGCGGTGGTCGCTCGTCCCCTCGGGGGCCCCGAAGAAGACCCGCAGCCGCTCCTCCTGCGCCGCGATCCAGGGGACCGTGCGATCGGTGTCGTTCCACCAGACGGCGAGGGCGCCGCCGGGGCGCAGTACCCGCCGGGCCTCGGGTACGGCGCGCTCGGGGTCGGTCCAGTGCCAGGCCTGGGCGTAGGTGAGGAGGTCGAACGCGCCGGTCGCCAGCGGCAGCCGGTCCCCGTCCCCGCGTACGAGCGGGATCGCGGGGTGCGCCCGCCGGAACTCGGCGGCCATCCCGTCGCCGGGCTCCACGGCGAGCACCTCGGCCCCGCGTTCGTGCAGCGGCGCGGTGGCGATCCCGGTCCCCGCTCCTACGTCGGCCACGCGCGCCCCGGCGAGCGGCCGCCCGGCCAGCTCCTCGACGGCGTCGAAGAGGGCCGGCGGGTAGCCGGGCCGGGCGGCGGCGTAGAGCGCGGCGGCGGCGTCGAAGGAGCGGGCGCGTGTCGTCATGTGCCCATTGTTTTCGATCACTTCGGCGGACGCCAACAGCCTGGGCGCGCAGGGGCGTCCCGGGTCCGGGGCTCAGGTCCGGGGGCGGCGCAGGGAGAACACGAACTGCGCACCGGCGCCGTGCGGTACGGCCGCGCCGACGACGAAGAGGCTGACGTACCCTCGCCCCATGACGGGCAGTGCGATGAACCTGCGCAAGGTCGAGGAAACGGCTCCGGCGCTCGTGAGCCTCTACAAGAGCGCCGGGATCTCCCTGCGCAAGCACGGCATGGAGGGCGGGCGCGCGGCCGTCTACCTGGTCCTGGACTACTCCGGATCGATGCGCCCGTACTACGCGGACGGCAGCGTGCAGGCCCTCGCGGACCGGGTGCTGGGGCTGTCGGCGCACCTGACCGACGACGCCCGCGTACCGGTGGTCTTCTTCTCCACCGAGGTCGACGCGGTGGAGGAGATCTCCCTCGCCGGGCACGAGGGCCGGGTCGCCGAGATCGCCTCCCGGCTCGGCCACATGGGCAAGACGGCCTACCACGCGGCGATGGACGCGGTCATCGACCACTACCTGGACTCGGGCTCGACGCGGCCGGCCCTCGTCGTCTTCCAGACCGACGGCGGGCCGATCAACAAGCTCGCGGCCGAGAGGTACCTGTGCAAGGCGGCCCGGCTGCCGCTCTTCTGGCAGTTCGTCGGCTTCGGCAACACGCGCAGCACGCAGTTCGACTTCCTGCGCCGGCTGGACGAACTGCCCGTGCCCGCGCAGCGGGAGGTGGACAACGCCGGCTACTTCCACGCGGGCCCCGATCCGCGCTCCGTCCCGGACGCGGTGCTGTACGACCGCCTGGTCGGGGAGTTCCCGGCCTGGCTGGCGGCGGCGCGCGGCGCGGGCATCGTGCGCGCCTGAGCGGCGGCTGTCGGTGCCCCACGCTTTGATGGACGCATGACGACGAACAACTGGGCAGTTTTCGAGAAGGCGGAACCGGACTTCGCGGCGGCCGTCCGGGCCCGCTTCGCGCAGTACCCGCACCATGTCCTGGCCACCGTCCGCAAGGACGGCTCTCCCCGCGTGGCCGGGCTGAATGTCGACTTCCGTGGCGGGGAGCTGTGGCTCGGGATGATGGCCGGCTCGATGAAGGCCAAGGACCTGCAGCGCGACCCGCGCTTCGCCCTGCACACCAATCCGGGCTCGGGCGAGGAGATGCCGGACGGGGACGTACGGATCTCCGGGCGCGCGCTGGAGCTCGTGGACCCGCCGGAGCTGCACCGGTACGCGGAGGAGACGCAGACCCCGCACCCCTTCCACCTCTTCCACGCCGACCTGACGGAGGTCGTGCACATCGGCGTGGAGGGCGATGACCTGGTGGTGCGGTCGTGGACCCCGGCGCGCGGCCTGCGCACCGTCCGCCGGGGCAACGACGACGAGCCGCCGCGCGAGGACCCGGAGCCGAGCGTGCCGAGCGCACCGGGCACGCCGGGTCCGTCGAGCGAGCCCGGTACGCCGGGCTCTAGCTGAGCGGGAGGATCCCGCCGACCGGGCCGAGGGCGGCGGGATCCACCTCCACCCAGTTGCGGTCGATGTTGATGGTGACCCCGCCGTAGGTGGCGTCGTGGTCACCGCGGAACTGGTGGGCCCTGCGCGGTCCGGCCCACTGGGCGGTGCCCTCGGGCAGGCCCATGTCGGCGTCGCTGACCGAGGCCGAGAGGTTCCAGCGGGCGACCCACAGCACGTCCGGCATCGCTTCGGGGGCCTGGTGGTAGTGGGCGCTCAGTGCCTTGGCCCCGGAGCTCGCCGAGACGTAGGCGGCGGAGCGGTAGCCCAGCTCGTGCAGCCGCTGGGTCCAGCCCGTCAGGTAGGCGACGACCGGGGCGTCCCAGAGGGCGCGGTCGGTGTAGTTCTCCAGGTCGTTGTAGAGGACCGTGCCCTCGGCCAGGCCCAGTGACCGGGCCGCGTCCACCGCGCCGTCCGCGGCGGACCGGCCCTGCCCGTCGGCCTCGGAGGGGTCGGTGGACAGGCCGCTGCTGGAGTTGCTCCAGGGCTGCCGGCCCACCCAGATCGGCATCAGGTGCCAGCCCGCCGCGGTCTGCCGCTCCACCCAGCCCGCGGTGAGCTGCGGCTGGGCGCAGGCCCGGGCCCGGCCGCCGATGTAGACGCCGATCGCGCCGAAGGGGGAATCGGCCCGCCAGCTGTCCATGGCCTTCTGGGTCGGGGCGGTGCAGGCGTCGAAGCCCTCGCCGGTGAAGGGTTCCTGGGCGTTGCGGGGCTTCGGCGCGGCCGGGGCCAGCGCCGGCTCGGCGACCGTCGGGGCCGGGGCGGGGGGCGGGGCGGGCAGCGCGCGGGCCGCCTCGGCGAGCAGCTCTCGTACGAGGTCGGGCGTGGCCCCGTAGGAGACGGTGGCCATGACTCCGGCGCGGCGCAGCTCGTAGCGCAGCTCGTTGCTGTCGGCGGGGGCCTCGTCCACGGGCGGTACGGCGGCGCCCCGTACGTCGATCGTCGGGATGTCGGCGCGCGGCGGGGCCCCGTCGAGCGGTTCCAGGTGCAGGGTGTCGGCGCGGTCGGCGACGGCCCGGCCGGTGCAGGCGCTCTGGGTGCCGGCGTGCCCGAGGTAGAGGGTGGGCAGGTCCAGGCGCAGGCAGGCGGTGGGGTCGCGGTCGAGGTCGACGACGCGCCAGCCGTCGGGGAGGGTGAGGCGCAGCCCGTGGTAGTCGATGATCCGCGCGTCGGCCGCCGCGGGCGCGGCGAGCGGCACGGGGAAGAGGAGGGCGGCGCCGAGGAGTCCGCTCAGCAGCATTCGGGTGGGGGTGGTGGGGGCCATGAGGCAGATGGTTACCAGACGGCCGGGGCGCTCAACTGCGCCGTAGGGCCCAGCAGATGCGTGCGTCACCCGCACGAGTGAGGCGGGGCCCGGGCCCGTCAGGACGGGCGGGCGATGCGGCCCCGGGGGCCGGTGACGGCACGGGCCAGGGCCGCCGCCGCGAGCAGCGCGATCAGGGCGCAGACCGCCGGCCAGCCGAACGCGGCGTGGGCGCGGACGCCGAGCCAGGAGCCGGCGGTGCCGCCCAGGTACGCGCAGGTCATGTAGGCGGTGTTGAGCCGGCTGCGGGCGTCGGGGCGCAGGGCGTACACCCGTGCCTGGTTGGCGACCATGCCGCACTGCATGGCGACGTCCAGCAGCAGGGTGCCCGCGGTCAGCGCGGCCAGGCCGGCGACGCCGCCCAGGGCGCCGGCCGTGAGGACCGCGGCGGAGGCGAGGACGCCCAGCAGGGAGACCAGGTTCACCGGGTCGGGGCCGTGGCGGTCCACCAGGCGACCGGCGACCGGGGTGCACAGCATGGTGACGGCGCCGACCAGCGCGAGCAGGCCGACGGCCTCGGCTCCCAGGCGGTAGGCCGGGCCGGTCAGCAGCAGGGCCAGGCTGGTCCAGGCGGCGGAGAACCCCCCGAAGACCGCGGCCTGGTAGAGGCAGGAGCGGCGCAGGTCCGGCTCGGCGCGCAGGAGGCGGAGCGGGGCGGTCAGGAACGCGGCGTACGACCGTAGGGAGGCGGAGGCGGAGCCTGACGGTCTCGTGTCGGGGGTGGTGTAGGGGGTGGTGTCCGGCACCGCGTGGGCGATCACGGCCGCCAGGATCAGCGCCACGGCCGCGGCCACCAGGTACGGAGCCCGCCAGCCCAGCCACTCGCCGAGCGTCCCCCCGAACGTACGGGCCAGCAGCATGCCCCCGGTCGATCCGCTCATCAGCGTGCCGATCACCGCCCCCCGGTGGCCGGGCGCCACCAGACCTGCGGCCAGCGGTCCGATGATCTGCGCGGCCACCGTGGTCAGCCCGATCAGGGCGCTCGCGGCGACCAGCGGCGTCAGCGCCGGGGCGCAACCCGCGCCGAGCAGGGCCAGGCCGGTCAGGCAGAGCAGTACGGCCAGCAGCGGGCGGTGCCGCAGCCGGTCGCCGAGCGGCACCAGCAGGACCATCCCGGCGGTGTATCCCAGCTGGATGGCCGTCACCACCAGGGAGGCCCCGTCGGCCGGGACGTCCAGGCCCGAGGCGATCAGCGGCGCGATGGCCTGCGGGAAGTAGAGGTTCCCCACGGCCACACCGGAGATCACGGCGAGGAGCAGCACCAGCCGGCGGCTCAGCCCGCCGCCCCAGGGGGCCGCGGCCCGAGGGGCCGCGCGGGAAGGGAGGGCGGGGGTGGAGTTGGTCATGGGAGGAGTCCACGGCACGGGCGGTGCGCTGCCAATGGAGGTAGCGTACGGCTTAATGATCAGCTTCGAGCTCGGCGTCGAAGACCTCGCCGACACCCGTTTCGCGCTGTCACCCCTGGGCGAAACCGTGCTGAGCCTGCGGGTGTTGCACGATCCGGGCCTCTCCGCCGTCCACCTTCCCTGGCGCAGGGCCGTCCTCGGGGCGCTCGGCGGGCTGGACACCGGCCTGCTGATGTCCCTGGTGGCGGTGCGGCTCACCCTGCCCGACTTCCTGACGCCCCGGCCCACGGCCTTCGCCCCGTCCTTCGCGGACGAACTCGCCACCGTCCGCCGGACCCCGCCCGCACTGGTCCGCCGGGATCTGCTGGCCACGCACGCGCCGGGCCGGCTGCCCGCGCCCCTGCGCGCCGCCGCCACGGGTGACGACACGGCCGTCGCCGGCCTGCGCGACACCATCTGCACGCTCCTGCAACGCTATTGGGAGATCGCCGTCGAGCCGCTGTGGCCGCAGCTGAGACTGGTGGCGGAGGCGGACATGACCTACCGCGCCCGGCGGCTGGCCATGGGCGGCGCCCGGCTGCTCTTCGCCGACATGCACCCGATCCTGCGCTGGCACGACGGGGTCCTGCACATCGACAAGATGCTCGCCACGCACCGGGTCAGGGCCGCCGGCCGGGGGCTCCTCCTGATCCCGTGCGCCTTCGCCCACAAGCCCGCGCCCCCGGCCGGCCCGGAGGAACCGCCCTCGCTGATGTACCCGAGCCGCGGGGCGGCGACGCTCTGGGCGGCCGACCCCGCGCCCGCCCGCTCCGACGCCCTCGTACCGCTCCTCGGCGCTCCGAGGGCGCGGCTGCTCGCCCTGCTGGCGGAGCCGCTGGCCACCGTCGAACTGGCCCGCCGCCTACGGGTCACCCCCAGTGCCGTGTCCCAGCACCTGCGCGTGCTGTACGCGGCCGGCCTGGTCACCCGCGCCCGCCAGGGCCGCCAGGTCCTCTACCGGCGCAGCCCGCTCGGGGACGACCTCACAGGGGCCTGACCCCGACCGCGTACGGGCTACGCCTGGTCCGAACTCCGTTGTCAGTGCCCCCGATTAACGTGGCCGGTGTCGGATACGACCGAAGACACCACGGGGGTTCACATGAAGAAGCAGACGCGCGGGCGCGGCAGGGCCGCCGCGATCACCACACTGGCCGCGGCCCTCACGCTGACGCTCGCAGCAGGCACGGCCCAGGCCTCGGCGGAGGGGGAGATCATCGGCTACCCGGGGCCCGACGGCCTCATCTGGATCCCCGAGCAGACCGGCTCCAGCGGCTTCGTCTCGGGCGGGCTCTCCTCCCGGCTGGACACGTTCATCACCTTCGGCTGCGCGGACGGCGGCAGCATCGAGGTCGCCTTCCACCTCGACGGCCACCCGGACCGCGACCCGGCCCCCTTCACGGTCACCTGCCCGGACACCAGCCCGACCCTCGTCACGCTCCCCCTCGGCACCGGCCTCCAGGGCGGCTTCGGAGCCACGGTGACGACCTCGTCCCCGTCCATACGCTGGGGCGCCACGGTCGTCCAGCCCGAGTAACCCGGCCACGCCCGGCGCACGCCACAGCGCCCGTCATCCCTGGTCGGGGACATGACGGGCGCTGTGGCTCCATGCACTCCCCTCACTCCTGCGCCAGCTTGAAGCCGACCCAGGCCGTTTTGCCCACCGTCTCGTCACGGATCTCGAACTCGTCCGCGAGCGCCGTCACCAGCCACAGCCCCCGGCCGCCCTGGGCGTCGACCTCAGGTTGCCGCACGACCGGAATGCCAGGGCCGCTGTCGCGCACCTCGATCCGCAGAAGGACCCCATCCCGCACCAGCTGTACGGAAAACTCACGCCCCTGCGGCACGCCGTGCAGAACGGCGTTCGCGGCGAGCTCCGAGGCGCAGAGCCGTATGTCGTCCCGCCTCTCCGTCACGTCCCACTCAGCGAGCGTGTCGCCTACGAACTGACGAGCCGCGCGCACCGAAGTGCGGGCTCCAGGGAAACGCTGCCGCCGAAACAAGGGCATAGACCCCACCGCCTTAACGCTGAGCCTCCAAGACCTCACAGAACGTATCGCTATTCGCGAAAAGCGGCAAGGTTTGGAAGGGTGGGTTCTCGCGGCGCCGTCGCTTAACGTGGAGCACGGCAGGGGGAATCGGATACGCAGGAGGCATCGTGAGCAGCAGCGGCTGGACCAGTACGTCGATGCCGTATCTGACTCCACGCAATGCCGGGGACACGGACGCGTGGACCGAAGAGGCCAAGGAAGCCGGTCGACGCGGAAGCCAGCGCATCATCCACGCGGGGGAAGCCGAGGTCCCCGCCGACGTCGCCCTGGCCCTCGGCCTGACGGCAGAGGCTACGGTCGTCGTCCGCCGCAGGATCATCGAACTTGACGGCGAGCCGACTGAGTTGACGGACACCTACTATCCGGCAGCCATCGCGGCAGGCACTCCGCTGGCCGGCACCGGGAAGATCCGCGGTGGCGCCGTCACCCTGCTGGCCACGCTCGGACATGTCGCCGTACGGGTCGTCGAGAACGTGACGGCAAGGATGCCCAGCGCCGAGGAGCGCGAGCATCTCCACCTTGGGGCGGGGGAACCGGTCCTCCAACTCACCCGCACCACCTATGACTCGGCGGACGGACCGATCCAGGCGGACGTGATGGTCATGCCCGCCAGCCGCCAGCAGTTGAGGTACGAGATCAGGATCGGATGACCTTGCCCAGCCACAAAGCCGAGGGAGTCGACCCCCGCCCGCTCCACGCCCGCATCGCCGCCGATCTCCGCGACGAGATCATGAGCGGCGACCTTGCGGCAGGTGCCAAACTCCCCTCGACCGCACAGTTGAAGAGCCGCTTCGACGCGTCCAACGCCACGATCCAGAAGGCCGTTCAGCTCCTGAAGGACGAGGGGCTGGCCGTCGGACGCGCGGGCGCGGCGGTGACAGTACGGGAGGCACGGCAGAGGACTGTCCGGTCGGCGGCTTCTCTCGCACCTGCGGCGGACGGGGCAGCGTACCCCTGGCTCTCCAAGGTTTCGGAGCAGCAGTCATCTGCGCACAGCACGCTGCTGTCGGTCGAGGAAGTCGGCGTATTCGGCGACCTGGCCACCGCGCTGGGCTGCCCGGAGGGCAGTCCGGCCGTGTGTCGCCGCCAGCTGATCACCGTCAATGACGAACCCGCGGAGTTGGTGAGCTCGTACTACCCGCCGGAGATCGCGCGCGGCACCGTGCTGGAAGCGCCGCGTCGAATCCGGGGCGGGACCCCGACCCTGCTGGCAGAACTCGGCTTCCCACCCCGCCACAGCGTGGACCGGATCTCCGCCCGGGTCGCGACGCAAGAGCAGTACGCCGCCCTGCGGCTGCCCGGAGAGCTGCCCGTGTTGCGGACGCTCCGCACCGTGTACAGCGACGGTGACCGGCCCGTCGAAGTCACCGTGATGGTGAAAGCCGGGCACCTCTACGAGCTCCAGTACGAGTTCGCGCCCGAAGCCTGACGGAAAACGCCACAGCGCCCGTCATCCCTGGTCGGGGACATGACGGGCGCTGTGTCGGAGTTCCGCACGCCGTTGTACGGACCGCATGAGGGGTCCCGCCCGCGGGGGGCGGGGGTACTGCCGGGTTACACCGTCAGCGAGCGGTCCGTCGGCTTGACGGGGTACGGGAGGGCGCTGCTGCCGGTGAGGAAGCGGTCCACGCCGCGGGCGGCCGAGCGGCCCTCCGCGATGGCCCAGACGATGAGCGACTGGCCGCGGCCCGCGTCGCCGGCGACGAAGACGCCGTCGACGTTGGTCGCGTAGGAGGCGTCGCGCTCGATGTTGCCGCGGGCGTCCAGCGCCAGGCCGAACTGCTGGACCAGGCCGTTCTCCTGGTCCGTGCCCGTGAAGCCCATCGCCAGGGTCACCAGCTGCGCCGGGAGGACGCGCTCGGTGCCGGGCTTCTGGACGAGCTTGCCGTCGACGAACTCGACCTCGACCAGGTGCAGCGCCTTGACGTTGCCGTTCTCGTCGCCCTCGAAGTGGGTGGTGGAGACGGAGTAGACCCGCTCGCCGCCCTCCTCGTGCGCCGAGGTGACCTTGTAGAGCATCGGGAAGGTCGGCCACGGCTGGTTGGCGTTGCGCTCCTCGCCCGGCTTCGGCATGATCTCCAGCTGCGTCACCGAGGCCGCGCCCTGACGGTGGGCGGTGCCCACGCAGTCCGCGCCGGTGTCGCCGCCGCCGATGACGACCACGTGCTTGCCCTCGGCCGTGATGGGGGGCGCCATGAAGTCGCCCTCCTGGACCTTGTTCGCGAGCGGCAGGTACTCCATCGCGAAGTGGATGCCGCCCAGCTCGCGGCCCGGGACCGGGAGGTCGCGGGAGACGGTCGCGCCCGCCGCGATGACCACCGCGTCGAACCGCTTGCGCAGGTCGGTGGCGGTGATGTCGCGGCCGACCTCGACACCCGTACGGAACTTGGTGCCCTCCGCGCGCATCTGCTCGATGCGGCGGTTGATGTGCACCTTCTCCATCTTGAACTCGGGGATGCCGTAGCGCAGCAGCCCGCCGACGCGGTCGGCGCGCTCGTACACCACGACGGTGTGCCCGGCCCGGGTCAGCTGCTGCGCCGCGGCCAGACCCGCCGGGCCGGAGCCGATGACGGCGGCCGTCTTGCCGGAGAGGCGCTCCGGCGGCTGCGGGGTGACGTTGCCGTTGTCCCACGCCTTGTCGATGATCGAGACTTCGACGTTCTTGATCGTGACGGCCGGCTGGTTGATGCCGAGGACGCACGCCGACTCGCACGGAGCGGGGCACAGCCGGCCCGTGAACTCGGGGAAGTTGTTCGTCGCGTGCAGACGCTCCGAGGCCGCGGTCCAGTCCTCGCGGTACGCGAAGTCGTTCCACTCGGGGATCAGGTTCCCCAGCGGGCACCCGTTGTGGCAGAACGGGATGCCGCAGTCCATGCAGCGGCCGGCCTGCTTGCTGATGATCGGGAGCAGCGAGCCCGGGACGTAGACCTCGTTCCAGTCCTTGAGGCGCTCAGCCACGGGACGGGAACAGGCGGTCTCGCGCGGGGTGGTGAGGAAGCCCTTCGGGTCAGCCATGGGTCGCCGCCTCCATCATCTTCTCCGTGGTCTCGGATTCCGAGAGTCCGGCGAGCTCAGCGGCGTCCTTGGCGGCGAGCACTGCCTTGTACGTGGTCGGGATGATCTTGCTGAAGCGGTCCGCCGCGACGGACCAGTCAGCCAGGAGCTTCGCGGCCACGGTCGAGCCGGTCTCCTCCTCGTGGCGGCGCACCACATCGTGCAGCCACTGCTTGTCGGCGTCGGACAGGGCCTCGACGGCGCCCGCGTTTCCGGCGTTGACGTTCTCCGCGGCGAGGTCGATGACGTACGCGACGCCGCCCGACATGCCCGCCGCGAAGTTGCGGCCCGTCTCACCGAGGACGACGGCCGTGCCGCCGGTCATGTACTCGCAGCCGTGGTCGCCCACGCCCTCCGAGACGACCAGGGCGCCGGAGTTGCGGACGCAGAAGCGCTCGCCGGTGCGGCCGCGCAGGAACATCTCGCCGCCGGTGGCTCCGTAGCCGATGGTGTTGCCGGCGATCGTGGAGTACTCGGCGAGGTGGTCGGCGGCGCGGTCCGGGCGGACCACGATCCGGCCACCGGAGAGGCCCTTGCCGACGTAGTCGTTGGCGTCGCCCTCCAGGCGCAGGGTGATGCCGCGCGGCACGAAGGCGCCGAAGGACTGGCCGGCGCTGCCGGTGAAGGTCAGGTCGATGGTGTCGTCGGGCAGGCCCGCGCCACCGAACTTCTTGGTGACGTGGTGGCCGAGCATGGTGCCGACGGTCCGGTTGATGTTGCGGATCGCGACCTGGGCGCGGACCGGCTGGGCCGCCTCGGCGGACTCGGCGTTCAGCGCGTCGGCGGCGAGCTCGATGAGCTCGTTGTCGAGTGCCTTCTCCAGACCGTGGTCCTGCTCGATCAGGGCGTGGCGCACCGCGCCCTCGGGCAGCTCCGGCACGTAGAAGAGGGGCTCCAGGTCGAGGCCCTGCGCCTTCCAGTGCGTGACCGCCTGCGTCGTGTCGAGCAGTTCGGCGTGGCCGACGGCCTCCTCGATCGTACGGAAGCCCAGCTCGGCGAGGAGCTCGCGCACCTCCTCCGCGATGAACTCGAAGAAGTTGACGACGAACTCGGGCTTGCCGGAGAAACGGTCCCGCAGGACCGGGTTCTGCGTGGCGATGCCGACCGGGCACGTGTCCAGGTGGCAGACGCGCATCATGACGCAGCCGGACACGACGAGCGGTGCGGTCGCGAAACCGAACTCCTCGGCGCCGAGCAGCGCGGCGATGATCACGTCGCGGCCGGTCTTGAGCTGGCCGTCCGTCTGGACGACGATCCGGTCGCGCAGCCCGTTGAGCAGCAGCGTCTGCTGGGTCTCGGCGAGGCCGAGCTCCCAGGGACCGCCCGCGTGCTTCAGCGAGGTGAGCGGGGAGGCGCCCGTTCCGCCGTCGTGGCCGGAGATGAGGACGACGTCCGCGTGGGCCTTGGAGACACCCGCGGCGACCGTACCCACGCCGACCTCGGAGACCAGCTTCACGTGGATGCGGGCGGCCGGGTTGGCGTTCTTGAGGTCGTGGATCAGCTGAGCCAGGTCCTCGATGGAGTAGATGTCGTGGTGCGGCGGCGGGGAGATGAGACCGACGCCCGGGGTGGAGTGCCGGGTCTTGGCGACCCACGGGTAGACCTTGTGGCCGGGCAGCTGGCCGCCCTCGCCGGGCTTGGCACCCTGCGCCATCTTGATCTGGATGTCGTCCGCGTTGACCAGGTACTCCGAGGTGACGCCGAAGCGGCCGGAGGCGACCTGCTTGATCGACGAACGCCGCTGCGGGTCGTACAGACGGTCCGGGTCCTCGCCGCCCTCACCGGTGTTGGACTTGGCGCCCAGCTGGTTCATCGCGATGGCGAGGGTCTCGTGCGCCTCCTTGGAGATGGAGCCGTACGACATGGCGCCGGTGGAGAAGCGCTTGACGATGTCGGCGACCGGCTCGACCTCGTCGATGGAGATCGACGGACGGTCGCTCTTGAAGCCGAAGAGCCCGCGGAGCGTCATCAGGCGCTCGGACTGCTCGTTCACCCGGGCCGTGTACTGCTTGAAGATGTCGTACCGGCGGCCGCGCGTCGCGTGCTGGAGACGGAAGACGGTCTCCGGGTCGAACAGGTGCGGCTCGCCCTCACGGCGCCACTGGTACTCGCCGCCGATCTCCAGCGCGCGGTGCGTGGCCGCGATGCCGGAGACCGGGTACGCCTTGGCGTGGCGCGCGGCCACCTCCTTGGCGATGACGTCCAGGCCGGCGCCGCCGATCTTGGTGGCGGTGCCGTTGAAGTAGGTCTCGACGAACTCCTCGTTGAGGCCGACGGCCTCGAAGACCTGGGCGCCGCGGTAGGAGGCGACGGTGGAGATGCCCATCTTGGACATGACCTTCAGGACGCCCTTGCCGAGCGCGTAGATCAGGTTCTTGATGGCCTGCTCCGGCTCCAGGCCGGACAGGAAGGTACCGGCGCGCAGCAGGTCCTCGACGGACTCCATGGCGAGGTACGGGTTGACCGCGGCGGCGCCGTAGCCGATGAGCAGCGCGACGTGGTGGACCTCGCGGACGTCACCGGCCTCGACCAGCAGGCCCACCTGGGTGCGCTGCTTGGTGGCGATGAGGTGGTGGTGCACGGCGGACGTGAGCAGCAGCGACGGGATGGGCGCGTGCTCGGCGTCCGAGTGGCGGTCCGAGAGGACGATCAGGCGGGCGCCGTTGGCGATGGCCGCGTCGGCCTCGGCCCGGATCTCCTCGATCCGCGCGGCCAGCGCCTCGCCGCCGCCGGAGACCCGGTAGAGGCCGGAGAGCGTGGCGGCCTTCATGCCCGGCATGTCGCCGTCGGCGTTGATGTGGATGAGCTTGGCCAGCTCGTCGTTGTCGATCACCGGGAAGGGCAGGGTGACGCTGCGGCAGGACGCGGCGGTCGACTCCAGCAGGTTGCCCTGCGGGCCGAGCGAGGACAGCAGCGAGGTGACGAGCTCCTCGCGGATGGCGTCCAGCGGCGGGTTGGTGACCTGCGCGAACAGCTGGGTGAAGTAGTCGAAGAGCAGCCGGGGGCGCTCGGACAGGGCCGCGATCGGGGAGTCCGTACCCATGGAGCCGAGCGGCTCGCCGCCCGTACGGGCCATCGGCGCGAGGATGACGCGCAGCTCTTCCTCGGTGTAGCCGAAGGTCTGCTGGCGGCGGGTGACCGAGGCGTGGGTGTGCACGATGTGCTCGCGCTCGGGCAGGTCCGACAGCTCGATCTCGCCGGTCTCCAGCCACTGCGCGTACGGCGCGGCGGCGGCCAGCTCGTTCTTGATCTCGTCGTCCTCGATGATCCGCTTCTGGGCGGTGTCGACGAGGAACATCTTGCCGGGCTGCAGGCGGCCCTTGCGGACGACCTTGGCCGGGTCGATGTCGAGCACGCCGACCTCGGAGCCGAGGACGACGAGGCCGTCGTCGGTGACCCAGTAGCGGCCGGGGCGCAGACCGTTGCGGTCGAGGACCGCGCCGACCTGGGTGCCGTCGGTGAAGGTGACGCAGGCGGGGCCGTCCCACGGCTCCATCTGCGTGGAGTGGTACTTGTAGAAGGCGCGGCGGGCCGGGTCCATCGAGGTGTGGTTCTCCCACGCCTCGGGGATCATCATCAGCACGCTGTGCGGGAGCGAGCGGCCGCCGAGGTGGAGCAGCTCCAGGACCTCGTCGAAGGAGGCCGAGTCGGAGGCGTCCGGGGTGCAGATCGGGAAGATCCGGTCCAGCACGCCGTCTCCGAAGGCGTCGGACGCCAGCTGGGACTCGCGGGCCTTCATCCAGTTGCGGTTGCCCTTGACCGTGTTGATCTCGCCGTTGTGCGCGACGAAGCGGTACGGGTGGGCGAGCGGCCACGACGGGAAGGTGTTCGTGGAGAACCGGGAGTGGACCAGGGCGAGCGTCGACGCGAAGCGACGGTCGGAGAGGTCCGGGAAGAAGGGCTCCAGCTGGCCGGTGGTCAGCATGCCCTTGTAGACGAGGGTGCGGGCGGAGAGCGACGGGAAGTACACGCCGGCCTCGCGCTCGGCGCGCTTGCGCAGCACGAAGGCCTTGCGGTCCAGCTCGATGCCCGTGCTGCCATTGCTGACGAACAGCTGGGAGAAGGCCGGCATGGTGGCGCGGGCGCCGTTGCCGAGCAGGTCCGGCGTCACCGGGACCTCGCGCCAGCCGAGGACCGTCAGGTTCTCCTCGGCGGCGATGGCCTCGATCTGCTCCACGGCGACGGCCTGTGCGGTGCCGTCGGCGGGGAGGAAGGCGATGCCGACGGCGTACGCGCCGGCCTCGGGGAGGTCGAACCCGGCGACCTCGCGCAGGAACGCGTCCGGCACCTGGGAGAGGATTCCGGCGCCGTCGCCCGAGTCCGGCTCCGAGCCGGTCGCGCCGCGGTGCTCGAGGTTCCGCAATACGGTCACTGCCTGCTCAACGAGGGTGTGGGTGGCCTCGCCGGTGAGGTTCGCCACGAATCCGACGCCACAGGCGTCCTTCTCGTTGCGCGGGTCGTACATGCCCTGCTGGGCGGGGCGACCGTCCATGGGCGACCAGGCGGTGGTGCTGGGGCCGGTCGCGGAGTGCGTGGATGCGGAACGCATCGGCTCTCCCGTCGTCGTCGTGGCATATGTGCATAGCCGAGGGACGACGTTGGCCCTCTGCGAAATTTCGTGCAGATTACATGATGGCGACTATCCCGAGAAGTGGATATGCCATTCCAGCATGCGGACACTGCACGAGGCAGGAAAAGGGGACTTCCGCGGCGCTTTCCGGACACACTGCGAGGCGAAGGTCCCGGGTGCAGGGCGGGCATCATTGCCCGGAGCCCTGGTGTGATGCCCGGCGGACACGAGGTCGAAACCGCCAGGTAATGAACTACTTATGTTGCGTACTGCATAGTGTCTCACTCCAGGCCCGGTCAGCCTATGGCTGCGCCGATCCAGGTTCCCAGGATGTACGTCACACCGGCGGCCGCGCCACCCAGTACGAGCTGGCGCGTCCCGCTGTACCACCAGGACCGGGCGGTGACCCGCGAGACGACCGCGCCGCAGGCGAAGAGCCCGGCCAGCGCGAGCAGCACGGCGGGCCACAGGGCCGCCGCACCGAGCAGGTAGGGCAGGACGGGGAGCAGCGCGCCCAGCGCGAAGGAGCCGAACGAGGAGACCGCGGCGACCAGCGGGGAGGGCAGGTCCTCGGGGTCGATCCCGAGCTCCTCGCGGGCGTGGATCTCCAGGGCCTGCTCGGGGTCGCGGGACAGCTGCACGGCGACCTGGCGGGCGAGGGCCGGCTCGACGCCGCGCGAGACGTAGAGCGCGGCCAGCTCCTCCATCTCGTCCACGGGGTGCTTGCGCAACTGCTGGCGCTCCACGTCCAGCTCCGCGAGGACGAGCTCGCGCTGCGAGGCGACCGAGGTGTACTCGCCGGCCGCCATCGAGAACGCGCCGGCCGCGAGGCCCGCCAGCCCGGTGACGACCACGACCTGCGGAGCGACCGCGCCGCCGGCCACGCCGGTCATGAGGGCGAGGTTGGAGACGAGTCCGTCCATGGCACCGAAGACGGCCGGCCGCAGCCACCCGCCGTTGACGTCGCGGTGGGTGTGGTTGTCACGGTGTGCGGTGTGCAGCGGTGCTTCGACATCGATGATGGACATGCGTCTTTTCTCCCCATTCGCGCCAACGGCAGGCCGTGAGGTGCGTCGCGCCCCCTGAACACCTCGAAAGTACGCACGATTTCTGCCGCCCGCCAGCAAGGAAGGCCGTACTTACCTGCTGTTTTGCCGGTCGGCGACCGGGTGACGGCGGTGCGCGCGGGGTGTTTCGCGGTGAGCGACAAACCACATGCCATGGCACAAATCCCCCAAGGGCTCATCATGAGTCCCATCAAGTGGAGAGGCGCGCCATGGAGCTGATTGCATGCAATCCGCAGGTCCTCCTCGAACGGGCCAGGGGCGCTCTTCTGGGGCTCGCGGTGGGCGACGCGCTCGGCGCCCCCGCGGAGAACATGAAGCCGTCTCAGATCCGGGCGAAGTGGGGCCGCATCGAAGGCTTCGTCTCGCAGGACCCGGCGGGCACGGACGACACCGAGTACGCGATCTTCTCGGGGCTGCTGCTGGCCCGCCACGGCTCGGCCCTCACGGTCTCCCACGTGGAGCGGGCCTGGCACCACTGGATCGCGGACCTCGACGAGGGCCCGTTCCGCGGCGCCGGCTTCTCGGAGCGCGGCACGCTGGAGAACCTCCGCCGCGGCCTGGCGGCCCCCATCTCCGCCCAGCACCGGCACGCGTGGTCGGACGGCCTCGCCATGCGGGCGGCGCCGTTCGGCGTCTTCGCGGCGGGCCGGCCCGCGGAGGCGGCCCGGCTGGTGGCCATCGACGGCACGGTCAGCCACGAGGGCGAGGGCATCTACGGCGGCCAGGCGGTGGCCGCCGGTGTCGCCGCCGCGATGGCCGGCGGCTCCCCCGCCTCGGTCGTCTCGGCGGCCCTCTCCGTCATCCCGTCCGACTCCTGGACGGCCCGCTCCCTGCGCCGGGCGGTCACCGCCGCGCCGCGCGGCGAGCGGGCGGTGCGCTCGGCGGTGGTCATCGGCGGCTACCCGTGGACGGACCTGGCGCCCGAGGCGGTGGGCCTGGCCTTCGGCGCGTTCGCGGCGTGCCGGGGCGACTTCCCCTCCTCGGTCCTGACCGCGGTCAACATGGGCCGCGACGCGGACACCACCGCGGCGGTGGCGGGCGCCCTGGCCGGGGCGCTGTCGGGCGCGGCCGCGATCCCGGAGGCCTGGTCCTCGGTCATCGGCCCGGTCCGCGGCAGCTGCCTCCCCTCGATGCGGGGCTACCACGTCCTGGACATCGCGGACCTCCTCACCCCGGAATACGAGGCTCCCCGATGACCCCACCGGACCCCTCACCCCCGCCAGGCCCCGCACTCACGACACCCCCGGCACCCCCGGCGGAGGAAACAGCCCCGGCGAACCGAGCGCCCGCAGCGACCCCGGCGGACATCGCAGCCCCGGCGGTCCCGGAGGATTCCACATCCCCAGCAGACCTGACGGCCCCCGCCCGCCCGGCACCCCCGGCAGACCGAGTGGCCGCCACGGGCCCGCCGCCCCAGACGAGCCTGGTGGGCCCGGCGACGCAGACGGGTCCGCAGGATGCGGCACCCCAGGTAGACCGCACGGCCCCGGCAGGCCGGGCGCCCCAGGGGGACCCGGCGAGCTCGGCGTCTCCCACGGCCCCGGCTGGCCAGGTGACCGCGACGGGCCCGGCTGACTCCGCAGCCCCGGCGCACCTGACGGCCCCCGCCCGCCCGGCGCCCCAGGCGAGCCTGGCGGGCACGGCAGCCACGGCCGCCACGGGCCCGGCGCGCCAGGCAAGCCTGGCGAGCCCGGCGACGCCGACGGGTCCGCGGGACGCGGCACCCCAGGCGGACCGGACGGCCCCGGCAGGCCGGGGGACCGCGACGCGCTCGGCTGACTTCGCAGCCCCGGCGGACCCCGCAGCCCCAGCAGACCCGGCGGCCCCCGCCCGCCCGGCGCCCCAGGCGAGCCTGGTGGGCCCGGCGACGCAGACGGGTCCGCAGGATGCGGCACCCCAGGTAGACCGCACGGCCCCGGCAGGCCAGGCGCCCCAGGGGGACCCGGCGAGCCCGGCTGACTCCGCAGCCCCGGCGGACCCCGCAGCCCCAGCAGACCCGGCGGCCCCCGCCCGCCCGGCGCCCCAGGCGAGCCTGGTGGGCCCGGCGGAGTTCGGGGAGGCCGCTGCTCCGGGCTGGGTGGTAGTCGCCCGACCGGGCGCGGCGGTCGGTCGAGAGCGCCGGGACCGGGACCCCGTGGCGGAGGGCCTGCGCCTCGACCCGACGGCACCGTCAGGCGACGACCGGCCGCCGCGCCCGGTGCAGCCGGAGCACCGGCCCCGGCCCGCCGCGGCGCCGGCCACCCTCACGGCCCCGCCGGAACACTGGGGCGCGCCCGCCCTGCCGGCCCCGCCGGAACACTGGGGCGCGCCCGCCCTGCCGGCCCCGCCGGAACGGCCGGGCGACGGGCAGCCGGCCCGCGCGGCCGCGCCTGGGGGACGCGGTCCCGAGGCCCGGCCACGCGCAGCACTGGCCGCGCTCCCCGCGGGCTCGCCCGCGCAGGGCGAACGGGGAGCAGCGGGCCGCCCCGCACCGCAAGGCGGCGGCGTGCCGGAAACGGCCCCCGCGGCCGCCATCGGGCTCCGGGCCGTCGTCCGTAGCCCGGCGTCCTCCCCCGGCGCGGCCGAAGACACCGCACGCGCGCAGACCCGTACGGCCTCGGCCACGGCCTCGGCCGGGGAGCGCCGGATCGAGGGCCTCCTGCTCGGGCTCGCCGCAGGCGACGCGGCCGGGTGGCCCGCCGCGCGCCACCGCGCCAGCCGGATGCCCGAGTGGACCCGCCGCCTCACCCGCGAGCTCGACACCTTCGCCGAGCAGAACGCCACCACCACCCTCCCCGTCCCCATCGCCCTCAACCAGCCCCCCGAACCGCTGCGCCTCGGCCCCTCCGACGACGCCGAGTGGGCGGCCTTCGTCGCCGAGTCCGTCCTCACCGCCGCCGGCGCCCTGCTCTCCGACCTCAGTCGGTCGAGACGCATGCGCGCCGCCATCGACCTCGCGTGGAACGCCCTGGCCTCCGAGGTCGCCGCGGCAGCGGAACGCGCGCCCGAGGTCGAGTCCGCCGTGCTTCCCCTGCGCGCCCGGATCTCCGTCCGCGCCGGCCTCGGCAACCTCGCCGCCGGCCTGCGCCCGCCCGCCACCGGCCACGACAACCCGCACTACTTCGACGACGCAGCCTGCATCCGCGCCTGCGTCCTCGCCGTCGTCCACCCCGGCGACGCCCGCGCGGCGGCCGACCTCGCCGAGTTCGACGCCCGCTACACCCAGGACGGCGACGGCGTCCACGGCGCACGCGCCATGGCCGCCGCCGTCGCGACCGCCCTCACCACCACGGACGTCGACGCCTGCGTCGACGCCTGCGTCGACGCCGCCCTCGCCCAGCTCCCCGGGACCACCGAGATCGGCCGCAACGCCCGCCACGCCGTCACCCTCGCCCGTACGCACACCGACGGCGGCGCCTTCGCCATCGTCCCCACCCTCGAACACGAGATCGTGGACCACGTCTACAGCTACGGGATCGCCGCCGCCGAGACCGTCCCCGTGGCCCTCGCCCTCGCGACCGCCGCCCGCGGCAGAGTGACCGAGGCCGTCCCGGCCGCCGCCTGCCTGTCGCGCGTCGCGGACTCCGCCCCCGCCCTGGCCGGCGCGCTGACCGGCGCGCTGACCGGCGGCGGCTCGATCCCCGCCGCCTGGCGCGAAGCCTGCCGCACCCTCTCCGGCTGCGCCCTGCCCCGTCTCGCCGGCACCGACCTCGTGGAACTCGCCGCGCTCCTCGCGCGTACGGAACTCACCTCACCCACACCCCAGGGGATGATTCGGACATGACGCTCACGTTGGAGGACCGGGCCACCGGCGCTCTCGTCGGGGCCGCCGTCGGCGACGCGCTCGGCGGCCCGGTGGAGGGCTGGACCCCGGACCAGATCGTGGAACGGCACGGCGGCCGCATCCACGGCATCGTCGGCCCGTGGTACGAGAACTGGCGCACGGCCCGCCCCATCGCCCCGTACCACAAGGGCGACGGACACGTGACGGACGACACCTTGATGACGCACGCGCTGGTACGCGTCTACGAGGCCGTACGGGACCACCTCGACGCCTACGCGATCGCCGAGCACCTGGTCCCGGACCTCATGTCCGTCCCCCGCTGGATCCCCGAACTGGAGGCGGACGCCCTGCCGTTGCAGCGGATCTTCCTGGCCGAGAAGTGGATCGTCACCCGCCTGCACTACGCGCACGCCGACCCGCGCGAGGCGGGCACCGGCAACATCGTCAACTGCGGTGCGGCGATGTACATGGCGCCGGTGGGCATCGCCAACGCGGGCCATCCGGAAGGGGCTTACCGGGAGGCTCTGGACATCGCCGGCGCGCACCAGTCCTCGTACGGGCGGGAGGCCGCTGGTGTGTTCGCGGCGGCGGTCGCGGCGGCCTGCGCGCCGGGGGCGACGGCCGCCTCCGTCGTGGACACGGCCCTGTCCCTGGCGAAGGACGGCACCCGGCCGGCCATCGCCGCCGTCACGGAAGTCGCCTCCCGCCACCGGGACTTCGAGTCGGCCCTGGCTCCCCTCCGGGCGGCGGTGGCCCCGTACGACTCGGTCGGCCCGGACTACCGCAACCCCTCGCTCGGCGCCCGCCGCCCCTCCCGTCTGCACTCCATCGAGGAGCTCCCGATCGCCCTCGGCATGCTGCTGATCGCGGACGGGGCGTACGAGACCTCCGTGCTCGGCGCGGTCAACTACGGCCGGGACTGCGACTCCATCGCCACCATGGCGGGGGCGATCGCCGGAGCCCTGGGCGGCGAAGCCGCGATCCCCGCCGCCTGGGCGAAGCAGGTGGCCGAGGCCAGCCGCCTCGACCTGCACGCCCCGGCCGCGTCGATGGCCGCCGTGGCCCGCGAGATCTTCGCCCTCGACCAGTCCCGCCACCGCTCCCACGCGTCGGCCTTCACCACCCTCACGGCCCCCCGATGACCCCACCCCGCCCCCTCCCCGCCCCGGAGCACGTGCGGCTCACCTGGGCGCAGCCCGAGGACCTGATCGGCCACGAGCTGCGCCAGGCGGCCGAGGACGGGCGGGACCTGGAGCCCGCCCGGCGCGCCTGGCTGGCTGCGGGCGGCCACCCCGCCCCCGCCCGCGCCGGGGCCTCCCCCGTCCCGGCCCCGCCGGAGCTGCATGCGCTGGCCTCGCGCCTGTTGGACGAGCTCGCGCAGCTCCCCTCCCCGCTCTCCACCGACGAACCGGACTCCTGGGAGTCCATCCGCGCCACCTGGCCCGCCGTGGCACCGACCGGACCGCAATCCGGGGCCGCGACCCCGCTGCAGCCCGAGGGAGGCCCGGGGGCACACCCCCGGCCCGCCCCGGCCCCCGGCCGCAGCCCCCACCTCGCGACCCGGCTGGAGGCCGCCTGGGTCGGGAGGGCCGTCGGGTGTCTGCTCGGCAAGCCCGTCGAGAAGCTGCCCCTGCACGCCATCCGCACCCTCGCCCGCGCCGCGGGCAACTGGCCGATCCGCGACTGGTTCACCGCCCGCGGCGTCCCGCCGGAGATCCTGGCCGCGCACCCCTGGAACCGCCGTTCCGCCTCCACCTCCCTCGCCGAGAACATCGACGGCATGCCCGAGGACGACGACCTCAACTACCCCCTGCTCGGGCTGCTCCTGCTCCAGCGGCACGGCAAGGGCTTCACCACCGCCGACGTGGCCCGCCTCTGGCTCGACGAGCTGCCGGCCGGGCGGACCTTCACCGCCGAGCGCATCGCGTACCGCAATCTGCTCCTCGGGCTGGAGCCGCCCGCCACCGCCACCCACCGCAACCCCTTCCGCGAGTGGATCGGCGCCCTCATCCGCGCCGACGTCCACGGCTGGACCAACCCCGGCGACCCGGCCGCCGCCGCCGCGCAGGCCTACCGGGACTCCGCCCTGACGCACACCCGCAACGGCGTCTACGCCGCCCTGTTCGTCGCCGCCGCCACCGCCACCGCCGCCACCGGCCACGCCGACGTCCACACCGCGCTGCGGGCCGCACTGGACGTCGTACCGCCCCGCTCCCGCCTCGCCGAGGCCGTCCGGTTCGCCCTCGCCACCGCCCACGAGCTCCGCCACGCCGACTTCGACCTCGTCGTCGACCGGCTGCACGCCCGCTACGGGCACTACCACTGGGTCCACGCCGTCCCCAACACCGCCCTGATCACCGCCGCCCTCACCCACGCCGACGGCGACTTCACGCACTCCGTCTGCCGCGCCGTGTCCGGCGGCTGGGACACCGACTCCAACGGAGCCACCGCCGGCGCCCTCGCCGGACTGATCGCCGGCTCACCGCAGGGCATCCCGGACCGCTGGAGCGCCCCGCTCAAGAACCGCCTCGCCACCACCGTCCCCGGCTTCGACGGCATCGGCTTCGACACCCTCGCCCACCTCACCGCACAGGAGGCAGCACGCTCATGACGGCCATCGCCGTGCTCGGCAGTACGAACATGGACCTCGTCGCCTACGTCCCCAAGGCCCCCCGCCTCGGGGAGACCGTCACCGGCCGCGCCTTCCGCACGGTCCCCGGCGGCAAGGGCGCCAACCAGGCCGTGGCCGCCGCCCGCTGCGGCGGGGAGGTGATGATGATCGGCGCGGTCGGGGCCGACGAGTTCGGCGTACGGCTGCGCTCCGCGCTCACCGCGGCCGGCGTCGATGCGGCGGCCCTGCGCACCGTCGAGGGCGCCAGCGGCACCGCCCACATCACCGTGGACGACGAGGGCGGCAACAGCATCATCGTCATCCCCGGCGCCAACGCCCACGTCACCGGCCTGGAGGCGGGCGACGAGGCCCGCATCGCCGCCGCCGGCACCCTCCTCCTCCAGCTCGAACTGCCCCTGCCCGCCGTCCTCGCCGGCGCCCGCGCAGCCCGCGCGCACCGGGTCCGTACGGTGCTCACCCCGGCCCCCGTGCAGCCGCTGCCGGCCGAACTCCTCGCCGCCGTCGACCTCCTGGTCCCCAACGAGCACGAGGCGGCCGCCCTCACCGGCCTCACCGACCCCCATCAGGCCGCGGCGGCCCTGCTGAACGACGTGCCCGAAGTGGTGATCACCCTCGGCGCGGCCGGAGCGCTGTACGCGGCGCGCGGCCGGGAGCCGCTCACCGTGCCCGCGCCCCGGGTCCGGGCCGTGGACACCACCGCCGCCGGGGACACCTTCGTCGGCGCCCTCGCCGTGGCCCTGGGCGAGGGCCGGCCGATGCCGCAAGCGCTGCGCTGGGCCTCGGCGGCGGCCGCGCTCTCCGTCCAGCGCCCGGGCGCCCAGGACTCGATGCCGACCCGCGCGGAGACCGACTCCTTCGCCGCGGCGCAGTCCGGGGCCGGCTCGTGACCACCAGCGGGCCGCTGGAGGGGCTCCGCGTCCTGGACCTCGCCACCCTGTTCGCGGGGCCGCTCGCCGCCACCCTCCTGGGGGATTTCGGAGCCGACGTCGTCAAGGTCGAGCACCCCGGCATCCCCGATCCGTCCCGCGGCCACGGCCCCGCCAAGGACGGCGTCGGCCTGTGGTGGAAGCTGCTCGGCCGCAACAAGCGGACGATGACCCTCAACCTGTCCACCCCGGGCGGTCGGGACACCCTTCTGCGCCTCGCCGCCACCGCCGACGTGGTCATCGAGAACTTCCGCCCCGGCACCCTGGAGCGGTGGGGTCTGGGCTGGCCCGAGCTGTCCGCCGCGAACCCGCGGCTGGTCCTGGCCCGTGTCACGGCCTTCGGCCAGCAGGGGCCGTACGCCCACCGCCCGGGCTTCGGCACCCTCGCCGAGGCGATGAGCGGTTTCGCCGCGATCACCGGGGAACCGGACGGGCCGCCGACCCTGCCGCCCTTCGGGCTCGCGGACTCCATCGCCGCGCTGACCACCGCGTACGCCGTGATGACCGCCCTCGCGGGCCGCGACCGCACCGGGCACGGGCAGGTCGTCGACCTGGCGATCATCGAGCCGATCCTCACCGTGCTGGGCCCGCACCCGCTCTGGTACGACCAGCTGGGCTACGTCCAGCCCCGCACCGGCAACCGCTCCGCCAACAACGCCCCCCGCAACACCTACCGCAGCGCGGACGGGCGCTGGCTGGCGGTCTCCACCTCGGCCCAGTCCGTCGCGGAGCGGGTCCTGCGGCTGGTCGGCCGGCCGGAGCTGATCGCCGAGCCGTGGTTCGCGACCGGCTCCGGCCGGGCCGCCCACGCGCCCCTCCTGGACGAGGCGGTCGGCGGCTGGATCGCCCGGCACAAGGCCGAGGACGTGATCGCCGCCTTCGAGGACGCCGAGGCGGCCGTCGCGCAGGTCTACGACATCCGGGACGTGATGGCCGATCCCCAGTTCGCGGCCCTGGACACGCTCACCGAGGTCGAGGACCCGGAGCTCGGCCCGCTGCGGATGCAGAACATCCTCTTCCGGCTGTCCGAGACCCCCGGCGGGATCCGCTGGGCCGGCCGCCCGCACGGCGCGGACACCGAGGAGGTACTGGCCGAGCTCGGGCTGACCGGAGCCGAGATCTCCGCGCTGCGCAGGGAGGGCGCGCTGTGATCCTGACCTGGCTGTACGCCCCCGGCGACCGGCCGGACGTGGTCGCCAAGGCCCTGCGCTGCGGGGCGGACGCCGTCATCGTGGACCTGGAGGACGCGGTCCCGGCCTCCCGCAAGGAGTACGCCCGCGCCGCCACGGCCGAACTGCTCGACGAGCGGCCCCCGGTCCCCGTCCACGTCCGCGTCAACGCCTTCGACTCCCCCTGGGGCGGCGCCGACCTCGGCGCCCTCGCCGGGCTCCGGGGCCTGGCGGGGCTGCGGCTGCCCAAGATCAGCGCCCCCGAACAGGTCACCGCGGTCGCGCTCCGCACCGGCGGGGTGAGCCTGCACGCCCTGCTGGAATCGGCGCTGGGCGTGGAGCGCGCGTACGAGATCGCCCGCGCGCACCCCGCTCTGCGCGGGCTCTCCCTCGGCGAGGCGGACCTGCGGGCCGACCTGGCGGTGAGCGCGGAGGCGGGCCTGGACTGGTGCCGCTCCCGGGTGGTGGTGGCTGCCCGCGCGGCGGGGCTGGCGCCCCCCGCGCAGTCCGTCTTCCCGGACATCCGGGACGTGGAGGCGCTGGCGGTGTCCTGCGAGCGCGGCCGGTCCCTGGGCTTCCTCGGCCGCGCGGCGATCCACCCGCGCCAGCTCCCGGTGATCGAACGGGCCTATCTCCCGGCGCCGGAGGAGGTCAGCGCCGCCGTGGAGGTCCTGAACGCGGCCCGCGCCACGCCGGGGGCGCTGGCGCTCCCCGACGGCCGCTTCGTGGACCCGGCGGTGGTGGCGGCGGCCCACCGCACCCTTGCGCTCGCCGCGCGCGTGGCCCGTTGAATCCCGGGTGCGGCCCGGTGGCCGCGCCTCAATCGCCGGCGGGGCTGGTGGGTGTCCCCTGGCGGGACCGGAGTGCGGGGTGGGGGCACGGGGCCGCCGGGGGGTGTCTCCTCGGCTTGCGAACCTTGGCAGGATCCGAAGTGCGGGGGGTTTGGTTCGCCGCGCCTGCGGGGACACCCCCCGCCGTCCCCGCACCCCCACCCGGGCCGATCCACGCAGGGACCGCGGGGCGGGGACACTGCGGGGGCTCCCCGCAGGCGCGGCGAACCAACCACCCCGCCACTTCTCGATCCCGCCCGGGTTCGCAAGCCGAGGAGAGCCCCCGCAGGGGCACCGCCCCACCTCGAAGCCAGCCCCCTGGCCGGTCAGGCCGCACAGACCCAGCCCCGCCGGCGATTGAGGCGCGGGCACCGGGCCGCACCCGGAAAACGTACGGTCAGCGCCCGCTCTCGCCGCTGGGCACGTCCTTCGTCAGAACGGTCGCCTTCACGGGAGCCCCGTCGGCCGGAGCCGAAGCCTCGTCACCGGAGGCAGGCGCGTCGGCGGGAGCCGAAGCCTCGTCGCCGGAGGCAGCCGCGTCGGCCGGAGCCGAACCCTCACCGCCCTCACCGCCGGAGGCATCCGGTTCCACGCCCGTCTCCCGGCCCGGCCGCAGCTTCGCCGACAGGACCAGGTAGACCACGGCCAGCACGAAGACCACGATCGAGGTCCACACGTTCAGGCGCAGGCCGAGGACATGGTGCGCCTCGTCGACCCGCATGTACTCGATCCAGCTGCGGCCGACGCAGTACGCGGCGACGTACAGGGCGAACGCCCGCCCGTGGCCGAGCTTGAAGCGGCGGTCGGCCCAGATCACGAGCAGCGCGACGCCGATGCACCACAGCGACTCGTACAGGAAGGTCGGGTGGTAGGTGCCCGCGTCCCGGTTGGGGCCGGCGCTGATCTCCACCGCCCACGGCAGGTCGGTGGCCCGGCCGTACAGCTCCTGGTTGAACCAGTTGCCCCAGCGGCCGCAGGCCTGGGCCAGCGCGATGCCGGGGGCCAGGGCGTCCGCCCAGGCCGGCAGCGGGATGCCGCGCAGGCGGCAGCCGATCCAGGCGCCCACGGCGCCCAGCGCGATGGCGCCCCAGATACCGAGGCCGCCTTCCCAGATCTTGAAGGCGTCGACCCAGTCGCGGCCCTCGCCGAAGTAGAGCTGGTAGTCGGTGATCACGTGATAGAGGCGACCGCCGACCAGGCCGAACGGCACCGCCCACACGGCGATGTCCGCGACCGTGCCCGGCTTTCCGCCGCGAGCGATCCAGCGCCGGTTGCCGAGCCAGACGGCGACGAAGACGCCGATGATGATGCAGAACGCGTAGCCGCGGAGCGGGATCGGTCCGAGATGGATCACGCCGGTCGACGGACTGGGGATGTAAGCAATGTCCATGGCAGACATGACGCTACCCTGCCGGGCGGTGCGGACCGCAACCCGCCCGGCAAGACGAAACCAAATCCAGACCTTGAGCGGCCGGTCTTAATTCTGCGAGGGGGAGTGCGAGGCGCTCTTCGAGGCCGTCCGCAACCCCCCGCCCGACGGAGAGGCCGACGGTGACGCCGACGGCGAGGCGGACTTCCCCGACCCCTTCACCGCGTCGGCCCCGGAGCCCTTGGCCGCGCCCTCGACCTGTTCCCTGAGCTTCTGCGGGGTCAGCGGGTTCTTCTCGTCGGAGAAGATGTTCTTGCCGTCCAGGAGCACGGTCGGCGTGCCCCGGAACTTCCCGGCGGCGAAGGCCTCGTGCGACTTGGCCACCCAGCTGTTGTGCGTCCCGTCCTCGACGCACGAGCGGAACTCGGGAGTGTCCAGCCCGGGCACCTTGCCCGCCAGCTCCAGCAGCCTGGCGTTCTTGCCGAAGGCGTCGTCGATCTCCTGCGGCTGGTTCTGGAAGAGGAGGTCGTGGTACGCCGTGAACTTGCCGGCGTCCTGCGCGCAGGCCGCGGCGTTCGCGCCCTTCAGCGATCCGCTGCCGCTCATGTTCCCGTCGATGAGCGTGACCAGGTGGTAGTCGACCTTGAGCAGCCCCTTGGCCTCCAGGTCGTGGATGGTGTCCCGGTAGTTGTCCTCGAACTGCTTGCAGGCGGGACAGCGGAAGTCCTCCCACACGGTCAGGGTGGACTTGGCCTCCGCCTTGCCCGTCTGGATCGCGAGGGCGTCCTTGCCGGTGGCCCCGGAGGGGGCGACCACGGGGCCCGCCTTCGCGGAGCCGGAGTCCTTGCCGGTATTGGCCGCGATCACGCCGACGACGGTCGCCAGGCCGAGCACGCCGACCACCGCCGCCGCCACGATGAGGGTCCGCCGGCGCTTGTCCCGGGTCTTCTGCCGCTCGCGCTCCACGAGGAGTCGCTCCCGGGCCGATCGTTTCGTCGCATCGCGGTTCGCACCGTCGTTCTTCTCGCTCACGTTCCGCCAAACGAAGCAGGGAGGCACTCTCGTGCCTCCCTGCTCCCACTTCCACCCGATCGGGCTACAGAACCCGCTCAAGCATCCGTACTTTCGATCGAACGCGCACGTCAGCTGCGGCGCACGCCCTCCGCGAGCTCGCCCGCCAGCGCCCGTACGGCCTCCAGCCCGGCCGGCAGGTCCGGCGCGTCCAGGAGCAGCTTCACGAAGGCCGAGCCGACGATCACCCCGTCGGCGAAGCTCGCGACCTCCCTGGCCTGTTCGACGTTGGAGACGCCCAGGCCGACGCAGACGGGGAGCCCGCGGCGGGCGCCCTCGGTGGCGCGGGTGCGCCGTACGAGGTCCTGCGCCTGGTTGCCGACCGACTCGCGGGTGCCGGTGACGCCCATGAGGGAGGCGGCGTAGACGAAGCCGGAGCCGGCCTCCGTGATGGTGGCCAGTCGCTCGTCCTTGCTGCTGGGGGCCACGACGAAGACGGTCGCCAGACCGTGCTTCTCAGCGTGCTCGCGCCACAGCGCGGACTCCTGCACCGGCAGGTCGGGCAGGATGCAGCCGGCGCCGCCGGCCGCGGCCAGTTCGGCGGTGAACCGCTCGACCCCGTAGCGGTCGATGGGGTTCCAGTACGTCATCACCAGGACCGGGGCCCCGGTCGCCTCGTGCGCCTCGCGGACCGTGCGGATCACGTCGGCGATCTTGACGCCGCCGCGCAGGGCGATGTCGTCGGCGGTCTGGATGATCGCGCCGTCCAGGACCGGGTCGCTGTGCGGCAGACCGACCTCGACCACGTCCGCGCCGCCCGCGATGACGGCCTTGACCGCCTCGATGGCGCCGTCGACGGTCGGGAAGCCTGCGGGGAGGTAGGCGACGAGGGCCGCGCGGTCCTCGGACTTCGCCTTGGCGAGGGTGTCGATCAGCAGCTGGATGCGCCCGGTCTTCTCGCTGGCACTCACTTGGTCTCCCCCTCGGTTCCGTCGTACAGCCCGAAGTAGCGGGCCGCCGTGTCCATGTCCTTGTCGCCGCGCCCGGACAGGTTGACGACCAGCAGGCCGTCCTCGCCCAGCTCCTTGCCGAGGTCCAGGGCGCCGGCGAGGGCGTGCGCCGACTCGATCGCCGGGATGATGCCCTCGGTGCGGGACAGCAGGCGCAGGGCCTGCATGGCGGCGTCGTCGGTGACCGCGCGGTACTCGCCGCGGCCCGAGTCCTTGAGGTAGGAGTGCTCGGGGCCGATGCCCGGGTAGTCCAGGCCGGCGGAGATGGAGTACGGCTCGGTGATCTGGCCCTCCTCGTCCTGGAGGACGTAGGAGCGGGAGCCGTGCAGGATCCCGGGCTCGCCGGCGGTCAGCGTGGCGGCGTGCTCGCCGGTCTCGACGCCGTGCCCGGCGGGCTCGAAGCCGACCAGCCGGACGTCGGCGTCCGGGATGAAGGCGTGGAACAGGCCGATGGCGTTGGAGCCGCCGCCGACGCAGGCCGCGACGGCGTCGGGCAGGCGGCCGGCGCGCTCCAGGATCTGGCGGCGGGCCTCGACGCCGATGACCCGGTGGAAGTCGCGGACCATGGCCGGGAAGGGGTGCGGGCCGGCGACGGTGCCGAAGAGGTAGTGGGTCCGGTCCACGTTGGCGACCCAGTCGCGGAACGCCTCGTTGATGGCGTCCTTCAGGGTCCGCGAGCCGGACTTCACGGCGATGACCTCAGCGCCCAGCATGCGCATCCGGGCCACGTTGAGGGCCTGGCGCTGGGTGTCGATCTCGCCCATGTAGATGGTGCAGTCGAGTCCGAAGAGCGCGCAGGCGGTGGCGGTGGCCACGCCGTGCTGGCCGGCTCCGGTCTCGGCGATGACCCGGGTCTTGCCCATGCGCTTGGTGAGCAGCGCCTGGCCCAGCACGTTGTTGATCTTGTGCGAGCCGGTGTGGTTGAGGTCCTCGCGCTTGAGGAAGACCCGCGCGCCGCCCGCGTGCTCGGCGAAGCGGGGCACCTCGGTGAGGGCGCTGGGGCGGCCGGTGTAGTTGACCATCAGGTCGTTCAGCTCGGCGGCGAAGGCGGGGTCGGTCTTGGCCTTCTCGTACTCGACGGCGACCTCGTCCACGGCGGCGACGAGCGCCTCCGGGATGAACTTGCCTCCGAAGTCGCCGAAGTAGCCCTCGGCGTTCGGAACGTGACCCTCCGGGTCCGGAATGAAGTATTGGCTGGACATGCCAGTGCTCCTACGGGATGCGACGAGTGGGTTCACCGTATTGCGCCGCTCGCACGGGACACACGCGTCCCGCTCGGGGACCGGTGGTGTGTCGGTACGAGGAGACCGCGCCCGAAGCCGGCGGCTCGGGGCGCCGGCCGCACGGGGCCTGGGCGCGGCGCGGTACGTCGGGGTACCGGGCCGCGGCGGCCCTCGTTACAGCGCGCCTCCGCGACGCCATCGCATGCCGTTGACCTGACCGGGCTCGGAGCCGATCACATACCGCACCCGCCGCCCGTGCACCCGCCGGGCCGGTGCGCGGCAACCGCGGGGGCGGCAGCCACGCGCCAGGGGCGCGTACGCCGCCGGCACGCCGACCGCGCCGCGGCGAGCTGCCGGGGGCGCGGACTGCGGGCTGACGGAGGGCGGGTGGTGGGCCATGGGCGGGGTCAGCTCCGCCCGTGACGCAGGGCGGGGTGGGCGCCGGCCGCGACGAGGTCGGCCACGGCCGCCCTCGGGTCGCGTCCGGTCACCAGGGACTCCCCGACGAGGACGGCGTCGGCGCCCTCGTTGGCGTAGGCGATCAGGTCGTGCGGCCCGCGGATGCCGGATTCGGCGACCTTGACGATGTGGGCCGGGATCTCGCCGACGACGCGCTCGAAGGTGGAGCGGTCGACCTTGAGGTCCTTGAGGTTACGGGCGTTGACGCCGATGATCTTGGCGCCGGCGGCGACCGCGCGCTCCACTTCCTCCTCGTCGTGCACCTCGACGAGCGGGGTGAGGCCGATGGACTCGGCCCGCTCGATCAGGGAGACGAGGGCTTCCTGCTCCAGGGCCGCGACGATCAGCAGCACGAGGTCGGCGCCGTAGGCACGGGCCTCCCACAGCTGGTACGCCGTGACGATGAAGTCCTTGCGCAGGATCGGGATGTCCACGCGGGCGCGGACGGCCTCCAGGTCGGCCAGCGAGCCGCCGAACCGGCGCTGCTCGGTGAGGACCGAGATGACCGCCGCACCGCCCGCCTCGTAGTCGGCGGCGAGCCCGGCCGGATCGGCGATCGCGGCCAGCGCGCCCTTGGAGGGGCTGGAGCGCTTGACCTCGCAGATCACCTTGACGCTGTCGCCGCGCAGAGCGGCGACGCCGTCCTTGGCCTGGGGCGCCTTGGCGGCACGCTCCTTGAGCTCGTCGAGGCTCACGCGGGCCTGCCGTTCGGCAAGGTCTTCGCGGACCCCTTCGATGATCTCGTCGAGCACACTCACGCGAGCGGCCCCCTTCCGGGTCGATGACGGTCGGCCGCCTTGCAGACACGTACACCTGCGAGGTCAGCAATCAAATGGTATCCGCAGGAGGCGTCGCGCTCCGCACGCGGTTGACGGCGTCCCAGTAACTGGACATCCGGAATCGGGCCCTCATCAGGCCTGCTCACGGGCTCAGGGCGCCAGCGCCGCCCCGAAAGAAAGATTTCGGACCACGACGAAGGCCAGCGCGAGCACGCCGAGCCCCCACCAGTGCGGCCGCCGCAGGGCGAGCCTGGGAACGGGCCCGCCGCGATAGGCGCGAACCAGCCACACGGCCATGAAGGCGGCGAAGGCGAAGTAGCCGACGACGGCGAGGGCGTTCGCCCCGGCAGCGGTGATCAGATCGCCGTGGGCGAACGCGTGCGCGCTGCGCAGCCCGCCGCAGCCGGGGCACAGGATCCCGGTCAGCCGCAGCATCGGGCAGACCGGGTAGTGGCCCGGTTCGTTGGGGTCCACGGCGCCCACGTACGCGAAGGCCGACGCGGCCGCGGCCAGGTAGAGCGCCGGGGCGGCCATCCGCCGGGCCCTTGAGGGCCGCTCCGCGGGCCCCGGGGGCACCCAGGACAACGACGGCGGCGGGACATCGGGGGAACGGGAGGCGTCCACCAGCTGATTCTCTCCAGTCATGGCAAAAGGCGCAGCCCGACGGGGCCGCGCCTTTCGGCCGCGCCTCATGCGCCCGGAAGAGCGAAAGGCGCCGCTCAGACCTTGGCGGGGACCTTGTTGGCGGCGATGACCTCGGCGAGGTCCTTGTGCTGGGCCTTCGGCGCGCCCATGCCCGCGGCCTTCATCGCCAGGCCGACGACACCGCCGAGCGCGACGACGACCAGACCGGCCCAGAAGCCGAGCGGGTTCGCGATCACCATGAAGGCGCCGGAGACGCAGAAACCGATGAATGCGATGACGACACCGGTCCAGGCGGCCGGGGTGTGTCCGTGGCTCGTGCCCGCCATGAGTTGCTCCTCGTTGCTCTGTCGCGATGGTGATGCGGTGCGGAAAGCGCGGTCTGTGTCGACGCTCCGTGACCATTGTCCCGCACGGGGCGGGGCGGCCGTCCACGGGGGGTCCGTCAGCGGGTCGGGTCCTCGCCGCGGTCCAGAGCCTTCCACAGATCCTCCGGCCGGTCCGGATCAACCGCCGCGACCCTACGCGGACGGGGGCTGCCGTCCCGCTCGTAACGGCCGCCCATCGAGGGCCAGCTCCGGCCGAACCGCAGCGCGAGCAGCCCGGCGAACAGGATCAGGACGGCTCCGGCGGCGGTGACGTACGGCCACGCGGTCTGGGTCAGGCCGGCCACGTGCGCCGCGGTGTCCGCGGTCGTACGGGCGGCCTGCGCGTCCAGGGCCCGGCGCCCGTCCGGGCCGAAGACGGCGGACAGCGCCGCGCCCAGGCCGCTGAGGGCCAGCAGCCCCGACACCAGCACCCGGCCCTTGCCGCGTACGGCGAAGACGGCGACCAGCGCGGCGAGGCCCACGATGGCCAGCGCCGCGGGGAGGCCGGAGACGTCCCGGCCGTCGGCGCTCAGGTGGAGGGCGTCGGATCCGATGGCGGTGGTGCCCCGGGCCCAGACGCGGCCGGAGGCGAGCAGGACGACGGTCGCGCCGAGCGCGCCGAGCAGCAGCGCGACGGCCACGCTGCGGCGGCCGCTACGGCTGTCGGGAGCCTCGTCGGGCTCGGAGGCGGCATCGGATCGGGGCGGGGGTACGGCACTCACGTACCCCACTATCCCCTACGCCCTCAAGAGCCGTTGAGGCGGTTCGCCGCTCCGACCGCGCGCAGCACCGCGGCGGCCTTGTTGCGGCACTCGTTGTCCTCCAGCTCGGGCACCGAGTCGGCGACGACCCCGGCGCCGGCCTGCACGTACGCCGTGCCGTCGCGCAGCAGCGCGGTGCGGATGGCGATGGCCGTGTCGGAGTCCCCGGCGAAGTCCAGGTAGCCGACGCAGCCGCCGTAGAGGCCGCGGCGGGAGGGCTCCAGCTCCTCGATGATCTGCATGGCGCGCGGCTTGGGGGCGCCGGAGAGGGTGCCGGCCGGGAAGCAGGCGGTGAGCACGTCGAAGGCGGTCTTGCCTTCGGCGACCCGCCCGGTGACGGTGGAGACGATGTGCATGACGTGCGAGTACCGCTCGACGGACATGAAGTCGACGACCTCGACGGAGCCCGGCTCGCAGACCCGGCCCAGGTCGTTGCGGCCCAGGTCGACGAGCATCAGGTGCTCGGCGCGCTCCTTCGGGTCGGCCATCAGCTCCTCGGCGAGGTCGTGGTCCTCCTGCGGGGTGGCGCCGCGGTGGCGGGTGCCCGCGATGGGGTGGACCATGGCCCGCCCGTCCTCGACCTTGACCAGCGCCTCGGGGCTGGAGCCGACCACGTCGAAGCCGTTCTCGAAGCGGAAGAGGTACATGTACGGGGACGGGTTCGTGGCCCGCAGCACCCGGTACACGTCCAGCGCGGAGGCCGTGCAGAGGGTCTCGAACCGCTGCGAGGGCACCACCTGGAAGGCCTCGCCGGCCCGGATCCGCTCCTTGATGTCCTCGACGGCGGCCTGGTACTTCTCGCCGCCCCACAGCGCCGAGAACTCGGGCAGCTCGGAGACGGGCAGCGGGGCCGGGGTGTAGGGGGCGGGCCGTGCGAGGTCGGCCTCCATGGCGTCCAGGCGGGCGACGGCGTCCGCGTACGCCTCGTCGACCCCGGTGTCCAGGTCGTTGTGGTTGATGGCGTTGGCGATGAGCAGGACCGTGCCGTCCCAGTGGTCCAGGACCGCCAGGTCGGAGGTGAGCAGCATGGTCAGCTCGGGCAGCCGCAGGTCGTCGGCGGTGTGCTCGCCGATGCGCTCCAGGCGGCGCACGATGTCGTAGCCGAGGTAGCCGACCATGCCTCCGGTGAAGGGCGGCATGCCTCCCGCGAGGTCCCGGGGCGTGTGCAGGGCCTCGATGGTGACGCGCAGGGCGTCGAGGGGGTCGCCGCCCGTGGGGACGCCGACGGGCGGGGTGCCGATCCAGTGGGCCTCGCCGTCCCGGACGGTCAGCGTCGCGTCGCTGCGTACGCCGACGAAGGAGTACCGGGACCAGGAGCGGCCGTTCTCGGCGGACTCCAGCAGGAAGGTGCCGGGGCGTTCGGCTGCCAGCTTGCGGTAGAGCCCGACGGGGGTGTCCCCGTCGGCCAGCAGCTTGCGGCTCACGGGGATCACGCGGCGGTCGGCCGCGAGCTTGCGGAACGTCTCAAGATCCATGGCTCGGGACCCTACCTAGTCTGCGGCGCGGAGAAGGACATCCTCGTCGAAGCAGGTACGGGCGCCCGTGTGGCAGGCGGCTCCGACCTGGTCGACCTGGACGAGCACGGTGTCGCCGTCGCAGTCCAGGGCGACGGACTTCACGTGCTGGAAGTGGCCGGAGGTGTCCCCCTTCACCCAGTACTCCTGGCGGCTGCGGGACCAGTACGTGCAGCGGCCGGTGGTCAGGGTGCGGTGCAGGGCCTCGTCGTCCATCCAGCCGAGCATGAGCACCTCGCCGGTGTCGTACTGCTGGGCGATGGCCGGGACCAGTCCGTCGGCGGAGCGCTTGAGGCGCGCGGCGACGGCGGGATCGAGGGTGCCGGGGCGGGGGGACGTACTCATGGGGCCATTGTGCCGGGCGCGGACGGACACGATGGTCCCCGTCCGCCTGCTGGGCGGGCGCCCGGCGCGCCCCGGCGCGTACGCTGGCTGGCATGTCTACCCATGCGAAGCGTGAACGCCTGCTGCTGGCCGACCTGTTGGAGGCGGCCGGCCCGGAGGCCCCCACTCTGTGCGACGGCTGGACGTGCCGGGACCTGGCCGCGCACGTGGTGGTGCGGGAGCGTCGGCCGGACGCGGCGGGCGGGCTCCTGCTCAACGTCCTGAAGGCCCGCCTGGACAAGGCCATGGCCGAGTACGCGGCCAAGCCGTACGAGGAACTGATCCAGCTCATCCGGACGGGTCCGCCGCGGATGTCGGTGTACTCGCTGAAGCAGATCGACGAGGCCGCGAACGCGGTCGAGTTCTACGTCCACGCGGAGGACGTGCGCCGGGCCCAGCCGGACTGGTCCCCGCGGGAGCTGGACCCGGTGTTCTCCAACTCGCTGTGGTCCCGCCTGGAGAAGCTGGCCCGGCTGACCGGCCGCCGCTCGCCGGTGGGCCTGGTGCTGCGCCGCCCGAACGGACAGACGGCGGTGGCGCACAAGGGTGCGCCGGTGGTGACGGTGACCGGCGAGCCGGGCGAGCTGACGCTGTTCTGCTTCGGCCGGCAGGACGCCGCGGCGGTGACCCTCGACGGCGACAAGGAGGCCGTCGCCAAACTGACGACGGCCGAGCTGGGCGTCTGACTCCCGCTGGGGCCGGTGCCCGCGCCTCAATCGCCGGCGGGGCTGGTGGGTGTCCCCTGGGCGGGACCGGAGTGCGGGGTGGGGGCACGGGGCCGCCGGGGGGTGTCTCCTCGGCTTGCGAACCTTGGCAGGATCCGAAGTGCGGGGGGTTTGGTTCGCCGCGCCTGCGGGGACACCCCCCGCCGTCCCCGCACCCCCACCCGGGCCGATCCACGCAGGGGCCGTGGGGCGGGGACACTGCGGGGGCTCCCCGCAGGCGCGGCGAACCAACCACGGCTCCAGACTCCGATCCAGCCAAGGTTCGCAAGCCGAGGAGAGCCCCCGCAGGGGCACCGCCCCACCTCGAAGCCAGCCCCCTGGCCGGTCAGGCCGCACAAACCCAGCCCCGCCGGCGATTGAGGCGCGGCCACCGGGCCGCACCCGGGATCAGCGGACGGGATGACCCGCGGAGCGCAGCGCGGATTTGACCTCCGCGATCCGAAGATCGCCGAAGTGGAACACCGACGCCGCCAGCACCGCGTCCGCCCCCGCCGCGATGGCCGGAGGGAAGTGCTCCAGACGCCCCGCGCCGCCCGAGGCGATCACCGGGACCGAGACGTGCTTGCGTACGGCCGCGATCATCTCGGTGTCGTAGCCGTCCTTGGTGCCGTCCGCGTCCATCGAGTTGAGCAGGATCTCGCCCGCGCCCAGCTCCGCCGCCCGGTGCGCCCATTCGACGGCGTCGATGCCGGTGCCCCGGCGGCCGCCGTGGGTGGTGACCTCGAAGGAGCCCGACTCGGTGCGCCGCGCGTCCACCGACAGGACGAGGACCTGGCGGCCGAAGCGCTCCGCGATCTCCTGGATGAGCTCGGGGCGGGCGATGGCGGCCGTGTTCACGCCCACCTTGTCCGCTCCCGCCCGCAGGAGCTTGTCGACGTCGTCGGCGGTGCGGACGCCGCCGCCGACCGTGAGCGGGATGAAGACCTGCTCGGCGGTCCTGCGCACCACGTCGTACGTGGTCTCGCGGTTCCCGGAGGACGCGGTGATGTCGAGGAAGGTCAGCTCGTCGGCGCCCTCGGCGTCGTACAGCTTGGCCATCTCCACCGGGTCGCCGGCGTCGCGCAGGTTCTGGAAGTTGACGCCCTTGACGACCCGGCCGTTGTCCACGTCCAGGCAGGGGATCACGCGTACGGCGAGGGTCATGCCGCGTCTCCCTTGTACGCCTCGACCTCGACCTCGACGACCATGCCCGGGTCGACGAAGCCGGAGACGATGATCATCGATGCGGCGGGGCGCACCGCGTCGAACAGTTCCTTGTGGGCGCGGCCCACGTCGTCCACGTCGCGGGCGTGCGTGAGGTACATGCGGGTGCGGACCACGTGCTCCGGCCCCAGACCGGCCTGGGCGAGCGCCTTGAAGGCGACGCCGAAGGCGGTGATCGCCTGGTCGTACGGGCCTCCGCCGTCGGCCGCGGTGCAGCCGGAGACGAGGACGAGGCCGTTGGGGAGCTGGACGGCGCGGGAGTAGCCGATGACGTCCTCGTAGGGGCCGCCGGAGGAGATGCGGCGGACTTCGGAGGGGCTGCTCATGCGGAGACCACCTTCAGGGCTTCTTCGAGGGTGAATGCCTTGGCGTACAGGGCCTTGCCGACGATGGCGCCTTCGACGCCCAGCGGCACCAGCTCCGACAGCGCCCGCAGGTCGTCCAGGCAGGAGATGCCGCCGGAGGCGACGACGGGCCGGTCGGTGGCGGCGCAGACGTTCTTCAGCAGCTCCAGGTTGGGGCCGGTGAGCGTGCCGTCCTTGCCGATGTCGGTGACGACGTACCGGGCGCAGCCCTCGGAGTCGAGGCGGGCGAGGGTTTCGTACAGGTCGCCGCCCTCGCTGGTCCAGCCGCGGCCCTTGAGGGTGGTGCCGCGCACGTCGAGCCCGACCGCGATCCTGTCACCGTGCTCGGCGATGGCCTTGGCGGCCCATTCGGGGGTTTCCAGGGCGGCGGTGCCGAGGTTGACGCGGGTGCAGCCGGTGGCGAGGGCCGCGGCCAGCGAGGCGTCGTCGCGGATGCCGCCGGAGAGTTCGACCTTGATGTCCATGGCGGCGGTGATCTCCGCGACGAGGGCGCGGTTGTCACCGGTGCCGAACGCGGCGTCCAGGTCGACCAGGTGCAGCCACTGGGCGCCGGAGCGCTGCCAGGCGAGGGCCGCCTCCAGCGGGGAACCGTAGGAGGTCTCGCTGCCGGACACCCCGTGGACGAGGCGGACGGCCTGTCCGTCGCGGACGTCGACGGCGGGGAGGAGTTCCAGCGTCTTCGGCATCAGAGGGTCTCGATCCAGTTGGTGAGGAGCTGGGCTCCGGCGTCGCCGGACTTCTCGGGGTGGAACTGGGTGGCCCACAGGGCGCTGTTCTCCACCGCCGCGACGAACCGCTCGCCGTGCGTGGCCCAGGTGACCTTCGGGGCGCGGATCAGCGGGTTGGTGACTTCCAGGCTCCAGTCCTTCGCGGCGTAGGAGTGCACGAAGTAGAAGCGGGCGTCGGCGTCCAGCCCGGCGAAGGCCTGGCTGTCGGCCGGGGCCTCGACGGTGTTCCAGCCCATGTGGGGGACGATCGGGGCCTTGAGCGGGCCGACGGTGCCGGGCCATTCGTCGAGGCCCTCGGTCTCGACGCCGTGCTCGATGCCGCGCTCGAAGAGGATCTGCATGCCGACGCAGATGCCCATGACGGGGCGGCCGCCGGACAGCCGGCGGCCGATGATCCAGTCGCCGCGGACGTCCTTGAGGCCCTGCATGCAGGCGGAGAAGGCGCCGACGCCGGGGACGAGGAGTCCGTCGGCGTCCATGGCCTTGTCGTAGTCGCGGGTGATCTCGACGTCCGCCCCGACGCGGGCGAGGGCGCGCTCGGCGGAGCGGACGTTGCCGAAGCCGTAGTCGAAGACGACCACGCTCTTTGTTGCGCTCATTCCCAGATTCCTTGGATCCGCAGGACTCCGGCGGCCAGACACATCGCGGAGCCGATGGCGAGCAGCACGATGACCGACTTGGGCATCTGCTGCTTGTGGAAGGAGTAGACGCCGCCGGCCAGGAACAGGCCGAGGACGATCAGGATGGTGTTGAGGCCGTTCACGGCTAGAGGGCGCCCTTCGTGGAGGGCAGGATGCCGGCCGCGCGCGGGTCGAACTCGGCGGCGTAGCGCAGGGCGCGGGCGAGGGCCTTGAACTGGCACTCCACGATGTGGTGGGCGTTGCGGCCGTACGGGACGTGGATGTGCAGCGCGATCTGGGCCTGCGCGACGAAGGACTCGAAGATGTGCCGGGTCATCGTCGTGTCGTACGTGCCGATCATCGGCGCCATGTTCTCGGGCTCGGTGTGCACGAGGTAGGGGCGGCCGGACAGGTCCACCGTCACCTGGGCGAGGGACTCGTCGAGCGGGACGGTGCAGTTGCCGAAGCGGTAGATGCCGACCTTGTCGCCGAGGGCCTGCTTGAAGGCGGCGCCGAGCGCGAGGGCGGTGTCCTCGATGGTGTGGTGGGTGTCGATGTGCAGGTCGCCGTCGGTCTTGACCGTGAGGTCGAAGAGGCCGTGGCGGCCGAGCTGGTCGAGCATGTGGTCGTAGAAGCCCACGCCCGTCGAGACGTCGACCTGGCCGGTGCCGTCGAGGTTTATCTCGACGACCACGGAGGTCTCCTTGGTGGTCCGTTCGACCCGTCCGATGCGGCTCATGCGTGCTGCTCCTTCTTCAGTGCGCGAACCGCTTCCAGGAACGCGTCGTTCTCTGCCGGGGTGCCCGCGGTGACCCGCAGCCGGCCCGGTACGCCGTTGTCACGGACCAGGACGCCCTGGTCGAGGATCTTCTGCCAGGCGGTGTGCGCGTCGTCGAACGTCCCGAACTGGATGAAGTTCGCGTCGGAGTCGGTGACGTCGTATCCGAGGGCCCGCAGTTCGACGACCAGGCGGTCCCGCTCGGCCTTGAGCTGCTCGACGTAGCCGAGCAGGGTGTCGGTGTGCTCCAGGGCGGCCAGCGCGGTGGCCTGGGTGACGGCCGACAGGTGGTACGGCAGGCGCACCAGCTGGACGGCGTCGACGACGGCGGGGTGCGCGGCCAGGTAGCCCAGGCGCAGTCCGGCGGCGCCGAAGGCCTTGGACATGGTCCGGGAGACCACCATGTTCGGCCGTCCCTCGATGAGGGGCAGCAGCGAGTCGCGGTGGCTGAACTCCACGTACGCCTCGTCCACGATCACGAGGGACGGCTTGGCCGCCTGCGCGGCCTCGTACAGGGCCAGGACCGTCTCGGCCCCGACCGCGGTCCCGGTGGGGTTGTTGGGCGAGGTGATGAAGACGACGTCGGGAGCGTGCTCGGCGATGGCCCGCTCCGCCGCCTCCACGTCGATGGTGAAGTCGTCCCGGCGCGGGCCGGAGATCCATCCGGTGCCGGTGCCCCGGGAGATCAGGGCGTGCATCGAGTAGGAGGGCTCGAAGCCGATCGCGGTGCGGCCGGGCCCGCCGAAGGTCTGCAGCAGCTGCTGGATGACCTCGTTGGAGCCGTTGGCGGCCCATACGTTCTCCCGCGCGACCGGGTGCTTGCCCGTACGGGTGAGGTAGGCGGCCAGCTGGGTGCGCAGCTCGACCGCGTCCCGGTCGGGGTAGCGGTTGAGGGTGCGGGCGGCGTCGGCGACGCGCTCGGCGATGCGCCGTACGAGCTCCTCGGGGAGTTCGTACGGGTTCTCGTTGGTGTTCAGCTGGACGGGCACGTCGAGCTGCGGGGCGCCGTACGGGGTCTTGCCGCGCAGTTCGTCGCGGATGGGCAGGTCGTCGATGCCGATGGTCGTCATGCGGTCGGCACCTTCCACCCGAAGCGCGCCTTGAGGGCGGCGCCGTGCGCGGGCAGGTCCTCGGCCTCGGCCAGCGTCACCACGTGGTGGGTGACCTCGGCGAGGGCGTCGCGCGTGTAGTCGACGATGTGGATGCCGCGCAGGAAGGACTGTACGGACAGGCCCGAGGAGTGGCAGGCGCAGCCGCCGGTGGGCAGCACGTGGTTCGACCCGGCGCAGTAGTCGCCGAGGGAGACGGGCGCCCAGGGGCCGACGAAGATCGCGCCAGCGTTGCGCACGCGGGCGGCCCAGGCGGCCGCGTCGGCGGTCTGGATCTCCAGGTGCTCGGCGCCGTAGGCGTCGACGACCTTGAGGCCGTCCTCCAGGCTGTCGACCAGCACGATCGCGGACTGCTTGCCCGCGAGGGCCGGCTTGATCCGGTCGTGGATGTGCTTGGAGGCCGCGACCTGCGGCTCCAGCTCCCGCTCGACGGCTGCGGCGAGCTCCTCGGAGTCCGTGACCAGGACGGCCGCGGCCAGCGGGTCGTGCTCGGCCTGGCTGATGAGGTCGGCGGCGACGTGCACCGGGTCGGCCGTGGAGTCGGCGAGGACCGCGATCTCGGTCGGGCCGGCCTCGGTGTCGATGCCGATCCTGCCGGTGAAGTAGCGCTTGGCGGCGGCGACCCAGATGTTGCCGGGGCCCGTCACCATGTTCACGGGCAGGCAGTCCTCCGTGCCGTAGGCGAACATCGCGACGGCGACGGCGCCGCCCGCCGCGTACACCTCGTCCACACCGAGCAGCGCGCACGCGGCGAGGATGGTGGGGTGCGGCAGTCCGCCGAACTCCTTCTGCGGCGGGGACGCGAGCGCGATCGACTCGACGCCCGCCTCCTGCGCCGGTACGACGTTCATCACGACGGAGGACGGGTACACCGAGCGGCCGCCCGGAGCGTACAGCCCCACGCGCTCCACCGGAACCCACTTCTCGGTCACGGTGCCGCCGGGGACCACCTGGGTGGTGTGCTCGGTGCGGCGCTGGTTGCGGTGCACGATCCGGGCGCGCCGGATCGACTCCTCCAGGGCGGCGCGGACGGCCGGGTCCAGCTGTTCCAGGGCGGCCTCGATGGCCTGCGCGGGTACCCGGACCTGCGAGAGCTCGACCCCGTCGAACTTCTGCGCGTACTCGATCAGCGCCGCCGTGCCACGATGATGGACGTCCTCGCAGATGGGCCGCACCTTCTCCAGGGCAGCTTCTACGTCGAACTCGGCACGGGGCAGCAGGTCGCGTAGGGCGCCGCCCTCGGGGAGGGCGTCACCGCGCAGGTCGATACGAGAGATCACGTCCCAATTCTCTCAGACCGTCTCGCGCCACCGTTCGCCTGTATCACTGGCTGATACACGCCCCGGATGTCACAGGTGCCCGATACGTTTTGATCAAGACGTCTCTCCCACGGGTGTGGGCGCGGGGGCGTGCGGGTTGACAGCGGAGGGGGCCGCCATGACCGAGGTGCGCGTGGGCGAGGCGCCGGCGGACCTCACCGCTTCCGAGCGCCGCATGTGGGAGGCCTTCCGCACGGGCGGTCTGTGCGACCTCAGCTCCCGCACGCCCGACCAGGACGATCCGCACGCCGACCACCTCTGGGGCACCGGACGCAGTGTCCGCGCCCAGGTGGTGGCGACGTTGCTGCTCCACGGGCCGCCGCCGGTGCCGGGCCGGGTGGCCTCGCTGAAGCTGCGCGGCGTACGGATCACCGGGCGGCTCGATCTGTCGGGCGGGGCGGTGGCCCCGTACGTGGAGATCCAGTCCTGCCGCTTCGACAGCGAGATCCAGCTGTCCGAGGCCCGCTTCGGGACGCTGCGGCTGATCGACTGCGCGATACCGCGGCTGGAGGCGGCCCGTCTGCACACCGAGGGCGACCTGCACATGCCGCGCTGCCGGGTGGCCCGGGGCATCCGGCTGACGGACGCGCAGATCGGCACCGATCTGCTGATCAGCCAGGCCGTGGTGCAGCGCGACAACAAGGGCCGGGCGATCACCGCCGACGGGATGTCGGTCGCGCAGGACTTCCAGGGCGAGCTGCTGGAGACGTACGGGGAGGTGAGCCTGCGCGGGGCGAAGGTCGGCGTGTCGATGAACCTGCGCGGGGCCCGCCTGCGCAATCCGTACGGGAAGTACGCGCTGAACGCCCCGCAGCTGACCGTCGAGCGGACCTTGTACCTGACGTCGATCGCGCTGGACTACGTCCCCGGCTCGAACTCCTCCACTCCCCCGTACGGCCTGGGCCTGACGCCGACGCGCGGTCAGCGGGCCCAGCGGTTCGTCTGCCGGGGCGGGCTGCGGCTGGACGACGGCCGTTTCGGGGACGCGATCGACTTCTACGGCGCGCGGTTCACGCTCACCGCCGAGCAGGAGATATCCCTGCGGCGGATCCAGACTCCCGAGTTCCGCTTCGTGGGCGAGCGGCCGGAGCGGGGGCGGGTGGTGGTGTCCGGGGCCAAGGTGGTCAAGCTCGTCGACACCTCCACGAGCTGGCCGGGCCCGGGCGGGGTGTCCATCGAGGGCTTCGTCTACGAGAACCTCGCGCCCCGCGGCCACTTCCCCCTGGCGCGCCGGCTGGAGTGGGTGGAGGCGGCCACCCCCGAGTACTCGCCGGAGCCGTACGAGCGGCTGGCCGCCGTCCTTCGGGCCAGCGGTGAGGACGCCGACGCCCGCGAGGTGCTGCTGGCCAAGCAGCGCAGGCGCCGGACCACGCTGCCTCCGGCGGCGAGGGCCTGGGGGCACCTCCAGGACTGGACCGTGGCGTACGGCTACCGCCCGGGCAAGGCGGCCGGGTGGATGTTCGTCCTGTGGGCGGCGGGGGCCCTGCTGTTCTCCCAGCACGATCCGGCCCCGCTCAAGCAGGAGGAGTCCCCGCAGTGGAGCGCCCCGCTGTACGCCCTGGACCTGCTGCTCCCTGTGATCGACCTCGGTCAGGAGGGCCGGTGGAAGCTGGAGGGCGGCTGGCAGTGGGGGGCTGCGGCTCTGGTCATCCTGGGGTGGATCCTGGCCACGACGGTGGCCGCGGGGGCCTCCCGGCTGCTGAGGCGGGGGTGACGGGGCCGGCTCCACGGCCACTACCCTGTGCCTCGTGACCACCGTTCGCCTGCCCCTCTTTCCGCTCAACTCGGTGCTGTTCCCGGGACTCGTCCTCCCGCTGAACGTGTTCGAGGAGCGTTATCGCGCCATGATGCGCGAGCTGCTGAAGTCGGGCGAGGAGGAGCCGCGCCGCTTCGCGGTCGTCGCGATCCGCGACGGCCGGGAGGTCGCGCCGACCGCGCCCGGCCTGCCCGACCCGACGGCGCTGCCCGAGAAGGGCCCCACCGCGGGCTTCGGCTCCGACCCGATCCAGGCCTTCCACCGGGTGGGCTGCATCGCCGACGCGGCGACGATCCGGGAGCGGGAGGACGGCAGCTTCGAGGTGCTGGCGACGGGCACGACGCGGGTCCGGCTGCTGTCGGTCGATGCCTCGGGCCCCTTCTTGACGGCGGAGCTGGAAGAGCTCCCGGAGGACGCGGGGGACGGCGCGGGCGTCCTGGCCGAAGGTGTGCTGCGGGCCTTTCGCAACTACCAGAAGCGGCTGGCCGGAGCCCGCGAGCGGTCCCTGACGGGCGCCGAGCTCCCCGACGAGCCGTCGGTGGTCTCCTACCTGGTGGCAGCGGCGGCGGTACTGGACATCCCGGCGAAGCAGCGGCTGCTCCAGGCCCCGGACACGGCGACCCGCCTGGCGGAGGAGCTCAAGCTCCTGCGCACGGAGACCGCGGTGATCCGCCACCTCCCGTCCCTGCCGGCGGTGGACCTGACCCGCTCCCCGACGAGCCCGAACTGACGGGGCGCTGATGGCGAAGAAGCCCAAGCAGGCGGCCGGCACCCCCGCGATCGTCGCCCTCACGGCGGCGGGCGTCGCGTTCACCACGCACGCGTACGAGCACGACCCGGCGCACCCCTCGTACGGCGAGGAGGCCGCCGAGGCGCTCGGCGTCTCGCCCGCGCAGGTCTTCAAGACCCTGGTCGCGGACGTGGACGGGGTGCTGACGGTGGCGGTGGTCCCGGTCTCGGGCTCCCTGGACCTGAAGGCCCTGGCGACGGCCGTCGGCGGGAAGCGGGCCGCGATGGCGGACCCCGCGCTGGCGGAACGCACCACGGGCTACGTCCGCGGCGGCATCTCCCCGCTGGGGCAGCGCCGCCGCCTGCGGACGGTCCTCGACGCGTCGGCTTCGGCGCACGCCACGATCTGCGTCTCGGCCGGGCGGCGCGGCCTGGAGGTCGAACTGGCCCCCTCGGCGCTGGCCACCCTCACCGAAGCCGTCGTGGCCCCGGTGGCCCGCGCGTAGCCTCCCGGCGGGGGTCGCGGGCTCACCGGTGCGGCGGCGTTGCGGGGGCTCCGCCCCCGGGCCCCCGCGCCTCAAACGCCGGCGGGGCTGAATTTCCAGGGCTGGATCAGGACTGGGGCGGTGCGGGCTGGTAGTAGCCGGCCCAGGGGACCTGGGCGGGGTCGGGGTCGCGCGGGGACCACAGGGCCGTGAGGCCGAGGTGGACCAGGACGGCGGCCATGGGCCAGGCCAGCAGCGCCCCGTGCGCGAGCAGCTCCAGCGGCGCGTCGAACGGCACGCCCTTGCCCGCCTTGGCCGCGGCGGCCGCCAGGTCCGACGACGGCCCCAGCCACAGCCCGAGCCGCCACCCCACCAGCGCGGCGAACATCGACCCGATCGCGAGCCCGATCACCAGCGGCACACCGCCGGCCCGGCGCCACAGGAAGGTGCCGACCGCGCTGAGCACGCCGAGCCCCACCGCCAGCAGGAAGAAGGTCCCGTCGGCGGCGATCCGCGCCTCGCTCTCGGGGCCGCGCTGGAACACGGCCTCGCCGTTGGAGACGTACTGCACCCGCGGCGCCAGCCACACCCACAGCAGGCCCAGGAGCACACCGGCCACCCCGACCACCAGGGCGACGGCGGCTCCGTCACGGATGTCCGCCGGGGTGATGGCTCCGGCGCCGCCGCCCGGCTCTTCGGGCGGGAGCGACGGCGGGTCGAATGGAGACGGCGGGGTCACGGCTTCGGTCACTCCCACATCGTGCCAGGTCCGTGCGCCGGTGGCGTCAGCGGACCGCCGCCCGACGGTACGCCCACGTCGCGACGGCCAGCGACAGGACGCCCACCGCCCCGCACACGCCGAGGTCGAAGGCGACCGCGGCCCAGTCGGGCTGCGGGGCGAAGGTGCGCGCGAACGCCTCCACCCCGTACGTCGACGGCATCAGGTCCCGCGCCCACACGATCAGGTCCGGCATCCGCTCGGGCGGCAGCACGCCCAGCAGCAGCGCGGCCGACATCCCGAGCTGCCCGGCCAGCGTGGCCAGTTCCTGCCGCGGTGCCAGCAGCCCCAGCGCGGCGCCGAGCCCGGCCAGCGCGGCCCCGGCCAGCGGCACCACCGCGGCCAGGATCCACAGCCCGCCCATCGGCAGCCCGAACAGCACGCACCCGAAGACGGCGGTGACCAGCGTCCCGGGCAGCGTGAAGGAGGCGTACGCGGCGGCCGCGCCCAGCACCACCGAGGCGGGCGGCACGGGCAGGGTCGCGTAGTGGTCGAGCCCGCCGCCGGCCCGCAGCTGGCCGAAGTACTGCGCGAGCAGGTTCAGCCCCACGAAGGCGACGACCAGCACCGAGGAGCCGGCCACGACGGCCCGGGCCTCCGAGCCCCCGTCGACCACACCCCGCATCAGGATCATGATCCCGACGGACTGAAAGGTCGCCACGAAGAGCAGCGGGATCCGGGCCACCCGCGCCCGGGACAGCTGGGCCCGGTACACGGCGGCGAGCGAGGGGAAGAACCGAGCCCTCGGCGCCAGCGGCGCGGCGCTCCCCGCGGCCGTCGCCACGGCATCGACCGCCGCGGCACCGACCGCCGTGGCATCGACCTCCGTGGCTCCGGTCACTGCGGTCCCGAGCGGCGCGACAGCGCCTGCCGTACGGTCGCTCACGACTTCACCAGCCCCTTCGTCTTCCCGCCGAGCGCGAGGTAGACGTCCTCCAGGCTCGGCGTGGCCAGCGTGAAGTCGTCGAGCGCCGCGAAGGCCGGTCCTCCGGTCACCGCGGCGACCGCCGCGCGGGCCTCGTCCGGCCCGAGCCGCAGGACCCAGCGCCGCCCGGACTCGACGGCCAGCGCACGCAGCGCCGCGACCTCGGGAACAGCCAGCGGAGCGCCCTCGCGCCACACCAGCTCCAGCCGGACCTCGCCGGAGACCTCGGCCTTCAGTCCGGCCGGGGTGTCGCAGGCGATGACCTTGCCCTGGTCGATGACGGCGACCCGGTCGAGTACGGTCTCGGCCTCGATGACGTTGTGCGTGACGAGCAGGACCGTCGCGCCGTGCTGCTCGCGCCGCCGGTCCACGGCCGACCACACGGCCCGCCGGGCCACCGGGTCCATGCCGGTGGTGGGCTCGTCGAGGACCAGTACGGGCCGCTCCCCCACCAGCGCCGCGGCGAAGCAGGCGAGGCGTCGCTGTCCGCCGGAAAGTTTCTTCAGGGGCCGCCCGGCGAGCGGGGTCAGCCCGAGCTCCTCCAGTACGGCGTCGCGCGCGGTCCGCGCCGCCCGTGCGTCGAGTCCGCGCAGCCGCCCGGTGGTCTCGACGGCCAGCGACACCGTGAGCTCGTCCAGGGCGGTGGACTCCTGGCCCAGGTAGGCGAGCAGCCGCGAGGCCCGCTCGGGGTGGCGTACGAGGTCGTGGCCCAGCAGGGTCACGCTGCCCGCGTCGGGGCGCATCAGCCCGGTGAGCTGGCGGACGAGGGTGGACTTGCCGGCGCCGTTGGGGCCGAGCAGGCCGAAGATCTCGCCGCGCCGCACGTCCAGGCAGATGCCGTCGTTGGCGCGGGTCTCGGGCAGTGCGGGCGCCCCGCGCCGTCCCCGTACCGCGGGATACGTCTTGACGAGGTCGCGCACCGCGCACACCACGTCGCGGGCTCCACCAGCGGGTGCCGCCGTGCCGTTCCGCGCCTGTGCTGTGCCCGTACTCACGAGGGAGCAGCCTACGGGGTTCCCGCCCCTACTCGGCCGCCGGGGTCAGCGGGGCGGAGACCTCGCCGGGGCCGGCTCCGTGCTCGGCGGCCGGTGCCCCGGCCACGTGCTCGGCGGCGGCGCGGACGTCGATCTCCCGCCAGAACCCGGCGCGGATGGCGTACCGGTCGTGCTCGTCGATCTGGTCGTCCTTGTGCGCGAGCAGCCCGAACCGGGCGGCGTAGCGCAGCAGCTCGCCGTCGATCCGGTGCGGGATGCGCGGGTACATGGTGGCCAGCTTCTGCAGGTGCACGGTCTCGGGGAGGCGTTCCATCCAGCGCCGGGCGAACACCTGTCCCACCTCGAACGGGTCACCGCCGACGGTGGTGATGTCCTCCTCCCGGTCCGCCCAGCGCTGCTCGGCGCTGGTGAGCTGGGCGAGGGTGGGCAGCGAGGCGGTCTCGGCGGGCTCGCCCAGCGGTCCGGCCCGGTCGATCCACCCCTTGTCGGAGGACCAGCGCAGCGCACTGGCCGGGGCGTGGCCGCTGCCCGGGCCGGTGGACGGCGGGCTCTGCTGGCCGGGGGCGCGCAGGGCTCCGGCGAGGTCCTTGGGCGTGGGTACGGTCTTGCCGCCCGGGGCGGCCGGCGGCGGTACGGGGGTCCCCTCGCGGTCTTCTGCGCCGCTGCCCGCGGCGGAGCCGTTGCGGGCGGCCTCGGCGAGCGCCGCCTCGGGCAGCGGGGCCGAGAGGATGGCGGCGATGTCGGGGCGCGGCGCGGGCGGCGGTGAGCACAGGCCGGTGAGGTCCTTGGCGCGGACGGCCCGGGTGATCCAGGCGCGGTCCAGGACGCGGCGTTCGTCGGCTTCGGCGACGAGGTCCTCGGACTGGTTGTAGTCCCCGTCGGCGGCCTGGACGGCCCACAGGTGGACGGCGACCCCGTGTTCCTTGGCGGACATCAGGCCGGGCAGCAGGTCGCCGTCACCGGTGACCAGGACCACGTCGGAGCAGGCGCGGTTGCGGGCGAGCTCGGTGAGCTCGGCGTGCATGGCGGCGTCGACGCCCTTCTGCGCCCAGCGGCCGTCGCTGCGGGTCAGGGCTCCCAGCCGTACGGTGACGCGGGGCATGACGCGCAGCCGCCGGTGTTCGGGCTGCGGTACCCGGTCGGGTGCGCCGTCGAACCAGTAGATGCGCAGCAGGGGCTGTTCGGTGTCGGCCTCGGCGCGCTCGCGCAGGCCCTGGATGAGGGCGGCGTGGTCGACGGTGATCCGGGACCGGGAGGGCTCCCCGGCGAGGAGGCTGGCGGCGGCGCCCAACAGGTAGCCGGCGTCCACCAGGACGACGCAGCGGTCCACGTGTTCCACCCTCTTCCCTGGGGGTCCTCTGTGTTTTTTCGGCGGGTGCCCCGAGTCTGCCCGACCTCAAGGGTGTTGAAGGCCGGAACTCGATCATCGGCGTGGCGGATCTCACAGAGTGGCGGGACGGAGCACCGGCTACGCGCAGTAATGATCCAAAATGCGCGGTTTCTGGCGCTGTGTGAGTGTGAAGGCGGTCCTGGCCCCCTAGACCCTCGTGGAGGTTCCCCCATGGCCAAGAACAAGAACCAGAAGCAGCCGTCGAAGCAGCAGGCCAGCTCCTCGCAGGACCCGTCCAAGGGCTCCATGGACTCCCCGAGCCAATCGGTGCATCCGTCGCCGAGTCCGATGGATCTGGCGCACAAGAGCAAGCAGAAGAAGTTCGGCCACAACTGACGACGCGCACGTGACGTACGGAAGGGCCCGACCGGCGGCAGCCGGTCGGGCCCTTCCGTACGTGCGTCGCCGAAGTCCGGGACCGCGACCGCGCCGCCGCTATCCCGCCAGGCAGGACGGCCCGAGCAGCACCTTGAGGTCGCCGAAGAGCGCCGGGTCTGGCTGTACGCGGTGCTTGTCGAGGCGCAGCACGGTGGTGGTCCGCGGCCCCTGGAGCTTGATCCGCACCTCGGTGTTGCCCTTGTGGTGGCGCAGGATCTCCCCCAGACGGGTCACCATCGGCGGGGTGACCTTGACGGTGGGGATGGTGAGGACGACCGGCGCGTTGGTGCCGGCGGAGGTGAGGTCGGGGACCATCATCTCCATGGCGACCAGGCGCGGGACGTCCTCGCGCTTGTCGAGGCGGCCCTTGACGAAGACGACGGTGTCCTCGACCAGCTGCGTGGAGACGAGCTGGTAGGTCGCGGGGAAGAACATGCACTCGATGGAGCCGGCCAGGTCCTCGACGGTGGCGATGGCCCAGGCGTTGCCCTGCTTGGTCATCTTGCGCTGGAGGCCCGAGATGATGCCGCCGATGGTGACGACCGCGCCGTCGGAGTGCTCGCCGCCGGTCAGCTGGGAGATGCCGGCGTCCGTCTTGTCGGACAGGACGTGCTCCAGCCCGAAGAGCGGGTGGTCGGAGACGTAGAGACCGAGCATCTCGCGTTCCTGGGCGAGCAGGTAGGACTTCTCCCACTCGACGTCGGAGAATTCCACGTCGAGGCCGAAGCCCGGCTCGTCGCTCGCGTCCTCGTCGCCCATGGCGCCGAAGAGGTCGAACTGTCCCTCGGCCTCCTTGCGCTTGACCGCGACGACGTTGTCGATCATCGATTCGTGGTGGGCGACCAGGCCCTTGCGGGTGTGGCCCATCTCGTCGAAGGCGCCGGCCTTGATCAGCGACTCGATGGTCCGCTTGTTGCAGACGACGGCCTCGACCTTGTCCAGGAAGTCGGGGAAGGAGGAGAACTTCCCCTTGGCCTTCCTGGTCTTGATGATCGACTCGACGACGTTCTGGCCGACGTTTCGCACGGCGGTCAGGCCGAAGAGGATCACGTCGTCGCCCTGGGCGGCGAAGTTCGGCTCGGACTCGTTCACGTTCGGCGGGAGCACCTTGATGCCCATCCGGCGGCACTCGTTCAGGTAGATCGCGGACTTGTCCTTGTCGTCCTTGACCGAGGTGAGCAGGCCGGCCATGTACTCGGCCGGGAAGTTCGCCTTGAGGTAGGCGGTCCAGTAGGAGACCAGCCCGTACGCGGCCGAGTGGGCCTTGTTGAACGCGTAGCCGGCGAAGGGGACCAGGACGTCCCACAGGGCCTGGATGGCCTTGTCGCTGTAGCCGTTCTTCTTGGCGCCCTCCTGGAAGATGACGAAGTTCTTCGCCAGCTCCTCGGGCTTCTTCTTGCCCATCACGCGGCGCAGGATGTCGGCCTCGCCGAGCGAGTACCCGGCGATGATCTGGGCGGCCTTCTGGACCTGCTCCTGGTAGACGATCAGGCCGTAGGTGACCGCGAGCACCTCTTCGAGGGGCTCCTCCAGCTCCGGGTGGATCGGGGTGATCTCCTGCTGCTTGTTCTTGCGCAGGGCGTAGTTCGTGTGCGAGTTCATGCCCATCGGGCCCGGCCGGTACAGGGCCGAGACGGCGGAGATGTCCTCGAAGTTGTCGGGCTTCATCAGGCGCAGCAGGGAGCGCATGGGCCCGCCGTCGAACTGGAAGACGCCGAGGGTGTCGCCGCGGCCGAGCAGTTCGAAGGTCTTGGGGTCGTCGAGCGGCAGGGCCAGGAGATCGATGTCGATCCCCTTGTTGGCCTTCACCATCTTGACGGCGTCGTCCATGATCGTGAGGTTGCGCAGGCCCAGGAAGTCCATCTTCAGCAGGCCGAGCGACTCGCAGCTCGGGTAGTCCCACTGGGTGATGGTGACGCCGTCGGTGTGCCGCACCCAGACGGGCACGTGGTCGGTGATCGTCTCGCTGGACATGATCACGCCGGCCGCGTGGACGCCCATCTGGCGGACCAGGCCCTCGACGCCCATGGCGGTGTCGATGACCTTCTTCACGTCCGGTTCGTTCTCGTACATCCCGCGGATCTCGCCGGCCTCGCTGTAGCGCGGGTGCTTCGGGTCGAGGATGCCGGAGAGCGGGATGCCCTTGCCAAGGACGTCGGCGGGCATGGCCTTGGTGAGCCGGTCGCCCATGGCGTAGGGGTAGCCCAGGACGCGCGCGGAGTCCTTGATCGCGTTCTTGGCCTTGATCGTTCCGTACGTGCCGATCATGGCGACCTTGTCCTCGCCGTACTTCTCGGTCACGTACCGGATCACCTCGACGCGCCTGCGCTCGTCGAAGTCGATGTCGACGTCGGGCATGGAGACGCGCTCGGGGTTCAGGAAGCGCTCGAAGATCAGACCGTGGGTGAGCGGGTCGAGGTCGGTGATGCCCATGGCGTACGCGACGATCGAGCCGGCCGCGGAGCCACGGCCCGGGCCCACCGCGATGCCCTGGTTCTTGGCCCACATGATGAAGTCGGCGACCACGAGGAAGTAGCCCGGGAAGCCCATCGAGATGATCGTGTCCATCTCGTACTCGGCCTGCTTCATCCGGTCCTCGGGGATGCCCCCGGGGTAGCGGCGGTGCATGCCGCGCATGGTCTCCTCGCGGAACCAGCTGACCTCGGTGTGGCCCTCGGGGATGTCGAACTTCGGCATGAGGTTCCGGAACTTGAACATGCCCTCGGTGTCGATCTGGTCCGCGACCAGCCTCGTGTTGGCGCAGCCCTCCTGCCAGGCGTCCGAGGAGTCGATGGCGTACATCTCGTCCGTGGACTTCAGGTAGTAGCCGGTGCCGTCGAAGCGGAAGCGGTCCGGGTCCGAGAGGTTCTTGCCGGTCTGGATGCACAGCAGGGCGTCGTGGGCGCCGGCCTCGCTCGCGTAGGTGTAGTGCGAGTCGTTCGTGACCAGCGGGGGGATGCCGAGCTTCTTGCCGATCTCCAGCAGCCCGTCGCGGACCCGGCGCTCGATCTCGATGCCGTGGTCCATCAGCTCCAGGAAGTACCGGTCCTTCCCGAAGATGTCCTGGTACTCGGAGGCCGACTTCAGGGCCTCGTCGAACTGGCCGAGGCGCAGCCGGGTCTGGAGCTCGCCGGAGGGGCAGCCGGTGGAGGCGATCAGGCCCTCCGACCACTTGCTGATGGTCTCCTTGTCCATGCGCGGCCACTTGGTCAGCCAGCCCTCCTTGTACGCGTCGGAGGACAGCCGGAAGAGGTTGTGCAGGCCGGTGGCGTTCGCCGCCCAGATCGTCTTGTGGGTGTAACCACCGGAACCGGAGACGTCGTCGCGCTTCTGGTGCGGCTGGCCCCACTGGATGCGGCGCTTGTTGCGCCGGGACTCGGGGGCGACGTACGCCTCGATGCCGATGATCGGCGTGATGCCGGCCTTCTTCGCGGTGTGGAAGAAGTCATAGGCGCCGTGCAGGTTGCCGTGGTCGGACATGGCGATGTGCGTCATGCCCATCTCGTTGCACGCGTTGAACATGTCCTTCAGCCGCGCGGCACCGTCCAGCAGCGAGTACTGGGTGTGGACGTGCAGGTGCGTGAATGGCGGCTTGGTCACGGTGGGGGTCCTCCGGCGGGGAGAGAGGGGGCGGCAGCTACGAATCCTACGTCTCCCGGGTGACAGATCACGGGCACCGGCGGGTACCTTCATGCGTTGCAGAGCCAAGGACACCTGTCCGAAATGCGTTCCACCAAGCACCACCAGGAGGCATCCGCCATGGCGGTTCCCGAGACGACCGACGAGCAGCGCGCCGAGCAGATCCTCGACGTGTTCGACACCGCGTTCGGTGAGCTGCTCGCCGCCGACCCCGCTGCCTTCCAGGTCAAATTCCGCAAGATGGCGGCCTCGGCCTTCGCCTTCTACCGGGGCACGGCCTGCCTCTTCTACTCCGACCTGGAGCGGGACCGGCACGGCGGCCCGTACCTGGACGAGCGGACGGGCCGGGTGTGGATCCACGGCGATCTGCACGCCGAGAACTTCGGCACGTACATGGACTCCAACGGCCGGCTGATCTTCAACGTCAACGACTTCGACGAGGCCTACGTCGGCCCCTTCACCTGGGACCTGAAGCGGTTCGCCGCCTCCGTCGCCCTGATCGGCTACACCAAGGCGCTCAGCGACGGCCAGATAACCGAGCTGGTGCGGATCTACGCCGGCGCCTATCGGGAGCGGATCCACCGCCTGGCCGCGGGGGCCAAGCACGAGGAGGTGCCCTCCTTCGACCTGGACACCGCCCAGGGGCCGCTGCTGGGCGCCCTGCGCTCGGCCCGCTCGCGCACCCGCTTCGCCCTCCTGGACTCGATGACGGAGATCCGCGACCACGAGCGCCGCTTCACGGCCGGCGGGGGCTCCATCGAGCTGGACGCGGCCACCCGCTACAAGGTGCTGGCCGCCTTCGACGGGTACCTGGAGACCCTCCCCGACGAGTCCCTCGTGCGGCCCGACTCCTACCGGGTCAAGGACGTGGTGGGCCGCCGCGGCGTCGGCATCGGCTCGGCGGGCCTGCCCTCGTACAACATCCTGCTGGAGGGGCACAGCGACGCCCTGGAGAACGACGTCGTGATCTACCTCAAGCAGGCGCAGACCCCGGCGGCCTCCCGGCACATCACGGACCGGGCGGTGCGGGAGTACTTCCTGCACGAGGGCCACCGCACGGTGATCTCGCAGCGCGCCCTGCAGGCGCACGCCGACCCGTGGCTGGGCTGGACGGAGCTGGACGGGACGGGACAGCTGGTGGCGGAGGTCTCTCCGTACGCGGTGGACCTGGACTGGTCGGACCTGGACGACCCGGAGGAGATCGCGGCCGTCGTCGCGGACCTGGGCCGGGCGACGGCGACCATGCACGGGGCGGCCGACGCGGCCGAGAGCGGGCAGACGCTGGTCCCGTTCTCCACCGAGCGGGCCATCGACGCGGCGATCGCGGCCGACGAGGAGGGCTTCGCGGAGCTGCTCGTGGACTTCGCCCACGCGTACGGGGCCCGGGCCCGCGCCGACCACCAGATCTTCGTGGACCTCTTCCGCAACGGGCGCATCACCCGGTAGGCCCGGTCGTGGGCGGCGGCGCGCGTCGTGGGCGGCGGCGCGCGTCGAGGGCAGCGGCGCGCGCCCCCGGCACAGCCGTGACCTGGGGCCCGCCTTCACAGGGACGCATGGCAGACTCGCGGCGATGGACATTTCAGGGGTAGGGCTCCGGGGGCTGCGGGCCGCGCTGTTCAGCGCGTTCGTCGTGCTGCTCTCGGCCGGCTCGCACGTCCTCATGTCCGGGGTCGCACTGCCGCCCGCGCTGGTGGGCGGGGCCTTCGCGAGCGTGTTCGCCCTCGCCTACGCGCTCGCGGGCCGCGAGCGGGGCTTCGGCCCCATCGCCGGGCTGCTCGTACCGCTGGAGCTGGCCGCCGACACCGCCTTCACCTCCGGGCAGCACCTCTGCTACGGCCCGGCCGGCGGCCCCGTCTCCGGCACGCTGCGCGCGATGGGCCTGGACGCGCTGTGCGGCGGCACGCCGGTGGGCGGGCCGCTGAGCGAGGTGGCCGGGCCGGCCGCCGACCCGGCCGCGCTGCTGGCCTCGCCCGGACCGTGGGCCCCCTGGCTGCTGCTCGCGGCGCACGTCTCGGTCGGGCTGTTCGCCGCCGGGTGGCTGCGTCACGGCGAGCGGGCGCTGGGCCGGCTGCTGCGGGCGGTGGCCGCGTCCGCGTTCCGGCCGCTGCTGCTGGCGGTGACCGCGGGGGCGGTGGCCCGCGGGTGGACACGGCGGGTGCCGCGCCCGGCCGCGGCGGGCGCGGGGGCCCGTACGCGCTTCCCCGCACATTCCGTGGGGCGGCGGGGACCTCCCGTGCACGGCGCGTTCGCGAGCGCCTGACGCACGTACGGGGGCAGCTCCCGGCGGTAGCCGGGGGACGGGCCCCTCACAGTCCCCCCGACATGTCACACCCCACGGAGATCACGATGAGTTCACGCAACAGCCAGGCGAACAAGGCCGCGGCCCGCGAGCGGCTGCGCGCCGAGCGCGAGGCGCAGGCGAAGAAGGACAAGGTGCGCCGCCAGGTGATCGTGGCGGGCGCGCTCCTCGCCGGCCTCGGCCTGATCGGCGCCGTCAGCTACGCGATCGTGCAGAGCAACGAGCCCGGCTACTGGGAGAAGGCCGCCAAGGCCGAGCTCGTCAAGCCGAAGAACGCCACGGGCGAGGACGGCACCACGGTCGTCGTCGGCAAGGCCGAGGCGAAGAAGACGCTGGAGCTCTACGAGGACTCGCGCTGCCCGGCCTGCGCCGGCTTCGAGCAGGCGGTCGGCGAGACGGTCAAGAAGGACGTGGAGGCGGGCAAGTACAAGCTCCAGTACCTCGGCGCCACCTTCATCGACAACGCCGCCAAGGGCGAGGGCTCGAAGAACGCGCTGAGCGCGCTGGGCGCGGCGCTGAACGTCAGCCCGGAGGCCTTCCTCGACTACAAGGCGGCCCTGTACTCCAAGGCCCTGCACCCCCAGGAGACCGTCGACAGCTTCGCGAAGGACGACTACCTGCTGAAGGTCGCGGACACCGTCCCGGCGCTCAAGGGCAACGCCGAGTTCAAGAAGGCCGTCGAGGACGGCACCTACGACCGGTGGGCGCTGGAGATGTCGAAGGCCTTCAACAAGTCCGGCGTGACGGGTACCCCGACGCTGAAGATGGACGGCAAGAAGATCGACACCCCGCAGACGGCGGAGCAGTTCACGGCGGCGATCGACAAGGCCCTGCAGGGCTGATCCCGGCCCGCGGCCGGCCCGGGCGCATGGGCCCGGGCCGGCTGCACGACAGCGCGCACCAACGGGCGGGCGGATTCCTGGAGTTCGCCCGCTCGTTGCGTTCCGACGTCTGTTCGGGCCGGTGTACCCGCCGGTAATGTGATGGTCCGTGACCAGTCATCTCACCCCCGCTCCGACCTCGGCGCATCCCCGTCGCCGTACGGTCGTCCTCGCCGCCGCGGCCACCGCCGCGCTGGCCCCCCTGACCTCGCTGGGCGCCCCGGCCGCCCATGCGGCGGGGACCGGACCCGCCTTCCTGCACGGCGTCGCCTCGGGCGATCCGCTGCCCGACGGGGTCCTGCTGTGGACCCGCCTCACCCCGGCGCCCGAGGCCGTGCCCGGCTCCGGTCTGGGCGCGCCCGTCCAGGTGGACTGGGAGGTGGCCGCGGACAGGGCCTTCTCCCGGACCGTCGCCTCCGGCACCGTCACCGCGAGCGCCGCCACCGACCACACGGTCAAGGTGGACGTGCGCGGGCTCCAGCCGCAGACCCCCTACTGGTACCGGTTCACCGCCGGTTCCGCCGTCTCCCCGGTCGGGCGCACCCTGACCACCCCGGGCCACGACGCGACGACCGCCGGGGTCCGCTTCGGCGTGGTCTCCTGCGCCAACTGGGAGTCCGGCTACTTCTCCGCCTACCGCCACCTGGCCGCCCGCACCGACCTGCACGCGATCCTGCACCTGGGCGACTACCTCTACGAGTACCAGTCCGGGGCCTACCCGAAGGCCGAGGAGGTCGTCCGCCCGCACGAGCCCCGGCACGAGATCGTCACGCTCGCCGACTACCGCACCCGGCACGGCGCGTACAAGACGGACGCCGACCTCCAGGCCCTGCACCACGCGCACCCGGTCGTCGCGATATGGGACGACCACGAGTTCGCCAACGACGCCTGGTCGGGCGGCGCCGAGAACCACACGGCGGGCGCCGAGGGCGAGTGGGCGGCCCGCGCCGCCGCCGCCAAGCAGGCGTACTTCGAGTGGATGCCCGTACGCGCCTCCATCGCGGGCACCGTCTACCGGCGGCTGCGTTTCGGCACCCTCGCCGATCTGCACCTCCTCGACCTGCGCTCGTTCCGGTCCCAGCAGGTCGAGGTGGGCAGCGGTTCGGTGGACGACCCGGAGCGCACCATCACCGGGCGCGCCCAGCTGGACTGGCTCAAGTCGGGCCTCGCGGCCTCGAACGCGACCTGGAAGCTGGTCGGCACCTCGGTGATGATCTCGCCGGTGGCCTTCGGCTCGCTGCCCGCGCACCTGCTGGGGCCGCTCACCGAGCTGCTCGGCCTGCCGGAAGGCGGCATAGCGGCCAATGTGGACCAGTGGGACGGGTACACGGACGACCGCAAGGAACTGCTGGGCCACCTCAGGGACCGGAACATCAAGAACACGGTGTTCCTGACCGGGGACATCCACATGGCGTGGGCGAACGAGGTCCCGGTGCACAAGGCCACCTATCCGGCCTCGGGGACGGCGGCGACCGAGTTCGTCGTCACGTCGGTGACCTCCGACAATCTCGACGACGTGCTGCACGTGCTGCCCGACACGGTCTCGCTGGTTGCGGAATCGGCCGTCAAGGCCGGTAACTGGCACGTGAAGTGGCTGGACATGGACGCTCACGGCTACGGGGTCCTGGACGTGACGGCGGAGCGCTCGCAGATGGACTACTACGTCGTATCCGATAAGCGGAACCCAAACGCCACGGCCGCGTGGCAGCGCTCGTACCGCACCCTGAACGGGACGCAACGGGTGGAGCGCTCCTACCAGCCCGTTCACTGATAGACCGTCAATTCTCCTGAGCCACGGGGCGCCTGGTACATACCAGGCGCCCCTGTGCGTGTCACGCAACAAATCTTTTACGTAAGACCCTTGACCTGAATATGTCATGCACACATAAGCTTCGCGCCAGCTGAAGAGATCCTTCACGCCACCAACCCCCCACCGCGAGGAGCACCCGTGCGCGCAATTGCCCGCATATCCCCCCTTCTTCGCCGCCGCCTGATGGGCACCGCGGTCCTGGCCGGAACCCTGGCCTTCACGCCGCTCGCTGCCCCCACCACGCTCGCGGCCGCCAAGACCCCCGCCGAGGTCTGCGCGCAGGAGTCCACCGGCGCCGCCAACGCCCGTGTGACCCGCGCCCACGACGAGCACGCGGACGAGCCGAACGAGCTCACCGAGGCCCAGGCCAAGTCCATGGACGCCGACCTCAAGGCGAAGCTCGACAAGGCCCTCAAGAACCAGCCGCAGCGCAGCCTGAGCGCTGCCGAGGCCGTTGTGAACATCCCCGTGTACTTCCACGTCGTGCACTCCGGCACCACCGGAAAGCTGACGTCCACGGACATCAACAACCAGCTGGCGGTCCTCAACGCGGCCTACGGCGGCCAGGGCACCGGCAATGTCAACACGAACTTCCAGTTCACCCTTGCGGCTACCGATTACACGGACAACGCCACCTGGTACAACCTGGCCTCCGGCTCCCAGGCCGAGAAGGACATGAAGAACACCCTGCGCCAGGGCGGCCCGGGCGCGCTCAACTTGTACACCGCCAAGCTCTCCGGCGGCCTGCTGGGCTGGGCGACCTTCCCGACCTCTTACACCTCCGCCCCCAAGATGGACGGCGTGGTCGTGCTCGACAGCTCGCTGCCGGGCGGCTCCGCGGCCAACTACAACGAGGGTGACACCGCGACCCACGAGGTCGGCCACTGGCTGGGTCTGTACCACACCTTCCAGGGCGGCTGCAGCGGCAACGGTGACTACGTCTCCGACACCCCGGCCGAGAAGAGCGCCGCGTACGAGTGCCCGACGGGCCGTGACAGCTGCGCCAGCAAGCCGGGCGTCGACCCGATCCGCAACTTCATGGACTACACGTACGACTCCTGCATGTACCAGTTCACCGCCGGCCAGGTGGCCCGCATGAGCAGCAGCTGGACGGCCTACCGCGCCGCCTGACCCTGCGACACGTGCGACGAGGGCACGGCCCGGCATCCGCCGGACCGTGCCCTTCCGTGTATGGCCTATCGGCTCCTACAGGCTGTCGAGGAAGCCGATCGCGGTCTTCCAGGCCTGCTCGGCCGCCTCGGCGTCGTAGTCGTCCAGCTCCGGGTCGGTGAACAGGTGCCCGGCGCCCGGGTAGCTGTGGACCTCCACCTCGGCCCCGGCCCGCTGCATCCGCAGGTACCAGGCCGTCAGCCAGTCGTGCGGCTCGAAGGGGTCCGGGTCCGCGATGTGCAGCTGCACGGGCAGCTCGTCCACCGAGGCGTCCTCCTCCAGGTCGGCCGTCCCGTGCAGGAGCAGCAGCCCGCGCGCCTTCTCGTCGGCCATCGCCAGGTGCTGGGCGACGGAGCCGCCGAAGGAGAAGCCGGCGTAGACCAGTCCCTGGTCTGAGTAGGGGGCGGAGGCCAGCACCGCACGCTTCAGCAGCTCGTCACGGCCGATCTCGTCCCGGTGGGCCATGCCCTCCTCGACGGTCTCGAAGGTGCGTCCCCCGAAGAGGTCCGGCACCTGGACCCGGTGCCCGGCCGCGCGCAGCCGGTCGGCCGCCGCGTGCACCGCGGGCCGCAGGCCGTACGTCGAATGGAAAAGCATGATGTTCATGCCTCCATCGTGCCAGCCACCGCCTGCCGGCCGTCCCGGGCACGGGGGCCGGCGGACCGCTTGCCGCTACGTTCGTACCCATGGAGATGGAGAACTTCCTGCGTCCCGTCACCGTCCTCGGCGGTTCGCTGGTCCTCACCCTGATCGCCGGGGCGCTGCTGGACCTGCTGCTGCGCCGGGCCGACACCCGCCACGCCGAGACGCCCTTGTGGGGGCTGCTGCGCCGCTGCCGGGTCCCCGTCCAGGTGGTGCTCTGCGCCTCGCTGCTCCGGGGGACCTACCGCCAGGCGCGGATCCTCCCGGACCACCCGGTCGGCGTCGGCCGGGCCCTGACCCTGGTGCTGATCGCCGGGACGGCCTGGCTGCTGGTGCGCATCGCGACGGTGATCGTCGACTACGCCTACGCGCGCTACGCGGCCGGCGAGTCGGACGAGGCCCGGGTGCGCCGGGTCCGGACCCAGGTGACGCTCATCCAGCGGGTGGTGACGGCGGTGGTGACCGTCGTCGCGGTCGCCCTGATGCTGCTGACCTTCCCGCCGATGCGGGCGGCCGGCGCCTCCCTGCTCGCCTCGGCCGGTCTCCTCGGCATCGTGGCGGGCATCGCCGCCCAGGCCGCGCTGGGCAACCTCTTCGCGGGCCTGCAGATCGCCTTCGGCGACACCGTCCGCATCGGCGACACGGTGGTGGTGGACGAGGAGTGGGGCAAGGTCGAGGAGATCACCCTGACCTTCCTCACCGTCCGCACCTGGGACGAGCGCCGCATCACGATGCCGGTCTCCTACTTCACCAGCAAGCCCTACGAGAACTGGTCGCGCGGCGGCGCGGAGATGACCGGGACCGTCTTCCTGCACCTGGACCACAGCGCGCCGGTCCCGCTGCTGCGGGAGCACCTGGAACGGATCCTCCCGCAGATCCCGCAATGGGACGGCCGCTCCTGGGCCCTGGTGGTGACCGACACCACACCCCACACCATCCAGGTCCGCGCGACGGCCACCGCGAAGGACGCGGACGACCTCTGGACCCTGCGCTGCGCCGTCCGCGAGCGTCTCATCGCCTGGCTGGTCACCCACCACCCGTACGCCCTGCCGCGCGTCGCCACCTCCGAGGCCGCCCCCCGGCCCGGCGGCTGACGCCGTTCCCCGGGCTCCGCCCGGACCTCGCCCGGCCCGCCGGCTGTGACGGGCCCGGGTGTGTGCCGGGGCGTCCCCGCAGGGCGTCGAACGCACCCCCGCCGCACCCCCCGACCCCCCGAACCGTTCGGCGCCCGAGGAGACACCCCGGCGCGCGCCCGGCCCCGCCGGCACCGGCCCCGCCACGGCCGACCCGCACACGAAGCCCGTGCCCGCGGCGCCCGCCCTGCCCCGCCCCGCCCCGGCGCGTGCCGAACCGCCGACGCCCGACGCCCCGCTAGGGACTCCGCAGGCTGCGCACGTCCAGGTGCCGCAGTACCCGGTCCACGATCTCCGGATCGGAGCCGGGTTCGCTGCGCGCCGCGAGTACCTCGTGGCGGGCGGCCGACATCATCTCCCGCTGGATCCGCTGGATGTCGCGGATCCGCTCCACCCGCTTCGCGTAGGCCTCGCGCCGCTCCTCGTCCACCATGTCGGGACTGATCCTGGCCCCGACGTCGTACGCGCGCCGGTGCAGCTGATCGAACAGGTCCTCCGGCAGCTCCTCCACCTCCTGGATCTCCTTCAGCCGCCGTTTCGCGGCCTTGGCGGCCCGGATCGCGAGCAGCCGCTGGGCGTCGCGCTCCGCGTCCGAGTCGGCCTCCACCCCCAGCCGCCGCACCAGCCACGGCAGGGTCAGCCCCTGCAACACCAGCGTCGCCATGATCACGGCGAAGGCGATGAAGACGATCTGGTCCCGCGCCGGGAAGGGCTCACCGGCGTCGGTACGGAGGGGAATCGCGAGGGCGAGCGCCACCGAGGCGACCCCCCGCATCCCCGCCCACCACATCACCACGCTCTCCCGCCAGCTCAGCGGGATCTCCTCGTCGTAGTCGCGCCGCTGGTGGAGCCTCTTGGCGAGCCAGCCGGCCGGCAGCAGCCACACCAGCCGTACCCCGACCACCACCGCCACCACAACCGCCGCCCACCCGGCCATCTCCCACTCGCGGCCCCTGGCCGTCCCGAAGACGTGGTGCAGCTCCAGCCCGATCAGTCCGAAGGCCACGCCGGTGACCAGCGTGTCGACGACCTCCCAGAAGGTGTGCCCGGCCAGGCGTCCGAGCACGTCGTCGGCGTCGGTGGCGTACTCGGCGAGGAACAGGGCCGTCGTCAGCACGGCCAGGACCCCCGACCCCTGGAGTTCCTCCGCCACCACGTACGCGACGAACGGCACGAGCAGGGTCAGCCCGATCTGCAGCGTGGCGTCCCCCAGCCGCCCCATCAGCCGGTTGGCGGCCCAGCCGAGGGCGAGCCCGACGGCCACGGCCACCACCGCGGAGAGCACGAACTCCCCGAGCGCGGCCGGCCAGGAGAAGCTGCCGCTGACCGCGGCGGCGATGGCCACGTGGTAGAGCACGATCGCCGTCACGTCGTTGAAGAGCCCCTCGCCCTCCAGGATCGACACCATCCGCCGGGGCAGCCCGAGCGATCCGGCGACGGCGGTGGCGGCGACCGGGTCGGGCGGGGCGACGAGCGCGCCGAGCGCGACGGCCGCGGCGATGGGCAGCCCCGGCACGACGGCGTGCGCGACGGCCGCGACGGCGGCGGTCGTGACGAACACGAGGGCCACGGCCAGCAGCAGGATGGGCCGGACGTTGGCGGCGAACTGCCGCCAGGAGGTGCGCTGCACGGAGGCGTACAGCAGCGGCGGCAGCACCAGCGGCAGGATGTACTCGGGCGGGATGTCGACATTCGGCACGTCCGGGACCAGGGCGAGGACGACCCCGCCGATGGTCATGAGCACGGGCGCCGGCAGTCCCAGCCGGTCCCCGAGCGGCACGGTGACGACCGCCCCGAGCATCAGTACGAACAGGAGAGCAAGCTGATCCACACCCCCTACCTTCGCAGCCGTGGCGCCGTTCGCGCCCAGCCTCGCCGGTGTGGGGGGCGCGGGGGTGGGTGGGCACGGCCCCCGCGACGGCGCCGGATCCGCACGACCGGCGGCTCAGCTCCCCGCGAGGGTCCGCCGCATCGCCCGGTGCGCGATGCCCGCGTCCTGGAACTCCGGCCCGTGGGCCACGTACCCGAGCCGCTCGTAGAAGCCGAGCGCGTGCGTCTGCGCGCCCAGGTCCACCGCCGACAGGCCGAGCCGAAGGGCCTGCTCCTCGATCGCGCGGACCAGCGCGGCGCCCACGCCCAGCCCCCGCGCGGCGGCGGTCACGGCCAGCCGGCCCAGCGAGCCGACCGCCGGGTCACCCGTCTTGCCGAGCGCGGCGTCGCCGTACAGCAGCCGGCCCGTGCCCAGCGGCGCCCCGTCCGGCCCCACGGCCAGCACGTGCACCGCGTCCGCGTCGTACGCGTCGTACTCGATGGACGCCGGCACGGACTGCTCGACCACGAACACCTCGGTCCGCACCGCGAAGCACGCCGCCATGTCGGCCTCGCCCGAGGCGACCCGGACTTCGAAGCCGACGGCGGTCACTCGCTCTCGGCCCGGATCACGTCCAGCGCGTGCTGGAGGTCCGCCGGGTAGCCGCTCTCGAACTCCACCCACTGGCCGTCCGAGGGGTGCTCGAAGCCGAGCCGCACCGCGTGCAGCCACTGCCGGGTCAGACCCAGCCGCTTGGCCACCGTCGGGTCCGCGCCGTAGGTGAGGTCGCCGACGCACGGGTGGCGGTGCGCGGACATGTGCACGCGGATCTGGTGCGTACGCCCGGTCTCCAGCTTGATGTCGAGCAGCGAGGCGGCGCGGAAGGCCTCGATCAGGTCGTAGTGGGTGACGGAGTCCTTGCCGTCCTGCGTCACGGCCCACTTGTAGTCGGCGCTGGGGTGCCGGCCGATCGGCGCGTCGATCGTGCCGCTCATCGGGTCCGGGTGGCCCTGCACCAGCGCGTGGTAGCGCTTGTCCACGACGCGCTCGCGGAACTGGTTCTTCAGGGAGGTGTACGCGCGCTCGGACTTCGCGACGGCCATCAGGCCGGACGTGCCGACGTCGAGACGGTGCACGATGCCCTGGCGCTCGGACGCGCCGGAGGTGGAGATGCGGTAACCGGCCGCGGCGAGACCGCCGATGACGGTGGTGCCGGTCCAGCCGGGGCTCGGGTGGGCGGCGACGCCCACCGGCTTCATGATGACCACGACGTCGTCGTCGTCGTGGATGATCTCCATGCCCGGGACGGGCTCGGCGACGACCTCGACCGGGCGCGGCGGCGCGGGCATCTCGACTTCGAGCCAGGCGCCACCGTGCACGCGCTCGGACTTCCCGACGACACTGCCGTCGACCGACACCTTCCCCGCGGCCGCGAGCTCGGCCGCCTTCGTCCGGGAGAAACCGAACATACGGGCGATGGCGGCGTCGACGCGCTCGCCTTCGAGGCCATCGGGAACGGGCAGGGTGCGGATCTCGGGAATCGTACTCACCCGTCGAGTATGCAGGACTCGGCAGAAGAGCTTTCCCGCGATCAGTCCTTGTGGACGGTCCCGTCCGGGTCCAGACCCTTGAACGACAGCAGGACGATCAGGATGCCGCCGCACACGATCGCCGAGTCGGCGAGGTTGAAGACGGCGAAATGGGCCGGCGCGATGAAGTCGACGACCGCGCCGCGGAAGACGCCCGGCGAACGGAAGATCCGGTCGGTCAGATTGCCCAGCGCCCCGCCCAGCAGCAGGCCGAGCGCGATCGCCCACGGCAGGCTGTAGAGCTTGCGGGCCAGCCGCACGATCACCACGATCACGGAGGCCGCGATGCAGGTGAAGATGATCGTGAACGCCTCGCCGAAACCGAAGGCGGCGCCCGGGTTGCGGACCGCCTCGAACTTCAGCAGCTCACCGATGATCTCGATCGGCGGCTGGTGCTCCAGGTGCGCCACGACCAGCATCTTGGTGCCGAGGTCCAGCAGGTAGGTGAGCACCGCCACGACGAGCAGTGCCGCGATCCGCCGGCGCCCCCTGGGCCCGGCGGACTCCGGCTGGTCGTCGTCCCCGACCTCCGGCGTACCGATGATGCGCTCCGCCTCTGCCACGTGAGTCCCTCGAACTAGCTCGAACCAGGCTCCTCCTGGACCCTGACGGACACGAGGGTACGTCAGGGCACGTGAGCTAGTGCCTGCGCTCCTGCTTCTGCTTGCAGTCCACGCACAGCGTGGCCCGCGGGAAGGCCTGCATCCTGGCCTTACCGATGGGCTGGCCGCAGTTCTCGCAGAGCCCGTACGTGCCCGCCTCCAGCCGTTCCAGGGCCCGCTCGGTCTGTTCCAGCATCGAGGTGGCGTTCGCCGCGAGCGCGAGCTCGGACTCCCGGGTGATGTTCTTGGTGCCCGTGTCGGCCTGGTCGTCGCCCGCACCGTCGCCCGAGTCCCGCATCAGGCCGGAGATGGCCACCTCGGAGGCGTCGAGCTCGGCGCGCAGCCGCAGGACCTCCGACGTCAGCTCCGTACGGGCCTCGTCGACCTCCTGGGGGGTCCAGGGGTCCTCCCCGGGCCGTACGGCGAGCTCGCCGGGCGCGAGGGCCGCCGTGGCCCGCACCTTGGGCAGCCCGCTGGTGGCGGCCTCGGCCGCCTTCCTCGCCGTACCAATGCTCTTCTTGGCAACCACGTTCTGGACTCCCGTCTTCTTCGCGGCGTGCGCCGCCCCCTCGGCCCCGGCCGTCTTGGCCGCGGCCGTCCGCTTTTCTACGGCGGTCGTCTTCTTGACAGCGGTCGTCTTCTTCTCAGAGGCCGCCTTCTTGGCCTCGGTCGTCTTCTTGGCCTCGGTCGTCTTCTTGACCGCGGACACCTTCTTCTCGGCGGTCACCTTCTTGATCGCCTTCTTGTCGGCGATCACCTTCTTGACCGCCGTCGCGTTCGTGACGGCGGTCGCCCTCTCGGCCGGAGCCACCGCGCCTGCGGCGGTCTTGCGGGCGGTGCTCGCCTTCTTGGCGGGAGCCGCGTCCTGGGAGACCTCCACCTTCCCGGCGGCCTTCCCGACAGCCTTCCTGGCAGTACTCCCGGCGGTCTTCTTCGCCACCATGGCCGCGGCCCCTTCACATACTGTGATCATTGCTCGCGAATCGTGCCGGAACGATAAATCGCCTCCGACCCCGCAGCAACGGGGCACGCATCCGTCGAGGTCAACCTGCATCCGTTGTGCCCAGCCGGAGGCCCCGTAATCCGCCACTCGCGCCCCACCCGAGTCCTGACCGGCGCGTCGGGCCCATTCGGGTCACGCCGGGGCCCGCGCCCGTACCCGCGGCGAGGCCCGCGCCGCTCCCCGCCGCGCCGGGCCGGCCGCCCCGCCACGGGCCCCCGTAAACCGGTCTGCCGAGCACTCCCCGGGCCCGTACACTGGCCGCAGCGAAAGGCATGGATGGGGACGAGTAGCGTCGGACGCAGCCAGGAGCGACCCGGGGACGGTGAGAGCCCGGGGGCGAGCGCGATGCGAAGGATCACCCCGGAGCCGCCGGAAGAAAGCCCGTACGGATCTGCGTACGGCGAGTAGAACCGGCTTCGCACCCCAATGAGGGGGCCACCGGACCCGTCCGGCGGCCAAGGAGGGTGGTACCGCGGGAGCGCCAGTCGGCTCTCGTCCCTCCGGACGGAAGTGACACCCCGCCGGAGGAAGAGTTCAGCCTCATGACCACACCGCCGCAGTACCGCCCGGTACCCGCCCAGGTCGACCTGCCTGCCCTTGAGCACGCCGTCCTCGACTTCTGGCGCGAGAGCAAGACCTTCGCCAAGACCCTGGCCCAGTCCGAGGGCCGCCCCGAGTGGGTCTTCTACGAGGGGCCGCCGACCGCGAACGGCATGCCCGGCGCGCACCACATCGAGGCCCGCGTCTTCAAGGACGTCTTCCCCCGCTTCCGCACCATGCGCGGCTACCACGTGGCCCGCAAGGCCGGCTGGGACTGCCACGGCCTGCCCGTCGAGCTCGCCGTCGAGAAGGAGCTGGGCTTCAGCGGCAAGCAGGACATCGAGGCGTACGGCATCGCCGAGTTCAACGCCAAGTGCCGGGAGTCCGTGACGCGCCACACCGACGCGTTCACCGAGCTCACGACCCGGATGGGCTACTGGGTCGACCTGGACGACGCCTACCGGACCATGGACCCCGAGTACGTCGAGTCCGTGTGGTGGTCGCTGAAGGAGATCTTCAACAAGGGTCTGCTCACCCAGGACCACCGCGTGGCCCCCTGGTGCCCCCGCTGCGGCACCGGCCTGTCCGACCACGAGCTGGCCCAGGGCTACGAGACGGTCGTCGACCCCTCGGTCTTCGTCCGCTTCCCGCTGACCTCCGGCCCGCTCGCAGGCGAGGCGGCGCTCCTCGTCTGGACGACGACCCCCTGGACCCTGGTGTCCAACACGGCGGTGGCCGCGCACCCCGAGGTCACGTACGTCGTCGCCACCAACGGCGAAGAGAAGCTGGTCGTGGCCCAGCCGCTGCTGGAGAAGGCCCTCGGTGAGAGCTGGGAGGCCACCGGCGAGTCCTTCACGGGCAAGGAGATGGAGCGCTGGACCTACCAGCGCCCCTTCGAGCTGGTCGAGTTCGAGGCCGAGGCCCACTACGTCGTCAACGCCGAGTACGTCACGACCGAGGACGGCACGGGTCTGGTCCACCAGTCCCCCGCCTTCGGCGCCGACGACCTCGCGGTCTGCCGCGCGTACGGCCTGCCGGTCGTGAACCCGGTCCGCCCCGACGGCACCTTCGAGGAGGACGTCCCGCTCGTCGGCGGCGTCTTCTTCAAGAAGGCCGACGAGAAGCTGACCGCCGACCTCGACGCGCGCGGCCTGCTCTTCAAGCACATCGCCTACGAGCACAGCTACCCGCACTGCTGGCGCTGCCACACCGCGCTGCTGTACTACGCGCAGCCGTCCTGGTACGTCCGCACCACCGCCGTCAAGGACGCGATGCTGCGGGAGAACGAGAAGACCAACTGGTTCCCGGACTCGGTCAAGCAGGGCCGCTTCGGCGACTGGCTGAACAACAACATCGACTGGGCGCTGTCCCGCAACCGCTACTGGGGCACCCCGCTGCCGATCTGGCGCTGCGAGGAGAACCACCTCACCTGCGTCGGCTCCCGCGCGGAGCTGAGCGAGCTGTCCGGTCAGGACCACTCGGAGCTGGACCCGCACCGCCCGTACATCGACGAGGTCACCTTCCCCTGCACCGCGGAGGGCTGCACCCTCACCTCGGTCCGCGTGCCGGAGGTCATCGACGCCTGGTACGACTCGGGCTCGATGCCGTTCGCGCAGTGGGGCTACCCGTACAAGAACAAGGAGATCTTCGAGAAGCGCTATCCGGCGCAGTTCATCTCGGAGGCCATCGACCAGACCCGCGGCTGGTTCTACACGCTGATGGCGGTCGGCACGCTCGTCTTCGACAAGTCGTCCTACGAGAACGTGGTCTGCCTGGGCCACATCCTCGCCGAGGACGGCCGCAAGATGTCCAAGCACCTGGGCAACATCCTCCAGCCGATCCCGCTCATGGACCAGCACGGCGCGGACGCGGTGCGCTGGTTCATGGCGGCCGGCGGCTCCCCGTGGGCGGCCCGCCGCGTCGGCCACGGCACGATCCAGGAGGTCGTCCGCAAGACCCTCCTGACCTACTGGAACACGGTCGCCTTCCAGGCCCTGTACGCCAGGACGTCGAACTGGGCCCCGTCCGCGTCGGACCCGGCGCCGGCGGACCGTACGGTCCTGGACCGGTGGCTGCTCTCCGAGCTCCACACCCTCGTCGCCGAGGTCACGGACGCCATGGAGGCGTACGACACCCAGCGCGCCGGCAAGCTGCTCTCCTCCTTCGTGGACGACCTCTCCAACTGGTACGTCCGCCGCTCGCGCCGCCGCTTCTGGCAGGGCGACGCGGCCGCGCTGCGCACGCTGCACGACGTGGTCGAGACGGTCACCCGGCTGATGGCCCCGCTGACCCCCTTCATCACGGAGCGGGTCTGGCAGGACATGATCGTCCCGGTGACCCCGCAGGCCCCGGAGTCGGTGCACCTGTCGACGTGGCCGCAGGCGGACGCCTCCCAGGTCGACCGGACGCTGTCGCAGCAGATGCTGCTGGTCCGCCGGCTGGTCGAGCTGGGCCGGGCGACGCGTGCGGAGTCGGGCGTGAAGACCCGCCAGCCGCTCTCCCGGGCGCTGGTCGCCGTCTCGGGCTTCGAGTCGCTCTCCCCCGAGCTGCACTCCCAGATCACCGAGGAGCTGAACGTCTCCTCGCTGGCCTCCCTCTCCGAGGTGGGCGGCTCGCTGGTGGACACGACGGCCAAGGCGAACTTCCGCGCGCTGGGCAAGCGCTTCGGCAAGGGCGTCCAGGACGTGGCCAAGGCGGTCGCCGCGGCCGACGCGGCGGCGCTCTCCCTGGCCCTGCGCGCGGGCGAGGCCTCGGTGGAGGTGAACGGCGAGAGCGTGACCCTGACCCCGGAGGAGGTCATCATCACGGAGACCCCGCGCGAGGGCTGGTCGGTGGCCTCCGACTCGGGCGCGACGGTCGCCCTGGACCTGGAGATCACCCCGGAGCTGCGGCTGGCGGGCCTGGCCCGTGACGCGATCCGCCTGATCCAGGAGGCCCGGAAGAACTCCGGCCTCGACGTGGCCGACCGCATCGCCCTGCGCTGGTCCTCCTCGGACCCGGAGGTCGTGACGGCCCTGACGGACCACGCGGCGCTCATCGCGGACGAGGTCCTGGCGACGGACTTCTCCGCGGGCGAGGCCGACGCGGCGTACGGCGACCCCTTCACGGACGAGTCCCTGTCCCTGACGTTCCGCCTCCGCAAGGCGTAGCCGCTCCGCCCCTGTGGCCCGGCCTCCCGGTGTGGGGGTGCCGGGCCACAGCCGTCTCCTCTCCCCCACCCCGCCCTTTCACCGTTTCCCGGGGCTCCGCCCCGGACCCCGTACGCGCGCTCCGCGCCCGTGCCCTCAATCGCCGGGCAGGCTGAATATGCGGCCCCGCCGTCACATCCAGCCCCGCTGGCTCCCATCCAGCCCCGCCGGCGTTTGAGGCGCGGGGTCCGGGGCGGAGCCCCGCTCTTTCAGCCCCGCCGGCGTTTGAGGCGCGGGGGTCCGGGGGCAGCGCCCCCGCCACCGGGCCGCACCCGGCCCATCCAGCCGCGCCGGCCCCCATCCAGCCCCGCCCGCCCCATCCAGCCCCGCCGGCGTTTGAGGCGCGGGGGCCCGGGGGCTGGCCCCCGGCCACGGCGCCGCGCCCGCCGGGTACGCCAAAACGGGCCGGGCCCGGCACCCCGAAGGGAACCGGGCCCGGCCCGTGACTGCTGCTGACCGCCGAGAGGCGACGCGCGGCCTAGTTGTCGTCCTCGTCGATCAGGAAGCCCCGCATGGGAGACGGCGCCTGCATCGGCTGCGGCGCAGCCGGCCGCACCGGAGCCATCGGCTGGGTCATCGCCGGGGACATCTGCTGCTGGCCGCCGTACGACGGGCCTGCGCCCATCGGGGAGGGGCCGCCCATGGGGGACGGGCCACCCATCGAGGGACCGCCCATGGTGTGCCCCATCGCACCGGCCGGAGCCATCGAAGGCGACGGCGACGGCGGCAGGGCGGGACCGGCGGGACCACGCGGCGGGGCCAGCGAGTCGTCGGCCTGGGTCTCCAGCTGGCGCAGCTGCGACTCCAGGTAGGACTTCAGACGCGTGCGGTACTCACGCTCGAAGCCCCGCAGGTCCTCGACCTTGCGCTCCAGCGTGGCACGGGCGGACTCCAGGGAGCCCATCGCGACGCGGTGCTTCTCCTGCGCGTCCCGCTCCAGCGCGTCGGCCTTGGCGCGGGCGTCCCGCTCCAGGCCCTCGGCGCGCGACCGGGCCTCGCCGACGATCTTGTTGGCCTCGGAGCGGGCCTCCGCGATCGCCTGGTCGGCGGTCTGCTGCGCCAGCGACAGGACGCGGGCGGCGCTGTCGCCACCGGGGCCCTGCTGCGGGAGCTGCGGCTGCTGCTGCTGGTGCATCTGCTGGCCCATGGGCTGCATCTGCTGACCCATCTGCTGCATCTGCTGGCCCATGGGCTGCATCTGCTGGCCGAGCGCGTTCTGGCCGCCCATCGACTGCTGCTGCTGGCCCTGCATCTGCTGGCCCTGCATCTGCTGGCCCATGCCCTGCGGTCCGCCCATGGGGTGCTGCTGCATGGGGCCGCCCATCTGGCCCGGGCCCTGCTGTCCGTGTCCACCGGGACCGGCGGGCAGCTGCGGCTGGCCACCCGGCAGCTGGGGCGGACCCATCTGCGGCTGCGGCGGGCCGGATATGGCCGCGGGCACGGGGGCGCCGGGGCCGCGCTGGTCCTGGGGTTCGGGCTTGCGCATGCCCTGCTGCTGCTGGTTCTGCGCGGCGGCACGCGTGGCGGCTGCCAGCTTGGCGCGCAGGTCCTCGTTCTCGCGCAGCAGGCGCGTCAGTTCGGACTCGACCTCGTCGAGGAAGGCATCGACCTCGTCCTCGTCATAGCCTTCTCGGAGGCGGACGGTCGTGAACTGCTTGTTCCGCACGTCCTCGGGAGTCAGCGGCATGTCTTCTTCACCTCTACGTAGTCGTCGGCAGTCGGCAAGACCGTATCGGGATCGTCCCCGCGCGCGCGGAGAAGTTCATCGTTCATACGCTTCTCGCAGCACCGCTGACGAGACTGATGAGGATGTAAACGATGATCATCAGAACGAAGAAGGACAGGTCGAGTGCCACGCCCCCGAGACGCAACGGCGGGATGAACCGCCGCAGAAGCTTGAGCGGTGGGTCGGTAAGAGTGTAGGTGGCCTCCAGCACGACCACCATCGCCTTGCCGGGTGCCCATGAACGTGCGAACTGGAACACGTAGTCCATGACCAGTCGGAAGATCAGCACGATGAGGAAGCACATCAGCACGATGTAGACCACCTGCAGTGCGACGCCCATCCCGCGCTTCCCTCTCCCCGTTTCCCGCTCTGTTCCCGGTCCCGTATCTGACGGATCGGTCTAGCTTTGGTTGAAGAACCCGCCCTCCGCGATGCGGGCCTTGTCCTCCGCCGTGACATCGACGTTAGCAGGCGACAGCAGGAACACCTTCTGTGTCACGCGTTCAATACTGCCGTGCAGACCGAACACGAGTCCGGCGGCGAAGTCCACGAGACGCTTCGCGTCCGTGTCGTCCATCTCCGTGAGATTCATGATCACCGGAGTGCCCTCACGGAAGTGTTCCCCGATGGTACGGGCCTCGTTGTAGGTCCGGGGGTGCAGCGTCGTGATGCGGTACGGCTCCCGCTCGGAGACGACCTTGGGCATGATCACGGGGGCGTTCTTCTCCAGGTTCGAGCGGTCAGGTGTGATGGATGCCACGGGGGCGATTCGTGCAGGCCGTCCGTTTTCCACCGGAATTGGGACGGGTTCCCGCTGCGGCGGGGGCTGTACGGCTCGTACCGGTTCGTCCGATACGGGCGATTGGTGCACGGGCTGCTGACGCCGGCGATCCCGCTCCGGCTCCGGCTCGGGTTCGAACTCGTCGTCGGGGTCGTACCCCGGGTTGTCGTACCGGTCGTCCTCCACGAGGCCGAGGTAGACCGCCATCTTGCGCATCGCGCCGGCCATTCTCCGAGTCCTCCGCTCTGTGGTGGATCGCCCTGTCGCAGGTGCCGCCGTGTCACGAATGTCACCAACTGCCCGCGATCCACGTGGTCTGCCCGCTCATCTGCGGGAATGACCATATTTTCTGCTGTGGTCCGACTTTCTTCGCGACGTTACCCGAGCCGGGGTCTCGCGCCGAGTACCGCAGTGCCGACGCGTACATGTGTCGCACCGGCCGCAACGGCCTGTTCCAGGTCTGCGCTCATCCCGGCCGACACCATCGTGGCAGCCGGATGGTCCACGCGCAGGCGGGATGACAATTCCATCAACCGCTCGAAAGCGGCCTGTTCGCGTCCCGCGTAGTGGCCGGACAGCGGAGCGACGGTCATCAGCCCGTCGATGCGCAGTCCCGGGGCCCCCGCCACGAGGTCCGCCAACTCCGCGAGCTGCTCGGGCGCCGCCCCTCCGCGGGCCCCGCGCTCCCCCGACTCGGCGTCGAGCGCGATCTGCACGAGGCAGCCGAGCTCCCGCCCCGCGTTCGAGGCGGCGGCCGAGAGGGCGGTCACGAGCCTGGGCCGGTCGACCGACTGCACCACATGCGCGTATCCCGCCACGGAACGGACTTTGTTGGTCTGCAACTGACCGACGAAGTGCCAGGTGAGAGGCAGGTCCGCGCAGGCTGCGGCCTTGGGGGCGGCGTCCTGGTCGCGGTTCTCCGCAACATGACGGACGCCCAGGTCCGCCAGGAGTCGTACGTCGCTCGCGGGATACGTCTTGGTGACCACGATGAGAGTCACCTCTTCCCGCTCGCGTCCCGCCGCCGCGCAGGCGGACGAGATACGTTCCTCCACCCGCGCCAGGTTCTCGGCGAGCTCCGACTTACGATCCGTCATTCTTCTTTTCCCCCGGGGGCCCGGGGGTCGTTCCCCGGGAAGGCTCCGTCAACCAGACATATCCGGCAAGGCGTCCGGTCACCCGGTCGCGGCGGTACGAGAAGTGGTCCCGCGACTCCAGTGTGCAGACAGGGGAACGGCGGACGTCGACCACCCCCGCCTCCGCGAGCTGCGCGTGCACCCCGGCGACCACGTCGACGGCCGGTGTCCCCCAGCTGGTCTCGGCCCTGGCGGCCGGCACCGCTTCGGCCACCGCCTCCCGCATCTCGGCGGGCACCTCGTAACAACGTCCGCAGACCGCCGGTCCGGTCCGGGCGATGATCCGCCCGGGCTCGGCACCTTGGGAGAGCATCGCCTCCACGACGGCGGGCACCACCCCCGCGACCAGTCCGGGCCGCCCCGCGTGGGCCGCTCCCACCACCCCGGCGACGGGGTCGGCGAGCAGGACGGGCGTGCAGTCGGCGGTGAGCACCGCGAGGGCGAGCCCCCGGCGGGTGGTGACCAGTGCGTCCACGGCGGGGACGGCGGACTCCGCGCCCCAGGGTCCGCAGACCACGCTCACGTCCCGGCCGTGCACCTGGTTCATCCAGACCACCTGGTCCGGTTCCAGTCCGAGCGACTTCGCCGCGCGGGCCCGGTTCGCGAGAACGGCGGCCGGGTCGTCTCCGACCGCGCCGCCGAGGTTGAGCTCTTCGTACGGAACGGCGCTCACTCCGCCCCACCGGTCGGTGAAGGCGAAGTGGGCGCCGCCCACGTGGTGCTGCTCCGGTGTCACTTCAAGAAGTCCGGGACGTCCAGTTCCTCGGCCGGGCTGTCCTGGTACGGACGGGCCGTCGGGACCTGCGGCGCGGGGGCCTCGGCCTGGGCCGGGGCCGGGGCCGGCTCGACCGGAGCCGGGGGCTCATCGCGCGGGGTGACCGTGCCCAGTCCGCCGAAGGCCGGGCGGGCCGGCTCGGCGGCGGCGCGGGCCGGAGCCGGGGCCGGCTCCTCGCGCTTGGTGGAGGCGGCGCCGATGACGTTGTCCCGGCGGGCCGGGGGCTGTCCGCCGTCGAACCCGGCCGCGATGACGGTGACCCGTACCTCGTCGCCGAGCGCGTCGTCGATGACGGCGCCGAAGATGATGTTCGCCTCGGGGTGCGCGGCCTCGCTCACCAGCTGCGCGGCCTCGTTGATCTCGAAGAGACCGAGGTCCGAGCCGCCGGAGATGGAGAGCAGCACACCGCGGGCGCCGTCGATGGACGCCTCCAGCAGCGGCGAGGAGATCGCCATCTCGGCCGCGGCCACCGCGCGGTCGTCGCCGCGGGCCGAGCCGATGCCCATCAGGGCCGAGCCGGCCTCGGACATCACGGACTTGACGTCGGCGAAGTCGAGGTTGATCAGGCCCGGGGTGGTGATGAGGTCGGTGATGCCCTGGACGCCCGAGAGCAGGACCTGGTCGGCCGACTTGAAGGCGTCGAGCACGCTGACCTGGCGGTCCGAGATGGACAGCAGGCGGTCGTTGGGGATGACGATGAGGGTGTCGACCTCTTCGCGGAGCTCGGCGATGCCGTCCTCCGCCTGGTTCGCGCGGCGCCGGCCCTCGAAGGTGAACGGCCGGGTGACCACACCGATCGTCAGGGCTCCCAGCGAGCGCGCGATGTTGGCGACGACGGGTGCGCCGCCGGTGCCGGTGCCGCCGCCTTCACCAGCGGTGACGAAGACCATGTCGGCCCCCTTGAGGACCTCCTCGATCTCCTCGCGGTGGTCCTCTGCCGCCTTGCGACCGACGGCCGGGTTGGCGCCGGCGCCGAGGCCCCGGGTGAGTTCGCGGCCGACGTCGAGCTTGACGTCGGCGTCGCTCATCAACAGCGCCTGCGCGTCCGTGTTGATGGCGATGAACTCGACGCCCTTGAGACCGACCTCGATCATTCGGTTGATGGCATTGACACCACCGCCGCCGACACCGATGACCTTGATGACTGCGAGGTAGTTCTGCGGTGCTGCCACGTCGAAGGCCTCTCGCCTCGATTACGTGTCGTCGCCTCGCGGCCTGCGTTGCGACGACTGATGCCGAAATAGGGACGGTCCGAACGCGCCGACCCGAACCCTCACCCTGAAGTTTAGGGTTAGGGGTATGTCTGTTCCTTGGACTCTTCCGAACAGGACACTAAGTCGACAAGTAGCGCGTGTTCAACGAACACGCCGAACCTCCCGTTTTTCTTTTCACCCTATGTGATCACCCGTATCGCTGGCCAACCAGGGTGCGTCCCTGTTCGACCGAACGTCAACTCCCGGACGCCGCAGGGGCGGTGGGAACGCTCACGTCGAAGTGGCGGGCCATCGGTGCGGCTTTCAGCAAAGCGGTCAGTGCACGCCCCTTCGCCTCGCTCTGTTCGCCGCTCCCCCACGTCACGGACCGGCCCCGCGCCAGCTCCAGCACGACCGAATCGTAGGAACCCACCTTGACCTGCAGGGTCTCCTCGGCGATCGGCCCGGGGAGGGCGCCCGCGACGCCCACGGCCTCGCGCAGCAGCCGCTCTTCGTCGAAGCGGCGGCCGCTCGGGGACCCTCCCGCGTTCAATTCGAGGACCGGGACGCCCGCGGGTGCTTTCGGAACCGTGTCGAATCGCACACCCGAAGCGTCCACTTCCACGAAGTTGGCGTCCTTTTTGATGAGCAGGACCGGTTTGCGTTCTGTCACTTTCAGCCCGATCCCGTGCGGCCAGGCCCGCACCACATCGACCGAATCGATGCGGGGCAGCCGGGTGCGGACGCGCTCGCCGATCTCGTCGGTGTCCACGCCCACCAGGGGTGCGCCGACCGGGACGGCCGCCGCGGAGAGCACCTGCTCGGGGGTGAGCACCTGCGTGCCGGTGGCGGTGACCTTCTCGACGCGCAGCCAGGCGGAGCCGTACAGGACCCAGGTGCCGCCCGCGGCGAGGAGCACCGCGGCGGCGAGGCAGGCCAGTACGGGGCCCCGGCGCAGACGCTTGCCGGGGCCCTGTGGACCGGATCCCTTCGCGGACTTCGCGGACTTCGCAGGCTTGGGCGGCTCGGGAGAGCCGGCGCCCTCGCGGGGGCCCCGGCCGGGCCGATCAGATGACGGTGACCCGCGCTGTGCGGTCGTCGCTCCGGCCACTCCTGTGCCTCCTGCGTCTGTGCGGTGCCCGCCTCAGCGGGACCGGTGGGCCGCGATCGCCTCGTACACCATGCCGACGAGCAGCTCGTCGGCGTCCCGGCGGCCGAACTCACCGGCGGCGCGCGACATCTCGTACAGGCGGTGCGGGTCGGACAGCACCGGGAGGATGTTGCTGAGCACCCACTCGGGCGTCAGCTCCGCGTCGTCCACGAGCAGACCGCCCCCGGCCTTGACCACCGGCTGGGCGTTGAGCCGCTGTTCGCCGTTGCCGATCGGCAACGGGACGTAGGCGGCGGGCAGCCCGACGGCGGACAGTTCGGCGACGGTCATCGCGCCCGCGCGGCACAGCATCATGTCGGCGGCGGCGTACGCGAGATCCATCCGGTCCACGTACGGTACCGGCACATACGGCGGCATCCCGGGCATGTTGTCGACACGCGGCAGTTCGTTCTTCGGCCCGACGGCGTGCAGGATCTGGATCCCGGAGCGCTGGAGGGTCGGGGCGATCGCCTGGACCGTCTCGTTGAGGCGCCGGGCGCCCTGTGAGCCGCCGGAGACCAGCAGCGTCGGCAGGTTGGGGTCCAGGCCGAAGGCGGCGCGCGCCTCCGGGCGGACCGCGGCCCGGTCCAGGGTGGAGATGGAGCGCCGCAGCGGGATGCCCACGTAGCGGGCGCCGCGCAGCTTGCTGTCGGGGGTGGAGACCGCGACGGCGTGCGCGTAGCGGGAGCCGATCTTGTTGGCCAGCCCGGGGCGGGCGTTGGCCTCGTGGACGATGATCGGCACCCCGAGGCGCTTGGCCGCGAGGTAGCCGGGCAGGGCGACGTAGCCGCCGAAGCCGACGACGCAGTCGGCCTTGGTGCGCAGGAGGATCTCCTCCGCGGCCTTGATGGTGCCGCGCAGCCGTCCGGGGACGGTGATCAGCTCCGGGGTGGGCTTGCGGGGCAGCGGTACGGCGGGGATCAGCCCGAGCTCGTAGCCGCGTTCCGGCACCAGGCGGGTCTCCAGCCCGCGCTCCGTGCCGAGGGCGGTGATGCCCACTGAAGGGTCCTGCCTGCGCAGGGCGTCCGCGAGGGCGAGCGCCGGCTCGATGTGGCCGGCGGTCCCCCCACCGGCGAGTACGACATGCACCGAAATTCACCGCTCTCCGGACGGTCGCTTCTTGACGCGCCGTCTCATCGACTTCCATCTCACCCCGGTCCGCCTCCAGCCGTTCTTCGGCTGCCGCATCGCGAGGGCCGCGCGCGCCGCCGGCTCCTCACGCGCGAAGGCGATGAGCAGTCCGACCGCGAACATGGTCGGCAGCAGGGCCGACCCCCCGTAGGAGAACAGCGGGAGCGGGACTCCGGCGATCGGCAGCAGGCCGAGCACCGCACCGATGTTGATCACGGCCTGGGCCGTGATCCAGGTGGTCACGCCTCCCGCGGCAAACCGTACGAAGGAGTCCTCCGTGCGTCCGGCCACGCGGATACCCGCATAGCCTAGAGCCGCGAAGAGGGCGAGCACCGACAGCGTCCCCGCCAGACCCAGTTCCTCCCCGGTGATGGCGAAGATGAAGTCGGTGTGGGCTTCGGGTAGTTGCCCCCATTTTTCCACACTTGCCCCCAGGCCGGAACCGAACCATCCCCCGGAGGCGAGGGCGTAGATCCCGTGGACGGCCTGCCAGCAAAGGTCGTTCTTGCCCGGTTCTGTCGCGCCGAGGCACTCCAGTCGGTCCATCCGGTGCGGGCTGGTCTTGATCAGCAGTGCGACGATCGCAGCCGCGAAGGCCAGCACGCCGACGAACATCCGGGTCGGGGCGCCCGCCAGCCAGAGCAGGCCGAAGAGGATGGCGCCGAGGATCATCGCGGTGCCCATGTCCCCGCCCAGCATGATCAGCCCGAGCAGCAGGAAGGCCACCGGCACCAGCGGCACCAGCAGGTGCTTCCACTGGCTCAGCAGCCCCTTGTCGCCCTTGCGGGCCAGCAGGTCGGCGCCCCACAGGATCAGGGCCAGCTTGCCGAACTCACTGGGCTGCAGCATGAACGGGCCGCCGAGGGAGATCCAGTTCTGGTTGCCGTTGATCGCGACCCCTATCCCGGGGACCTGTACCAGGACCATCAGGAAGAGCGTGCCGGCGAGCACCGGATAGGACAGCGCCCGGTGCAGCTTGACGGGCATCCGGGAGGCGACCAGCAGCAGCCCGGCGCCGATGAGGGCGGCCAGGAACTGCTTCTTGAAGAAGTACGCGTCGCCCAGGCCGAGCTGGAGGGCCTTGATCATGGAGGCCGAGTACACCATCACCAGGCCGAGCACGGTGATGAGCAGGGAACTGCCGAAAATCAGGTAATAGGCGGTGAGCGGGCGGTCCCAGGCCTTGCGCAACTTCCCCTGCGTACGCCGCAACCCGGCCAGCGGCCCGCGCCCGGCGGGCCGCCGCACACTCACCAGGGGCCGCTTGCGGCCCTGCGCCTTCAGGGCGGACGGCCGCCGCCCCGGCAGCATCTGCTTGGCCGGCATCTGTGATCTTCCCCTCCACTCGTACGAGGCGAGCAGCCGGCCGGAGGATCCTTCGACCTAGGCGCTCTCGGCGGCCAGTTCGCGCACCGCGTCGGCGAATGCGTCCCCACGCTCGTTGTAGTTCGCGAACATGTCCATCGAGGCGCAGGCAGGTGCCAGCAGGACCGTGTCGCCGGGCTCGGCGAGCGCGGCCGCTTCCCGGACCGCTGCGAGCATCGCCCCAGTGTCGGTCCGTGCGAGGTCGACGACCGGGACCTCGGGGGCGTGTCGCGCCAGCGCCTCGGCGATCAGCGCCCGGTCGGCGCCCATCAGCACCGCGCCGCGCAGCCGCTTCGCGGACTTCTGGACGAGCTCGTCGAAGGTCGCGCCCTTGGCGAGCCCGCCCGCGATCCACACGACCGGCTCGAAGGCCGCGAGCGAGGCCTCGGCCGCGTGCGTGTTGGTGGCCTTGGAGTCGTCGATGTAGGTGACCGAGCCGACCTCGTCCACGTACGCGACCCGGTGGGCGTCCGGGCGGAAGTCGCGCAGGCCGTCGCGGACGGCGCGCGGCTCCACGCCGAAGGCGCGGGCCAGGGCCGCGGCGGCGAGCGCGTTGGCGATGTTGTGCGGGGCCGGCGGGTTGACGTCCTTGACCTCGGCGAGCTCCTGGGCGTTCTTGTGCCGGTTCTCCACGAAGGCCCGGTCGACGAGGATGCCGTCGACGACGCCGAGCATGGAGGGGCCCGGGGCGCCGAGGGTGAAGCCGATGGCCCGGCAGCCCTCTTCGACGTCCGCGTCCTCGACCAGCTTCTCGGTGGCCGGGTCGGCGACGTTGTAGACGCAGGCCACCGTGTTGCCCTCGTAGATCCGGCCCTTGTCGGCGGCGTACGCCTCCATGGAGCCGTGCCAGTCGAGGTGGTCGGGGGCCAGGTTGAGCACGGCCGCCGAGTGGGCGCGCAGCGAGGGCGCCCAGTGCAGCTGGTAGCTGGACAGTTCGACGGCGAGCACGTCGTACTCCTGCTCGCCGAGCACCACGTCGATGATGGGGGTGCCGATGTTGCCGACGGCCGCGGTCCGCAGGCCCGCCGCCTTCAGGATCGAGGCCAGCATCTGGGTGGTGGTGGTCTTGCCGTTGGTGCCGGTGATGGCCAGCCAGGCGGCGGGGGCCGCGTCCGGGTCTCCCACCGGGCCACCGGCCGCCTCGCACGCGGCGGCGCGGCGGCGCACGCCGAGCTCGCGCAGCCGCCAGGCGATCTCCACGTCCCCGACGACGTCCACACCGGCCGCGGCGGCGGCCGCGAACAGCGGGCTGTCGGGCTTCCAGCCCGGGGAGGTGACGACCAGTCCGGTGCCCTCGGGCAGGACGTCGCCCGCGCGGGCGCCGTCCTCCAGGTGACCGAGGCGGACCTCGATGCCGTGCTCCGCGAGCTCGGCGGCCTTCGCCCGGTGGGCGTCGCCGTCCCCGTTGTCGACCACGGTCACCCGGGCTCCGAGCCCGGCCAGGGCGCGGGCGGCGCTGACGCCGCTCACGCCGAGACCGGCGACCGTGATCCGGTCCGGGAGGCCGTAGCGGGCCGCCTCGGTGGTGGAGCCGGGCTCGGCGGGTACGGTGCGGTCGTCGCTCACTTGTCGGCTGCCCATCCCGCGTAGAAGAGACCGAGACCCACGATCACGCACATGCCCTGGATGATCCAGAAGCGGACCACGACAAGGACTTCGGACCACCCCTTGAGTTCGAAGTGGTGCTGCAGCGGGGCCATCCGGAAGACGCGCTTCCCGGTCAGCTTGAAGGAGCCGACCTGGATGACGACCGACATGGTGATGAGGACGAACAGGCCGCCGAGCAGGGCGATCAGGAACTCCGTGCGGGAGCAGATCGCGAGACCGGCGAGCGCGCCGCCGAGGGCCAGCGAACCGGTGTCACCCATGAAGATCTTGGCGGGCGAGGTGTTCCACCACAGGAAGCCGAAGCAGGCGCCCATCAGGGCGGAGGCGACGACGGCGAGGTCGAGCGGGTCGCGCACCTCGAAACAGGCGTTCGGGCTGGGCAGGGTCTGCGCGTTGACGCAGGACTCCTGGAACTGCCAGACGCCGATGAAGGTGTAGGCGCCGAAGACCATCACGGCGGCGCCGGTGGCGAGGCCGTCCAGGCCGTCGGTCAGGTTCACGCCGTTGGACATCGCCAGGATCATGAACAGGGCCCAGACGACGAACAGCACCGGGCCGATCGACCAGCCGAAGTCCGTGACGAACGACAGCTTGGTGGAGGCCGGGGTGAGCCCGCGCTGGTCCTCGAACTGGAGCGCGAGCACCGCGAAGGCGATGCCGACGATCAGCTGGCCGGACATCTTGGCCTTGGCCCGCAGACCGAGCGAGCGGCGCTTGACGATCTTGATGTAGTCGTCCAGGTAACCGACCACACCCATGCCCGCCATCAGGAACAGCACGAGCAGGCCCGAGAAGCTCGGTTCGCTGCCGGTGATGACCTTGGTGAGGGCGTACGCGATGAGCGTCGCCAGGATGAAGGAGATGCCGCCCATGGTGGGCGTGCCCTTCTTCCCGGCGTGGCCGCGGGGACCGTCGTCGCGGATGAACTGGCCGTAGCCCTTGCGGGCCAGAAGCTTGATCAGCAGCGGAGTACCGATGAGCGTCAGGAACAGGCCGATGACGCCGGCGAACAGGATCTGCCTCATCGGTCGGCGACCTCGCCCTCGACAGCACCGTCGAGCAGGGCTTGGGCCACCCGCTCCAGACCGGCCGACCTGGAAGCCTTCACCAGCACGACGTCACCCGGGCGCAGTTCACTGCGCAACAGGTCGACCGCCGCCTGCGCGTCGGACACGAGCACCGACTCCTCACCCCACGAACCCTCGTTATATGCGCCCAATTGCAGCCATGAGGCTTCCCGGCCCCCGACTGCGACGAGCTTGCTCACGTTGAGCCGGACGACAAGCCGCCCGACCGCGTCGTGCTCGGCGAGCGCGTCGTCCCCGAGCTCGGCCATCGGGCCGAGCACCGCCCACGTGCGTCCCCCGTTCGCCCTGGCGGCACCGCCCATCGCGGCGAGCGCGCGCAGTGCGGCCCGCATGGACTCCGGGTTCGCGTTGTAGGCGTCGTTGACGATCGTCACACCGTCCGCCCGCTCGGTGACCTCCATCCGCCACCGGGACAGGGTGTCCGCTTCGGAGAGCGCGGTGGCGATCTCCGGGGCGGACATGCCCAGTACATGAGCGACGGCGGCCGCGGCGAGCGCGTTCGACACGTGGTGCTCACCGTACAGCCGCAAGGTCACGTCACTGCACCCGGTCGGTGTGTGCAGTGTGAAGGTGGGCCGCCCGCTGTCCGTCATCCGGACGTCCGTGGCCCGGATTTCGGCGTCCTCGGCCTCGCCGAACAGCACCGTACGGGCCTTCGTGCGCGCGGCCATGGCGCGAACCAGCAGGTCGTCGGCGTTGAGGACGGCCACGCCGCCCTCCGCCTCGGCCGGCAGGGCCTCGACGAGCTCTCCCTTGGCCTGCGCGATCTGCTCGCGGCCGCCGAACTCGCCGATGTGGGCGGTCCCGACGTTGAGGACGAGTCCGATCCGCGGGGGCGTCAGTCCGGTGAGGTAGCGGATGTGGCCGATGCCGCGGGCGCCCATCTCCAGGACCAGGTGCTGGGTTTCCTCGGTGACGCGCAGCGTCGTGATCGGCAGGCCGATCTCGTTGTTGAGGTTCCCCGGGGTCCAGACGGTCGGCGCGTGGTGCTGGAGCACCTGGGCGATCAGGTCCTTGGTGGAGGTCTTGCCCGCGGACCCGGTGAGGGCGACGACGTCGGTGCCCAGGCGGGCGACGACGGCCCGGGCGAGGGCCCCGAGGGCGGCCACCACGTCGGGGACCACGATGGCCGGTACTCCGACGGGCCGCGTCGCGAGGACGCCCACGGCGCCGGCGGCCAGCGCGCGTTCGGCGAAGTCGTGGCCGTCGACCCGCTCGCCGACGAAGGCGGCGAACAGGCTGCCCGGCCGGACCTCGCGGGAGTCGTAGACCACGGGACCGGTGACCTGTACCGCCGGATCCGGTATGTCGTGGGGGCGCCCGCCGGTGATGTCGGCGATCTCGGCGAGGGAAAGGGCGATCACTGGTTCACCTCGGCCTGTCGGGCCCTGGTCGTCGGATCGGGCGCGGCCGTCCCGTCGAGCACGGCCTGGCGCTCGATCGCGGCGCGCAGCACCGTGCGGTCGTCGAAGGGCCGCACGACACCGGCGGTGTCCTGGCCCTGCTCGTGGCCCTTGCCCGCCACCAGCACGGTGTCACCGGGCCGGGCGCGCGCCACGGCGGCGGCGATGGCCGCGGCCCGGTCGGGGTCGACCAGGACGGTGCCCCGCTCGGCGGGCGGTACGGACACGGCGCCGTCGAACATCGCCGCGAGGATCGCGAGCGGGTCCTCGGAGCGCGGGTTGTCGGAGGTCAGCACGGCCGTGTCGGCGAACCGGGCGGCCGCGGCGCCCATCGGGGCCCGCTTGGTGGTGTCGCGGTCGCCGCCGCAGCCGAGCACGATGTGCAGCTTGCCCTCGGTGACCTCGCGCAGGGCGCGCAGGACCGACTCCACGGCGTCCGTCTTGTGCGCGTAGTCGACGACGGCGAGGTACGGCTGCCCCGCGTCCACCCGCTCCAGCCGGCCGGGGACCCCGGGCACCGCGGCGACGCCGTCGGCGGCGGTCTGCGGGTCGAGTCCGGCCGCGGCGAGCGTGACGACCGCGGCGACCGTGTTGGCGACGTTGAACGGGCCGGGCAGCGGCGCGGTGGACCGTACGCGCTGTCCCTCGGGGCCCAGCAGGGTCAGGGTGGAGCTCGCCGGCCCGAAGACCACGTCCTCGGCACGCCAGTCGGCGGCCGGGTCGCCCGCGGCGGAGAAGGTGACCACCGGGACCGTCGCCTCCTTGGCGAGGCGGCGGCCGTACTCGTCGTCGAGGTTGACCACGCCCAGGCGGGCCCGGCGGGGCGTGAAGAGCCGCGCCTTCGCCTGGAAGTAGTCCTCCATGTCGGAGTGGAACTCCATGTGTTCCGGGCTCAGGTTGTTGAAGACGGCCACGTCGAAGACGCAGCCGTCGACGCGGCCGAGCACCAGGGCGTGGCTGGACACCTCCATGGCCACGGCCTCGACACCGCGTTCGCGCATGACCGCGAAGAGGGCCTGGAGGTCGGTGGCCTCGGGGGTGGTCCGCTCGGACTTGATCCGCTCGTCGCCGATGCGCATCTCGACGGTGCCGACCAGTCCGGTGCTGCGGCCCGCCGCGCGCAGGCCGCCCTCGACGAGGTACGCCGTGGTGGTCTTGCCGGAGGTGCCGGTGATGCCGATCTGGAGCAGGTCCTGGCCGGGGCGGCCGTAGATCGCGGCGGCGAGCTCGCCCATCGCGCCGCGCGGGTCGGCGACGGTCAGGACCGGCAGGCCGGTCGCCTCGGCGCGCTGCGTCCCGGCGGGGTCGGTCAGCACGGCGGCGGCGCCGAGCGCGGCCGCCTGGGCGGCGAAGTCGGCGCCGTGCGTCCTGGCTCCCGGCAGGGCCGCGTACAGGTCGCCGGGGCGCACCGCACGGGAGTCGTGCGTGATCCCGGTGATCTGCGGACCCGACGGCTCGCCGGCGGCTTCGAGGTCCACCAGGGCGGCGAGCTCGGGCAGGGGCGTCGGTCGCAGGGATACGGGCCGCGGCGCTCCCGGCGGCGTTGCCGGGGCGTCTTTCTGGGTGGTTCTGGGCTGATCAGCGTGGGGCACGGCGGTGAGCGTACCGGGCGCGGCGGGCCGCCCGCGAAGTGAGGGCCCGGCCCCGCCTTCGTCGGCCGACTGGTTCCCGGGTTTCGGGGTGATCGTTGTCACTGATGGTGCCTCACGCGTTTTCTGGCGGGCCGGCAGGGGCGGTGGGTCACTGACCGGGCTGCGGACTGGGCTGCTGGGCGGGGGGCTGGGCGGGCGGCTGGGCGGGCTGCGGGCCCGGTTCGTAGGTGACCGGGAGCCCGGCGGGGGCGGTTCCGGTGGGGGCGACCTGGAGGGTCTTGAGGGCGAACTCCATGACCTTCTTGTAGATGGGGCCGCAGATCTGGCCGCCGAAGTAGCTGCCCTTCGTCGGGTTCTGGATGGCGCAGTAGACGGTGATGCGCGGGTTGTCGGCGGGCGCGAAACCGGCGAAGGAGGCGGTGTAGCCCTTGTAGCGGCCGGTGGCCGGATCCACTCGGTTGGAGGTGCCGGTCTTGCCTCCGACGCGGTAGCCGGGGATGCGGGCCTTGGTGCCGGTCCCCTCCTGGTCGTCGACCACGGATTCGAGCATCTCGGCGAGGGCCTTGGCGGTCTCCGGGCTGACCACACGGGTGCGCTCGGGCGCCGGGGCCGGGGTGAAGCGGCCGTCGGGGCCCTTGGTGCCGCGGACCAGGGTGGGTGTGATGCGGACCCCGCCGTTGGCGATGGTCGAGTACACGGAGGCCGCCTGCATGGCGTTGAGGGACAGTCCCTGGCCGAAAGGGATCGTGTACTGCTGGGAGGTGGACCAGTCGCCGGGCTTAGCGAGGATGCCGCGGGACTCGCCGGGGTAGTTCAGGCCGGTGGGCTGCCCGATGCCGAATTTGGTCAGGTAGGAGTGCAGGACCTCGTTCGACTTGGACTGGGTCGGGCCGAGCTGGCCGGTGGCCAGGATGGTGCCGATGTTGGAGGACTTGGCGAGGACCCCGTTGAGGGTCAGGTACCAGGTCGGGTGGTCGATGTCGTCCTTGAACAGCCGGTCGCCCCGGTGCAGGCGGTTGGGGACCTCGACCCGGGTGTCCGGGGTGGCCTTCTTCTCCTCCAGTACGGCCGCCATCGACATCACCTTGGCGGTGGAGCCGGGCTCGTACACGTCCTGGAGCGCGGCGTTGCCCATGGCGGTGGAGCGGGCCCCGGTCAGGTCGTTGGGGTCGAAGCCGGGGGCGTTGGCCATGGCCAGGACCTCGCCGGTGCGGGTGTCCTGGACGATGACGTAGCCGCGGTCGGCCTCGGACTTCTGGACCTGCTCGGCGATGGCGCTCTGCGCCGCCCACTGGATGTCGCGGTCGATGGTCAGCTCGATGTCCTCGCCGGGCACGGCGGGCTTCTCGCTGGAGCCTGCGGTGGGGACCTTGCGGCCGCCGGACTGGGCGTAGGTGACCTCGCCGTCCTTGCCGGACAGCTTCTTGTCGAGGGAGGACTCCAGTCCGCCGCCGCCCTTGCCCTCGGCGTTGACGTAACCCAGTATCCCGGCGGCCAGGTCGCCGTTCGGGTACACCCGCTTGCTGCTGTCCTCCTTGAACACGCCGGCGAGGACGTTGGCGCCGGGGCCGTTGTTCTTCTTGTCGGCCGCCGCCTTGTCGGCGAAGACCCGCTTGAGGTCCTTGATCTGGTTCCAGACCTGCGGGGTCTGGCGCTGGGCGAGGACCACGTAGCGGGTGTTCTTGGTGCTCAGCCGCTCGGTGAGCTCCTTGGCGTCCTTGCCGAGGATGGGCGCGAGGAGGGCGGCGGCCTGCGCGGGGGCGTCCGGGGCCTTGCTCTCCTGCGGGGTGAACATCTTCGGGTCGGCGGTGATGTCGTACGCGTCGACGCTGGTGGCCAGGGCCACGCCCCGGCGGTCGGTGATCTCCCCGCGCTCGGCGGCCAGCCTGACGCTGGTGTAGCGGTTCTTGGAGGCCTCGGCGGAGAAGGCCGAGGCGTCGACGGCCTGCACCTGGAGCAGGCGGACGACGAACGCGAGCATGACGAGGGTCAGGCCGACGCTGACGAGGCGCAGCCGGGGGCGGGGCGCGCCGAGGCGGATGGTGTGCGGCTTGCGCGGCGCGGCGGGCCGACGCGTCGCCGGCCGAGCCCCGGCCCGCGCCCGCTCCCCGGTCCTGGGCCGCCCCGGCCCGGGCACCCGCCGCCGCGGCGGCTCCCCCACGGGGCTCACGCCGACACCGCCGGTGCGGCGCCGAGGCTGCCGCTGCCGGGGCTCCGCCCCAGACCCCGCGCCTCGAACGCCGTCGAGGCTGGAGGGTGCGGCGGGGCCGGGTGATTCAGCCCCGTCGGCGTGTGAGGCGCGGGGGTCCGGGGGCGGAGCCCCCGGCGGGTCCGGGCGGCGCCCGGGGAACGGAGGAAGGGTGGGGTGGGGAAGGGCCCCGCAGGGGTCCGCGTCACGACGTCACCGACCTGGGTTGGGGGTGGGCTGCTGCTGCGAAGGCTGGGTCTGGGGCGGCGCGGCGGCCGCCGAGGGCTGGGCGGGGGCGGCCGGGCTCTGCGAAGCCGACGGCGGCGCGGGCGGTTCCGCCGCCACCGCCGTGCCCGCGACCTTGCCGTCGGGGCCGATGAAGACCGGGCTGCCGCCCGGGACCAGGCCCAGCTCCTGCGCCCGCCGCTGCAACGCGTCGGGGGCCGAGTAGGCGTCCACGTCGCGCTGCAGCGCCTGCTCCTCGTCCGTGAGGACGGTGGTCTCCTTCTTCAGCTTGGTCAGCTGGAAGGAGCCCTCGTTCAGGGCCGAGTTCAGCAGCAGCAGGCTGATCAGGCCGCCGCCGAGCAGCGCCACCACGAGCAGGACGAACGGCATCCGCGCGGCCTGCCCCCCGGGACGCGGCCTGGCGGGCCGGGCGGCCCGGACCGGCCGCGCGCCGAGCGCCCGGCCGAGACGGGCCGCCCGGCCGCGGGTGAGCGTGGCGAACTTGCCGGTCCCGGCCTTGGTCACAGCCGCGCCTCCCGGATGCGTTCGACGCCGCGGAACCTCGCCGGGGCGGCCCGCCGGTTCTCGGCGATCTCCTCCTCGGTCGGCAGCTCCGCACCGCGCGTCAGCAGCTTCAGCTTCGGCTGGTACTTCTCCGGGACCACCGGCAGCCCGGGCGGCGCCGTGGAGGCCGCGCCCGCCGCGAAGACCTGCTTGACCAGCCGGTCCTCCAGCGAGTGGTACGAGAGCACGGCGATCCGGCCGCCGACCGCGATCCGGTCCACCGCCGCCGGAATGGCCTTCTCCAGCCCGGACAGCTCTCCGTTGACCTCGATCCGCAGCGCCTGGAAGGTGCGCTTCGCCGGGTTGCCGCCGGTGCGCTTCGCCGCCTGCGGCAGGGCGTCACGGATCAGTTCCACGAGCCGGGCGCTGTTGGAGAACGGCTCCTTCTCCCGCTCCCGGACGATCGCGGACACGATCCGCTTGGCCTGCTTCTCCTCGCCGTACTGGCGCAGGATCCGTACGAGCTCGCCGGGCGCGTAGGTGTTCAGGACCTCGGCGGCGCTGATCCCCGTCGTCTGGTCCATCCGCATGTCCAGCGGCGCGTCCTGCGCGTAGGCGAACCCGCGGTCGGCCTCGTCGAGCTGCATGGAGGAGACGCCGAGGTCGAAGAGGATGCCCTGGACGGTCGGGATGCCGAGCCCGTCCAGTACCTCGGCCAGGTCGGCGTAGATCGCGTGGACGAGGGTGGCCCGCTCCCCGAAGGGCGCGAGGCGCTCGCCGGAGAGCCGCAGGGCTTCCTTGTCGCGGTCGAGGCCGATCAGGTGGGCCTCGGGGAACCGGGTCAGCAGGGCCTCGCTGTGGCCGCCGAGGCCGAGGGTGCAGTCGACGACGACGGCCCCCGGCCTCTCCAGCGCCGGGGCCAACAGGTCCAGGCACCGCTGGAGCATCACCGGGACATGTCGGGACTCGCTAGTCAAAGCGCCCTCTCAGATAACGGCGCGGCAGGCGTACGCCGCGCCGCGCACGCGGAGTGTTACCAAGGGGCCGGGCGGCCGGGCTAAGCGGTCTCCGGGAGTGGGGTGCGCTTCCGCGTCGTCCGGTGCGGTGCCTCGGCGTGCTGCCGCATCACCCGTGTACTGGACGTACTCGGGCGATGCGGCGGTGCGGCGAGGTGCCGTGCCGGGCGGCGCGGAGACGTGCCCCACTCCCAGAGACCGCTTAAGGGCCGGGCTCCGGCCGGTTCGCGTCACTTTAGTGCAACGGTCGCCGCGGTCAACGAACCGCCCCGCGCGCCGTGCGCCCCTCTCGGACCCAACCGGCAAAACGCGCGAATCACCCGGACGGCCGCCCCGCCCCCACTCCTGTGGGTTAGCTCACAACAAGCCTCGTTGTCGTTCTTTGTCCACACTCACGCAAGGCCTTTACCTGCTGTGACCACTAACGTCGTACCCATGACGACTTCCGCATCCCTCCCCGCAGAGTCCGCGCCCGAGGCCCCCCGCGGCGGATCCGTCACGGACCGGCTGGTCGCGGCGAACGAGCGCTACGCGGCGCAGTTCTCCGACCCCGGCATGGACGCCCGCCCCGTTCTCCAGGTGGCCGTCGTGGCCTGTATGGACGCCCGCCTCGACCTCCACGCCGCCCTCGGCCTGCAGCTCGGCGACTGTCACACGATCCGCAACGCCGGTGGCGTGGTCACCGACGACACCATCCGCTCCCTCACCATCAGCCAGCGGGCCCTCGGCACCCGCACGGTGATACTGATCCACCACACCGGCTGCGGTCTCGAAAGCCTGACCGAGGACTTCCGGCACGAGCTGGAGGACGAGGTCGGCCAGCGTCCGGCCTGGGCCGTGGAGGCCTTCCGGGACGTGGACCAGGACGTCCGGCAGTCCATGCAGCGGGTTCGCACCAACCCCTTCCTGCCCCACAAGGACGATGTGCGAGGCTTCGTCTTCGATGTGCACACCGGGCTCCTGCGGGAGATCGATCCCAGCTCTTGAGTGACACAAGGCCGTAACGCCGTCAAGAATGCGGGGTGGCACCACCCGGGATCCCCCGGGTCCGGTGTCCGTGTTTCGGGGTGGGCCGGTCATGCGCCAAGGGCGTCGGCCCTGGGAATGGGCCGAGGAGAACCAGGTGACGACGTATGACGACCGAGCGAGCCTCGCGGATCTGACCAGCACGGTGGAGCGGGTGCGCCAGTCGGTCGAGAGCGTGATCGAGGGCAAGCCCGAGGTCGTACGCCTCGCGCTGACCGTGCTCCTCGCCGAGGGGCACCTGCTGATCGAGGACGTGCCGGGCGTCGGCAAGACGATGCTGGCCAAGACGCTCGCGAAGTCCATCGACTGTTCGGTCCAGCGCATCCAGTTCACCCCGGACCTGCTGCCCTCCGACATCACCGGTGTCAGCATCTACGACCAGCAGCGCCGCGAGTTCGAGTTCAAGCCGGGCGCGATCTTCGCGCAGATCGTCATCGGCGACGAGATCAACCGCGCCTCGCCGAAGACCCAGTCCGCGCTGCTGGAGTCGATGGAGGAGCGCCAGGTCACCATCGACGGCACCACGTACACGCTGCCGACCCCCTTCATGGTCGTCGCCACCCAGAACCCGGTGGAGATGGAGGGCACCTATCCGCTGCCCGAGGCGCAGCGCGACCGCTTCATGGCCCGCGTCTCGGTCGGCTACCCCAGCCCCGACGCCGAGCTCCAGATGCTCGACGTGCACGGCGGGCTCTCCCCGCTCGACGACCTGACGGCCGTCGCGCACGCCCACGAGATCGTCAAGCTCATCGAGGCGGTCCGCGAGGTGTACGTGGCCGAGCCCGTCAAGCGGTACGTCGTCGACCTGGTCGCCGCCACCCGCAGCCACCCCGACCTGCGCCTGGGCGCCTCGCCCCGCGCCACCCTGCACCTGCTGCGCGCCGTGAAGGCCTCCGCCGCGCTGTCCGGCCGCGACTACGTCCTGCCCGACGACGTCCAGGCGCTGGCCGCGCCCGTCCTCGCGCACCGGCTGCTGGTGTCCGCGCAGGCCCAGCTGGCCCGGCGCAGCGCCGAGCAGGTCGTCCACGACATCCTCCAGCGCACCCCCGTCCCCGCCGCGCACTCCCGCGGCGAGATGCCGCCCGGCGCGGGCATCCGGGGCTTCTGATGGGCGCCGGTGCCCCGCGCGGCGCCGGCGGGCCGGGTGGTACGGGTCAGGGCGGGGACGGCGGGCTGCGCGCGTCGCTGTCCGGGCTGACCACCCGCGGCCGCTCGTTCCTGGCCGCCGGGATCGCCGCAGCGGGCTGCGCGTACGTCCTGGGCCAGGGCGAACTGCTGCGCGTCGGCCTGCTGCTCGCCGCCCTGCCGCTGATCTGCGTCTACGCCCTGCACCGCACCCGCTACCGGGTCTCCGGCAGCCGCCGGCTGACCCCGGGACGGGTGCCGGCGGGCGCCGAGGCCCGCGTTCAGCTGCGCATGGACAACGTCTCCCGGCTGCCCACCGGCCTGCTGATGCTCCAGGACCGGGTGCCCTACGTCCTGGGCCCGCGGCCCCGCTTCGTCCTGGACCGGGTCGAGCCGGGCGGCCGCCGCGACGTGTCCTACCGGGTCCGCTCCGACCTGCGCGGCCGCTACCCGCTGGGGCCGCTCCAGCTGCGGCTGTCCGACCCCTTCGGGCTGGTCGAGCTGACCCGCTCGTTCAGCACCTACGACACCCTCACCGTCATCCCGCGCACCGAGCCGCTGCCGCCGCTGCGCCTGGCCGGCGAGTCCAACGGCTACGGCGACGGCAGCCGCCGCTCGCTGGCCCTGGCCGGCGACGACGACGTGATCCCGCGCGGCTACCGGCGCGGCGACGACCTGCGCCGGGTGCACTGGCGCTCCACCGCCCGCTACGGCGAGCTGATGGTCCGCCGCGAGGAACAGCCGCAGCGCAGCAAGGCCACGGTCCTGCTCGACACCCGGCGCCTGGCCTACGACGGCGCGGGTCCCGACTCCGCCTTCGAGTGGGCCGTCTCGGCGGCCGCCTCCAGCCTGCTGCACGTGCTGGAGCAGGGCTTCTCGGTACGGCTCCTCATGGACACCGGGGACTCGGTGCCCGGGGGCGGCGGCGGTTTCGAGAGCAGGGGCGCCTCCGGCGGCGGCCAGGAGTCCGCGGAGGCCGCCGGGCTGATGATGGACACCCTCGCGGTGGTCGGGCACTCCGACGGAGCGGGCCTCTCGCGGGCCTACGACGCGGTGCGCAGAGGCGGGGGCGGTTTCGCCGGGACCGGCGGTGACGGGCTCCTCATCGCCTTCTTCGGCGACCTGGACGACGTACAGACGGAACTGGCGGCCCGGATGCGCCAGCGCGCCGGGGGCGCCGTGGCCTTCGTACTGGACTCCGCGGCCTGGGGCGGCCAGCCCGCGCCGGGCCATGCGGTGGCCCCGTTGGAGGAGCGGCTGCACAGGCTGCGCGACGCGGGCTGGACGGCGCTGGCCGCCGCGCCCGGGGTGGCGTTCGGCGAGCTGTGGCGACAGGCGGGGACCGCGGGCCTCGGTACGGGAACTTCCGGAGGTCGGGCATGAGCGGGCGGGCGAAACTGACGCTGTTCGCGGCACTGGCGACGCTGCTCACCGCGTGGTCGCTGACCCCGCTGGTCGACACCTCCGCCTGGCTCCTGAAGGCGGCGCCGCTGCTCGCCCTGCAGAGCGCCGTGGGCGCGGGGGCCCGGCGGGTGCCGCTGGGCCGGTCGCTGACCGTGGCGGCCCAGCTGCTCGTGTCGTTGGTGCTGCTCGCGTTCTTCTTCGGCGGCAAGGCCGAGTCCGGCGGGACCGGCCCGATGGCTTATCTGGTGACCGATTTCGGCGCGCTGTTCGTGCAGGGCGCCCAGGACGTGGGCGAGTTCGCGATACCGGCTCCGCCGACGGACGGCATCCAGCTGCTGCTGGTTTCCGGGGTGCTCGTGATCGGGCTGCTCGTGGACGCGCTGGCGGTGACCCTGCGGACGGCCGCCGCGGCGGGGCTGCCGCTGCTCGCCCTGTACTCGGTGGCCGCGGGCCTGGCGGGCGGCGGTGAGGCCTCCTGGTTCTCCTTCCTGCTGGCGGGCTCCGGCTACCTGATGATGCTGCTGGCCGAGGGCCGCGACCGGCTCGCCCAATGGGGCCGGGTCTTCGGCGCGGCCCCGCGCGGCCGTGCCTCGGCCGACTCCGGCCTGAGCTCCGCCCAGGGCGGCCAGGCGATGGCCCCGGTGCGGGCCGGCCGCCGGATCGGCGCGGCGGCCCTCGGGCTGGCGCTGGCGGTGCCGATGGCGCTGCCCGCGCTCGGCGGCGGGATGCTGGGCGCGCGGGACGGCGGCGAGGACGGCAGCGGGCCGGGCGGGACGATCTCGGCGGTCAACCCGCTGGTCTCCCTGCAGAGCAATCTGAACACCCAGGACAACCGGGTGGTGCTCAAGTACCGCACGGACAGCCCGCAGCAGAGCGAGCAGTACCTGCGGTTCGTGGCGCTGGACGAGTTCAACGGCGTCAAGTGGGAGGCCTCCGGGCGTGCCCTGACCGACGTACCGGAGCGGCTGCCCAATCCGCCCGGGCTCAGTGACCAGGTCCGCGTCTCCGCGTCGGAGGTGCGCACCAGCATCTCGGCGGCGGACAACTACACCCAGCGCTACCTCCCCATGCCGTATCCGGCGACCGGGGTGGAGATCGGCGGGAAGTGGCGGTTCGAACCGGCCGGCCGGACCCTGGTCGGGGACCAGATGGGCAGGGAGAAGTTCCAGAACGTCCAGGGGGCGCAGTACACGGTGCGCAGTCTGCTGCTGAAGCCGACGGCGCAGCAGCTGCAGAAGGCCCCCGAGCCGAATCCGGCGATCCGCGAGGAGTACACGCGGGTGCCGGACAACCTGCCGCCGGTGGTCGCCGAGACGGCCCGCCAGGTCACCCAGGGGTCGAGGGACGATTACTCGCGTGCGGTGAAGCTGCAGGACTACTTCGCCGTGAACGGCGGGTTCCGCTACAACACGCGGACGGCCTCGGGTACGGGTCCGCAGGCGGTGGCCCGGTTCCTCGCCGACAAGGAGGGCTTCTGCATCCACTTCGCGTTCTCGATGGCGGCGATGTCCCGCTCGCTGGGCATCCCGGCGCGGGTGGCGGTGGGCTTCACGCCCGGCGAGAAGCAGTCGGACGGCAGCGTGAACGTGACGATGCGCGACGCGCACGCCTGGCCGGAGCTGTACTTCGAGGGCGTGGGCTGGACGCGGTTCGAGCCGACGCCGCGGGCGGGCATCAACGTGCCGGACTACTCCCGGGCGCAGGCCCCGGCGGCCCAGCCGTCCGCGCCGGCGCCGCTGCCCTCGCAGTCCGCGGCGCAGCCGAGTGCGGCTCCGTCGAAGTCCGAGGCCTGCCCGCCGGCGCTGAAGAAGCTCGGCGAGTGCGGGGCGGCCGCGGCCGCGCAGGGCGCCTCCGGCGACGACGGGCCGTCGGTGACGACGGTCCTCGGCTGGGCGGCGGCCGTGGTGGCGGTACTGGGCCTGCCCCTGCTCCCGCTGCTGTGGCGCAGCAGGCTGCGCGCCCGACGGCTGGGCACCGGGAAGGTCCTGCACGCCTGGCGGGAGCTGGGCGACGCCGCGTGGGACGTGGGGGTGGCCCCGGACGAGGCGCTGTCCCCGCGCCGGGCGGCCGCGCGGATGGCGGACCTGGGCGCGCTGGAGCCGGAGGCCGCGCAGGCGGTGCACCGTGTCGCGGGCGCCGTGGAACGGGCCCTGTACGCGCCCCCCGGCGCGCAGGTCTCGTACGACGGCCTCGCGCAGGACGTGCTGCTGGCCCGCGCGGGGCTGCTGGCCGCGGTGGGCCGGGCGGCCCGGGTGCGCGCGCTGCTCCTGCCGCGCTCGCTGGCCCGCCTCTCCTGGGCGGCAGCGGCCCGCTGGTCCTCGCTCGCCGCGGCGGTCTCGGCCCGGGCGACCGCCGTCCGCCTCCGGCTCCCCCTCCGCAACCGCGGCTGAGGGAGCCCTGCGGGGCGGAGCCCCGATCTCCAGCCCCGCCGGCGTTTGAGGCGCGGGGTCCGGGGCGGAGCCCCGCTCTTTCAGCCCCGCTGGCGATTGAGGCGCGGGGCTCGGGGCGGAGCCCCGGTCTTTCGGCCGGACGGCGACGGGGGCGCGGGGACGCACGGCCCGCAGCAACGCCCGGCCCCGACCGCCGAACCCGCGGACGCGCAAACGCGGCGAGGCTCGATCCCCCCGAGCCCCGCCGCGCAGGCGTACCACGTCACGGCGGAGGAACCCGGTCCGCTCCGCAGCCCCGTGTCGGCGGTGCGGACCAGGCCTCCGTCCGTTGCCCCCATTCTGGCGTCCGCGCAGGTGGGGGCCCATCCGCGCGCGTACTCATTTCCGTGCCTAGGTACGGATACTCAGCCGCCGCGGCAGGCCCCACCAGTTGTACGGCCTGCGCAGCAGCCACGGCACCGCCGACTGGGGGTCAGTGCCCGCTGACGCGCCCCCGCAGCAGCAGCGACAGCGCCGAGTGGACGTCGTCCAGGGACCGCTCGCTCTGGAAGGACTGCCAGTCCAGCGCGGCCACCAGCACCATCCCGACCATCGCGGCCGCCGTCAGCGGCACGTCGATCTCGGCGCTCAGCTCGCTCCGTTCCACGCCCTCGCGCAGCACCTTCTCCACCACGGCCACCGCCTCCTGCCGGACCACCATCAGCGTGGACTGCCACGCCCTGTTGGTCCGCCACAGCTCGGCGACGTACAGCTGGGTGAAGGCCGGGTACCGGTCGATGAAGACGAGACCGGCCCGGATCATGGCGTCGAGCGCCTCGACGCGCGTGCCGCCCCGCGCCTCCGTCGACTCCGCCGCCTCCCGCAGGGACGCGGTCAGCAGCCCGACGCCGTGCCGCAGCAGCTCCTCGAAGAGGTCGTTCTTGCTCGCGAAGTTGTAGTAGACGGTGCCCTTCGCGACGCCGGCCCGTTCCGCGATCTCGTCGACCGTGGTCGCGGAGAAGCCCTGCTCGGCGATGAGGGTCACGGCTGCTTCGTAGAGCTTCTGCCGGGTGGCCTGCCGGCGGGCTCCGCCGGTACCCGTACCGGTGCTACTGCGTTCCATGGCGCTGATTGTCACAGGTCACACGTCCCTACAGGCTCAGTTCGGGGTGCAGCCGGTCCATGGTCCACACCTGCTTGCCGCGCGCGGCGAGGGCGGTGAGGCCGAGGGCGCCCGCGGTGAAGGCCACCAGGACCGCGGCGCCCTGCCAGACCGAGGTGAGGTCGCCGCCGGTGATCAGGTGGCGCAGGCCCTCGACGACGTACGACATCGGCAGGTACGGGTGGACGGCGTTGAAGAAGCCGGGGCTGGTCTGTACGGGGTAGGTGCCGCCCGCCGAGGTCAGCTGGAGCATCAGGACGGCGAGGACCAGGATCCGTCCGGCGGCGCCGAACTTGGCGTTCAGCCACTGGACGATCGCCGCGAAGCAGCCGGTGACCAGCATCAGGAAGCCGATGGTCAGGGCCGGGTGGGCCATCTCCAGGCCGAGGCCCCAGTGCAGTACGGACATCAGCAGGCCCACCTGCGCGGCGCCGAGGCCCGCCACCGGCAGCCAGCCGGCGAGGGCGACCCGCCAGGGGGAGGCGCCCGCGGCCAGGGCCCGGCGGTTGAGCGGGGTGATCAGCATGTAGGCGACCATCGCGCCGACCCAGAGGGAGAGCGGGATGAAGTAGGGGGCGAAGCCGGTGCCGTAGTTGGGGGCCTTGTGCAGGGACTGGTTGGCGAGCCGGATCGGGTCGGCCATGACCTCGGTGCGGGTGTCGCGCTGCTGCTGGTCGTAGTCGGGGATCTTGCCGGCGCCCTCGTGCAGACCGCCGGCGAGGTCACCGGTGCCGTCGACGAGCTTGTACATCCCGCCGTCGAGGGTGTGGGCGCCGTCGCCGAGCTTGCCGACGCCTTCGTTGATGGCGCCGGAGCCGGTGGTGGCGCTGCCGAGGCCGGTGTGCAACTGGGCCATGCCCGTGGCGACCTTGTGGGCGCCGCTGTTGAGGGCGTTGACCTTGGCGACGGCCGCGTCGAGGTCCCCCGCGAGCTGGGGGGCCTTGACGACCAGCTCGCGGGCCTTGTTCTCCAGGTCGGTCAGCTGGGTGCGGAGCTTGGTGACGTCGCCGTTGGCGTTCTTGACCAGGGTGTTGACGTCGCCGGTGAGTTCGGCGGCCTCGGCCGCGTCGTCCTTGACCTTCTTCAGGTCGGGGCAGGAGGCCAGGTGCGGCTCCATGCCCGGGGTGACGCAGTGCCGGGTGTAGTAGGCGTCGGCGCCCGCGGAGGCCTTCTTGGCTGCCGCCGCGGCGGCCGGGGCCTTCTCGGAGAAGGTGTTCAGGTGGTTCTTCACCACGCCCGCGGTGTCGGCGACCAGCTCGGCGGTGTCCGCCAGGTTCTTGGGGTCCTTGACGAAGGGGCGGGCCTTGTCGGCGGCCCCGTTGACCTTGTCGGCGAGGGTCTGGGTGCCGTCCGCGACGTCCTTCGAGCCGGTCTCCAGCTTGGCCGCGGCCGAGTTGAGCTTCTTCAGGCCGCTGTTGAGCTCGCCGGTCTTCTCCTCGGCCGTGTCGAGGCCGTCGGCGAGCTCCTTCGCGCCCTCCTTGGCCTTGCCCGCGCCGTCCTTGAGCTTGTCGGCGCCGTCGGCCGCCTCGGCGGTCTTGTCGTGCAGGTCGGAGAAGTTGACGAAGATCTTGTCGAGGAAGCCGCGGGAGGCGTTGGTGGACGCCGCCGAGCGGACCTCGGAGAAGACGGTGCGCGAGATCGAGCCGACGATGTAGTTGTTGGCGTCGTTGGTGCGGACCTGGAGCGCCCCGGTGGCGGGGTCGTCGCCGGAGCTGGAGGCGATCTTCGCGCTGAAGTCGGCGGGCATCGTCAGGGTCAGGTAGTACGTGCCGTTCTCCAGACCCTCGGCCGCCTCCTTGGCGCTCACCTCGCGCCAGTCGAAGGTCTTGCTGTCGCGGAGCTTCTTGGTGATCTCCCCGCCCGCGTCGAGGTGCTTGCCGTCCACGGTCGTGCCGCGGTCGGCGTTGACGAGGGCCACGGGCACCTTGTCGAGGCGGCCGTACGGGTCCCAGAAGGACCAGAGGTACAGGGCCCCGTAGAGCAGCGGCAGCAGGATGAGCGCGACGAGAGCGGCCCGGGGCAGCTTCCCCCGCCCGAACCGCTTCAGCTCAAGCGCGGCCAGCTTCGGCGAGCGCATCGTCCGCCCCCTTCGTGTCGTCGTGACCGGCATCCGCGTCCGTGTCCGTGCCGGTGCCGGTGTCGGTGTCGTTCTTCGTGCCGGCGTCGCTCTTCGCGTCGGCGTCGCTCTTCGTGCCGGCGTCCTTCTTCGTGCTGGCGTCCGGGGCGTCGGGGTCCTTCGGGCAGGTCCGCAGGACGACCGCGTCGGCGGGCGCCTCGCTGCACACGGCGAGGACGGTGGTCCCGCGGGCGGCGATCGAGCGGAGCAGGTCCCAGGCCTCGGTGCGCTCGGTGTCCGAGAGCTTCAGGTCGAGGTCGTCCAGGGCCAGCAGGCGCGGGGATCCGAGCAGGGCGATGGCGATGGACAGCCGTACGGCCTCCAGGCGCTCCAGGTCCCGTACGGAGGTGCGCGGGCCCTTGGGCAGCGCGGCGAGGTCGAGTCCGGCGGCGGCGAGGGCCGCGTCGATCCGGGCCTTCGCATGGGCGCGGCGCTCGGCCCGGGGCCGCAGCAGGGCGCGGACCGGTGCGTCGTAGCGGCGCTGGAGCAGGGCGCCTTCGCGCAGCTGTTCGGCGACGGTGAGGGCCTGGTCGAGGTCGTTGACGCCGGGGACCGGGCCGAGGGCGGCGATGCGGCGGACCGCGGCCATCTTCTTCGGCAGCCGGTGGCGGCCGATCTCGGCGTGGCCCCGGGTGGGCTTCATCCGCCCGGTGAGAGCGAGGAGCAGGCAGGTCCGGCCGCTGCCGGAGGGGCCTTCGACCGCGATGAGCGAGCCGGGCGCCGCGTCGATGCCCACCCCCCGGAAGGCCCAGCCGCGCGGGCCCTTGAGTCCGAAGTCCTCGGCTTTGACGGCCGCGCCGTGCGGGCTGTCCACGCCGTCCCCCTTCTTTTTGAACTGACCGGTCAGTTCAAAAACTAGCATCCTTCGGCGCACCGGGCGCGCAGAAGGGGGCAGTTGGCCGGAAATTTCCGGGCGACTGTCGGGCACACCACCGCAAAACAGCAGGTCAGCGCGATTGTCAGTGGCCCCCGTCACGATGGGGGCAACGCATCGACAGGAGGTTCGTCATGGCCACACCGTCCCCGTCCCCTGTCCACCCCGTCCTCCGCAGGTCGACGGCCCCTCCGGCCGCAATCGACCTGCTCGACAAGGCCCGCGACGGCCTGGCCGAGGCCGCCCGGCTGACCCGGCCCAACGAGCGGTACGCCACCGCCCACCTCGCCGCACTGCGCACCGCCGCGGCCGTGCTCGCCGCGCGCGGGAGGCCCGAACCGGTGCACCCGCGGCGTCGGCCCCGGATCCGCAGCGCGTGGGAGGTGCTGCCGGAGATAGCGCCGGAGCTGGCCGAGTGGAGCGCCCTCTTCGCCTCCGGCGCCGCCCGCCGGGCCCGGGCCGAGGCGGGGATAGCGGACGCGGCGAGCTGCCGGGACGCGGACGATCTGGTGCGGGCCGTCTCGATGTTCCTGCGCCTGGTGGAGCGGATGCTGGACGTGCGGACACCTCCTCGGACGCTGCCGCAGACCGTGCCCCAGCCCCGTCCGGAGCATCCGGACGCGGGGTGACCTCCCGGACGGCGTAGGGGTGTGCGGTGGATCGGGGCCGAGCCGGGCCCGGCCGTGATCCGCCGTACTTCCCCCCAGGCAATAGGGTGGGGCACGGACCGTTCTCCCTTACCCCGCCGAGGAGCCATCAGCCGTGTCGGACACTTCCCGCCCCCGTGCCTCCCTTCGCACCGCCGTGGTGTGGGAGGTCCTCAAGGAGGCGCTCGACCGCCGGGTGAAGGCGACCGGGCGGGACGTGCTGGACGTGCTCGACACCGGCGGCGGCACCGGCAAGTTCGCCGTGCCGGTGGCCCGCCTGGGCCACCGGGTCACCGTGGTCGACCCCAGCCCGAACGCACTGTTCGGACTGGAGCGCCGGGTGGCCGAGGCCGGCGTGGCCGACCTGGTCCGCGGCGTCCAGGGTGACGCCCAGGGTCTGCTGGAGGTCGTCGACCGCGACGCGTACGACGTAGTGCTGTGCCACGGCGTGCTGGAGTACGTGGACGACCCGGCCGAGGGCGTGGCCAACACGGTGGCGGCCCTGCGCTCCGGCGGCACGCTCAGCCTGCTGGCCGCCGGCCTCGGCGGGGCCGTGCTCGCCCGCGCGCTGGCCGGGCACTTCACGGAGGCCCGTACCGCCCTCACCGACCCGGCAGGCCGCTGGGGCTCCGGCGACCCGGTTCCGCGCCGCTTCACCGCCGAACAGCTCTCCGAGCTGGTCGCGGAGGCCGGCCTGGCAGTCGGCGCCGTGCACGGCGTGCGGATCTTCGCCGACCTCGTGCCGGGGGTCCTGGTGGACACCGAGCCGGGCGCGGTCGAGGCGCTGCTGCGCCTGGAGGAGGCCGCCGCGGAGCTGCCCGCCTTCCACGCGGTGGCCACGCAGCTGCACGTGCTGGGCGAGAAGCGGGCCTGAACTGCGGGCTTCCGGGTGCGGAGTCGGCCACACACCCTCCGATCCGGCGCTGTGCCCCGTATGATCAGGGCAGTGACCGGCATGGTGGACGGACCATTGGGGAATAACGGCCTCAGTGACCGCTCCCGCGGCGGTACGGTTCTGCGCAAGGTTTTGCTTTTTGGAACGCAGGCGTAGAGGGCGGGTGTCACGGGGGCGATTCCCCGCCTATCCTGAAGGGGACCCCTGGTCGCTACCCCCCGCGACCGACGGATGAGGAGGACTCCCGTGCCGCTCTCGGAGCACGAGCAGCGAATGCTCGAGCAGATGGAGCGAGCGCTGTACGCCGAAGATCCCAAGTTCGCGACAGCGCTTGAGGGAAGCGGACTGCGTACGTACACCCGGCGACGGGTCTACCAGGCAGTCGCAGGCATTGTGGTGGGTATCGCGCTCCTCATGACCGGTGTGATCATTCCGAACGTGCTCTGGATCAGCGTGGTGGGGTTCCTCGTCATGCTGGGCTGTACGGTCCTCGTGGTCACCGGTTGGCGCAAGGCACCCAAGCCTGGCGAGCAGCCCGTCTCCGGCAGTGCAGGCGGTTCGGCCCGAGGGCAGAACCGGCAGCGTCGGTCGATGATGACCCGTATCGAGGAGCGGTGGCAGCGCCGCCGTGACGAGCAGGGGCAGTAGCAGCCCCCGACATCGTGAGTGAGGGGACGGCCGCTTCCGCGCGGCCGTCCCCTCACTGCTCTGCTCCCCGCGCCGCGTACGGCATGATGATCCAATGAGTGTGCTCCCCCTGGTCTTCACCAGCGGCTGGGCCAGTGGGATCAACGCCTACGCCGTGGTCCTCCTGCTCGGCGTCTTCGGCCGGACCGGCCTGACCGACGAGGTCCCCACCTCGCTCCAGCGCACCGACGTGCTGATCGTCGCGGCGGTGCTGTTCCTCTGCGAGGCCGTCGCCGACAAGGTCCCGTACGTGGACTCGATATGGGACGCCGTCCACACCGTGGTCCGCCCGGTGTCCGGTGCGGTGATCGGCGCGCTGCTGGCCGGGCAGAGCGGCTCGCTCTCCGACATCACGGCCGGCGCCATCGGCGGCTCGACCGCGCTGGCCAGCCATTTCGTCAAGGCCGGCACCAGGATGGCCATCAACACCTCGCCCGAGCCGTTCACCAATGTGGCGGTGAGCATCGCCGAGGACCTCGGGGTGGCCGGTCTCGTCACCTTCGCGATGTTCAACCCCGAGGCCGCCGCGGTCATCGCGGCCGTCCTGCTGGCCATCGGGCTGGCGATACTGGTCTTCCTCTGGAGCCGGATCCGCCGCTTCCTGCGCCGCCGGGCCCAGCGCCGCGAGGAGAAGCGCCTCGCCGCCGAGGCCCGCGAGGCCACCGGGGCCCCACCCCGCTGAGCCCCCACCCCCGCTGAGCAGGGGGCACCCCCTCGATAGGCTCGGCCGCATGGCACGAATTGCGGTGATCGGCGCCGGCATGGGCGCGATGGCGACGGCGGCCCGGCTGGCCGTGGCAGGGCACCGGGTGACGGTGTACGAGCGCGGGGCGACCTACGGCGGAGCCGTGGGCCGCTACGAGCGCGAGGGCTTCGCCTTCGACACCGGGCCCGGGCTGCTGCACCTGCCCGCCGTCTACCGCGACCTGTTCGTGAAGACCGGCAAGCGCTCCCTGGAGGACTGCGTCGACCTGGTCCAGGTGGACCCGGCCGTCCGGCACGTCCTGCCCGGTCACGGCGTCGACGTCACGCTCCCGGGCGCCTCGCGCGGCGGTGTCGCCGCCGCCCTGGACTCCGCCTTCGGCCCGGGTGCGGGCGAGCGCTGGAACGCCGTGCTCGGCCGGGCGCGTGACGCCTGGGACGCCACCCGCCGGCCGCTGCTGGAGGAACCGCTGCGGGCCGGTGCCCGGCAGTCGCTCGGCGGCGACCCGTACCCGGCCCTGCGCAGGAGCGGCCTGCTGCGCCGCCGCACGCCCACCCTCGCCGAGGTGGCCGGCCGGGAGCTGGGCGGCGGGCTCGGTGAGCTCCTGACCGGCCTGGTGGGTGCCTACGGGATCGACCCGGCCACCGCGCCGGGCTCGGCGGCCGTGCTGCCGTACATGGAGCAGACCTTCGGCAGCTGGTACGTGCGGGGCGGGTTGCGGGCGCTGGCCACCGCCGTGTACGAGCGCTGCCTGGAGCGGAGGGTCGCCTTCGTCTTCGGCGCGGACGTGCGGGACGTCCTGGTCCGGGACGGCCGGGCGGCCGGGCTGCTGCTGGCCGACGGCACCGAGGCGGCCGCCGACTTCGTGGTCTGCGGGATCGACCCCCGGCAGCTGCCGGCCGGTTCCCTTCCCTGGCCGCCGGACGCGGTTCCCGCCCGCGGGGCCGACGTGCCCGGCCGGATCACGCTCCTGCTCGCGCTGCGCGGGGCCCGCCCCGCGTCGGCCGTCCACCGCACACTGGTCCACACGCCCGGAGCCCAGGTGACCGTCATGCGCCCGGACGACCCGGCGACCCGGCCCGACGAGGAGCACGAGGCGGTCACGGTGAGCGCCGTGTGCGGGCCCGGCGCCGACCGGCCCGGGCCCGGGCCCGAGGAGCTGCTGAACCTCGCGGAGAACGCCGTCCAGGGGCTGCGGGAACGGCTGTTGTGGCAGGAGGTGCGCACCCCGGCCGACGTCGAGGCCGCGACCGGCGCGCTGGGCGGCGCGGTGCCCCCGCCCGCCCTCGCCGGAGCCGGGGGCCGGCTGCTGCACCCCGCGAACACCACGGCCGTGCCCGGGCTCTACCTGGCGGGCGGCTGGGCGCACCCCGGCGGCGGGCTCGCGCACGCCGGGATGACCGGGGCCCTGGTGGCCGGGCTGATCGTGGAGGGCGCGGAGTTCCGCGGCTCGCAGTGACCCGGCCCCGGCCGCGCGGCCGGGGCCACCGCCTAGTAGCGGTACTGCTCGTACTCGCCCTGCTGGGGGTAGGGGTACTGCTGCGGCGGCTCGGGCTGCTCCTCCGCCGGATAGGGCTGGGCGGCCCCGTCGGTGGACCGCTGCTGCGGGACCCAGACCCCGCCGGGCGGGGTGTCCGTGGCGTACTGCTGCTGCCCGTAGTCGGGGTACGGGGTGTAGTCGTACGACGGTGAGGGTGCGACGCCGCCGCCGATGTACGGGTCCGAGTAGGCGGCGTAGACCTGCTGCTGCTCACCCGTCTGGTAGCCGGCGGAGTAGTCGTAGCCTCCGGAGCCGGCCTGGCCCTGCGGGTCGTAGTAGGCCGCGTACTGGTGGGCGTCCTGCTCGGCCGTGCCGAACGGCGAGGCGAAGCCCGCCGTCTGGGACGGGTCGGGGGCGGACGTGAAGCTCTGGATCCCGTAGGAACCGGTGTCCTCGGGTACCGGCTGCGGGCTGTAGACCTCGTCGGCCGCGGCCTCGAACTGTCCTTGGTCCACGGGCTCGTGCGCGCTCTCGTACTCCAGCGCCGTGACCTCCAGGGCCGGTTCCGGCTGGGCGGGGCCGCCGGAGCGGCGCCGGCGCGACTGCCGGGTCTGCCGTACGGGTTTCCCGCCGCGGCGCAGCGCCCAGCCGGCGACGAAGCCCTTGCGGAAGGAGAGGGTCACCAGCGTCTGGCCCACGGCGAAGGCCGCAGCGCCCATGCCGATGACCGCCACCGACGGCAGGATCACCCCGCCGACCACGCCGAGGAAGCCCGCGAAGGCGAGCAGGCGCCAGCGGAGCCGGGCCTTGTACTGCATCAGGACCTCGGCGAGCAGCCACAGCGCGACGAAGCCGAACGCGATGTAGAGGACCGTCATTCCCATGCATGGCACCTCTCGGTACGGCCGACCGCCCGGGACATGGGGGCCTGCCGGTCAGGCCCGCTGGTGCAGGCCCAGGTTCTCGTAGATTTCGAGAGTCGCCGTGGAATTGTTCAGCGTGATGAAGTGCAGCCCCGGGACACCCTCGGACAGCAGCCGCGCGCAGAACTCCGTGGCGAACTCGATGCCAATGGAGCGTACAGCGGCCGGGTCGTCCTTGACCGCGAGCATGCGTTCTTTCACGTCCGCGGGGAAGACCGCGTTGCTGAGCTGGGGCAGCCGGTCGAGCTGCTTGATCGCCACAACGGGCATGACCTCGGGGATGATCGGGGTCTCGCAGCCCGCCTTCTCGACGCTGTCGCGCAGCCGCAGATATTTCTCCGGATCGAAGAACATCTGGGTGATCGCGTAGTCGGCACCGGCGCGGCACTTGTCCACGAAGTGCCGGATGTCCGTGTCCCAGTCCGTCGAGCGCGGGTGCATCTCGGGGAAGGCGGCGACGCCGACGCAGAAGTCGCCGGACTCCTTGACCAGGCGGACCAGGTCGGCGGCGTAGTGCACGCCCTCGGGGTGCGGCACCCAGTCGCCCATCGGGTCGCCCGGCGGGTCTCCGCGCACGACGAGCATGTTGCGGATCCCGGCGTCGGCGAACTGGCCGATGACGTTGCGCAACTCGGCGACCGAGTGGTCCACGGCGGTGAGGTGCGCGACGGGGGTCAGGGTGGTGTCCGCCGCGATCTCCTGGGTGGCCTTGACGGTGCCGCCGCGGGTGGAGCCGCCGGCTCCATAGGTCACCGAGACGAAGCTGGGGGATACCGCCTCGACCCTGCGCAGGGCGTTCCAGAGGTTGCGTTCGCCCTTCTCCGTCTTCGGCGCCCAGAACTCGAAGGAGTAGGAGCGCCCGGACGCGAGGAGGTCGCGGACCGTGTGTGCACGATCCGACCAGGTGGAAGCGGTACCAGAGGCCATGGGGGCAGGTTAGACGCGGCCCGGCGGACACCGAAGCGCTGTCCGCCTTTTGGACACGTTTTTGGACACTCGGCGGCACGGGCCCGGCTCAGCCGGGACGGGCCCCCGGCTCAGCCGAGGCGGGCCCGGATCCGCTTGGCCAGCTCCGCGGCGGCCGCGCCGGGGTCGAGGGCCTCGGTGAGGGCGCGGACGACCACGACGCGGGTGGCGCCGGCGTCCAGCACCTCGTCCAGGTTGGAGCTGTCGATGCCGCCGATGGCGAACCAGGGGCGGTCCTGCTCCAGGGAGGCCGCGTACCGGACCAGCCCCAGACCGGGCGCGTGGCGGCCGGGCTTGGTGGGGGTGGGCCAGCAGGGGCCGGTGCAGAAGTAGTCGACGCCGGGCTCGGCCACGGCCGCGTCGACCTCGGACTCGGCGTGGCAGGACCGGCCGACCAGGACCTGCTGGCCGAGGATGGCGCGGGCCGCCGGGACGGGGATGTCTCCCTGGCCGAGGTGCAGGACGTCGGAGCCGATGGCGTGCGCGACGTCGGCGCGGTCGTTCACGGCGAGGAGCTTGCCGTGGCGGCGGGCGGCCTCCGCGAAGACCTGGAGGTGTTCGAGCTCCTCGCCCGCCTCCATGCCCTTGTCGCGGAGCTGGACGATGTCCACGCCGCCGGCCAGGACGGCGTCGAGGAACTGAGGGAGGTCACCCTGCCGCTTGCGGGCGTCCGTGCACAGGTAGAGCCGGGTGTCGGACAGCTGCTGCATGGGTGTACCCCCCGTGGTGGAGGCGGTGTACGGGCCTGCGGGGCCCGTACACCGCGGTGGAGCGGATGGAGCGGTGGAGCTGTGGAGCGGGTGCGGATCAGGTCAGAGCGCGAGCGCCTGAGCCCGGCGCTTCACCTCCGTGCCGCGATTCTCGCGCAGCGCCTGCACGGGGGTGCCGGGCAGGGTCGGGTCCTCGGTGAAGAGCCATTCCAGGATCTCCTCCTCGGTGAAGCGGTCGTCGCGCAGCACGGTCAGCAGACCGACCAGCCCCTTGACGACCTTGTCGCCGTCGATGAAGGGGGCCGGCACCTGCAGGGAGCGGTTCTCGCCCCGGCGTACGGCGATCAGCTGCCCTTCCTTGACCATCTGGCGGACCCGGGTCACCTCGATGTGGAGCATCTCCGCGATGTCGGGGAGGTACAGCCACGAGGGGACGAGGGCATCGATCTTTGCGTCAATCTCGGTCACGGGAACAAGCCTGCCATCTCGGATCCGCCGCCGGTACCTGGGTGACCCCGTCCGGGTCACCGGGGCGGGTCCTGCGGTCGTGCCGGCTCAGGCAGTGGCGGGTCGGGCCGTGCCGGGTCAGGCCGTGGCGGACTTCAGCGCGACGGCCGGGTCGCCCGCCTTGGCGGGGTCCAGCGCGACCCCCGTCTCGATCAGGCGCCGGCCCTGCGCCAGGTCGCGCGGGCGGCCCACGGCCAGCACCGCCACCAGCGCACCGTCCCGCAGCCAGCACACCGACCAGGCCGGCCCGGCCGGGTCCCCGCGCCAGAGCAGGGTGTCCGCCCCGCCGTGGTGCCCGGCGTACTGCACGAAGCGCCCGAACTGCTCCGACCAGAAGTACGGGACCGGGTCGTACGCCTGGACCGGCCCCGCGGCCCCGGCCAGGACGTTCGCCGCGACCGCCCGCGGCCCCTGGAGCGCGTTGTCCCAGTGGTGGACGAGCAGCCGCGTCCCGTACCGCCCGGACGGGAAGGACGCGCAGTCGCCGACCGCGTACACCCCGGGCAGGGTGGTCCGCAGGTAGGCGTCGGCCGTGATCGAGCCGTCGGGGCCCAGCTCCACGCCGGTGCCGGCCAGCCAGGCGGTGGCGGGTCGCGCGCCGATGCCCACGACGACCGCGTCGGCGGGCAGCGTGCGGCCGTCCGCCAGCAGGACCCGGCCCTCCTCGACCCCGGCGACCTTCGCGCCGGTGATCAGCCCGGCGCCCGCCTCCTCGTACCACCGGGCCATCGGTGCGGCGACCTCCGCGGGCAGCGCCCCCGCCAGTACCCGGTCGGCCGCCTCGACCACGGTCACCGCGCAGCCCGCCTCCCGGGCCGCGGTGGCGAACTCGGCGCCGATCCAGCCCGCTCCGACGACCACGACCGAGGGTGCCTGGGCCAGGACCGGGCGCAGCCGCTGCGCGTCGTCCAGGGTCCGCAGCAGGTGGACGCCCGGGACCCCCTCGGTGCCGGGCAGGGTCAGCGGCTGCGCGCCCGTCGCCAGTACGAGGACCCCGTAGGGGACCGGGCCCGCCTCGGTGTCCAGCTCGCGGTCGGCGGCCCGCAGCCCGGTGACCTCCGTCCCGAGCCTGAGCCCGATGCCGAGCCCTTCGAAATCCACGTCGAAGGCGGAGTCCTCGGCCTTGCCGAGCAGCACCGCCTTGGACAGCGGGGGCCGGTCGTACGGCTGGTGGGGTTCGGCTCCCAGCAGGGTCACGGGGCCGGTGAAGCCCTGCTCCCGCAGGGCCACCGCGGTCTGCACCCCGGCCATTCCGGCGCCGACGATCACGACGCCGCGCTGATTCTGTTCCGTCTGCTCGCTCACCCGGCCACCCTAATCACCTGACGCTCCGTCAGGAATAGGTGCCGCCTTACCGGCCGTCGGGAGCCGGGTTAGTCTGGCCACCGTACCTATCGCGGGAGTCCGGCGCACCGGGCTGAGAGGGAGGCTGGCCGGCCTCCGACCGTACGAACCTGATCCGGGTCATGCCGGCGAAGGGAGGGGCTGGACGCCCATGCACGCATCTCGAAGGGGATCCGCCGACGGATCCGCCGGGGGATCCGACGCGCTCGTCATCGGTGGCGGGATCATCGGCCTGGTCACCGCCTGGCGGGCCGCGGCGCGCGGACTGCGCACCGTACTGGCCGACCCGGCACCCGGCGGCGGCGCCGCCCAGGTCGCGGCCGGCATGCTCGCCCCCGTCACCGAACTGCACTACGGCGAGGAAGCCCTGCTGGGCCTGGGCCTCGCCTCCGCCGCGCGCTATCCCGACTTCGCCGCCGAGCTCGCCGAAGCCAGCGGCGGCATCGACATCGGCTACCGCGCCTGCGGCACCCTGTCCGTCGCCCTCGACGCCGACGACCGGCTCCACCTGCGCGAACTGCACGCCCTGCAGCGCCGCTGCGGCCTGGAGTCCGAGTGGCTCACCGGCCGCGAGTGCCGCCGCCTGGAGCCCCTGCTCGCCCCGGGCGTCCGCGGCGGCCTGCGCGTGGACGGCGACCACCAGGTCGACCCGCGCCGGCTCGCGGCCGCCCTGCTGGCCGCCTGCGAACGGGCCGGTGTGATCATCCACCGGGCGCGCGCCGAGCGGCTGCTGGTCACCGCCGACCGTGCGGCGGGCGCCCTGCTCGAGGACGGTACGCGGCTGCGCGCACACCAGGTGGTCCTCGCGGCGGGCTCCCTCAGCGGCAGGCTGGCCGGCGTACCGCCGCAGGCGGCCGTACCGGTCCGGCCGGTGAAGGGACAGGTCCTGCGGCTGACGGTGCCGCCTGCCTACGCGCCCTTCCTGTCGCGGACCGTGCGGGCCGTCGTGCGCGGCAGCCACGTCTACCTGGTGCCGCGCGAGAACGGCGAGCTCGTCGTCGGCGCCACCAGTGAGGAACTCGGCTGGGACACCACGGTCACCGCGGGCGGGGTCTACGAACTCCTGCGCGACGCCCACGAACTGGTGCCCGGCATCACCGAACTCCCGCTCACCGAGACCCGCGCGGGGCTGCGTCCCGGCTCACCCGACAACGCCCCGCTGCTGGGCCCGACCGAACTGCCGGGCCTGCACCTGGCCACCGGGCACTACCGCAACGGGGTGCTGCTCACCCCGCTCACGGGCGACGCGCTGGCGGACCTGCTGACCACCGGCGAACTGCCGCCGGTCGCCCGCCCGTTCAGCCCCCGCCGCTTCTCTGCCGCCCCCCAGGAGTCGTACGCATGACCATCTCCGTCAACGGCGAACCGCGCGAGGTCGCGGCCGGCACCACGCTCGACACGGTGGTCGCCACCCTGACCGCGGCCCCCTCGGGAGTCGCCGCCGCGCTCAACGAGACCGTGGTCCCGCGCGGGCAGTGGCCGGCCACGCCCGTCTGCGAAGGCGACCGGATCGAAATCCTCACCGCGGTCCAGGGAGGCTGAGCACCATGGCGGACGACCTCTTCACCCTCGGCGGCCGGACCTTCTCCTCCCGCCTGATCATGGGCACGGGCGGCGCCCCGAGCCTGGACGTGCTGGAGCGCGCCCTCGTCGCGTCCGGCACCGAGCTCACGACGGTGGCGATGCGGCGCCTGGACCCCACCGTCCAGGGCTCCGTCCTGTCCGTCCTGTCCAAGCTCGGAATCGCGGTCCTGCCCAACACGGCGGGCTGCTTCACCGCGGGCGAGGCCGTCCTGACGGCGCGCCTCGCGCGGGAGGCGCTCGGCACGGACTGGATCAAGCTGGAGGTGGTCGCGGACGAGCGGACCCTCCTGCCGGACGGCGTGGAACTGCTGGACGCGGCCGAGACCCTCGTGGACGAGGGCTTCACCGTCCTTCCCTACACGAACGACGACCCCGTGCTGGCCCGCAAGCTGGAGGACGCGGGCTGCGCGGCGATCATGCCGCTCGGCTCCCCCATCGGGTCGGGCATGGGCATCCGCAACCCGCACAACTTCGAACTGATCACGGAGCGGGCGGGCGTGCCGGTGATCCTCGACGCGGGGGCGGGCACCGCCTCCGACGTCGCCCTCGCGATGGAACTGGGCTGCGCGGGAGTGATGCTGGCCTCGGCGGTGACGCGGGCCCAGTCACCCGCACTGATGGCGGCGGCCATGCGGGACGCCGTCTCGGCGGGCCGCCTGGCCTTCCGCGCGGGCCGCATCCCCCAACGCCGCTTCGCGGAAGCCTCCTCCCCCACGGAGGGCCGCGCCGCCCTGGACCCGGAACGCCCGGCGTTCTGAGGCGGCGGCTCGGGCGGGGGGCTCGGCTCGGCGCGTACGACGCCACGCATGCGGGGCTTTGGGTTCGGCACGGCGTACGGACGCCACGCGTGCGGGGTTTCCGCCCCCTAGCGGGCTGAGGGGCTTGCCGGGCGGGGTCGGGGGCGGGCGGGACTCGCCGGGGGCGGTTCCTAGCTGAGGGCGGGGGCTTCGGAGGGCGGGAGCCCCGCGGGCGGGAGCCCCGCGGGCGGGAGCCCCGCGGGCGGGAGCCCCGCGGGCGGGAGCCCCGCGGGCGGGAGCCCCGCGGGCGGGAGCCCCGCGGGCG
>NZ_JBWKJU010000010.1:0-288814 GCF_056432025.1 Streptomyces sp. NPDC045695
CGGCCGTGGCCCTCCACGTCGAGCAGGACGGCGGAGCCCGGCAGCCCGCGGCGCCGCCGCCAGTCCTGCACGGCCAGCGCCATCGCCGTCAGCAGGACATCGTTCGCCTGGGCGTGGAAGACCTTGGTGACACCGGTCAGCACCTCGGTGGTCCAGGAGCCGGGCAGCGTGTACGACACGGTGCGGCGCCGCGCGAAAACGTCCCGCGCAGGGTCCAGGGCACGCCGCCCCAGCAGCGGGTCCGCACCGGCGAGGATCCCCGACCACAACGGCAGTTCGGCCTCGCGCTCGGGGGCGTGCGCCAGCCCGTGCAGGGCCTCGGCCCACTGGAGGACCGAGGTGCCCACCGGCTGGAGGACCGGCGGTTGTCCGTCCGCGTGTGCGGTGTAGGCCTGGGCGAGGTCGGGCAGGAGGATGCGCCAGGAGACGCCGTCGACGGCGAGGTGGTGGACCACCAGCACCAGATGGCCCGGCTCGTCCGCTCCGGCGTCGCACCACACCGCCTGGAGCATCACGCCGGCCCAGGGGTCGAGCCGGTCCACCGCTTCGGCGGTCCGCTCGGCGAGCACCGCCCGGCGCTCGTCGCCGGTCAGTCCGGCCACGTCCACACGGCGCACCAGGGGCCCTGCGGTGACGGTGCCCGGTTCGGTGACCTCGAACGTCCACGCACGGTCCTCGCCCGCCATCCGCAGACGCAGCGCGCCATGGTGGTCCAGGACGCTCTGCAGTGCGTCGGTCAGTAGGTCCTCGCGCACACCGGCCGGGACACGGAGCACCGTGGACTGGTGGAAGCGCCGGACCGGACCGTCCAGGCCGTGCAGGTGGTGCACGATCGGCGTGAGGACCACCTCGCCCACGCCGTCCTCGGGACGCTCGGCGACGGCCGCGGCCAAGGGGGTCGCGATGTCGGCGAGGGCGAGGACGGTCTTGTGGCGGAAGACGTCGCGCGGCGAGATGGTCAGGCCCGCGCGCCGGGCCCGGCTGACGAACTGGATGGAGCTGATGCTGTCGCCGCCGAGGTCGAAGAAGCTGTCGTCGATACCGACCGCGGGGAGGCCGAGGACCTCGGCGAACAGGCCGCAGAGGAGCTCCTCGTGCGCGGTGCGCGGGGTCCGCCCGGTCACCTGGGCCTGGAAGTCGGGTGCGGGCAGGGCCCGTCGGTCCAGCTTGCCGTTGGCGTTCACGGGCAGCGAGTCCAGGACGACGACCGCCGACGGCACCATGTAGTCGGGCAGCACGTCCCGCAGGTGCCCGCGCAGGGACGCGCTCAGCTCGCCCGCCACATGACCGAGCGCGGGGTTGTTGGTGCGCGGACGGCCGGCGCGCCGGCCCTCCGCGGGAACGTACACGTCGGTCAGGGGACCGGTGCCGGGCGGCAGAAAGAGGGCGTCCAGTTCGCCGTCCGTGCCCTCGGCCGACCAGGTGACGGCAACCTGGTACCCCAGCGGCTCACCGAGCTCCACCAGCGCGTCCGAAGTGGCGCCCGGGACGCCGGTGCGCAGCAGCGCGGCGCGAACCTCGGCCAGGGGCGCGCCCGCGTACAGGGCCCGGGCAGCGGCGGCCTCGTGCGCCGTCCGGCCGTTGGGCACCCCCGTGACGCGCAGCCGGGCCGGCCGCTCGGCGGCGAGCCGGTCCACGAGCTCCTGGACGGTGCTGACGTCCTCGCCCCACTGCCAGCGCGGTGCCCCGGCCGCGGAGACGGAGGGTGGGCCGGACCTCGTGCGCAGGACGACGTCGTAGCGATAGCGGACCAGCTCGTTGTCGTAGGCGCCGGTCTTCACCCGGATGTCGACGCCGCCGAAACGCTCGGCGTCCTCCGCGGCCAGGGCGTGGAAGAACTCCGGGTCGACCAGCAGCTCGTTCTCCTGGGCCGCCCGCTGGTCCACCGCCCTGCGGACGGTGTCGGCATCGGCGTCCCGGCCGCTGCGGGCGAGCTGCACCGCGGTGTCGAGAGCGCGCTTCAGGCGCAGGTTGCGCACGTCACCGACGAAGAGGGAACCGCCGGGGGCGAGCAGGTCGACTGCGCCCCGTAGCACGGAGGCGAGGTAGTCGGCGTTCGGGAAGTACTGCGCCACCGAGTTGATGACGACGGTGTCGAAGAACTCCCGGGGCAGCCCGGCGAGCTCGTGGGCCGGCCGGGCCAGCAGCTCGACTCGGCCGGACAGCTCGGGACGGGCAGCCGTCTGCCGGCGCAACCGCTCGATGACGGCGGCGGAGAAGTCGGTGGCCCAGTACGCCTCGGTCGCGTCGGCGAGCCGGGACAGCAGCAGGCCGCTGCCCACGCCGATCTCCAGGACACGGCGCGGACGAAGTGAGCGGACGCGCTCCACCGTGTCCGTCCGCCACCGCTCCATGGCGTCGCGGGGGATGGGCGTCCCGTCGTAGCTGCTGTCCCAGCCGGTGAAGTCCTCGCCGAAGTCCGTCACCCGCGTGGTGCCGTACATGGTCTGGTAGAGCTGTTCCCACTGCTCGACCTTCTCCTGTCGGCCCCGCTCCATGCGGTCCTCCAGGGACCGCCAGTCGGGCACCACGTACCCGACGAGGTGCGTGCCGCCGGGGCCGTCGTCACGGGCGACGACCTCCGCCTCGCCCACGTCCGGGTGGCCGACGAGGGCGGCGGCGACCTCGGCGGGTTCGATGCGGACACCGCGGATCTTCACCTGCTCGTCGACGCGGCCCATGTAGACGAGCCGCCCGTCGGCGTCCCAGCGGGCGAGGTCGCCGGTACGGTACATGCGGGATCCCGGCGGGCCGTACGGGCACGCCACGAACCGTTCAGCGGTGAGCGGGGCGCGGTCGAGGTAGCCCCGCGCCAGACCGGTGCCGGCCAGGTACAGCTCGCCCATGACGCCCGCGGGAACCGGCCGGAGGGCGCGGTTGAGCACGTACACCCGGGTGTTGGCGATCGGAGTGCCGATCGGCGGGGCGGAGCCGGACGCGTCGGCCGGGTCGCACGCGAAGGCGGTGACGTCGATGGCCGCTTCCGTGGGGCCGTAGAGATTGTGCAGTTCGCAGCCGAGGAGCGCGTGGAAGCGGGTCACCAGATCGGCCGAAAGGGCTTCGCCGCTGCACATCACCCGGCGCAGGGAGACGCACCCGGCGGTGGTGGGCTCCGCGAGGAAGCCCTTCAGCATGGACGGCACGAAGTGCACGGTGGTGACGTCCTGTTCGGCGATGAGCGCCGCGAGGTACGCGGGGTCCTTGTGCCGTTCCGGCTCGGCGACGACCAGGGTGGCGCCGGTGATGAGCGGCCAGAAGAACTCCCAGCCGGCGACGTCGAAGCCGCAGGAGGTCTTCTGGAGAACCCGGTCCGTGGCGTCGAGACCGTAGCGGTCCTGCATCCACAGCAGCCGGTTCACCAGGCCCTCGTGGGTGTTGACGACACCCTTGGGGGTGCCCGTCGAGCCCGAGGTGTAGATCACGTTGGCCGGGTTGCGCGGGACTGCGCGTACGGCGGCGTCACCGGCCGGACGCGGGGAGAGTGCCCCGCGCAGTGCGGCCAACGTCGCGGGATCGTCGAGCAGCAGCCGCGGCGGCGCCTGCGTGGCCGGCAGGCGGCCGAGGGTGGCCGTGGTGGTGACCAGCACCGCCGGGCGAGCGTCGGCGAGCATCGCCGCGATGCGCTCGGCCGGGTGGTCGGGGTCGAGGGGCAGGTACGCCGCACCGGTCTTGAGCACCGCGAGCAGGGAGACGATCAGCTCGTCCGAGCGGGGGACGGCGAGTGCCACGAGCCCCTCGGGGCCGGCCCCCAGCCCGCGCAGGACGTGCGCCAGCGCGTCGGCACGGGCGTCGAGGTCCTCGTACGAGATGGCCTCGCCCCGGTAGACGACCGCGTCGCCGCCGGGCGTGCGGGCGGCCTGCGCCTCGAACAGCTCCGGCAGGGTCGTGTCGGGAAAGCGGTGTGCCGTGTCGTTCCACTCGGTGAGGAGGCGCCGCTCCTCTTGCGGGGCGAGGACGTCGAGGGTGCCGACCGGCGTGTCGGTCCCCGCGCCGGCGAGGCCGTCTATCAGCCGCAGGACGGCTTCCTGGTGGACGGCCAGGTCCTCGGCGGCGTACAGCTCGGCGTTGGCGTCGAGGTCGACGCGCCAGGGGGTGTCCGCGGTCCCGCTGTAGACGACGAACGCCAGGTCCTCGACGGGACCGTTGGTGAGGTTGTGCACGCTCGCCCGGGAACCGGCGAAGTCCAGCTCGTAGTCGAAGATCTGGAGGTTCACGTGCGGTCCGGTCAGCGGCTCGCCGGCGTCGCTCAGCCGCAGGTCGCGGCGGATGTCCTCGAAACGGTAGCGCTGGTGGGCCAGGCACAGCCGCATCGCCTTCCCGATGCGCCCGAGCAGCCCCGAGAGGCTCTCGTCCGGGTCGACCGTCAGCCGCAGCGGCACCACGTTGGACACCATGCCGGGAGTGGCGCGCACGGCCTTGGTGCGAGCCGCCACCGGCAGGCCGAGGGTGATGTCCCGCTCCCCGGTCAGGCGGGCGACGTGCAGCAGCTCGACCGCGACGAACAGGGCGGGCAGAGCCACCCGGCAGCTCGACGCCACGCTGCGGAGGGCATCGATCCGCTCCTGCTCCAGCGGGGCCGACACCCGGATCCGGCCGGGCGTCCGGCCCTGCCCGGAGCGGCCGAAGGAGGCGGGCGCCCGATGACCCGTCAGGGTCTCGGCCCAGTAGGCCCGGTCGGCGGCGAAGGCGGGGGACTCGCGGTAGTCGCGGTCGTGGGAGAGCAGGTCCTGGACGGTGCCGTAGGGGCACTCCGGCACGGGGTCGCCCTCGACCAGGGCGCGGTAGACATCGGCGGCACGCCGCACGAGGACGGAGCCGCTGTAGCCGTCGAGCACCGCGTGGTGGCCCCGCAGGTACCAGTAGTGGGTCTCCTCGGAGACCTTGAGCAGGGCGAGTGACAGGACCCGGCCCTCCTCCAGGGACAGCGGCCGGTCCAGCTCGTCGGCCATCCACCGCTGCGCCGCCTCCTCCGGCCGGGACCGGTCCGTGAAGTCCAGGACCGGCACGGCGCACGCCCGGTCAGGGTCGAGGAGCTGCACGGGATCGCCCTGCGTCTCCACGAACCGCACACGCACGGCGTCGGCCTCGTCGAAGGCGCGGCGCGCGGCCCGGACGAACAGTCCGGTGTCCAGGGCGCCCCGGATCTCGACGTACTGGGCGATGCTGTAGTCGAGGCGGCCGGCGGCGAAACGCTGCGCGAGCCACATCCCGGTCTGGGCGGACGTCAGGGCGAGCTGCCGGTCCGGAGAAGCGGACATGATCGTTCCTTAGCGGTCGCTGCCGACGGGCCGATTCCGTGACGCAGGGAAGCCGGAAACCCCGCCGACCATTCAGAGTGAATAGGCGGAGGAAGTGGCGCCACGCCAGTGACTGCGGAAGGCAAGAGAAGCGCGCAGGGGAAGGCAAGAGAAGCGCGCGGGCAGAATCCCGAACGCTGCAAAGCGATTACGACCCCCGCTGTCCCCCGTGGACGCCGAGCGTGTTCAAGCGCTCTGGCGACCATACACGACCCAACTGCGCACGCCAGGTGCTTTCTTGTCGCCCCTGCGCCTGTGAGCACGGTCACCCGCGTCACTGTTTGCATCGCGACCTGCGGCGAACCGGATCGTGTCGCCAACTCGCCACCGGGCGGGGAAGGGCCGTCCTTGACAGCCGCTAATTGATCAAGGTAGCGTCGGTGAAGTTCCGTCATTGCTGAGACTGGAAGAGTCGGACGGGCGTATCGGGGGATACATCGGCTGGAACAACCCCTTTTGCGTGCCGTCGTTTAATGGCGCCTGTCAGGTGCGCGCTTTCATGGGGGATTTCGTTGACTGACTTAAGTGTGCTCACGCGCATGCCTTTCGACCGGCGTATCGAAGAATTCTTCACGTACCTGGGCGGCAGGCGCGGGACCGAGGCGGTCGGCGAGAGCCGCGAGCCGGGGGTCTGGGAAGTCTTCCGCTACGACGAGGCCGTGCAGGTCCTGGGTGACCACCGGACCTTCTCCAGCGACATGAACCACTTCATCCCCGAGGACCAGCGCCAGCTCGCGCGGGCGGCCCGGGGCAACTTCGTGGGGATCGACCCACCGGACCACACGCAACTGCGCGGCCTCGTCAGCCAGGCGTTCTCCCCGCGGGTCACCGCGGCCCTGGAGCCGCGCATCGGCCGCCTGGCCGAGCAGCTCCTGGACGACATCGTTGCCGAGCGCGGCGACAAGGCCTCCTGCGACCTGGTCGGCGAGTTCGCCGGCCCGCTCAGCGCGATCGTCATCGCCGAGCTGTTCGGCATCCCCGAGAGCGACCACACGATGATCGCGGAATGGGCGAAAGCCCTGCTCGGCTCACGTCCCGCGGGTGAGTTGAGCGTCGCCGACGAGGCCGCCATGCAGAATGTGGCGGACCTCGTGCGCAGGGCCGGCGAGTACCTCGTCCACCACATCGCCGAGCGTCGCGCCCGGCCCCAGGACGACCTCACCAGCCGGCTCGCCACCACGGAGGTCGACGGCAAGACGCTGGACGACGAGGAGATCGTCGGCGTCATCGGCATGTTCCTCATCGCCGGATACCTGCCCGCGTCCGTGCTGACCGCGAACACCGTGATGGCCCTCGATGAGCACCCCGCCGCGCTGGCGGAGGTGCGGAGCGACCCGGAGCTGCTGCCCGGGGCCATCGAGGAAGTGCTGCGCTGGCGGCCCCCGCTGGTCCGCGACCAGCGCCTCACCACCCGTGACGCGGACCTGGGCGGGCGTACCGTTCCCGCCGGTTCCATGGTCTGCGTGTGGCTGGCCTCGGCCCACCGCGACCCGCTCCGTTTCGAAAATCCCGACCTGTTCGACATCCACCGCAATGCCGGACGTCACCTGGCGTTCGGAAAGGGAATCCACTACTGCCTGGGCGCTCCACTTGCCCGGCTGGAGGCCCGTACCGCCGTGGAGACCCTGCTGCGGCGTTTCGAGCGCATCGAGATTTCCCGGGACGAATCTGTGGAGTTCCACGAATCGATTGGCGTGCTGGGTCCCGTGCGACTTCCGGCCACCCTTTTCACCCGCCGCTGAACCAGCGAGCCGTCGGCCGGGCAAAACAGCGCATCGCATCGCGACGAGGATTTGAAGTATGCCGCTCGAGCAAAGCAATCGTGCCCATTCCAGCAATCCCGCTTACATCATCTATACATCCGGATCCACCGGAGCTCCCAAGGGCACCGTCGTCACCGGCGAGAACCTGGTCAATCTGCTGTCCGACTTCCGGAGCCGGCTTTCCTTCGGCCCCGAGGACCGTCTGCTCGCGGTGACGACGTTCGGCTTCGACATCTCCAACCTCGAACTGCTGCTTCCCCTCATCAGCGGCGGCCGGGTCGTGCTCGCCTCCAAGGAGACGAGCCAGGACCCGAACGCCCTGGGCGGGCTTATCTCCGCCTCGGGCGCCACCGTGATGCAGGCGACGCCCGCGCTGTGGCAGAGCCTGCTGGCCTCGGGACACCCCGAGGACCTCCGGCAGCTGAAGGTCCTCGTGGGCGGTGAGGCGCTGCCCCAGCCGCTGGCGGGCGCCCTGCGTGACTCCGCGCGCGAGGTCACCAATGTGTACGGGCCCACCGAGACGACCATCTGGTCCACCGCGGCGTTGCTGGACGAGGAGAACGCCGGCCGCCCGCCCATCGGCCTGCCGCTCGCCAACACCCGGGCGTACGTGCTCGACAGCGCCCTGCGGCCGGTGCCCGCCGGAGTGGCGGGAGAGCTTTACCTCGCCGGCGCGGGCGTGGCCCGGGGCTACCTCAACAGGCCCGCACTCACCGCCCAGCGCTTCGTCGCCGACCCCTTCGGCCCCGCCGGCGGGCGCATGTACCGCACCGGCGACCTCGTCCGCCGGCACGCCGACGGCAACCTGGAATTCCTCGACCGCGTCGACCACCAGGTCAAGATCCGCGGCTTCCGCATCGAACTCGGCGAGATCGAAGGAGCGCTGAACCAGCACCCGGCGGTCGCCCGGGCGGCGGTCGTCGTGCATGAGGACCAGGCGGGCGAGAAGCGCCTCGTCGCCTACACGGTGGCCGCGCCCGGCCATGACGCCGCGGACACCGCCCCGCTCCGCGCCCACCTCGCCGAACGGCTACCCCAGTACATGGTGCCGTCCGCGATCGTCGGACTGGACGCGCTGCCCCTGACCCCCAACGGCAAGCTCGACCGCAGGGCCCTGCCCGCACCCGACTTCGCCGCCGCCGCGGGCACCGGCAGCGGGCCGCGCACCCCGCAGGAGGAGATCCTGTGCGGCCTGTTCGCCGAGGTCCTCGGCCTGCCGTCCGTCGGGGTCGAGGACGACTTCTTCGACCTGGGCGGCCATTCGCTGCTCGCCACGCGGCTGACCAACGGCGTCCGGGCCAGGCTCGGCGTCGAAGTCCCCGTCCGCGCCGTGTTCGAGGCACCCACCGTGCAGGCGCTCGCCACCCGCCTCGCCGGCGGCGACCGGGCCCGCCCGGCACTCGCCGCCGCCGACCGGCCCGCGGAGCTGCCCCTCTCGCACGGCCAGCGTCGGCTCTGGTTCCTCAACCGGCTGGAAGACGGCGGCGCCGCCTACAACATCCAGGCCACGCTGCGGATCACCGGCGACCTGGACCGCGCGGCGCTCGCCGACGCCCTGGCCGACCTCGCGGCCCGGCACGAGTCGCTGCGCACCGTCTACCCGGAGGCCGGCGGCGAACCCCGCCAGGTCATCCTCGACGCCACGACCGCCTGCCCCGCCCTGACCGTCACCCCGGTGAACGAGGAGCGGCTGCCCGCGGAACTCGCGCGGGCCTCGGCCGTCGGCTTCGACCTCGGTACCGAGCTGCCCTTGCGGGCCCACCTCTTCCCGCTCGCACCGGACGAGCACGTCCTGCTGCTGGTCCTGCACCACATCGCGGGCGACGGCTGGTCCATGGCGCCCCTCGCCCGCGACCTGGGCACCGCCTACAGCGCCCGGCTCGCAGGCGTGGCCCCCGACTGGGCGCCGCTCCCCGTCCAGTACGCCGACTACACCCTGTGGCAGCGCCGGGTGCTGGGCGCCGAGGACGACCCCGACAGCGCCCTCGCCGCGCAGACCGACTTCTGGCGGCGCACCCTCGGCGACCTGCCCGAACAGCTGACCCTGCCCACCGACCGGCCGCGTCCCCGCAAGCTCAGCTTCCGCGGCGACACCGTGGACATCGAGCTCGACGCCGAGCTGCACGCCCGTCTCCTCGACGTCGCCCGGCGCCACAACGTCACCCTGTTCATGGTGCTCCAGGCCGCCGTCGCCACCCTGTGCACCCGGCTGGGCGCGGGCACCGACATCCCCGTCGGCAGCCCCATCTCGGGCCGCACGGACGCCGCCCTCGACGAACTGGTCGGGTTCTTCGTCAACACCCTGGTGCTGCGCACCGACACCTCGGGCGATCCCCGCTTCAGCGACCTGCTGCGGCGCGTCCGCGACACCGCGCTGGCCGCCTACAGCCACCAGGACGTGCCCTTCGAGCGGCTGGTCGAGCTGCTCAACCCGGCACGATCGCTGTCCCAGCACCCCCTGTTCCAGGTCTTCCTCGCGCTCCAGAACAACGCCGACGCCGATCTGACCCTCCCGGGCCTGAGCGTGGTCGTCGAGCCCGACGCGCTGCGGCCCGCCAAGTTCGACCTGGCGTTCAACATCGCGGAGGCCTTCGGCGAGGGGCACACGCCCGCCGGGATCACCGGCGTCCTGGAGTTCAGCACCGACCTCTTCGACCGGGACACCGCCGCCGGGCTGGTCCAGCGCCTCGCCCGCATCCTCACGTCCGTGGCACAGGACCCCCGCCGCCACATCGGCGCCATCGAGATCCTCACCGCCGAGGAGCGCGACCGCCTCCTCGGCGTCAGCACCGCATCCGGCCCGCCCGCCGGCACGAGCGGTCCCGGGCACCCCGCCGTGGCCCGGCGCCCCCGCACCGCGACGACCCTCCACGAGCGCCTCTCCGAGATCACCGCCGACGCACCCGACGCGCCCGCGGTCCGCGCTGGCGACCGTGAACTGACCCGCGGCGACCTGGACGACCGCGCCAACCGGCTGGCCCACCGGCTGATCAGGCTCGGAGTCCGCCCCGAGAGCCGGGTGGCCGTCTTCCTGGAGCGCTCCCCGGAGCTGGCGGTGGCCATCCTCGCCGTGCTCAAGGCCGGCGGCACCTACGTGCCCCTCCACGAGGCCTTCCCCGCCGAACGGCTCGAATGGGTCATGGCCGACACCCGCTCCAGCGTGCTGCTCACCGACCGGGCGATGCTCGCCCGCCGCTTCGAGCACGACGCCACCGTCGTGGTCCTCGACGACGAGCCGCTCGACGACGAGCCCGTACCCTCCGGCGCGCCGGCCGTGCGGGTCCACCCGGACCAGCTCGCCTACATCATGTACACCTCCGGCTCCACCGGCCTGCCCAAGGGCGTCGCCATCGCCCACCGGGACGTCCTCGCGCTGGCGGCCGACCCGTGCTGGGACACCGGACACCACGAGCGCGTCCTGCTGCACGCGCCGTACGCCTTCGACATCTCCGACTACGAACTGTGGGTCACCCTGCTGGCCGGCGGGCTCGTCGTACTCGCTCCGCCCGGACGCCTGGACACCGGCATGCTCGCCCGGCTCATCGAGCAGGAGAAGATCACGGCAGTGCACTTCACCGCCGGGCTCTTCCGGGTGCTCGCCGAGGACGAGCCCGGCTGCCTCGCCGGTGTGCGGGAAGTCCTCACCGGCGGCGACGTCGTCTCGCCGATCGCCGTGCAGCGCGTCCTGGAGCACGCCCCGAACACGGTCGTGCGCCAGCTGTACGGGCCGACCGAGGCCACCCTGTGCGCGACCCAGCACGAGGTGCGCGCCCCCTTCGAGGCGGGCGCCACCGTGCCGATCGGCCGCCCCCTGGCGGACACCCGGGTCTACCTCCTGGACGACCTGCTCCGCCCCGTGCCCCAGGGAGTGACCGGAGAGGTGTACCTGGCCGGCGCCGGACTCGCCCGCGGGTACCTCAACCTCCCCGGCCGCACCGCCGAGCAGTTCGTCGCCGACCCCTTCGGGCCCCCGGGGACCCGGATGTACCGCACCGGCGACCTGGCCCGCTGGAACACCGACTGGCTGCTGGAGTTCGCCGGTCGCGCCGACCACCAGGTCAAGGTCCGTGGCTTCCGCATCGAGCCCGGCGAGGTCGCCGCGGCCGTCGCCAGGCATCCGGACGTACGGGAGGCCGAGGTCCTGGCCCGCCCCGACCACCTGGGCGAACAGCAGCTCGTCGGCTACGTCGTGGCGGACTGGCAGCGCCTGGACGACCGCGTCGAGAGCGCCACCCGCGAGCAGGTCACCGAATGGCAGCAGATCTACGACGGCATATACGGCCGCGCCACCGGGGCCGGGTTCGGCGAGGACTTCGCCGGCTGGGACAGCAGCTACGACGGAGAACCGCTCCCGCTGGAGCAGATGCGTGAGTGGCGTGAGTCCATCGTCGACCGCGTGCGCGCGCTGCGCCCCCGGCGCGTGCTGGAGATCGGCGTGGGCAGCGGCCTGATCCTCAGCCGGCTCGTGGGGGAGTGCGAGGCCTACTGGGCCACCGACTTCTCTCCCGAGGCGATCGCCGCCCTCCGCGACCGGCCCGAACTCGACGCCCGCGTGGAGCTGCGCGTCCAGCCGGCCGACGACGTCGAAGGCCTCCCCGAGGGCTACTTCGACACCGTCGTCATCAACTCGGTCACCCAGTACTTCCCGCACGCCGAGTACCTGGAATCCGTGCTGGACAAGGTGGTCGGCCTGCTCGCCCCCGGCGGCTCGGTGTTCGTCGGCGACGTACGCAACCTCACGCTCCTGCGCAGTTTCCACACGGCGGTCGCGCTGGCGCGCACGCCGGACCCGGCGGACGCGTCCGAGGTGCGGCGCGACGTCGACCGGCGCGTGCTGCGGGAGAAGGAACTGCTCGTCGCACCCGCCTTCTTCCAGCGCTTCGGCGCCGGCAACGCGCTCGTGGGCGGCGTGGACATCAGGGTTAAGAGCGGCGGCTTCCACAACGAGCTGAGCCGCTACCGCTACGACGTCGTCCTCCACCGCAAGGAGCCGCAGGACCTGCTCACCGTCCCCAGCGCTCCCGTGCTGACCTGGGCCGACGACATCACGAGCCTGGCCGCGCTGCGCGAGGCCCTGGCCTGCGGCCGGCCGGAGGCGCTCCGCGTGACCGGCGTCCCGAACGCGCGCACGGCGGCAGAGGCCGCGGCCGCACGGGCCCTGGTGGCGGGCGAGGACCTCGCGGGGATCCGCGAGGCGTACGCCCGCGCCGAGGGGATCGACCCCGACGCCCTCACCGCGCTCGGTGCCGAACTGGGCTACCGGACCGCGCTCACCTGGACCGACGGCGACACCGAGGGCCGCCTGGACGCCCTGTTCGCCGCCGCCCCGGCCGGATCGCCCACACCGCCCCTCGTCACGCACGGCGCGCACGACGGCCTGCGGGCGTACCGCGGCGCGCTCACCAACGACCCGGTCGCCTTCCGCGAGTCCGGTCAGCTGACCGCCTCCCTGCGGGAGTACCTGCGCGACTGGCTGCCCGACTACATGATCCCCACGGCGTTCGTCGTGCTCGACTCACTCCCGGTCACCGAGAACGGCAAGCTCGACCGCGCCCTCCTGCCCGTCCCCGACCTGGTCGCCGACGTACGCGGCGGGGCACCCCGGACCCCGGAGGAGGAAACCCTCTGCCGGCTGTTCGCCGAGGTGCTGGGCGTGCCGGGGGTCGGCGTCGACGACGGCTTCTTCGCGCTCGGCGGCCACTCCCTCCTGGCGATCCGCCTGGTCAACGCCGTGCGAGCCGCCATGGGCGTCGAGCTGACCGTGCGGGCCGTCTTCGAGGCGCCCACCGTGGCGGAGCTGGCCCGGCGTCTGGGCCCCGCCGACCACGCGCGGCCGGCCCTCGTGCCGGTGGACCGGCCGGATGTCGTGCCCCTGTCGTACGCCCAGCGGCGACTGTGGTTCCTCAACCGCCTGGGCGAGGCGGGCGGCGCGTACAACATCCCCGTCGCCCTTCGGCTCTCCGGCGACCTCGACCGGCAGGCCTTGGCCCAGGCACTGCGGGACGTGGTGGTCCGCCACGAGAGCCTGCGCACCAGCTTCCCCGAGCACGACGGCGAGCCCTGCCAGCTGGTCCACGACCCGGCGGACGTCACCGTCGGACTCGACGTGGTGCCGGCCGATGAGGAGACCTGGCGGCAGGCTGTGGCGCAGGCCGGCGCGTACGGCTTCGACCTCACCCGCGAACTGCCGCTTCGGGCCACCCTGTTCCCCCTGTCCCGGACCGAGCACGTCCTGCTGGTGGTGCTGCACCACATCGCGGGAGACGGCTGGTCCATGGGTCCGCTCGCCCGCGACATCGCCACCGCCTACGCCGCCCGCTCCGGGAACAGCGCGCCCGGCTTCCCGCCGCTGGCCGTCCAGTACGCCGACTACACGCTGTGGCAGCGCGAAGTGCTCGGCAGCGAACAGGACCCCGTCAGCCGGATGTCCGAAGAACTCGCCCACTGGCAGGACGCCCTCGCCGGCCTGCCCGCGGAGCTCGACCTGCCCACGGACCGTCCCCGGCCCGCCGAGTTCAGCTACCGGGGCGGGTCCGTGCCCCTGACGATCGACCCCGCCCTGCACGACCGGCTCGCCCGGCTGGCGCGCGAGCACCACGCCAGTCTGTTCATGGTGCTCCAGGCCGGCCTCGCCGCCCTGCTGACCAGGCTCGGCGCCGGTACCGACATCCCCATCGGCACCCCCGTCGCCGGACGGGACGACACAGCGCTCGACGACCTCGTCGGCTTCTTCGTCAACACCCTGGTGCTGCGCACGGACACCTCCGGCGACCCCGGCTTCGCCGAGCTGCTCGGCCGGGTGGCCGAAGCGGACCTGGCCGCGTACGGCAACCCCGACGTGCCCTTCGAACGACTGGTCGAGGTGCTCAACCCGCCCCGCTCGCTGGGCCGGCACCCCCTCTTCCAGGTCATGCTCGCGCTGCAGAACAACGCGGAGCCGGACCTGCGCCTGCCCGGGCTGGGGGTCGGCGTCCCCGACATCGACCTCACCTCGGTCAAGTTCGACCTCGACGTCCAGCTGAGCGAGAGCTTCGACGAGAGCGGCGCACCGGCCGGCATCACCGGCCGGATCGCCTACAGCGCCGACCTGTTCGACGAGGACACGGTCGCCCGCCTGGGCCGGCGGCTGGTCCGCCTGCTGACGGCCGTCGCCGTCGATCCGGCGCTGCCCCTCGCAGCCGTCGACATCCTCACGCCGGACGAGCACACCCGGATCGTGGAGGAGTGGGGCGGCACGGCCGGCCCCGGCCCCGTGACGGACGCGGTGGAGGCCTTCGAGCGCACCGCCGCCGCCTCGCCCCAGTCCACCGCGGTGGTCAGTGGCGGCACCACCCTGTCCTACGCGGACCTGGACGGCCGGGCGAACCGGCTGGCACGCCTCCTGCGGGCGCGCGGCGTCCGCCCGGGCGACCTCGTCGCCGTCGCCCTGCCCCGCGGCGCCGACATGGTCGTGGCGGTCTGGGCGGTCCTCAAGACCGGCGCCGGCTACGTGCCGGTCGAACCGGCGTACCCGGCGGAACGCATCGCGTTCATGCTGGCCGACGCCACACCCGGCCTGGTGGTGACGCACTCGACGGTCGCGGACCATCTGCCCGTCGGCACCACCGCCGAGGTCGTCGTCCTGGACGGCGACGACACCGTCCACGACCTCGCCGGGCTGCCCGGCACGTCGCTCACCGGCCGCGCACCGGTCCCGGGCGCGACACCCGCGTACGTCATCTACACCTCGGGGTCGACCGGCCGGCCCAAGGGCGTGGTCGTCTCCCGCCGGTCCATGTCGGTGTTCCTGTCCTGGGCGGTGCGGCACTTCGGCGCCGAGGGCCTGGCGAAGGTGCTGGCCTCGACGTCGCTCTCCTTCGACGTTTCGGTCTTCGAGATCTTCGCGCCGCTGCTCGCCGGCGGATCCATCGAGGTGGTGACCGACCTCCTGGCGCTCGCCGAACGACCCTGGTCCGGAACGCTGATCAGCGGTGTGCCGTCGGTCGTCTCGGCCCTCCTCGACGCCGGCACACCGCTGGACTGCGACCGGATCGTCCTGGCCGGCGAGGCACTGCCCGAGCACCTCGTCCGCAGGCTGCGGCAGCACGCGCCCGGCGTCCGGATCGCCAACCTGTACGGGCCCACCGAATCCACCGTCTACGCCACCGGCTGGTACGAGAGCGCGCCGGGCCAGGTGTGCGCGCCGCCCATCGGGCAGCCGCTGCCCGGCTCCCGCGCCTACGTCCTCGACGCCCGGCTGCGCCCCGTGCCCGCCGGAGTCTCCGGCGAGCTGTACCTGACCGGCCCCAAGGTCGCCGACGGCTACCTCGGCCGACCCGGCCTGACGGCCCGCCACTTCGTGCCCGACCCCCACGGTCCCGCCGGCTCCCGCATGTACCGCACAGGCGACCTGGCCCGCTGGGACGCCGACGGCGTCCTGCACTACCTGGGACGTGCCGACCAGCAGGTCAAGATCCGTGGGTTCCGCATCGAACCCGGGGAGATCGAGAGCGTCCTCGCCCGCCACCCCGCCGTCACCCACGCCACCGTCACCACCGCCCCCGCGCCCACCGGCGAACACCGGCTCGTCGCCTACGTGACCACGGCACCGGGCACGCACCCAACCCACGACGAACTGGTCCGGCACGTCACCGCCACGCTCCCCGAGCACATGGCGCCGGTCGCCACCGTCGTCCTGGACGTCCTGCCGGTCACCGCCAATGGCAAGCTCGACAGGAAGGCACTGCCCGCCCCCGACTTCGGCACCGCCGCGCAGGGCCGTGCCCCGCGCACCCCTGCCGAGGAGCTGATGTGCGCCCTCTTCGCGGACGTCCTCGGCGTTCCCCACGTCGGCGCGGACGACAGCTTCTTCGACCACGGCGGCCACAGCCTGCTGGCCACCAGGCTGGTCAACGCCGTCCGTACCGCCTTCGGCGCCGAACTCACCCTGCGGGCGGTCTTCGAGACCCCGACCCCCGCCGGCCTCGTCGAGCGGCTCCCCTCGGCGGGGGTGGCCCGCCCGCCCCTGACCCCGGCCGAGCGCCCCGAGCGGATCCCGCTCTCCTACGCCCAGCAGCGACTGTGGCTGCTGAACCGGCTCGACGGCACGGGCGACACCTACAACGTGCCCATGGCACTGCGGCTGACCGGGCCTCTCGACCTCGACGCCCTCCAGGCAGCGCTGACCGACCTCGTGGACCGCCACGAGACGCTGCGCACCGTGTACCCGGACGTCCACGGAGTCCCCTCCCAGGTCATACGGGACACCGCCGCGGCCGCGCCCCGGCCGACCCTGACGGACACGACCGAGGAGCGGCTGCCCGCCGCGCTCGCGGAGGCCGCCGGACGCGGCTTCGACCTGACCGCCGACCTCCCGCTGCGCGCCACCGTGTTCCGGCTCGGCCGGGAGGAGCACGTCCTGCTGCTGGTGCTGCACCACATCGCCTGCGACGGCGCCTCGCTCGCCCCGCTGGCCACCGAACTCGGCGCCGCCTACCGGGCACGGCTGTCCGGCGTCGCCCCCGACTGGCGGCCGCTGCCGGTCCAGTACGCCGACTACACCCTGTGGCAGCGCGCGGCACTGGGCTCCGAGGACGACCCGGACAGCCTCGTCGCCCGCCAACTGGCTCACTGGCGCACGGTGCTGGCCGGCATGCCGGAGGAACTGCCACTGCCCGCGGACCGGCCGCGCCCCGCCGTGCTCGGCCACCGCGGCGGCACCGTGACGGCGGAGCTCGACGCGACCCTGCACCACCGGGTGCGGGAGCTGGCCCGGCTGAGCGGCGCCACGCCCTTCATGGTGCTGCAAGCGGGCCTCGCCGCCCTGCTCACCCGGCTCGGCGCGGGCACCGACATCCCCGTCGGGACCCCGGTCGCCGGACGCGGGGACGCGGCGCTCGACGGGCTCGTCGGCTTCTTCGTCAACACCCTCGTCCTGCGCACCGACACCTCGGGCGACCCCGCCTTCGCGGAACTGGTCCGGCGGGTCCGGCAGAACACGCTCGCGGCACTGGCCCACCAGGATGTGCCGTTCGAGCGGCTCGTCGAGGCGCTCAACCCGGAACGCAGCATGTCCCGGCACCCGCTGTTCCAGGTGCTCGCGACGGTACGGGACTACCGCCCGCCGACGGCCGACCTGGCCGGAACGTCCGCCACCGAGGTGATCGTGGACCCGGGCGTGGCCAAATTCGACCTGGAATTCACCTTCGGCGAGACCTTCGAGGCGACCGCGCCCGCCGGCATCGCCGTCGAACTGCGCTACAGCAAGGACCTCTTCGACGACATCACCGCCCAGGGGCTCGTCACCCGCCTGTCGCGCCTGCTGGAAGACCTCACCGCCGACCCGCAGAAGCCCGTCGGCGCCGCCCCGGTGCTGCTGCCGCACGAGGCCCGCGCGATCGAAGGCCGGGCCGGCACCGGAGCACCCGTACCCGAGGACACCGTCACCGCGCTGTTCGAGGCCCGGGCGGCGCGGACCCCCGACGCCATCGCCCTGCGGTCCGGCGCGACCACCCTGACGTACGCGGAACTCAATCGGCGCGCCAACCGCGTCGCACACACCCTCACCGGACTCGGCATCGGGCCGGAGAGCTTCGTCGCGCTCGTCCTGCCCCGCTCGGCCGACCAGATCACCGCCCTCCTCGGGGTGCTCAAAGCGGGCGCCGCCTACATCCCGGTCGACCCGGACTACCCGGCCGCGCGCGTGCGCGCCATGCTCGACGACGCCCGGCCCGCACTGGTGGTCACCCGACTGGACACCCTCGGCGCGCTCCCGGCACCGCTCCCCGGCGGCACCCGCGTCCTCACCCTCGACGAGCCGGAGACGGCCGCGGCGATCACGGCCGCGGCGAGCACCGACCCCACCGACACCGACCGGACGGCGCTCCTGCGGCACGAACACCCGGCCTACCTCATCTTCACCTCCGGATCCACCGGCCGGCCCAACGGCGTGGTCGTGACCCACACTGGCACCGCCAACCTGGCCGCCCGCCAGATCGAACGGTTCCGGGTGGGGGAAGGGGACCGGATGCTCCAGTTCGCGTCCCCGAGCTTCGACGCGGCCTTCTCCGAAGTCTGCACGGCACTGCTCTCGGGCGCGGAACTGGTCCTCGCCTCCAAGGACGAACTGACTCCCGGCCGCCCGCTGGCCGAGCTGCTCACCCGGCACCGGATCACCCACGTGACCCTGCCGCCCGTCGCCCTGCCGCTACTCCCGCCGGAGGCGCTCGCCTCCGTCACCACCCTGGTCACCGCGGGCGACGCCCTGCCGCGCGACGCGGTCCGCCGCTGGGGACCGGGCCGCCGGCTCGTCAACGCGTACGGGCCGACCGAGGCCACCGTGTGCGCCACCATGAGCGAGCCGCTGACCGGCGACGACGAGCCGACGATCGGCAGCCCCCTGGGCGGGGCCCGCGTCCACGTCCTCGACGACCGGCTGCGCCCCGTGCCCCCCGGCGTCACCGGCGAGCTGTACATCGGCGGGCCGGGCCTGGCCCGCGGCTACGCCGGCCGCCCGGGACTGACCGCAGCGCGGTTCGTGGCCGACCCGTACGGCCCGCCGGGGGCACGCATGTACCGCACGGGCGACCTGGTGCGCCGGGACCGGGTCGGCCGGCTGCACTTCGGCGGCCGCGCCGACCACCAGCTCTCGGTGCGCGGGTTCCGCGTCGAGCCGGGCGAGGTCGAGGCGGTGCTCCTGGCCCACCCGGCCGTCGCGCAGGCCACCGTGGTCCTCTACGACGACGGGCGCGGCGGACGGACGCTGACGGGCTACGTGGTGCCGGCCGAAGGGCACACCGCCGACGCCGCGGCGCTGCGGCGGCATGTGGCCGGCGCGCTGCCCGGCCACATGGTGCCGGCGGCGGTCGTGCCGCTGGAGCGGTTCCCGCTCACTCCCAACGGCAAGCTCGACCGGAAGGCGCTGCCCGCTCCCGGGTTCACCACCGAAGCGTCCGGCCGCACCCCGCGCACCCCGCGCGAGGAACTGCTCTGCGCACTGTTCGCGGAGGCGCTCGGTGTGCCCCGGGTGGGCATCGACGACAGCTTCTTCGCCCTGGGCGGCCACTCACTGCTGGCCGCCGGGCTCATCGGCCGCCTGCACGAGGCGCTCGGTGTCGAGATCGGTCTGCGGAGCCTGTTCGAGGCGCCCACCGTCGCCGAACTCGCCGAACGGCTGGAGGCCGGCGCTGGCGCCGGTCCGGGCGGGGGCGAGTTCGACGTCCTGCTGCCGCTGCGCGTCGGGGGCGAGGGACCCGCGCTGTTCTGCGTCCCCGCCGCCGGCGGACTGGGCTGGTCGTTCGCCGGGCTTGCCCGGCACATCCCCGGCCGGCACCCGCTGTACGCCCTGCAGTCGCCCGGCCTGTCGGACCCGCGGGAGCGGACCGCCACCGTCGAGGAGACGGCCGCGCGGTACGTGGAGCGGATCCGCGAGGTGGACCCGCACGGTCCGTACCACCTCGTCGGCTGGTCGGTCGGCGGGCTGATCGCCCACGAGATGGCCGTACGGCTGCGGGCCGGGGGCGCCGAAGTCGCCCTGCTGGCCGCTCTGGACACCTACCCGCTGGCGGGCACGCCCGTGACCCCGCCCGACCCCGCGGAGGTGCGGGAGACGGTGCGCGGCCAGGCCGGCGGCCACCGCCTCGACGACGCCGCGATCGAAGGGCTCGTCGCCGTCTATCTCGGCAACACCCGCGCGGCACGCGCCTTCACCCCGGGCGTCTTCGAGGGCGACCTCGTGCACTTCGCGGCCGACCAGGACGCCACCGGGACGCTGACGCCCCGGCTGTGGCAGCCGCACATCGGCGGACAGGTGGAGCAGCACCACGTGGCGTGCGGCCACGAGGAGATGACCCGTCCCGGACCGCTGTCCGTCATCGGCCCCGTACTGGCCGGGAAGCTGGCCCGCGGCCTGCCCGCACCGCACGACGGACACCACGACACGGGCACCGCCGCAGACCACGACCAACACCCCGACGAGCACCGTACCCACGGCGCTTGATCACCGACGACACGGAGAGAGACACATGGCGACCGACCCCTTCGAGGACGAGAACGGCACCTACTTCGTGCTGCGCAACGACGAAGGACAGCACTCCCTCTGGCCGGCGTTCGCCGACGTCCCCGCCGGCTGGACCGCGGTGTTCGGCGAGGCGGGCCGGCAGGCCTGCTTGGACCACATCGAGGACAGCTGGACCGACATGCGCCCCGCCAGCCTGGTCGCGGCGATGGGAGACAGCGCCGGCTGACGCGCACCGACGGGGGAACGAACGGCACTACTCAGGAGAACGCGGCTGTGAACGCACCACGCAACACCGGCTTCCAGGAAATGTCCATCGACCATGTGACGCTCTACGTCGAAGACCTCGACGCCAATGCGGCCGAACTCGCCCGCACCTACGGCCTCGAGGTGTACGCCAGGGGTGACGCGGAGGACGGAGCGCGTTCCGCTGCGGTCGGCCGCGAGCGGATACGGCTGGTACTGACCGAGGCGGTGGACGACGACCACCCGGCCGCCGTGTACACCCGCCTGCACGGCGAGGGGGTCGCCGACATCGCCCTGAAGGTGCCCGACGCCGCGGCCGCCTTCGCCGAGGCCGTCCGCCGCGGCGCCCGGCCCGCCGCGCAACCGGCCGAACGGGACGGCGTCACCACCGCCTCGGTGATGGCCTTCGGCGACGTCCGGCACACGTTCGTCCAGCGCCGCGAAGGCGTGCCCGCGGACCGGCTCCCCGGCTTCGTCCCCGCGAGCGGCCGTGAACCCGGCGCACCGACCGGGCTGTTGGAGATCGACCACTTCGCGGTGTGCCTGGAACCAGGCGAACTCCGGTCCGTCGTCGAGTTCTACGAGCGGGTCCTCGACTTCCGCAACACCTTCACCGAGAAGATCGTCGTCGGTGCGCAGGCGATGGACTCCGAAGTCGTCCAGAACCCGTCCGGCACGGTGACGCTCACCCTCATCGAGCCCGACACCCGCCGGGAGCCCGGGCAGATCGACTTCTTCATCAAGAACCACGGCGGTGCCGGTGTCCAGCACATCGCCTTCCGCACCGAGGACATCGTGGCCTCGGTGGGCACCATGCGCACCCGGGGCGTCGACTTCCTGAGCACCCCCGCCACCTACTACCACATGCTGGGAGACCGGCTGCGGCTGGTACGGCACTCCACGGACCGGCTCGCCGCCCTCGACGTCCTGGCCGACGAGGACCACGCCGGTCAGCTCTTCCAGATCTTCACCAGGTCCGTCCACCCCCGCAGGACGCTGTTCTTCGAGGTCATCGAGCGGGCCGGGGCCACCACCTTCGGCAGCGGCAACATCAAGGCGCTGTACGAGGCCGTCGAAGCGGAGCAGCTGGGATGACCGTCGCCGAGGTGCTGAAGGCGCCCGATCCGGTGTGCCTGGAGGACGTCCGCGCCGACGCCCGCGCGGTGCTGGAGCCCGGCACCTGGGACTTCGTCGAGGGCGGCAGCGGCACGGAGACGGTCATGGCCGCGAACCGCGCCGCCTTCGCCGAGGTGGCCCTCGTGCCGCGCGTCCTCACCGGCGTCGCCGAGGCCGACACGCGCACCCGGCTGCTCGGCAGCCACGCCGCCATGCCCGTCGCGGTCGCCCCCATGGCCTACCAGCGGCTGCTCCACGACGACGGCGAACTCGCCGCCGCGCGGGCGGCCCGCGCGGCCGGCGTCCCCTTCGTCGTGAGCACCCTGAGCAGCCACCGGGTCGAGGACGTCGCCGCGACCGGGGCGACCACCTGGTTCCAGCTCTACTGCCTGCGCGACCGGGCCAAGAACCACGAACTGGTCGCCCGCGCCGAGGCCGCCGGCTGCGAGGCGCTCATGGTCACCGTCGACGTCCCGCTGATGGGCCGCAGGCTCCGGGACGTCCGCAACGGCTTCGTGCTTCCCCGCCACGTGCGGGCGGCCAATCTGGACAGCGGCCCGGCCACCGATGCGCACCGCCGGTTCGGCGGCGACTCCGCGCTCGCCGTGCACACCAGCGCCGCGTTCGCGCCCGGGCTGACCTGGCGCGACCTGGCCGAGCTGCGCGACCGGACGTCGCTGCCCCTGGTGGTCAAGGGGATCCTCGACCCGCGCGACGCCCGCTCGGCGGTGGACGCGGGCGCCGACGCCGTCGTGGTGTCCAACCACGGAGGTCGTCAGCTGGACGGCGCCGTGTCCAGTGTCCGGGCGCTGCCCGCAGTGGCCGAGGCCGTCGGCGGCGCGTGCGAGGTCCTGCTGGACAGCGGCGTGCGAGGCGGCACGGACGTGCTCAAGGCGCTGGCCCTCGGCGCCCGGGGCGTCCTGCTCGGCCGGCCGGTGCTGTGGGGCCTGGCGGCGGGCGGTGAGCGGGGCGTGGAGCAGGTACTGGACCTGGTGCGCACCGAGTTGGGCCAGGGCATGACCCTGGCCGGCTGCGCCGACGCAACGGCCGCGGCAGCGCTGCGTACGGAGAGGACCGCCGCCCATGCGTGACACGGACCCCGTGGACCTGGTCACGGCCGAGCTGCACGGATCGCTGGAGGACCCGGCGCTCACGTCGATGAACTTCCTCAACGAGATCACCGGGCGCTACCCCGAGGCGCTGTCCTTCGCGCCGGGCCGCCCCGTGGAGCGGTTCTTCGACGTGGAGTCCGTCAACCGCCGGCTGCGGACGTTCAGCGACCACCTCTCCGGCGAACTGGGCTACTCCCCGGAGAAGGTGAGCCGGACGCTGTGCCAGTACGGCCGCACCAAGGGCATCGTGCACGGCCTCATCGCCCGCAGCCTCGCGTGCGACGAGGGCATCGACGCCGACCCGGAGGCGGTCGTGGTCACCGTCGGCTGCCAGGAGGCGATGTTCTTGGTCCTGCGGGCGCTGCGCGCCGACCCCCGCGACGTCCTGCTCTCGGTCTCGCCCATGTACGTCGGTCTCACCGGCGCGGCACGGCTGGTCGAGATGCCCGTCCTGCCCGTCGCCGGCGGCGTGGCGGGCATCGACCTGGACGACCTGGTCGCGCAGATCCGCGGCGCGAGGCAGCGGGGGCAGCGCCCGCGGGCGTGCTACGTGATGCCCGATTTCGCCAACCCGTCCGGTCTCAGCATGGACCTGGCCACCCGGCGCGCACTGCTGGAGGTGGCCGAGCAGGAGGACATCCTCCTGCTGGAGGACAACCCGTACGGCCTGTTCCACGGCGGTGGGGGAACACCGCCCACCCTCAAGGCGCTGGACACCGGCCGTCGCGTGGTCTATCTGGGCTCCTTCGCCAAGACGGTGCTGCCCGGAGCCAGGGTCGGCTACGCGGTGGCCGATCAGCGCGTCCGTGACGCGCAGGGCGTCACCGGCCTGTTCGCCGACCAGCTCTCCAAGATCAAGAGCATGGTGACGGTGAACACCTCGCCCATCGCCCAGGCGGTCGTCGGCGGGGCGCTGTTGGAGAACGGGTTCAGCCTGGACGCGGCGAACAGCCGCGAACAGGAGGTCTACCGGCGCAACCTCCGCCAGGTCGTGGACGGGCTGGAGGCCAGGTTCGGGAACTGCGAGGGCGTCTCCTGGAACACCCCCGCCGGCGGGTTCTTCGTCTGTGTGACTGTGCCGTTCACGGTCGACGACGACCTGCTGGAACTGTCCGCGCGGCGCTTCGGCGTGCTCTGGACACCGATGGGCCACTTCTACAGTGGACCGGGCGGTTCCCACGAGCTCCGTCTCTCCGTGAGTTCCCTCACGGGTGCCGACATCGAGGAGGGGCTCGACCGGCTCGCAGCCCTCTTCGCTGAACGGGGCTGCGCCCTCGCCACGAATACTCAGCTTATGCAGCGCGAAGGCCGAGCCCCGTAATCTGCGAGCACGTGGGGATTTTGCACCGGACGAAGGAGATCAGTTGTTACGTCTTGAATCAGTGAGCAAGCGCTACGGCCGTGGCGATTGGATCCTGAGAGACGTGGACGTGGAGGCCCCGGCCGGCGAGGTCGTGGCCTTCGCGGGCGGGAACGGATCGGGGAAGTCGACCCTGCTGCGGATCGCGGTGGGGCTGTCCCGGCCAACCCGCGGAACGGTGGGCGCCCGGCCGCCCGTTGTCGGGTACGTCCCGGACCGGTTCTCCCCCAACGAACGCATGTCGGCCGCGGCGTACCTGACGCACATGGGCCGCGTCCGCGGGCTGACCACCTCGGTCGCCTCGGCTCGGGCCGGCCGGCTACTGGACCGGCTCGCGCTGGTGGGCGGCAAGCACGCCCCCCTGCGGAGCCTGTCGAAGGGCAACGCGCAGAAGGTCGCGCTGGCCCAGGCCCTCCTGGTGGAACCCGGGCTGCTTGTCCTGGACGAGCCGTGGTCCGGGCTGGATGCCGATGCCCACGGCGTGCTCGCCGAGATCATGACCGAGATCGCGGCCTCCGGCGGCACGGTGGTGTTCACCGACCACCGCGAGTCGGTGACCCGGGCCCGCGCCACCCGGACCTACACCGTCGCCAAGGGCCGCGTTTCGTTGCGTGGACCGGAGCCGTGCGCCACCGAGCGGCGGCCCGCGTCCGATGTCGTCCTGACCGCGGCTCGGGACGGCCGCGTACCGCTGGACCTCGCCTGGGGACAACTGGACGGCGTACTGACGGTGAGCCAGGACGTCACGGGCGTCAGGATGCGTGTGGGACGCGAGTCCGTCGACGCTCTGCTGCTCACAGCGCTCCAGCACGGCTGGTCCGTCGAGCGCGTCAACGGGACGACCACGAACCACCACCGGGCGCCTAACGCCGCGACGAACGGAGACATGCGGTGAGCGCGCTCATCCGCTACACCTTCGCCACCGTGCTGCACACGCAGCGCTACCTCGCCCCGCTGCTCCTGTTCATGGGTCTCATGGGCGTGCTGACCGTCAACGGCAGCGGCCCGCTGCCCCCCGCCTACGCCTCTTCCGCCGGCGCGCTGTTCGTTTGCTCGACCTGGCTGACCATCGCTCTGATGAGCCTGGACGACCCGCCGCAGCGGGCGATCGTCGTCATCACCGCGGGCGGCCGGTCGCTCACGGTCCTGCTCGCGGCGATCGGCACGGCCCTGCTGAGCTGTCTCGTCCTGATGGTCTTCGGACTGTTCTTCCCGCTGTGGATGGGCGACTACGTGGTCACCACGACCGACCTCCTGCTGGGCCTCGAGGCACAGCTCACCTGTGCCCTCGTCGGCATCGCCATCGGCGTACTGTGCTCGAAACTGGTCTTCAAACGGCAGGGATATGCGCTGGTCGCCGCCCTCGCGTTGGTGATGGGAGCCCTCTTCGTCAAGGGCATGCCTCCGGTCAACCGTCTGTTCACCTTGATGGCCACGACCCCCGACGCGGCGAAACTGCTCGCCCCCACGGGTGCCATGCTCGCGATCTCCGCGGTGATCCTTGCCGTGTTCACCGCTGCCACGCAGTTCGTCGCCGGGCGCAGGGAGTAGATCGTCGGGTCCGCGTCCGTGCCGTCGGCTCGTCGATCAGCCAGGGCGAGCCGAACGGCGGAGGAGCCGGGAAGGCGGATCGTCACACCGGTTCCATGCTGGAACGGAACGACGTGCGACGGCGTGTCTCAACCAGTGCCCGTCAGACCTTCTCCACGGCGACGCGTGAGTGGCCGGTGGTGAGCATGGCGATGTCCTCGACGTCGGACGTCAGGATGGTGACTCGGCCTGGCTGGGCGAGGGCGGTGGCGCAGAGCATGGCGTCGATGGCGTACGTGTGGCCGTGCAGCCCGGCCGCGCGCAGCAGACCGGCGGCGGACTGGGCGAGGGCCTGGGGCACCGGTTCGACCCGCAGCCGGGACAGCGTCCACTTGAGCGCGGCGTCGTTGATCCTGGGGTGGATCACCTCGACGAGCACCGAGGCCGAGGTGATCACCGGAAGATCGGCATCGCGGGCGGCGGTGAGCCACTCGTGGACTTCCCGGTCGCGCTGGACGGCCTTGGCCAGGCCCTCGCTGTCCAGGACGAGCGCGCCGCTCACGCGGCCGCCTCGGCCCCGGAGGAGGCGCCGCCGGTGAGCTTGGCCCGCTTGGCGGCCACAGCCTCCGGGTCGGCGGGGCCGTGAGTCTTGTCGAAGTCGGCGATCAGCTCGTCCAGGTTGTCACGCTCGATCTGCCGCTGCGCGGCCTTCTCCAGGTACGCGGACACGCCTCGCTTGCCGACCCGCTCACGGATCGCCTGGACCAAGCGCCTGTCGGCCTGGTTCCCCGCGTCGGAACGTCCTGCCCGTCCCGGAAACCGCCCGTCGTTCTGCTCCCGCACCGCTGCAGACCGACCTCATCCCCGGGACCGAGGGAATCGAGGCGCGCGAGCCGCCTGGAGTAAGATCACTCACCGGAGAGAGGAGCTCTCCGACCGGCGCTCCCACGCGGCCACGGAGGAGCAGGAATTCCGGCGACACGCGGTCGTCCCGCAGAAAGCGACAAGATCCGTAGAGCTCTTGATGACGGTAACGCGTCTGCCGCACCGAGGGCGGGTGCCCAGCGGTACCGCCCGACTCATGGACTGGCCCCTGCTTCTGCACGGAGACGAGCAGCGGACCGTGTTCGCCGTCGAGTCTGAGCGCTCCGTGCCACGAGACCGCCCGATTCGCCATTACGGAGCTCGCGCGCGGTGTGGCGACTGCTGCTCGCCTTGAGCTGCACGTCGAACCGACAGCGCCGCACCCGTCGGGGGCCTGAGGCGACGACAGTGACATCGAGGCAGTCATAGTCGACCTGCGGGTCGCTCAGGTAGCAGCCGGCGCCATTGGCAAGCAGCGCAAGAGCGTGATAGCTGGCGCGCTCCTTGTGAGCATCAGCAGTCATGCCCGCACGGCGAAAGGCGTCTCCACTCACCCTCAGGTACCCGCCCCCGCATCGCCGTTGCGTGCATACATCGCTACGGTGCGCCGACCTAGCGAGGGAAGCCTAGCGGGGCCTGGCATCGCCCGGTGCCGAAACGACTGGATCTTGAAAGTCCCGAGATCGCGGCGCAACGGGTCAAGGGCTTGGCCGACTGGCCGTCGGGTTCGCTGCCGGCACTGGCCACCCAGCCGGGGGCGCTGCACATGCTACCTGCGGCCGTCGAGCAGCTGATGAGCTAGGGCGCCGCTTGATCGCCCGGATTGGCATCCAGTCACCGTGCTTCTGAGGCAGGCAGGTTCATGAGCGGTTCGAGGAACGGGCTCGGGCGGCCGTGCCAAAAGATGGCGAGACTGTCCCGGGACCGAGTGGCTGCGACGAAGAGGAGAGAACGAGCCCGCTGGAGCTCGCGCCGGTAACGGACAGCATCCGAGCCGCGCAGCTGGTGCACCGCTTCCCGAGGTACGAGACCGTCCCGGACCCCCGCGATGACCATCCGCTGGTACTCAAGCCCCTTGAAGCGGAACATCGTGCCGATGTGGACGCCCTCGTCTCCACGGGGGCCCTCAGGACCGATCTCGACGGCCTTGATCCCCTTGTGGGCAAGAAGGGTGTAGGCAAGCTGGCTCGCCATGGCATTGGTCGGAACGCAGATGGCGATCTGGGCGGGCGGTGTCGGCAGGGCGATCCAGTCGGCGAGAAGCGCGGCGATCGACTCCTGCTCGGACTCCCAGTCGTCGCAGCCGTACAGCTGCGGAATACCTCCGGTGAGGACGGACCTGTACCCGGCCAGGTCCTCGGTGCTGCCGTCCAGGTCATCGAAGCTCTCGCCGCTGAGCACACCGAGTGCGGAGCCGAGGATCTGCCGGGTCGTTCGGTAGCTCAAGGTCAGCTTGGCCGAACGCCCGCGGATGTGAACCCCGAGGCTCCCGAGCGTGACTTGGTTGCCGTAGATGCGCTGGTGCGTGTCGCCCACGAGGAAGATGTCGTTGGCGGCACGCGGTGCCATCGCTCGCAGCAGCTTCCAGTGCGCGGCCCGCAGATCCTGGGCCTCGTCGACGATGATGTGCTGGAAGCGGTGGCGCAGCCAGCCCGCGGAGCCGGCCTGGAGGTGGATGTTATCCAGCCCGCCCGCCTCTTCGCGCTGACGCTCGATGATCTGGATGCGACGCTCGCGGTCCATCTCGAGCCGGGCCGCGCGCTCGGCGACCTGCTCCCAGGTCTGCCGTCCGAGGCGGTCGAGTCGCTGGGTGAACCGCTCCGCGAGCTGCCAGATCTCGGCGCGCTCGGCCCGCGCGATGTTCTTGCCCCGGCCGGCGCGGCGTGCGCGGAAGTACTCGGTCCGGGACGCGACGGCCTGTCCGAGGATGACCTGGGTCCACTCGTCGTGCAGGAACTGGGCGTCCCACCCGGTTTCGCCGAGTTCGTCGAGCATGGCACGCCATTCACGCAGTGCCTGGCTCTCGTCGAGGGTCTGCTTGGAGCTTCCCGGTTCGGCCTCCCGTACGACCCGCAGCGCGAGCTGGTCGACGTGGCTGATCTCCACGCGTGCCAGCAGTTCCTCGCCGCCCAGTTGGAGCAGCCGTGACTTCAGGTCGGCGGCAAGGTTCTTGTTGTACGTGGTGAGGAGTACGGGCTTGTTGCGGCCCGGGGGCAGTCGGTCCACCAGGTGCTTGACCCTGTGCAGGGCCACGATGGTCTTGCCGGTGCCCGGCCCACCCCCGACCCGGGCGGGACCCGAGTACTCGCGTTCGACGAGCATGGACTGGGTCGGGTGGAGGAAGACCTTCCAACGGCCGAAGTCGCCGCCCTCCAGCGCTTCGCGCAGGGCCTCGTCCGTCGTCGTGACCATGGTGGCCGGCCGCTCGGCAGCGGCCCGGAAGTCGTCGGTGTCGACCGGGTCCGGGGCGGAGACGGGATGGGTGATCTGCTCCAGCACCGCCTCGTACGACGCACCGTCGTGGAGCGCGAGGAGGACTTCGGAGGTGAGCTGAGGGGCGTACTCGGCGAGCCCGAGGAGCTGATCCTCGGTGGTCAGGGTCCGGACGACCGGTACGAGCGGTCCGGCTACGCCGAGTTCGGTGAGCTGCTCGTCGGAGAACGCGGCGAACAGCGGGACGGGGACCGGCTCGGCTGCGGGAGCAGGGGTGGGCTCGGTGGGGGCGGTGGTAGACCCGGGGGCCGCCGCGCGGCGAAGGACGCTTTCCTCGATGATTTCGAGGTCGACGTACTCGATGCCGCCGGTGATCCGGTTGATGCCGTACGAGAGCCGATCGAGCTTCTCGTACGCCTCCTTGCGGTGCTTGACGGAGACGATGAGCCAGTCCGTTTCGGCCAGGCGCAGCAGCAGGACCCTGTACTCGTCGTTGATACGTGCCGACCAGAGTCGGTCGTGGCCTTCGAGCTGCTTCAGCCGCAGGCCCCGGAGCTGAGGATTCTCCTTGAACTTGTGCTGGAAGTCGTAGATCGCGCCCTTGACCGCACGCGGCAGCCTCAGGATCTCCTTGTCCGCCTTGTCGAGCAGACGCAGGGTCACGCCTGTGGTCGTCATCGCTGCTGGTCTCCGTCGTTCGTGTCCGTGGCTTTGTCCTCCGCTGCGTCGAGGAGGTCTGCAATGTCCTGGGGGGAGCAGGAGGCGGCCGTGCGGATCCACCAGCCCGCCGAGGTGAAGGCCTTGTCCCGGTCCTCCGCATCGTGGTCCCGTTCACCGTCGGACGGCCGGTGGGCCGTCACCACGGCGATGCGAGCGGCGGGCCAGGCGAGTTCGGCCATCCAGCCGTGCTCGTCCAGCTCGTAGCCGACTTCCGGCGTCGCCACTCCGAGTGCGAGAAGCCCTTGGGTGAGGGGAAGCAGCCCGGGCTCCTCCGGGTCGAGGAACTCCAGCACCTGCTCCCAAACGGCGTCCTGAACGGTATCGGAGGGCTGGGCCGGCTGAGACATGGGGATGGTCGGGCCTGGCGTTCCATCAAGGATCCCGGCGGGGTGTGCCGTGTCGGCGGTCGGGCGCTCGACCCGCTGGGATTCGAGCCATCCCGCACCACCCGTGACGGCGAGGCCATCGGTGCTGAAGCCGTCCAGCAGACTGGTCGTCAACTGGACGCTGTCACCGCCGCCGTGCTCCAGGAACTGCAGCACGTTGCTCCAGTAGAGCCAGCCCTGCCAGCGCCGCTTGTGCCCGTCCTCGTCCGACAGGGCCTGGTCGCGGTCATCAAGCAGGGCCAACGCGGTCCACATCGGCGGCCGGTGGCGGCCGTCCGCCGCAGCGGCCAAGGCGCACCCCGCGGCGTCGACTGCCGCCAGCACCTGCACCGGACCCTGGGGACCCTGCGGAGCGTCGCCCCGCAGGGCGGCGAGGAGCTGCTCACCGACCGCTTGCGGATGCAGTGGAGCGATCCGGGCTCCGGCGCCTAGCAATCCGGCGACGGTGGCCTCGGCACGCTGCTGCCACAGCGCAGCGTCCGGAGCACGCAGATGAGCGATCAGAAGCTCCGCCGGATTCACCCACACAGTGGCGGCCAGTTCGCCGGCCAGACCGCCGTGCACGCCTGCGTAGAAGTCGCGGGCACGCTTCTGCCCTTGCTCGCCGTAGGGCACCCAGACCGGGTGCTCCGGCCCCGCGCTCGCGTACCCCGTGTCGCGGACGCGAGTCCGCCAGTCCTTTACGTCGTAGTAAGTGAGCTGGAAGACCCGAACCCCGTCGGCGCGCAGCCGGGTGCGCTTGACGGCGTCGTCGGCCAGCCTGTCCTTGTGCTTCGGCCCGGCGTGAAACTCGTACCCGTCGAGGTAGAGCGCGATCCGCGGACCGGGTGCATCCGTGCGTTCGAAGAGGACGTCGGGGCGGGTGCCGTCGAGAATCCTCTGCTGGGAGACACGCCAGCTGACGGTGGCCCCGTCAGCGCCGGTCAGGCGCAGGTCCAACGAGTACGTTCCGGCCGTGGTCGTGTAGGCGTCCGCGCTGGCCTTGGCCGAGGGCTGCTGGGCCCATTCGCTCAAGGTCTCCAGGAACATGACCTCCAGATCGCTCTCGGCCTGCTGTTCCAGCGGGATCTGGTGCGTGGCCGCCACTGGTGAGGTGACCCAGTCGCTGCCGTCGGCTCCCAGTAGCTCGTCGAGCATCTGCCGCACCTCATTGCGGCTGACCTTGTCGTAGTCGCCGGCCGGCACGCGGCGCAGCAGACAGCGGTGGCAGCCGTCGAGGCCCTTCTCGATGCACGGGCAGCTGTCGATGACCTCGCGAGCCTTGAGTAGAACCTCGCGGAAGCCCTCGGAGGTGGCGAGTCGGTGCAGGTAGCCGGTGCCCCCCGGCAGCCGGTCGTAGACGACGAGGAATCGGCGAGGCCATTCCGCGTCGTGGCCGTCCGGCATGGACGCGGCGGTGATGTCGATGTGGTCCGGGTCGCCGCCGTAGCGTGCGGCTATGCCCACGAAGAGGGCGGCGGTGAAGGACGCCAAGCGTTCCTTGACGCGGGCGACCGATGCGGGGAGCAGGATCCGGACGGCCTCGGTGGTCAGCTCGTGGGCCAGGAGCAGGGGCACGTCCTCGCCCTTCCCCTGGCCTTCCGGGCTGCTTGTACGGACCTTGCGACGCGGGCACCACAGTTGGTGGTGAGCACTGGCCTTGGTCGCCGCGGCGACGGATTCGGTGAGTGCGTCCTGGTGGTGGTCCACGACAGGGCGTCCTTCGGAGGTGGCGCCACCGCAACTTGTGCAGACGTAGAACGGGTTGATGCGCACATCCGCCCCAGCCAGAGGCACGGTGCTGCTCCCGTCCTGGCGGTCGAGGCCCAGGTTGAGCGTGCGTACCACCGCATGGCGGGTGAAGTCGACGCCGAACACGGCGGTGTCGTGGCGCCAGGAGCCCGCAGCCAGGTGTACGGGGTCGATGTCCACGGTCGTGAGGACCGCGTACCTCTTGCTGTCCCGCTCGTCCTTGTCGTCACGGACCCGGGCGTCGTCCCGCTTGTCGCGCGACATGACCCGCTTCGGTTCGAGCACGCGCTGGACACAGCCCGCGTCGGCGATCTCGCGGCCACCGCACCGGGGGCAGGGCGAGGCGTCGGCTTGTGCGTTCTCCGTCCGGGTGTAGCCGCACGCAGGGCACAGCCGCCACACCGACCAGGCGCGGCGTTCCGGGCTACCGATGTCCAGGGCCCGGACCACGTGCTTGTAGCCGTTGACGTAGAAGCTGTTGCCGGGTGCCAGCTCCGAGAGGGCCGACCGGCGTGAGCGCTCGTAGTCCCGGACCTCGCTGTGGTAGGTCTTCTTGGCCCCTTCGGTCTCGGGTTGCTCGGTCCAGTAGAGCGTGGCCTCCAGCTGGGTGGTGGTGTCCGAGAGTGTGTAGTTGGGCAGGAGTCCCAGCTCGACGAGGGCTCCGTGGGCGCTGGTCTGGTTGAGGTCGCGTAGCAGGTTGCCCGTCGCGTAGCGCTCGGCACGCAACTCGCGCCACTCGCGTTCCTGCTCGGGGTCACTGCGTACGAGCTGGTCCATGGCCGTGTCGATGGCGCGGATCCGGCGGCGGAGTTCCTCACCGCGGCCGGTCCATTCCTCTTCGGCCTCCTGGAGCGCCCGTACGATCCCCCCGCTTGCGTACTTCCGCAGTTCCTCGGCGGCCTGGTCGGACACGCCGGTGTCCGGTCGGCCCGGGAGCGTGGGGAAGAGCTCCAGGAAAGCTTCAACGAGCGCGGCGCCATGGGCGAGGGCCGCATCCGCGAGCTCCTGGCACCAGGCAGTGCTGCCGAACAGCGCCGATACCAGACGCGGTGCGGGCTGCAGCTGTTCCCCATCGCTCGTGGTGAGCCGGCCCCGGGCCGCGAGGTCCAGGAGGTGGGCCGTGTACTGGCGGCGCAGGATCTCCACTGCGGAGAGGTAGCAGCCGGGCGGCACGATGTCCCCGGCGATCATCTCCCGTGGCTCGTCGAGGTAGTACAGGTCGCGGGCGCGACGGCCACCGAAGGCCACCACCAGGGCGTTGCCGGTCTTGCGCCCCGCGCGTCCCGCTCGCTGCACGTAATTGGCAGGGCCCTTCGGGAGCGATCCCAGCAGCACGGCGGACAGGTCCCCGATGTCGATGCCGAGTTCCAGAGTGGGAGTGCAAGAGAGCACGTTCGGGTCGGTGTAGTGGGTGCCGTCGCGGAAGGTCCGCTCCACCCGCTCGCGCTGGGGCCGGGTGAGCATGCCGGTGTGCTCGGCCGTGACCACGCGGAAGGTGCCACCCGTCCGGTAGAGGTGGCGGTAGTAGTCGTCGCGGTAGTCGCGCGGCCGGGGGCCGCCGAAGCTGGTGGCACCGGAGGACGACACCGTGGCCAGACCCGGCTGCGGCGCGGTGATCTGGCCACGGCACCGGTACCGGGGGCAGGGGTGCCCGTACCAGCGCGTCCGCCGGGACGGGTGCACCACCTGCTCCCAGCCGCAGGCCTCGCACGAGACGAAGGCCTTGTTGACGATGTCGTCCTCGAGCAGCCGCACCTCGACATGGCCGGGCTGCAGGCCGTAGACCTTGGTCGCCCGGTCCTGCGACGTGCGCACTGCTAGGAGGCCCTCGTCGACGAGTACGGGCAGCAGCCGGCGTAGGTACTCGGCTGCCCCCGGGGTGTCGAGCCCCAGGCAGCGACGTGCCCAGTCCTGGTACCAGCCGGCCTTGGCCGTCGTCGAGTCGAAGTCGGACTTGCCCTTCTCGCCGTCGAGCAGGAACCGAGGCGCGGCCACGCTGTTGGGGAACGCCGGCATCCCGTCGGGCCGGCCGCCCCAGATCTTGAACCGGGTCACCCCGGCGTCCTTCATCCAGGGCTCCAGCCAGCGGTGCCGGAGCCCGCCGCGCAGCCGAATCCGCTCCAGCAGTCCGCGTACGAAAGCCAGATAGCGTTCGGAGGTCGGCAGGCCGGTGCCGAGCATTTGCCCGGGCAAGGTCATGTGGACGTCACGGGCGAGCATCGTGATCCGGTGCTGGTCCTCGATGACGACCTCGGCGGCCGCCGTCCGGGTCAGCTCCAGGGTGCGGCCCTGCCGGGAGCGGAGCCCGAACTCCATGACAGTGGCGAAGGCGAGCCGTTCGCCGATGAACTTCCAGGTCCGCAGGTCGCCCGTGCCCCGCCCGGAGAGCAGACGGTCCACACCGGGCTCGTCGTAGAGGTCGGGCGGCACGACGGCGGCAAGGGCCTGCGGGTCCTCGACGGAGTCGAGGACGTTGCCGATCAGGTCGTTGAGGGCCACGGGCCGGCCGGACTCGTCCAGGTTGCGCGCGAGCAGCGAGCGCAGCGAGAACGTGAACGAGCGGTTCGCCACGTAGCCCGCACGGTGGGCGGCATCCTGGGTCGAGTCGTTGAACAGGAGGGTCTTACGCTCCTCCGCTTCGAGCGCGACCTCCTGCCCGGTGAAGAGCTGGGTCACCGTCGCCGCGGCCAGGGCCGCCAGCCGCGTGCCGAGGAAGCGCATGGCGTTGTCGGTGTCGCAGGCAGGGCAGCGCTGATCGACGGCGGCTTTGTCGGCGGCCTTCTTCTCCGTGATCGCCAGGACGAAGCAGGCGTCCTGGAGATGCCCCTCGTCCTGGATCACCGGCAGTCGGTACGTGCCCTGCGCGCCATCCAGGATCAGTGCCGGCAGCTGCCCCCCGGCCGTCGCGGGGCGGGACTGGCTCATCGCCGCGAGCGTGTCCTGCTGCTCCGCGGCCGTGGCGGCGATGAAGTACCGGACCCGCCGTTTGTCCCGGCCGACACTGGCGCGCCAGATCTTGTCGTGGGCCATGACGAGCTGCTGGGGATCGGCCTCCGGGGAGATGGCGGCCCAGCCGGAACGACCGCAGTTGCGGCAGTACACGGCGGGCAGCCGTACGCTCGCCTGCCGGACGGTGGTGTCCGCACCGATCGCGGACTGCGCCCGGTGCGAGCGGGTCACCTGCCCGATCTGAGCGGCCTCGGGCTCCTCGCCGCCGTCGGCGGGCATCACGGGCAGGGCCGAACGGCGCGCGCGATCGTCCTCGTACCAGTGGAACTCCGGCTTTCCGGGACCGACTCCGCGCAGGATCCGACCAACGGGCCGGACCCACAGGTGAGTCTCCACATGGAGCAGCGGGCGCGGGCGGCGCTCGTCCGACTCCGGATCGCGGGCGGCGGACAGCAGGGCCACGAACCGCGCGAGGGCTGCGAGGGCAAGGCGGGGATTCTCCCGGGCGGTCCGGCCCCAGGCGTAACCGAACCGGCCCAGCCGGTCGCGGAGTTCCCATTCACTCAGGGGATCCCCGTCGAGGAGGGACAACACCCCTTGGGTGAAGTCGTGCTGCTTGAGCAGTCGCCCGATCTCGAAGGCGGACAGACCCTGCTGGCCCAGCATCCGCGCCGCAAGGGCGTTGAGATCGAGCTTGTCCGGACGCGACACCACATCGGGGCCGCCCGAGCAGGAGATGACCTCCTCGGGAGAAGGCGGCTCCGGCAGCGCATAGTTCACCGCTCCGGTGAACTGCTCGGGCGTCATCCGTTCCTCGCCCACCACTGCGTCCGAGGGGAACGGTATCCCGAAGACCTGCGCGGCCACCTCCAGGATGCCGCCGGGCCCGGATCCCGGCCCGGCTTCGCCGAGGGTCGCCGACGTCGCCACCGGGCAGATCGAACCGAGAGGACGCCCGGGCTCGCTCTGGCCCGTGGTCATCGCCAGGCGGCGCAGCAGCATGGCGACGTCCGTACCCTGCGCCCCGTCGTAGGTGTGGAACTCGTCCAGCACCACGTACTGGATCCGGGAGTCCTGCCACAGCGCACGGTCCTCGCTCCGCTGGAGCAGGAGGTCGAGCATCTTGTAGTTCGTGATCAGCAGGTCGGGAGGCGACTGCCGCATGTCCTCGCGCCGGGTCATCACCCGGCGGAAGTCCGTGTCCGGGCGGTCGCCGATGTAGAGCCCGGCCGTCACTTGGGCCAGTTCCGGCTGCGCGAGGTAGTCGCCGATGCGGCCGGCCTGGTCGGAGGCGAGCGCATTCATCGGATAAAGCAGCACGGCCTTGACCCCGCCGCGGCCGAGGGCCTTCTCGCGGCGGCAATGGTCGAGAACGGGAACGAGGAAGGACTCGGTCTTCCCGGACCCCGTCCCGGTTGTGACCAGCGTGGGCAAGGCCGGCCCGTGGAGCGTACTCAGTCGCTCGTACGCCTTCGCCTGATGCCGGTACGGGGTGAATCCCGGGTCCCACTCCAGGTGCTTCTCCCACCCGGCCGCGGCCTTGTGGAAGGGAGTCCTGATCCGCAGGTAGGGACCGCGGAACATCCCGCTCTCCGGATGCTCCAAAAACCGCTCCAATGCCCGGCGGGTGTCCTCGTCGGTGAGCGCGTAGGTCGTCGTGAGGTACTGGGTGAGACTGCCCCGCAACTGCGCGGCGGCCAGCGTGGGCCTCACGACGTTCTCCTCTGCTTCGTACCAGGTCGTTGAGCTGGCTCAACGGTATACGGACCTGACGACATCGTTCCTGGGTATGCAGGCCAGCCACTGATTCCGGCCAGTGCGTGGCCGGTGCCCGTCCGATGCCCGCCGGTCGGCAACGGATCCTCGTACAGTCTTTGCACCTGTGTGGTGATCTTGGGGGAGCGGTACACATGACCGATACGGAGCGTCCATATCCCGTTGCGGAGTTTCTGACGGCGGTGCGCGCCGAGATCCTCGCGGAGCACCGGAACGACGCCGAGGGTGCCGTGAAGGTCGAGCTCTCCAAAGGGCGGCTCCTTTCGTACTCCGAAGGGGCCCGCGAGTATCTCTTCGAGTGCCGGAACTGGCACGACAGTCTGGACGGTGTTCCCGTTCTCGCCCGGCCGTCCAGCTCCCGGAAGGCTTGGGCCCCGGCCGAGGCCTCGCGCGCCCCGGACGGCACCGTACGGCTCGTGACGAAAGCCGACTTCGGGGCGGCGCCCACCAACATTCAGATCCGCAAGGACGACTCGTCCAACTGGGCCGCCCTCTCCGAGGGTCTGGAGGCGGTCGGCCAGCAGGACAGTCCCATCGACGCAGGGCACGCCGGCTGGCTGGTCGGCCGCGGTACCCCTCGCACCGGCCGTGCCGAGAACCCGGGGCAATGGGTGGCGGACTGGGCAGGGCTACAGCTCAACCCGCGTCAACGTGACGCCGTCGCGCAGGCGCTCGCCAGTGAGGTGCTGTTCCTGTGGGGACCGCCCGGCACCGGCAAGACGGACGTCGTCGGCCATATCGTCGAGGGCAGCTTCCGCCAAGGGCTCAAGATCCTCTTCCTGGCTCCGACGAACGTTGCGGTGGATCAGGCCCTGGAGCGGATGTGCTCCCTCCTGGAGCACGAGGAGGGTTTTGCCGAGGGGATCGTCCAGCGGGCCGGGAACATCGTCCTGCCGTCGCTGCGCAGCCGCTACGGAGACCAGGTCGACCCGGGCAGGATCGCGGCCCTGCTCGTGGAGAGCATCGACCGGCAGATCAGCACGGCGGCCGACCAGCTCAAGGGCGCGAGAGCGGCGCTGGCCCTCCACGACCGGATACGGGATCTGGAGTCGGACCTGGCCACCGCCGTGGGGGAGACGGCCGCGGCCGGCCGCGACCAGGCCGCAGCGGCCCGGACGGTGCTTGCAGCGGATGCGGAGGCCGCACAGCTGCGGTTGGCGATCGACAAGGTGGGTGCGCCGGCAGGCTTTCTCGCGGAACGAAAGGCCGCGAAACTGCGAGATCTCCACTCCGCCCTGGCGGACGAAGCGTTCCGCGCGGCACAGGCCAGGGAGGTCGTCGCGAGCGCGGCCCGTCGCCATACCGCAGGTGGACAACAGGCAGCCGAAGCCCGCCGCGCCCTGCCCGCTGCCTACGCCGCCGTCGTGGGGATACCGCCCAGGGAGACCGTCGCCGAGAACGCTGCCTCCCTCCAGGTGCGACTCGACGAGCTCGACCGGAAGCGCAAGCGCATCCACGACGAGGTCCGGTCCCGCTGCCGGGTGCTCGGAGCCACCGTGGCCAAGGCCGTCCAGTCGAGGAAACTGCTCGACGAGATCGACGTCGTGGTGATCGACGAAGCCGGGATGGTCAACCTGCCCTCGGCCTGGTTCGCCGCCGGCCTCGCCCGCAAGCGGGTGATCGTGGCCGGGGACTTCCGCCAGCTCCCCGCCGTGACCAAGGGCGACGGGGACCGGCAGGCGAGCGAGGAAGAACAGGCCCACTCGCGAGAGTGGACGGCGCGGGACGCCTTCCACGCCGCCGGACTGGTCGACCCGTCCGGGCGGGTACTTCAGGACCCGCGCCTGGTGGCGCTCGACACCCAGTACCGGATGCGGGAGCCGATCTGCGCGGTCGTGAACGAGGTGGCGTACCCGGACGCGCCCCTCAAGACCGGGCGCGGCAACACCAGCCGACTGCCGTTCGCCCCGCTCATCGACGCCCCGGTGATCCTGATCGACACCTCCGGCCGCCGGATTCCCGGCGGCGGCCGCAAGCCCCACATGACGAACGCCGTCCACGCCGCCGTCATCCACGAGCTCGTCCGCGGACTCCAGTACGAGGGCATCCTGCCCGGCCGCAAGTGGCAGGACGTCCCCGAGGGGGAGCGGGCAACCGACCGGCTCGCCGTCATCTCCCCGTACCGCGAGCAGGTCAAGGCGCTCAAGAGCAGCCTCACCCACCGGTTCGGGGAGGACTACGACGGCCTGGTCGACACCGTCCACCGGTTCCAGGGCAGCCAGCGCCCCGTCGTGCTCCTGGACACGGTCGCGGGCGCCGGAAAGGATCCCGGCTTCTTCTACAGCGGAACCGGGCTGTCCTCGCAGACCTGCCGCCTTCTCAACGTCGCTCTCAGCCGGGCCCAGGACCACTTGGTCGTCGTGGCGGACGTCGCGTTCCTGCGCAAGCACCTGGCCCCGCACAGCGAGGCCCTGGCGATGGTCGACCACCTGGAGGCACACGCGCAGACCATCTCCGCCGACCAGCTGATCCCCATCCTGGACGCCGACCAGCTGGCCAACCTGTCGGAAGAGGAGCTGGTCCGGCCCGCCTTCTTCGAGCACAGCGAGGTCGAGGCCGCCGTCGAGTGGGACGTGGAACGGGCGCAGCACAGCATCGAGCTGTACTCGGCGTTCATGGACAGGGCGCCGGTGGGCCGATGGGCCCGACTGATCGGACCGAGGACGGCGGCCGGCGTCCAGGTCACGGTCTTCACCCGCCCACCGGAGGAGCAGCAGGAACCCTCCCGCGTGGCGCGGCATCGGGAGCTCGTTCAGCAACTGGAATTCGCCGGCTGCCGGGTCGAGTTCCGGGACCGCATGCACGAGAAGGTCCTCATCCTGGACGGTTCGGTCCTCTGGCACGGTTCGAAGAACCTGCTCGCGAACATCGGGCCGACGGACCTGATGATGCGCTACACCGACCCTGCCTCGTGCGCCCGCGTACGGAAGCTCATGGAGCAGACTCGTATGGAACGCCCGGCGCGAGCGCCGTGGCGCCCGGCGGAACAAGCCGCTCCGGCGCTGCCCGAGGTGCCGGCCCAGCGGGCGCAGACGCCGGACAAGGTGTACCCGGGACTGGTCCGGGATGGCCGGCTGTACCTCAAGGTGCCGTACGAGCAGAAGGACGAGGCGAAGCGCCTGCTGAGCGCGAAGTGGGACAAGCAGGCGGGGCACTGGTGGGTCGACGCGGCCAAGATCACGCGGGAGCAGGCGGCGCGCTGGCTGCCGTAGGGGGAACTGATGCAGGGGAAGCGGTACGACCAACGCGTGCTCGTGCTGGTCGAGGTGCGGGGGGAGCAGCGCGACTGGGACGAGGCGGAGCGGGCGTTCGACCAGCAGGGCTGGCCGGTCGTCGCTGCCTTCGCCCGGGGTGAAGGTGCCTCGCAGGGCGTGCTGAGCGCGGATGCCTCGGCGCGACTGTACTCCGTCGAGGTGCGGTTCTTCGGAGCCCGCAACCGGCGCACCGAGCAGGCGGCCGAATGGTGGGTGCAACGGCTGGCACGGAGAACCAGGCTGGAGATGTACGCCCGACGCTGTGAGCCGGTGGACCGCGATCGGGAGCAGCTGACCGGCTGGCGGGCACATACGGTGGCTCACAGGCCACCCCGTGTGCCCGATCCGAGGCCCTTGACGCCGATGTCACGGCTGCGCCGATCCACTGCGATGGCACGCGCGCGCCTCTCCGAGGGTTCCGGTCGGCACGACACAGGCACCTTGGTGAGGGGGACGGCCTCGGAGGCCCTGCGGCTGTCGCGGATGGACCTGCCCGGAGGTTCCGTCCCCGAGGCCGCCATCGATGTGCGAACACGCCATGGCCGGGAGCGAAGGCACATCGTGCAGCGCCGCGAGGAGGACCATCAGCGTGTCACGTCCCGCGTCATGGCCTGGACGTTCGCCATGCTCTTCTGCGTGGTCGTCGCCCGGCAGGCGAGCGGTGCGCGAACGTGGGTCTGGGGCACCGCCGCGGTGTTGTGCCTTCTGTGGTCCGCTTGGTTGACGCGCGGCGTGTTCGCGGAGGGGGGCCGCGTGGGGAGCCTCCTCACGTGGGGCGTGGTAACCGCGTTCCTCCTTGCCGTCGCCTTGGGCGCGGACATGGGGGAAACGAGGGGCTGGACCCCAGTGCAAGTACTGTCGGTCTTCGCCGTCACGGCTACGTCTACAGGAATCTGGCTGCTGGTCCGCCAGTGGACGTGGGGCGAATGGCTCGCCTGGGCTGCACCGTTGCTCTTCGCGCTTGTCGCGTCCTGTGTTGTGGCTTCCGGGTCGGTGATGCACGCGCTGTACGCCGACAGCCTCGACATCACACCCGATGACCTCGATGTCCCAGCGTTGTGGCAGGCCGCGTCGGCGCTCAAGCTCTTGAGCTTTCTGAGCTTCGCCTTGCTCGTGCCGGCCTTGTGGGGCATCGCGAAGCACGTGCACGCGTCATTCGTCAGCCCCGTCGAGCGGTTCGGTGTCCTGTCGTACGTGGTTGCCCAGGTGGCGGTGGTGCTGTTCTGCACGTTGGGAGCGCTGGACTCGGCGGGGGACGCGGTGAAGGAGCTCCGTACGGCTGCGGCCCAGAAGGCGGAACTGCCTTCCTATTTCGGGGTGGAGCCGGAGTGGATGTGCGTGGAGCCGACTGTCTTGGCGGCGAAACTCAGCAGCCGGGGCGGCATCCTGCGACCCGAGCGGCCGTACGTCTCCTTCGGCGAGGCCGGAGGAACGGTGTCCTTGTGGGACGAGCCGGCAGGCAAGGCGTTGCAGATGCCGGCCGAGCAGGTGCGCCTCGTCCCGGCGGCGGACGGCAGGGTCCAGTGCACGTTCTCGTACGAGAGTCTGCCGAAGGGAGACTGACCCGCGTCAGTCTGCGAAGAGATCGTCGAGTCCCAGCGACAGTTGCTCTCCGATGACGGGTTGCCGGGGCTCGGTGGCGGTCGGGGAAGTCACCGGGGGCGGCTTCCTGGCCTGACGCTTGTTGGCTCCACGGGAGTTGGCGCGCCGTTGCCGTTCCCGAACGGCCTCTCCGGGGTGTCGCCCGTCCCCGAGCTCCGCGGCGATGGTCACGGAATAGCCCTCCGCGGCACGCTCCTCACCGAGTGCGAGCAGGTCTTCACGGGTGGTACCCACGGTCCCGGCCAGCCCGTGTTTCACGAGCTCGATGAACTGGCTGTTGATCAAGTGCCGGTCGGCGTAGTCGTAGCCGAGACGCCTGCCGCCGCCGGGCCCCAGGGTGCAGTCGTCCTGGAGGAGTAGATGGACGTAGGAGAGCGGGAGGTACATGCCGGCTGCCGGTCCGCCGGGGTCGCCTCGGCCGTCCTCGGGCCAGTAGGCGAGCTTCACGAAGCAGGGGTCGCTGCTCAGGCGCCAGTCGTGCGGGGCGTACGCCGGGCGGCTCAAGCGCGCGACGACCTCCAGCCGGTCCAGCTGGCCGCGCAGACGGTCGTCCACGTAGATCCAACGCTGCACGGACGGCAGCCGTTTGTATTGGACCAGCACGAAACTGTGGGTGGCCTCGTGGTAGTAGATCAGGTCACTGCCGAGCCGTGCCTCGACCGGTGTGGCGTTGACGTTGGCGACCTCGATGCGTCGACCCTGGTGCTCGAACACGTGGATGTCGCAGCGGAAGTCCGAGCGGTCCCAAGGCTGGAGGAACCTTGGTTCGGCTACGGAGTGGGCGGCATCGTGTTCGATGAGGCTCTGCTCGGTGGGCTCGGGGATCAACCCTGCGAGGTAGGTGTCGTGCGGGCTCCGGGGCCTGCGCCAGGCACTGAGGGGGGCCAGGGGGAACTCGGCGATGCTGAGCGCCAGCCGTGCGGAGTCGTACTGCTCCTGCCAGGAGCGGTCCTCGACGCGGGAACTGTCGAAGGGGGCTTGATCCGCGACGCTGCTCAGACGGTCGAGGAGCTCGGCGAACCGCGGCCCGAGCTCGCGCAGCGCGGCGACGAGGCGCTCACCGAGTTCGTCGTGCAGTACGACGACCTCGTTGAAGAGCATCCCGGTGAGTTCCTCGGCATCCATCCGGGACAGCGAGGCCGTCACCGCGGCCAGCTCCACCGGGGCGGGGCTGCGCCACAACGGCTCCACCTTGATCAGGGCGTCGCGGGTGCCGACCTTCCGGCCCTTGGGGTGCTTCACCACACCGAGCCAGCGCAGCTGGTAGGCCGGATGGGCGGTGCCTGCGGAGGAACGGACGCGTGCGAACACGAGGGCCACCTGAGGTGACAGGTCTCGCGGCCGCAGGGAGAACCCCATGGTCTTGCTCTTGAACTGGTCCAGCTGTAACTGCCAGTCGATGTCGTCGAGTTCCTCCGACGAGAGGGAGATCGCGTAGACCATGGGCGGAAGCCTATTGGATCACTCGTCCGGTCGGGCGGTGTTGATCTCCGCCCAGACGGTCTTGCCGGGGGCGGCTTGGCGGGGTGTGACGCCCCAGCGGGTGGCGAGCGCCGCTACGAGGAGCAGGCCGCGGCCCGATTCGGAGTCAGGGGTGGGGGCGACGAGGGCGGGGATGCGCTCGGTGCGGGTGTCGGTGACCTCGATACGGATGGTTGCGGCGTCGGGGTTGACGGTCAGGCGGAGGCGGAAGTCCCGGCCGGGGACGTGGCCGTGGCGCACGGCGTTCGCGGTGAGCTCGGCGGCGATGAGGGTGGCGGTGTCGTTGGTGGCGGAGTTGTAGGGGTAGCCCCAGTCGTGGAGTCGGTGCGAGACGAGGCGTCGGGCGAGCCGTGCGCCGCGTGGGGTGGAGGTGAAACACATGTCGAACTCGTGGGTGGAGGTGGGCAGTGCGGGGGAGAGCTGGATCGGGGGAGATGTGGGCTTCATGCGGCTAACGGTGGCGTTGCGTGAGTAACGTTGACCAGGAGTGACGCACTGACGGGTGGCGGCTGTACGCGTCGGCGCGGAGGGTGTCGGCGGTGTGGGGCGTGACCGGCGGGACGGCCGGGGCGTTGGGCGCGGGAGGCGCGGATCGTGGACGAACAGCAGGCGGAGGCCGGGCACGATGCTGAGGCGGGGACGGGCATCTTGCTCGTCTTCGGGCGTCAGCTGAAGCGGTTCCGGGAGTGGGCGGAGTTGGAGCGACCGGAGTTCGGGTCGAGGACGGGGTACTCGGCTTCGACCATCGCGGCGTTCGAGCAGGGGAGGCGGATCCCGCCACCGAAGTTCATCGATCAGGCAGATGAGCTGTTGGGCGCGCGCGGCATGTTGATGGATATGAAGGAAGAGATCGAGCGGGTGCGGTACCCGGCGTTCTTCCGGGGTGCGGCGAGGCTGGAGAAGGAAGCCGTGGAACTGCACGTGTACGCGGTGCAGGCGGTGCCAGGGCTGTTGCAGACGGCGGAGTACGCACGGGCGGTGTTCGTCATGCGGCGGCCCCTGTTGGATGAGGCGACCGTCGAGGAACGGGTCGCGGCCCGCTTGGCCCGGCAGGAGATCTTCTCCCGGACGCCTATGCCCACTATCAGCTTTGTCATCGAGGAGTCCGTGCTGCGTCGCCCCCTGGGTGGGAAGGACGTGATGCGGGGCCAGCTGGAACACGTGCTGCTGGTGGGACGTCGCCGCAACGTCGAGATCCAGGTGATGCCGACCGAGCGCGAGGAGCACGCAGGGTTGGCTGGTCCGTTCACCTTGATCGAGACGAGGGAAGGGCGGAGGATCGCCTATGTGGAGGTGCTCAAGGACAGCCGTCTCCACACGGAGCGGAAGTCGGTACGGGAGATCGAAGAGCAGTATGGACTCCTCAGGGCTCAGGCCCTCACTCCGCGCGAATCGCTGGCCGTTGTCGAGAAGTTGCTGGGAGAGACATGAACATCGCAGAGTCTGAGCGTGCCGTGCCGGAATCCGCCTGGTTCAAGAGCAGCTACAGCAGCGGTGAGGGCGGGGAATGCGTGGAGGTCGCGAACGCCGCCGGTTCGGTCCACGTCCGCGACTCGAAGAACAAGGCCGGGGCCATGCTGAGCTTCGACGGGCAGCAGTGGACGACGTTCCTCGCCTTCGCCTCGCACTGACCCACGCGACAACGGGCCGCGCCAACCTCGGTTGGCACGGCCCGTTCGTGTTCCTACGCGTCAGCCTTCACGGGCGGTGTCCACCGGCCGGCAGCGATCTCCGCGTCGAGCCGAGCTGAGAAGTGCGCGTGCGCGGCCCGCATCTCCGTCTCACGGTCGGCCTTGTAGAAGGGCGGGGTGTACCCCTCGGGCGGCGGGACAATGGCCGGGTTGTCCAGATGGTCGAGGAGCGCCGGGTAGGTTTCTCTGGTCTGGCGATTTCCGTACGAGTACGGATCACGTGCGATTCGGCGTCCCTGGGCATCGAACCACATCTCAGCCTCTCGGTCGGCGAGAATTGTGTAACGAGATTTATAGATGGCGGAGAGCTGATCTGCAGAGATCCCGAGCCAGACTGATACAAGTGCATCGAGTTCCACCAAAGCTGCGCGTCGCTCTTCCTCGGAACGAAGCGGTGTGGTGCACTTCCATTCTTTGCTGAGGTTTTGCGTCAGTGGTGAGATGCTCGGCCAGTCTATTGCCCATTCCTCGTAATGGGGCCAGCTGGGGTGGAATAGTTCATTCCAAAGTGGTGAATATGCCGAGGTGAGGCAGTTGAGTCGCAATGCCCGGATCAGTAGGGGATCGCAGAGGGGGTGATCTGTCGTCGGTGCGGGCATTTTCTGTGCCTCGATCCCCCGTAGATCGGCACGACCGGTGATTCGGAGCAGGTAGTCCAGTGGTAGCGATGCCCAGAATCCTGAGTTAAGGGTTGTGGTGCGGTTGTCGATGCAGGCCATAGAATGCACGGCATCGACGTGAGTGGGGCCTGGAGGGATGAGAGCTGAGAACAGGCTGCGTTCCGTATTCTTGGGGTCGATCATTCGTCGCCATGCCAGCCTGAAATACTCGGTGTAGCGTTTCTCGCCCCAGCGGTCCTGGGCGTCTCTGTACTCTTCGTTGGTGCAGGCGCGTGCATAAGTTGTTCGCGGTAGGGCTTGGGGCGAGAGGGAGGTCAGGTCCCAGTTCACCCAATCCTTTCCGTTACGCATGGGCGAGTTTGGCTGCTTGGTGAACGGGGTGGCCGGGGAGAAATGGGTCCCTTGGAGGATTGCCTCATTCCAATTGTCTGGACTATCGACTGTGTGGTGAATATATCCATCCTTCTTGCTTGTTGCCTCATGGAATCCAGAGCTTATGAACGGATTGCTGCTGCCGAGTCGGCTCTTAAACTCGGCCAGCGCCATGATGGCTCCCTGCTCTGAGACGGTGGCAGGGTAGAGGATCTGGGTGTGGCTGATAGGGTCGTTGGGCTCGCCGTTCAGCTTTTTCCATTCCGCGAGAAGGCTTTCGGTAACCTGAACTACACGTGCTCGGTGTGGCCTAACGTCCCACTTTCCGGCAAATTTCTGAGCCGGAATTTCGCCGGACCCGTCATGAATTAGAGAGTCCGTGAGGACTTCTGCTGATCTGAGCTGGCTAAGAGTAGAGAAACTGATGTCGCGTTGAGATTGTCCGTAAATATGCATCCCGAAGCCGACGGTTCGGTCGATCTCGAATGCCCAGTTCGCTGAATTTACGAAGCTCGCGTGCAGTCTCAAATGGTGATAAGTTGCAGCGCGAAGCCGCCCCTCCTTGACGCCTGCCAGATGGGTGTCTGGGTGAAGAATTCCGGCCATGCCTAGGTGGCCAAGATGCCACCACACCTGGCACATGAATGCCCTGTATAGATTAGGTTGCGTGCCGGAGATGAGCGGGTAGGTCGATGCGGACCCCAGCATGGATACGATTCCCGCATTTGTTGCCAGTTCGCCAAGGATGAAGTTGCCGCTGCCACCTCTGTTGGAAAGTAGCTCATCTCTGCGGAGTCGCCATTCGGACTGACTGGGTTTGTCTGTCAGCATGAACCACGGTTCCAGTTCGGCAAGAACGCGATCTTCTTGCCATCTCGGTCGCACCCAAGGCGGGTTGCCGACTTGGAGGTCGTAGCCGCCTCGTTCGAAGACCTGGGCGTACTCCAGCTCCCAGTGGAAGAAGGCCTGTTGGGAAGCGATGTTCTTGGAATGGGCCGCCCAAGGGAAGCGGGACTCCAGCCAGTAGGACCGATCCATGCCCATGAGGTCCGGGAGGGCGTCCTCGTACGGGGTCAGTTCCGTCAGGGACTCGAACACGGCGACCAAGGACTCCGACGGAACATCCTGTGTGCCCAGCAATGACTCCGCGAAGTCGAGCCAGTCGTCCAGGTTCGCCAGGGGGATGACCGCGCGGCGCTGCTCGGTGATGGCTTCTTTGCGGCGGCCCGTTCGGCGCTTGGCCACGTCCTCCTGGGTGAGGGAGAGCTGCCTGGCCTCGGTGTCGAAGCCGGGGAGGGCTTCTTCCTCCCAGGACATCAGGACGCCGGCGTCATCGTCCTCGGGGTCCGACACGGCTACCTCGTACGCCGCCGACTGTTCCGCCAGCTCTGCCGCGTGGCGGTAGCGGGGGTTCGTGCCATCCAGGAGGGACGCTTCCTGGACCGGCCAGAACCACAGGGCGCACCAGGTGTCCATCAGGGTTTTCAGGCGCCAGTACGGGGTGTCCACCGCCTCAAGGTCGGCCAGGATGTCCTCGCGCTGCATCGCTTCGACCGGCTGGCGGAGCCAGTCCGGTTCGGCTCCCCAGACGTCGATCTTGCGGCTGATATCGCGTTCGGAGATCTCCAGGCGGCGGACCACCAGCTGCCACAGGTACTCCGCGCGGCGGGCCAGGCCCTGGAGGCGGGTCGTCTGCTTCGCGGACGGAGACTTCGTGATCGCCTTGCGCCAGGCGGCCAACGCCTTCGCTTCCTCCGGGGCGAGGGCCTTCGCCTCCTTCTCGACGGCGACCGCGCCCCACTCCTTCGCCGGGAGGAGGAAGTGGTGGACCGAGCCAGAGGGGAGACCGTTGGCGGCCTCTGTGAGGGGGAAGCGTTCCGGGGTGGTGCCCAGCCAGCCGCCCTTCTTCAGGCGCTCCGCGGAGTAGATCTCACGCCGGCCGCCGATCAGGGAGTTGCCGCGCCGCAAGTGGAGGCCGAACCACGGGGCCTCCATGCCCGGGTGCATCGTGTTGAGCCAGAGGGAGACCTCGGCCAGTTCGACGGCGGTCGAGTTGAGGTCCACGCCGTACGCGTTGTGCAGTGCGATGTACGCCTTGGCCTTCTGGAACTCCACCGGGTACTGCTCGGTGTCGATCGCCTGGCCGGTCTCCTCCTGGCGGCGGCGCAGGTACTCCGCCGCGACCTGGTTGATGGCCTCGTTCAGGAACGCGCCCGAGCCCAGGGCCGGCTCGCAGATCTTCCAGTCCAGGAGTTCGCGGGCCTCGGTGATCGTGTCGTCCTGGTCCAGGCGGTGCTGGAGCGCCAGCTGGACCGTGACCTTGGTCAGGGATTCCGGGGTGTAGTACGAGGCCGAGGTCTGGCGGTCGCGGCCCGAGAGGCGGTAGACGAACGAGCCCGGGCGGTAGCGGACCCGGACATCGGCGCCCGTCTCCTCGTCGCGGCGGCGGACGAAGACCGAATCGGCGTACTCGTCCGCCTTCGAGGCGGGGACCAGCCAGGAGCCGTCCTTCGGGTCGCCGTTCTTCGCGACCTCGTACAGCTCCTCGCCCGCGATGAAGCCCGCGTACGACATCAGGCCCTCGTACACCGCACCCAGCTGGTTGATGCCGAGCTGCGCGTACGAGATGAAACCGCCGCGCTCGCCCTTCTTGCCGCGGGTGAGCATCAGCTTCCGCAGGACCTTGTACAAGGTCGCGTTGCGCAGGCGCGTGTCCAGGTAGCGGGGCTCGCCGTCCGTGTCGTCGTCGTGACGGGGGTCGCGTACAGACTCCGCGCCGATCAGGCGGATCGACTCCGGCTCGAAGAGCTTCGAGTGGAGCGGCTCGAAGCGGAGGCCGATGTCTTCGGATTTCGCAGTCTCGGACTCCTTCTCCGCCACCCCGTGCGTGCGGCGCGGGCGGTAGCCCTCCTGGACCTTGCTGAAGAGGAGGTCCAGTGACTCGTACAGGTACACGCCCTCGCGGGCCTTCTCGCCCACCAGGTCCCGTTCCGCGACCAGTTCGCCGAGCCGGCCCAGCCCGTACCCCTGGTGGTACTCCGGGTAGTCCGACGGCAGGATGCCCAGCTCGGGGCGGGCCTCCGCGTACAGGAGGAACAGGATGCGGTAGAGGTAGCGGAGCGACTCGCGGGTCAGCTGTCGGGAGAGCTCCGGGAGCTCCTTCACATCCTCCAGGCGGATGCCCTCGTGGCTGGTGATGCGTTCCAGGACCTCGTTCGCGATGAGCTCCACCGATTCGCGCAGGCCGTCTCGGAGCTCGGAGGAGACGCCCACAGCGTGCTTCGTCGACTTGTCGACGAGGCCGGCGAGGGGGTTCTCGCCGCCCTCCTCCGGGGTGCGGAGGGAGTCCGCGCCGAAGAGAGCCGCCAGGGTGTCGAGTTCCTGGCCGTCCTTGGTGTTGTTGCGGTCCAGGGCCGTGTCCAGCGAGGCGGCCAGGTAACGGCCCTCGCCCCACGCCGCCCGGTCCGCCAGGACGATCACACCGCCGGCCAGGAGCAGCACGTACCGCGGCGCGTCCTCGCTCGCGAACAGGAACGAGGCCAGCTTCGAGCCCGTGCGGAGGGAGGTGGACGCGTCCAGGGAGATGGGGAGCAGCAGTCGGCCGGGGCCGTCCGGGTCCAGGGCCGCGTCGGGTTCGGCCGCCCAGCCGCAGTCCACGGCCACCAGGCCCGGTTCGGCGTGCGCGACCGGGATCTCGTACGTGTGGTCCGCCCGCGAGACCGTCAGGGTCTGCGGCTTGGCGTCGTAGCCCAGGGAGCGGAGCACCGAGGCGTTGAGGGAAGCGGCGCGCTCACGCCACTCGGGGGCGTCGTACGTCGTCGCGTCGTCAGCCGCGCCCGCCGCCGCCTCCGCGAAGAAGGCGCGCGTACGGAAGTACGGACGGCGCAGGGCGCGCAGACCCAGGCGGGGAGTGACCGGGAGGGCTTCCGGGTCCGCTTCCTGTTCCTGGTCGGAGTCCGACGAGGACTTGGCTTCCTCCTCGCGGGTCTTCCAGGCTGCCAGCAGCCCGGACTTGAGGTCCTTCGGGAAGACCTCGGCCAGGTAGTGCGCGGAGAAGTACTCGCCGCGGTTGACCAGGGAGTCGTACGTCATGTGGTTCTGGTTCTCCTAGGCCTGTGCGGGGGAGCCGTCGTGGGCGGAATCGAGGACGGCCAGGACGCGCAGCATCGGGCGCCCCGTCGTCAGCAGGGAGTCGGCGAGGCGGGAGAGTTCGTCCTTGGTCTCCTCGCCCGCGAGGGTGGGCTGCTCCCACTTGCCCAGCCGCTGCCGGTATTCCTCGATCGGGGCGAGGAGGGCCTCGTCCCAATCGGAGCGGTGGCGCGACAGGAAGGCCTCCGCGGCCTCCAGCGCGCCCGGGATGCCGGCTCGCAGGCCGTCCACATCGTGGCGGCGCAGCGGGTTGGCCATCGTCGGGCCGATGCCGGCCTCGCGCAGCGTCCCCACCATGTCGTCCGTGACCTTGTCGCCCGTCACGGCCATCCACTTCACGACCGTCGGGCGGCCGAGCGCGTTGGAGTAGATGCCCTGTACGAGGTACACGGGCGCCTCGACATCGGCCGTGATGACCGGGGCCTCCTGGCGGCCCAGCTTCACGAGGACCTTGTCGGTCAGCCACTCCACCACCGGATGGAGGTCGGTGAGCAGGGAGATCTCCGGCCAGCTGGAGGTGCCGGACTCCCGGGCCCGTACGAGGGAGCGGTCGGCGAGCTTGCGGTTGAGGGTGACCAGCAGGCGCTCGCTCAGGCGCTGCTCGCGGCGGTAGTCGGGCGGCAGCGCCTTCAGCCGGTGCACCAGGTCCGCCGGAGGCTTGAACGAGATCAGGCCGTTCTCGGGGTCACGGTCCATCCCCAGGGACTGCTGGGCGTCCGGGAAGACCTCCCGGACCGCCTCGTCGACGAACTCGCGCGTCGTCGTGAAGAGGCGGGGCACATGCGCCTGCGGAGGGGCAGCCGAGGAATCGTCTGATGCGGCAGCGTCCGCGGCGGGCTCGGTCGTGTCGTCGACCTGGGCGAAGAAGTCGGCCAGGAAGTCGTCCGCCCCGCCCGCTTCCTCGGCGGTGTGCTGGAGGGACTCGTCGACCGTGCGGCCCTTGAGGAGGTCCTGGATCAGCGACTTCTCCTCGGCCTCCGCGCGGTACAGACCGGAGACCGCCTCCGCCGTACCGAGCGAGCGGTGCGCCTCGTCCTCCCGCTCCAGCAGCCGCTCGGCGACCGTGCGGTCGTCCTTCGCGCCATCCACCTCGCTGGTCAGGATCAGGGCGCGGAACTGCGGTTTGTGGGCCTGCCCGTACCGGTCGATACGGCCGTTGCGCTGCTCGATGCGGATCAGCGACCAGGGGACGTCGTAGTGGATGAGCTGGTGGCACTGTCGGTGCAGGTTGACGCCCTCGGAGGCCACATCGCCGGTGAAGAGGATGCGTACGGGTGCGTCGGCGAGACCGAAGTCCTCGACGCACTGCATCTGCTGCTCGTCGGAGAGGCCGCCGTGCATCACGCGCGCCGCCTCCTCCAGGGCCTTGCCCTTGAAACCGAGCGCGGCCGGCACGGTGGACCGCAGCCACTCCAACGTCTGGACCCGCTCGGAGAAGACCACGACCCGCGTCTCGCTGCGCGGCCCGACCCCGATCGCCTTCAGCTGTTCGACGAGGGCCGTGAACTTGGCCGAGTCCTGCTCCGTCATCCCGGCCGTCAGATCCCGCAGTCGCTGGAGCGCGGCCAGTTCGGCGCCCGTCGCCTCCGGGACGTCCTTCTTTACCAGCGTCTTGATGCGGGCTTCGACCGTCGAGCTCAGGGCGGCATGCGAGGAGAGGAAGGACTTGAGCAGGGTGTACGGGAAGAGCGGTACGTCGCTCACCGATCTGCCCTCGGCAGGCAGCCAGACCTGGGTCAGCTCCTCGAAGATCTTCTCCTCGGCCGGGGTCGCCGGGCTGTGCACCGACTCGGAGGGGCCCCGGTCGGCCCACTGGCCGGACATCTTCTCCCGCACCTCGGCGCTGACCTTGGTGCGCCGGATGAACAGGTGCTTGATGTCCTCGGCCGAGTACCGCTCCGGGTCGCGGATTGCCGCCGGGTCGAGCAGTGCGATCAGCTCGGCGAACGAGCGGGCGTTGCCGTTGTGCGGGGTGGCGCTGGCGAGGATGAGGGCGTCGGTCTGCGGGGCGAGGAGCTGGGCGAGCTGGTTGCGCAGCGAACCGCGGTTGATCAGGTTGTGCGACTCGTCGATGACGACGGCGTCCCACCGGATGTGCTCCAGGTGGTGCTTGTACTGATCGGTGTTCTTGAGGGTGTCGATCGAGACGATCACGCGCTTGAAGAACGTGAAGGGATTGCGGCCCGCCGGGATCTCCCGCTGGATCCGCTCGATGCCCGCGGAGTCCAGGCGGATCAGCGGGATCGCGAACCGCGTCCACAGCTCGTGCTGGAACTGCTCCAGGACGTGCTGCGGGGTCACCACGAGGATGCGTTCGCCACGGCCGCGGCGGATCAGCTCCGCGAGGGTGAGACCGATCTCCAAGGTCTTTCCGAGGCCGACGACATCCGCGATCAGCATGCGGGGGCGCAGGTTCCGGCCGGAGAGAGCGAGCTGCGCCGGCCGCTGCTGGTAAGGGAGCGGGTCCAGGAGGAAGCTGTCCGCGAGGGCCAGGCCGCGCTCCGACTGGGCCAGGGGGGTCTTGCGGAGGATCGCTTCGAGGAAGAGCCGGCTGCGACGGAAATTCGGGGAGTCGTCGCTGATGAGGGTGGTCTTGGCGGGGTCCATCAACTCGATGCCCGGTGCGCCGTCGCGGGTGCGCTCCAGGCCGGTGAAGAACACGGCCTCCTGATCGCGGACGAACTCGGAGATCCCCACGGCCTCGATCCGGTCGCCGTCGTGGTCGGTCCGGGTGACGTTCTTGACCAGCCATTCCTCGTCGCGTACGACGATCTGTGCGCCGGGCGGGAGACTCGTGCCGGTGCCCGGGGCGGGCTGCCGACTGGACTGCTGGGCGGTCACCCGCGGTACCTCCTGATGGATGCTGAACTGTGTAGATCTTCGGGCGGCCTGCGGCCAGGGACAAAGACGATTGTCACCGCTGTCCGACTCGCCCTGAGTCGTCGGGTCGCGTCCGGCTCAGAACGGCGCCGTCGACGCGTACGTCTCGCGCAGCTGGGACGCGATGCGGCGCGCGGCGGCGGAGCGGCGCGGGCCTGCAGGTGGTGTGGTGGTCGTCGCAGGCGCGGGCATGGGGTTCGGCGGTGGTACGGCGACGTCCAGGGGGCCGGGGCCCGGCTCGGAGTCGGTGGTGATCACCGCGACCGTGGGGGTGTAGGCCGGCGGGTGAGTCGGGGCGGACTGCTGCGGCAGCGGGACGGTTGGTGCCACGGCCATCGGGTCCTTGGCGGGGGCCAGGACGGTCGTCGCCTCGGCGGGGGCCGGTAGAGGGTTGGGTGCCGGCGGTTCGTACGCGACCGCGGTAAGGGAGGTCAACCGTCGTCGGGCCTGGGCCACGGTCACCCCGTGGGACTTGATGACCGCCACGCACTGGGCGACCACCTCGTCCATCGTCGGACGGTCCTGCTGCGCGTACTGGAGCATCGATGACAGGAGTCCGGCGAGTTCCTCCGGGACTCCTGACAGGTCGGGGGCCTTTTCAGGGTTGACGATGTGACTGAACAGGACCTGTACGTGATCGGCCTGGTACGGATAATGGCCGGTGGTCATGAAGAGCAGCACCGCCCCGAGCGCGTACACATCCACCGGGGCCTTCAGCGGCTTGTCCCCGTTCGCCTGCTCCGGCGACATGCATGCCGGTGTGCCCATCACCATGGTGGGGGCGGTGAGAGAGGCGCTGGACTCGGCGAAGACGGCGAGCCCGAAGTCGATGATCTTGGGGCCGTTGGGGCCGAGCAGGATGTTCGCCGGCTTGAGATCCCTGTGCAGCAGGCCCTGGCTGTGGACTCCGGCCAGTGCCTCGGCCAGGGTCGCTCCGAGCGAAGCGGCGGCCAGAGGCGGAAGGACACCCCGCGTGTCCATGAGGCGACGCAGGTCGGGGCCCTCCACGTACTCGGTCGCGAGCCACGGCTGCTCCGACTCCGTATCGGCCTTCACGAACGCGGCGACGCGCGGCCCCCAGACCGTCTTGAGTACCTCGATCTCCTGCGCGAAGCGCTGCCGGGTCTCCGAGTCGACGACCGTCGGCTTGATGACCTTGACCGCGACGGCCTCGCCTGCGGCGGACTCGCCGAGGTAGACCTGGCCCATGCCGCCGTGGCCGATCCTCCGCAACAGCGTGAACCCGCCCAGCTCGGCCGGATCATCCGGGCTCAGCGGTGTTGTGTGCACTGTGGTCCTCGCCTTGAAGCTCTGCCGAATGGTCGCGCGCGTACGCGTCAAGGGTATCGGCGGCGCTCGACGCCCGGCCCGGTCTGGGGACAGTCCCTGCGCCTTGGCCGGATATAGCCCATGGGGCGATACATCCGGGTGCGTGGGATGCCCGGCTCCTCCAGTACTCGCTGACCCGCCGGGGCGAGGCCGTACTCGCCGGGGCGCTACAGGCCGTGCTGGTCGAGCATTGCTGTCAGTTTGCGCTTGCGTTTCTGGGCGGTGCGCAGGGCGGCCAGGTGAATGGTGAACTCGTCCTCTGTGTCCAGGGCTCGGTGGCAGGTGCGGGCGCTGAGGAGTAGCTCCGTCAGGTGCTCGTACGTGGCGTCGCCGGTGCGTGTGAGGAGTGGGCCGATCAGGCGCATGTAGACGGCCAGGCATCGGGCGGGGCGGCGTTCGCGGGTGCGGTCGGCCAGGGTGAGCCACTGGCTGCCGTCGGCGTAGCCTTCGGTGGCCGCCGCCCAGGCCGCGTCGTGGTCGCCGTCGTCCAGCAAGGCGTCGACCAGGGCAGAGCCCCGGTGCCCGAGGCGCTTGGGGGGCCGGGCGTCTGCCGTAGCGCGTCCAGCGCTTGTGTGCGCTCGGGGTGGTCCCAGCAGCCGGCTGTGCGGGCTGCCGTGCGCAGCTGCCGGTACGCGGCCAGGGAGCGGTGGCGGAGCAGCACCTCACGGCGGATCCGCACGACATCGGCCGGGCGGCCGGCCCGCTCCGGCTCCTGGGCGATCAGCAGGTGGGTGGCGCCCGATGGGGCCAGATCCGCGGAGTGGAGAGCGATCAGGGCGTCCACGCTGTCCTCCATGCGGAGCACTTGTTCCATGACGTCTTTCGCGGCCCAGTCCTTGGGGTTCTCGCGCAGGGCTGCCGCGGCCCGCTCGTGCGCCCGCGTCAGGCTTATGGCCTTCAGGACGTCCGCGTATTCGGACAGGGGTATGTCCGTGGCGTGGCTCAGGTCGCTCAGGAGGTGATCCACTAGCCAGTCGGCGGTCTGCGACGGGTCAGGGTGGGTCGCCAGACAGGCCTCGAGGTGGGCTGCAGGCCAGCCCGGCCGCCACATCGCCGATGATCCCGTCCGAGTCGTCGATCTCGCCGTATGTGAGGGCGAGGGCTTCCATCGCGGTCCGTGCCAGCCCCACGGCTTCCGTCGCCCTCCCGGTCTCCGTCAGCGTGCGCAGCGCGGAGACCGCCTCTGAGGCCTGGAGCCCGTAGGCGCGGGCGTCCGCATACTCGACGTAGCCGTAGCGGGCGAAGGGCCGCGTGTCGAGCAGAGCAAGGATGCGCTCTCGTACGGCGCCGGGATCGCCGCCGGCGGCGGACGCACGCAGTTCCAGCCGACGGCGCAGGTCGTGGTCGGCCGCGATGTGCTCCTTCACCAGGGACAGGAGTTCGTCCCGGCTGCGGGTCTCCAGCCAGGTGGCGAGCTGTCGGCCGCGGGATGTGGCGGCAGCACGATGCCTCGGTACCGACTCCGTTTGCTGCAGGACGGCCAGGCCCACCGCCACGCAGTGCTTGCAGAAGTTGCCTTCCTGCCTGTACGGGCAGTCGCACCACCCAGTGAGGCGTCCTCGTGCTCCGTCAGCTCGACCTCGTAGACGTCGGTGCCGTCGACGGTCGCGGTGATCGTCCTCTCTCCGATCTCCAGAGCGGACACGCAGGACAGGTATGCGAGGCCGCACTCGAACGACTGTGCCTCAGCCAGTCGGCGCAGATCGTCCCGTCCGAAACCCAGTGCGTTGCTCATGGCTCCTATTCAACGGGAACGGGCGCGCCTGAGTAGACTCAAACGCCCACCAGACGGCGGGCTCACCCTCACCCGGCGCACCGCCAACCGGGCCCACGCCCAAGCCCGAGCTCCCGTCGAGCGTGGCATGACACGGCTGAAGTCCTGGCAGATCTTCCGCAGATCCCGCATCAGCCCCCACCGCATGCCCGTCATCGCCAAGACCGTCCTCACCTTGGAGAGGCAACGCTGAAAACGCTCGGTGCCGCCTGGCGCCGCCGCGGATGTCACCGTGGCATCACCGAGAGCCGATCTCGCCGACGCCAATGCACGCGCCCCCGGTCTGGCGGCCCGTGTCCAGCAGCTGGAGGACCGCCTGCGCCTCGGGAATAGGGCGTGGGCCGAGTCAGGGCTGGGCACCTCCGCCGACGTCGCCGAAGTGAAGGCGACGACCACGCACCTCGAACAGCGCAACGCCGACCCGTCCCGGCGGGTGGCGGAAAGGGAAGCCGAGCTCGAAGCGGCGCGCGGCGAACCGGCAGCTGACACGCGCCCTCAATCACAGAGGATGACGGACCTGGCCCGCCCGGCAAGGCCGGCGACCCGCCTGCTGTGGTGCGCGACCTGCGAGGCCGGCGCCGATTCTTCAGCCGAGCGGGCTCAGGAAGGTGAGGAGGGACTCCTTCTCCCGTATCAGGGGCTGAAGCGCCGCGTTGAACGCCGGGCCGTAGGGGGCCGCCAAGTGGTCCTGGAAGGTGGCCTCGCTCGCGTATACCTCGAAGATCCAGTACGCCAAGGGGTTGGATTTCTTCGTGTACACCTCGAAGGCGAGGTTGCCGGGCTCTTCGCGGACGCGGGCTGCGTAGTCCTGGACCAGCTCGGCGACACGTTCCTCGTTTCCGGGGCGCACGGTGAACTCGGCCAACAGCGACTTCTTGTTCATGATTTTGACTCCTGTTCTGTCGCCGGTGGTGCCGGCAGGGCGGAACGGTGTGGAGGCGGTCGGTTGAGGAGCGGTGTCCGCCTCCACACCGTCAGGGGGCTGGGCAGATGGTCAGCTGCGGTATGACTGCATCTGCCAAACGTTGGCGCTGTCCAGGCGGGCGGAGCCGCCTTCGGCGAAGAGCTGGATGCCGTCGCTGTCCGGGCTGGGAAAGATCTGGTCCGTGATCACGGCCTCGCCTTGGCCGCCGAACACCTCGACCGAGGACCAGTCGACCAGGATCCGGAGCTCGACCTTGCCGCTCCTGGCTGTCAGCGGTGCGCGCTGGATGCCGGGAAAATCGCGGTGGAAGTCCACTGCGCCCGAGCGCGTCCGGTCGACGTAGAGCTCCTGGGTCTCCCTGTCGTAGCCGATGACGGTTTCCTGGCCCTGCCCCGTGCGCACCTTGAACCCGAAACGCTTGGCGTCAGCGAGGGTGAACGTGGCCCGGATGTCGAGTGCTTTGCCGTCGGCCCGTCCCGCGGCCAGCGGCATGGAGCCGGCCGCGATCCTGGCGCCGCGCACGCTGGTCAGGGGTCCGTGGAGCGATGCCACGGTGGACACGGGCTGTTGCGTCAGCCGAATCCGGCCGTTCACTGTGCGCAGAGCCATCTCTCGCGGGATGCTCTGTGCGCCGCGCCAGGGCGAGGTCGGGGTGTTGTTGCCGTATTGCCAGTTGTTCATCCAGCCGATCATGTGGCGCTTGCCGTCCGGGCTGTCCTCCCAGGAGACGGCGGCGTAGTAGTCCTTGCCGTAGTCGACCCAGTCGGCTCGCAGCAGGTTGGAGCGGGCCGGCTGGTCGGCGGCGACGAAGTGGTCGGCCATGACGTGGCCCCAGCCGGCCGTGTTCATGTCGACGATCTGGATGGTGGCCTGCTTGCCCTGATGGGCGCGGAGGTCGAAGGAGGCCCAGTCCAGGGTCCCTGTGTCCGCGCCGGTCGTGCTGTGGACGACCTTGCCGTCGATGAGGAGGTTGACCGTGGTCTCTGTCGAGCGGGGCCGTGCGGGGGTATCGGACTGCATGACCTGGTCGAGCAGGATGTGTCCCCAGCCGCCGGTGTTCTGGTCGACGACCTCGATGCGCGCCGTCCGGCCGGCGAGGTCGCCCAGGTCCCAGGAGACCCAGTTGAGGGATTCGGAGTCGGCGCCGGTGGCACTGCGTACCGTCTTGCCGTCGACGACGAGTCGGACGGCGGTGGGCGCGTCAGATCCGGAGGGGTGGTTGCCGCCGCCGACGAGGAGGTTGAGGTGCTTGGCGGTGATGGTGAACGCGGGCGAGGTGAGGGTGCCCGTGGTTGCGTCGCCGTTCAGGAACGTGTTCACCAGGCTGGTGCCCGTGTGTCCGGACACGGGGTTCTGTCCGGGGAGGGTGCCGTGTGCGGGGCTGGTGCCGAAGGCGGTGCCGGTGGTGGTCCAGGATCCGTAGGAGTCCTGCTCGAAGTCGGCGAGGACCTCGCCCGCGGGTGCGGGCGAGTCGCCCATCACGGAGCCGGGGACGTAGGGGTGACGGCCGCCGCCGATCTTGAAGTTGAGGTACGGGGTGTTGACGGTGAAAGGGGCGGAGGTGAGGGTGCCGGTCTCAAAGTCGCCGCCGCGGAGGCTGTCGACGAGTCCCTTGCCCTCGAAGCCGTTCGTGCCCGAGGGGTTGGGCGCCGGCGCGGGGATCGGCCCGCTGCCGAAGGCGGTGCCGGTCGTCTGCCAGCTGCCGTAGTCGGTTCCCTCGAAGTCCTGCATCACCACTCCGGGCGGAGGCGTGTAGGAACCGTCGCCATCGGGCGTGAACTTCGTGCCGTCGAAGTCGCCCACGAAGTACTGGGCAGCCGAACCGCCTGCGATTCCACCGGGGTTGATGTTGACGACGAGCACCCACTTGGTGCGTGTGGGGTCGCCGTCGACGGGGAGCGGGAACAGGTCCGGGCATTCCCAGACGCCGCCCACCGCGCCGTGGGGGCCGAAGTCGCTCAGGTGCGTCCAGGTCTTGAGGTCCTTGGAGGAGTAGAACTGGACCTTACGCTCGGTGGACAGTGACACCGTCATCAGCCAGCTCTTGGTGGGTGCGTACCACTGGACCTTGGGGTCGCGGAACTCCTTCGATCCGATGTCGAGCACGGGGTTCCCAGCGTATTTGGTCCAGGTGCGGCCGCGGTCGGTGCTGTATGCCAGGGACTGGGCCTGCTTGCCGCCGTCCTTGTAGTGGCTGGTGTAGATGGCCACCATCGCCGGGTTCGTACTGGTTCCGAATCCCGTGGTGTTGTTGTGGTCGACGACGGCGCTGCCGGAGAAGACCATCTCCTGGTCGTCGTGGGGGATGGCGAGGGGCAGCTCCTGCCAGCGCACCAGGTCCTTGCTGACGGCGTGGCCCCAGGACATGTTGCCCCAGGTGCTGCCGCTCGGGTTGTACTGGTAGAAGAGGTGGTACTCGCCCTGGTACCAGACCAGTCCGTTGGGGTCGTTCAGCCAGTCCTTCGCGGGGCTGAAGTGGAACTGCGGGCGGTACGCCTCCGTGTACGGCCGGCTGTCTTCCGCCACCGGCTGGGGGGCGACGGCGGTGACGGTGAGGGCGCATGCCGCTACCGCGGCGGCGACGAGGTGCCGCGGGACACGGCGGAGTGCGGGGGCTCGGCTCATGGTTTCTCCTGCACTGTGGGCGTCGTCGTGCCCGCGTCCGCTGCGATGGGACGACGCCGGGGGATTCGCAGTGCCGGGCGGTGGGGGACAGCCCGGAAAGGGTGTCATCGATGACATGTGTCAGCGATGACACCCAGTGCGGAGTGATGATGTGCGCGCTCCGGGCCGCGCGTCAATGGCTCGGTTCGAGTTCGTTCAGGCCGCCGTTTCAGCCGGCGAGGTGCCCGGCCAGGGGTGACGGCTGGGGCAACTGGCTGGCCCACGGCGGGTTCGGCCCGACGACCCCGCAGGTCAGCGCCGCCACCCGGGCGGCGAAAGCGCAGGCGTCGAAGACGTCGTCGACCCGCAGATCCGTCAGTCGCCCGCCGAGGAGCCCCTTGGCGCCGAGATGGTGCAGGAAGCCCGCGGTGAAGGAGTCGCCCGCGCCGACGGTGTCGACCACAGCGGTCGAAGGTGTGGGTACGGCGGTGCGCACGCCGTTCAGCGAGGCGACCGCGCCGCGCTCCCCTCGGGTGATCACGACGAGCGGGACACCCGCCGCGTGCCAGGTGTCGCAGGCGCGTTCGATTGTGTATTCGGGCAGCAGAAGTTCCAGGTCGTCCTCGCTCAGGCGGAGGATGTCCGCGAGCGCACACCAGCGCGGCAGGCGTTCCCGGTAGACCTCGGGCGGCACGAGCAGCGGCCGGACGTTCGGGTCGATGGAGATCGTGGCCGTGGCGGAGGCGCGGGCGAGGAAGTCCTCCACGATCGTGCCGCCGGGCGCGTGCACTAGAGCCAGGGAGCCCGAGTGCACGCAGGCCGTGGAGGTCAGGTCCACGGCCACGAGTTCGTCGGCCGTCCACTGCCAGTCCGCGGTGCCCTGGGAGTGGAAGGAGTACGCGGCCCGGCCCTGAGCGTCCAGCTCGGCGACGGCCAGCGTGCTGGGCTCGGGCGCGTGTATCGCGGCCGTGAGGTCGACACCCGAGGCTTCCAGGTGCCCGCGGAACAGGCGCCCGAAGACATCGTCGGACAGCCGCGCCAGGAAGCGGGCGGGCGTGCCCAGACGGGCGAGCGCCACAGCGGTGTTCGCCGGACCGCCGCCCGGCAGGACCCGCAGGGAAAGCTCGCCCGGAACGGGTGCGGGGGCGGTGAAGGCGTCCGCGACGCATTCTCCAAGGACGGTGACCAGAGGCAGGCGCATGGCTCGTTCTCTCCAGGTGGGCAGTGCGGGAAGGCTGCGTTTTCGAGGGGCCTTGAGGAAGCTCACGGAGAGCGGCGCTCTCGGCGTGAGGCGGTGCGGACGGGCAGCGTTGCCGAGTTGTGACGGCGGGAAGGCATTGACGTTTCCGGGTGATGGAGTTCATCATCCTCCGCAGGCGGTGTCAACGATGACATAGGTCAACGTTGACACCGCTCCGGTGCGACTCGCCAGCAGCAGTTCCTTTGCTCTGCAGCACCTCGATCCACGGCCGTTCCGCCCTCGTCCAGCAGGAGATCAGTCATGCTTCGCAGAAGCCGCACCGCCTTCGCTTCCATCGGATTCACCGCTCTCGCCGCCGTCTCGGCGCTGACCCTGACGGCCTGCGGCTCCGGCGCGCAGGGCGGGTCCGGCGGCAACGGGGTCAAGGTCGGGCTGATCACCAAGACGGACACGAACCCGTTCTTCGTGAAGATGAAGGAGGGCGCCGAGCAGGCCGCGAAGGACAACGGCGTCGAACTCGTCAGCGCGGCCGGAAAGTTCGACGGCGACAACGCGGGCCAGGTCACCGCCATCGAGAACATGGTCAACTCCGGGGTCAAGGGCATCCTCATCACGCCCAACGACTCCAAGGCGATCGTCCCCGCCCTCGAGAAGGCACGCGCCAAGGGCGTCCTGGTCGTCGCGCTCGACAGCCCGACCGACCCGCAGCACGCCACCGACGCCCTGTTCGCCACCGACAACGTCAAGGCGGGCGAGCTCATCGGCCAGTACGCCAAGGCGGCCATGGCCGGCAAGGAGGCGAAGATCGCCACGCTGGACCTCGCGCCCGGCGTCGCGGTGGGCGTGCAGCGCCACCAGGGCTTCCTCAAGGGCTTCGGCGTCGCGGAGGGCGACCCGTCGATCGTGTGCATGCAGGACACCGGCGGCGACCAGGCCAAGGGCCAGACGGCAATGGAGAACTGCCTCCAGAAGTCCGCGGACATCAACGTCGTCTACACGATCAACGAGCCGGCCGCACTGGGCGCCTACACCGCGCTCAAGGCCAAGGGCTTGGAGAAGAAGGTGCTCGTCGTCTCCGTCGACGGCGGCTGCACCGGCACGAAGGCCGTCAAGGAAGGCAAGATTGCGGCGACCTCGCAGCAGTACCCGCTCCAGATGGCATCCCAGGGCGTCAAGGCGGTCGCCGACTTCGCCAAGAACGGCAAGAAGGCATCCGGCTACACCGACACCGGCGTCACGCTCATCACCGAGGCCGCCAAGACGGGGGTCGACTCCAAGGACACCGCCTACGGCCTGGAGAAGTGCTGGGGCTGAGCCCGGCATCAGGGTGTGCCTGCGGTCGTACAGGCCGCTCCTGCGGCCGAACAGCCCGAACCCGGTCTCCCCGTCGTAAGGCCGGGCTACCCGCACCCTTCGCGGCGTGCCCCGGCGAACAGCCCTCCGCCAACCCTCTGACGAACCCAGCTCCGCCGATCATCGACCACCGGCAAGGACCCTCATGACTGCCACACCCCTGCCCTACGAACAGCTGAAAGGACCGACCACGGTCCGCCGGCTGCTCACCACGCCGACCACGGGCCCGCTCGTCGCCCTGCTGCTGGCCTGTGTCTTCTTCTCCCTGACGACAGAGCAGTTCCTCTCCGGCGGCAACTTCTCGCTGATCGTCCAGCAGGTCATGGTCGTGGGCACACTGGCCATCGGCCAGACCCTGATCATCCTCACCGCCGGCATCGATCTGTCCTGCGGTGCCGTCATGGCGTTCGGCAGCATCGTCATCGCCAAGACGGCAGCCGAAGGCGGCCTGCCCCCGCTTGTCGCGGTCGCCCTCGGTCTGGCCGTGTGCGCGGGCTTCGGCCTGGTCAACGGTCTGCTGGTGCAGCTGATCCCGCTTCCCCCGTTCATCGTCACCCTCGGCATGCTGAACGTGGCCTTCGCCCTGACCCACATCTACTCCGCCGAACAGACGATCACCAACCTCCCCGGACCGCTGACCGCCCTCGGTGAGACCTTCCCGCTCGGCAACACCGACATCACCTACGGCTCGCTCGTCACCATCGCCCTGTTCCTGGTCTTCGCCTACGCGCTGAGCAGCACGTCCTGGGGCCGTCACGTGTACGCGCTGGGCAACAGCCCCGAGGCGGCCCGCCTCAACGGCATCCGCACCTCCCGGCTGACGATCGGCCTCTACACCCTGGCCGGAGCCGTCTACGGGATCGCCGCGCTGCTCCTGCTCTCCCGTACCGGCGTCGGTGACCCGCAGGCCGGACAGACCGACAACCTCGACAGCATCACCGCCGTCGTCCTCGGCGGAACCAGCCTCTTCGGCGGTCGGGGAGCCGTCCTCGGCACCTTCATCGGCGTCCTCATCGTCGGTGTGTTCCGCAACGGTCTCCAGCTGATGGGCGTCGCCTCCATCTACCAGACCCTGATCACCGGCGTCCTGGTGATCCTCGCCGTGACCGTCGACCAGATCTCCCGGAAGAGGGCACGATGAGCACTTCCGATGCCACGCCCGTGCTCCAGGCCCGCGGCCTGGTCAAGCGGTACGGTCATGTCACCGCCATCGACGGCGCCGACTTCGACCTGCTGCCCGGCGAGGTCCTCGCCGTCATCGGCGACAACGGCGCCGGCAAGACGAGCCTGATCAAGGCCCTCACCGGCGCGATCACCCCCGACGAGGGCGAGATCCGGCTGAACGGCGAACCCATCAGGTTCACCGGACCGCAGAGCGCCCGGCAGCACGGCATCGAGACCGTCTACCAGGACCTTGCCGTCGCCGCCTCCATGGACATCGCCTCCAACATGTTCCTCGGACGCGAGCTGCGCCGGCCGGGCCTCTTCGGCAGCGCGCTGCGCATGCTCGACAAGAAGCGCATGCGCCAGGAGGCGGCCGCCCACATGGCCGACCTCAAGATCGGGCTGCGGTCGCTGACCCAGCCGGTGGAAACCCTGTCCGGAGGCCAGCGCCAGGCTGTGGCGGTCGCGCGGTCCGTCGCCTGGGCCAAGAGCGTCGTCGTGATGGACGAGCCCACCGCCGCGCTGGGTGTCAAGGAGTCGGGACAGGTCCTCGACCTGATCCGCCGCGTCCGTGACAAGGGCATGCCCGTGGTCCTGATCAGCCACAACATGCCGCATGTCTTCGAGATCGCCGACCGCATCCACATCCACCGGCTCGGCCGGCGCGAAGCCCTGATCAAGCCTTCCGACTTTTCGATGGCGGAGGTCGTCGCCATCATGACGGGGGCGCTCAGGGTGAGCGACGATGGAGGTACGGTCGTTGCCGACGCGGATGCCGCCGAGGCGGCAGGCGTGTCCACCCACTGAGTCACTGCGGGGGCAACGCCGCGCAGTTCGCAGGGTGGCCGCACAGTCAGGACAGCGGGCCCGGCCCCCGGCAGGGGCCGGGCCCGACGAACGCACAGGAACGGTGGTACATGGCCGCGAACCGTCGCCCCACACTGGCCGATGTCGCCAGGGAAGTGGGCGTCAGCGCCAAGACGGTGTCCCGGGTCCTGAACGAGGACGGGCCGAGTTCTCAGCAGACCCGTGAGCGTGTGCTTGCGGCGGTCGCGAAGCTCGGCTTCCAGCCGAACCTGATGGCCCGCAACATTCGGGTGGGAGGCCCCGACACCACCGTCGGCCTGGTCGTGCCGGACCTGGGCAACCCCTTCTTCGGAACCGTCGCCAGCGGCATCGAAGACATCGTGCGCAGCCGCGGGCTCACTCTGCTCATGGGCTCGTCAGCTGAAGACCCGGACCGCGAGAAGGCATTGATCCAGACCTTCCTCGCCCGGCGCGTCAGCATGCTGATGGTCGTCCCCGCGTTCGGAGCCGACCACAGTCACCTCAAGGCGCCGCGCGCGGCAGGGCTGCCGGTGGTCTTCCTCGACCGACCGGGCGTCGGTCTGTCCGCCGACTGCGTGGTCAGCTCCAACCGGACCGGCGTCCACGAGGGCGTCTCCCACCTCATCGCCCGCGGCCACAGCCGAATCGGCTTCATCGGAGACCTTCCCGCCAAGCTCTACACCCGGCGTGAACGGCTCGCCGGCTACCGCTCGGCGCTCGCCGAGGCCGGACTGCCCTACGACCGGGCCCTGGTGACCGGCGCCCACAGCCTGGACGGGGCCGCCTCCGAGACCACAGCACTGCTGAACCTGCCGAATCCGCCCACCGCCATCTTCGCCGGAAACAACATGATGGCCCTCGGCGTCATCGCACAACTCGCCCGCGTACGCCGTAAAGACATCGCCCTGATCACCTTCGACGACCTCCCACTCGCCGAAGCCCTCGAACCGGCACTGACCGTTGTCGCCCAAGACCCCGCGACCATCGGTGAAACAGCGGCCAAGACCGCGCTCGCCCGCCTGGACGGCGACCACAGCCGCGTCCGGACCATCATGGTCCCCACCCGCCTGGTGATCCGCGGCTCCAGCAAGCTGCTCCCGCACGCTGCCGGGCCGACAACAGCCAGGAGCTGAGCACCACGACCCGAGTTGTGGCGAGTGAGGTCTACGAGGCGCAGAAGGCGTACGTGCGCAAGGCGCCGGAAGCGAAGATCGTGGCAGCCGTGATCGATGAGCTGGTGGCGGCGGGCGGCACCATGTCCCCGGCCGCCCTGGCGGCAGCGATTTCGGCGACCGGACGCGTGCGACGAAACATCGAAGGCTTCGTTGCCACCCTTCAGCGGTTGCTGACGTCGAGGGGTACCCCGTTCTCGGATTCATCGACGGCGGTCACACGGTGAAGCTCGACGAGACGCTGCTGCGCGGGCAGTTCCTGCCGACGCAGGGATCGCGATGACGGGCCCGGTGTCCCAGGCCAGCGCGGTCCGGCGGCGCGAGGTCATCGACGCACTCCGGCGCGGAACCGTACCCCAAGCGGGTCTCGATCTCTCGAGCGGGTCGATGATGCGTACATCGGAGAGCTGGCTGTGGCTGTCACCGGCGGACTCGGCGGGAAGGTCGGAGTCGCACCGCGGGTATTCCTGCGAAAGCTGGTCGCCGACGTCCTGGACCGGGTGGACGAGTTCCAGGACTTCGACCCCCGGCTGCACTACGCATTCACCGTCACCGCGTCCGAGCTCACGGAGACAGGACGCAATGCGGCTGCCGGCGGAAGCGCGGACGACATCGAGCTGGAGCTGCCGTGAGTGTCTCCGGCGAGCTGGATCCGGCACTCGTCCACCACATCGTCAACACACTGGGCTGGCGCAGCTTGCGCCCGCTTCAGGAGGAATCGGTAGCCCCGCTTCTTGCAGGTGACGATGCCGTGCTGCTGGCTCCGACAGCCGGAGGAAAGACGGAGGCGGCGTGTTTCCCCCTCCTCTCGCGTATGGCGAAGAACCGGTGGACCGGCACCTCGGTGCCGTACGTCTGCCCGCTGAAGGCCTTGCTCAACAACCTGCTTCCGCGCCTGGAGAACTACGCCTCCTGGTTGGGACGCACGGCTGCTCTCTGGCACGGTGACACCACCGCGGGGGCCAGGAAGCGGATCCTGGCCGAGCGCCCGGACATCCTGCTGACCACTCCGGAGTCGCTGGAGGCGATGCTGGTCAGTGCCAACGTCGACCACTCGTCCTTCTTCTCGGGGCTCAGGGCAGTGGTGGTAGACGAGGTGCATGCCTTCGCCGGTGACGACCGAGGGTGGCACCTCCTCGCAGTGTTGGAACGGATGCAGCGGGTGGTGGGACGGCCCCTCCAGCGGATCGGGCTCTCGGCGACGGTCGACAACCCGGAGGAACTTCTCACGTGGCTCCAGGGCTCGGGCGCGGGGAAACGGCCGGCCCGGGTCGTAGCCCCGCACCTCGCCGGACCGGCGTTGTCGGAGGCAGGATCCAACGTCGTTCTGCCACCGGGTGACATTGAGCTCGACTCCATAGAGGAGAGAAGCGTCTCGTCTTCTGCGAGTCACGAAGGCTCGTGGAGTAACTGGGCGAGAAACTACGTGCGAAGGGGATCACAACCTTCCTCTCTCATGCCTCCCTTTCGCTCGACGAACGCAGACGGGCGGAGACAGCCTTCGCGGAAGAGCGCGACTGCGTCATCATCTCGACCAGCACGCTGGAGCTCGGCGTCGATGCCGGTAGCCCAGAATCTCCTGGCCGTCCGGTGCGGTGACGGGGAGGCGGGAGTAGCCATGGTCGGCGGCGGTGCGTTCCAGGCGGCGGGGGTGATGCCGTAGGGGACGGTCACCACCTTGTCGAGCTGGACCATCCCCTCGCCGAGGCGGGGCCGGGTTCGATGGCGTTCTGGAAGCATTCGCCGACCTCTCATCAGCGTCTCCGACGGCACCCTCGGGCGCGGGTGACACCACCCCCAGGTCATCCGTTCGGCAGGGGGACACGGTCATGCCGGGCCCGGAGGCCGGCGGCCCTCTGCAGGACCGCGACGAACACAACGGGGGTGGCGCTGAGGAGTAGCGCTGTGCGGATCTCTGGGGTAGTTCGACCGGGCGGCCGTTAGGGTGAGGGCCGTTGAAACGGAGCCCGAGCCGGATCAGAGTGCGGGGTGTTGTGGGCGGTCTCACGGAAGCGAAGCTGAGGGCGCTGGCCGGGGAGTGTTCGTTCGAGCGCGGGCTCGCTTACGTCGACGCGGTGTCCGGGGTCGAGGTCGGTGACGGCTGGGTCAGGGCCTCGGTGCACGGTATGGAGCGGTACGAGGTGGAGCTGCGCCTGGGCGGGAGGAGGAAGCCGACGGGCACGTGCGACTGCCCGTACGGCCAGGAGGGCAACTTCTGCAAGCATCTGGTCGCGCTCGGCCTGACCGTGATCGGCCAGGAGACGGACCTCTCCCGGCAGCGTATGTCGGCACGGGGCAGGGCGCGTGGCCTCGACGCCTGGCTGACGGGCCTGTCCCGGGAGGATCTGATCGCGCTCGTGCGGGAGGAGATGGCCGAGGACCGGCAGCTGCGGCGCCGCCTGGAACTGAGAGCGGCGAGCGCGCGCGGAGATCTGGCCGAGGTCCGCTCCCGCGTCCGTGAGCTGCTCGACATCGGGCCGTTCGCCCAGTACGGATACGTCGAGTACGCCGACGCCCGTGCCTACGCCGACCAGGCCGGGCAGGCGGTCACCGTGATCCGGTCATTGACGACCTCCGGCCGGGCGGCCGACGCGATGGCTCTGACCCGGGAGGCGATCGGGTTCCTGGCCGCCGTGGTCGAGAACGTCGACGACTCCGACGGGTGGCTCGGGCACATCGGTGGCGACCTCGCCGACGCCCACCACGACGCTTGCCTCGCGGCCCGTCCAGACCAGGAGGAACTCGCGCACTGGCTGGTGACGCACGCGCTCGACGACACGGCCGACCTGACGGACATCGACCCGCTCGACTACGAGGACATGCTCGGCGAGCAGGGAATGGCCGCCCTGCGCCGGTACGCGACGGAAGCATGGAAGGCGAACCGCACCGGGTGGGCCGAGAAGCACCTCATGCAGCGCCTAGCGAAGTCGGGGCGGGACATCGACACGGTGATCGCCGTGCACGCCGCCGACCTCGCGCCGAACGGCCACACCCACCTGCTCGTCGCCCGCGAACTCGACACCGCCGGCCGTACCGCCGAAGCCCTGGAATGGGCTGAGCGAGGCATCCGCGAGACCGAGGACCTCGCTACGGTCGACACCGCCCTCGTCGATCACCTCGCGGAGCGCTACGCCCGGACCGACCGGCTCGCCGACGCCGTCACCCTGCGCCGGGACCACTTCACGGCCCGCCGCACCCTACTCACCTACCAGCAGCTACGCGCCGCCGCCGGGGCCGCTGCATGCTGGCCGACCGAGCGCGAGAGAGCACGGACACTTCTCCGCGCCGATGCCGAACGGACGGGTGCACACGGTGCCCGCGTGCTCGTCGACATCCTCCTCGACGACAAGGACGTCGATGCCGCCTGGCAGGCAGCCGTCGAGTTCGGCGCCCACGACGGCCAGTGGCTCACCCTCGCCGACCGGTCCCGCCCGACCCGCCCCGCCGATGCCCTGGCCGTCTACCTGCGCCTGGCCGCCCGCCTCACCCGTGAGACCGGCAATCACGCCTACGAACAGCTCGTCAGCCTGCTCCTGAGCATCCGCGACTGCCACCACCGCCTCGGCACACTGGACGACTTCACCGCGTACATCAGCGACCTGCGCGCCGCCCAGAAGCGCAAGCGGAACTTGATGCGATTGATGGACGGCCACGGTTTGTCCGGCTCGTGACGATGCCCGTCACGCCGGTGGGCGCCTCGACGCGCTGGGTGTGGTGCTGCTCTTCGCCGCGACCGGGCACTACCCGTACGAGGGGCCGACGTGGCAGGCCGTCGCCCTGAAGATCGAGGACCCGGCGTCCCCTCCCGATCTGACGGACGCCCCACCCGAGCTCGCGCCGCTGATCACGGACATGCTGGCGCTGGATCCAGACGCCCGGCCGGCGCTGCCCGAGGTCACCGGGCGGCTGGTGCGCGTCATCCGTGACCAGGGTCTGACCGGCCAAGGCGCGGGGATACCCGGGGTGGCGAGTGCCACCGCCACCCCCTGACCGTGCCGTCAACTCTCACGCCTGACCGCCACCAGGCCGCCTCACCATTACGGGCGGTGTACCGGTGATCTGTCCCGGGCCGTTCACAGCCGCCGTTCATGCGCTGGGTTCTGGGTCGTCTGCCCCGCCGGAGGAGGGCATCGATCGCGGCCCGCAGTGCCTGCAGTGTGAGGTCTCATTGAGCATGAAGGCATCGAGCGGAAGTCGTAGGAGTCTTTGGGCCTGCTGGACCGTGCCGAACAGCCCGGAATCCAGGGCGCCGCGCGGAGCGACTGGGCTCGGCGACGCGGGCGTGTGCCGGCGTCCTCTTCACGCCGGATGGTTGCTCCGTTGGCGCGAAGCGGGGTGGCGGACGGTCGGCTGGTGAACGAGGGTGGCTTGGATGCCGGCCGCTTCGCCGGTGATTCTTCCGCTGGACAAGGGAGCTGGCCATGTCCGATCGTCACACGGTGTCTTCGGCTCGTGTCGCCGTCGACCAGTTGGTGGCTTGCGCGCGTGCGGCGCCAAGGGAACTGGTGAGCATGCTGGTGGGCAGCGACGATGTGGGCACGGCGCGGCTGGGTCAGGCGATCCGGGATCTGCAGGACACTCCTGACGAGCCGCCGCAGACACCGGAGTCTGCCTGTGACAGGCCGCATGGGATCGACCCGGTGACCCACGACCCCGCATGGTGAGCGCGGGCGGGCCGACGGCAGGCACCGTCAGAGTGCTGGTCGCGGACCTGGACGGCACCCTGCTGGGCGGTAGCCCGCACGAACGGCGGCAGCTCTTCGACGCCCTGAACGCGGACCCGGACATCACCCTTGTCTTCGCGACCGGACGCGCCCTGCCGTCCGTCCAGGCACTGCTCCGTGACGACCCTCTGCTGCCGTACCCGCACTGGATCATCGCCGACGTCGGCTCCAGCGTCATCGACGCCACCGACATGACACACTCCCCGGCCCTGGAGGCACGGCTACGCGCGGGATGGCCGGGAGCCCGACGGGTAAGGGCGGCATTGGCGGGATTCCCGCAGCTGGTATACCAACACGGCGTGACCCAGGAAGGCCGCTGCTCCTTCTACCTGAACCCCGACGGCCTCTGCGAGGAGTTGATCCGGGCGACCGGGGACCTCGGCTGCTCCTGGTCGTATTCATCCGACCGGTATTTCGACGTCCTGCCGCACGGGGCGGACAAGGGGCGGGCGCTGGACCTGCTCGCCCGTACGCGCGGCTGGCCCCTCCGGACGGTGCTGGTGGCAGGGGACTCCCTCAACGACCTCTCCCTGTTCCGTCTGGGCGCTCACGCCGTCGTGGTGGCCAACGCCGAACCGGCCTTGACCGCGCAGGTCCCGGCCGGTCCCTCCGCTCACCACTCGACCCTCAACGGAGCCGCCGCCGTGCTGGAGGGCATCCGACGCTTCCGCCGACCGACCAGGCACTCGGTGGTGGTCGGCTACCACCGCCCGCCCGTGCGCTGGTGCGACGGTGCCTGGCAGCCGCCTTCCAGTCCCAACGGCATCCTGCCCACCCTGCAGGCAGCACTGACCGACGAGGACTTGGACGTCGTGTGGGCCGCAGCCCACATCGGCGAGGCACCCGCCCCACCGCCACCCCGCGCGGACACCGGCAGCCCGAGGCTCTCACTCCTGCCCCTGCACCCCGACCGGTGGGCCGGCTACTTCCACCGCACCTGCAAGGAGACCCTCTGGCCGGCCCTGATGTCCTTACCCGACCTCATCCGACACCGGCCCGCGCACTGGGCCGACTACGAGGCCGTCAACACCGCTTTCGCCCGGCACATCGCCTCACTCGCTCAACACGGTGGCATGGTCTGGCTCCACGACTACAACCTCTGGCTCGTGCCCACAGCCCTCAAAGCCCAGCGCCCCGACCTGACCATCGGCCTGTTCCACCACACCCCCTTCCCCCACCCCGACGTGTTTCGCCGCATTCCCCAAGCAGACCAGCTACGCGACTCACTCGCCCGCCTGAACTGGGCCGGCTTCCACACCGCCGACTGCGCCGACAACTTCCGCCGGCTACTCACCGACACCACGGCACCCGTCCCGCACATCGGCGTGCATCCCCTCGGCATCGACCGTCACGCCGTCACCCGCCTCGCCCGCGCCTGGGCCGCAACCCGCCCGCACCGCGACGACGACACACCCCGACTGGTGCTGTCCGTGGAATGACTCGACTACGCCAAGGCCCCCGTCCACAAGATCCGCGCATTCGACACTCTCCTCACTGAAGAGCCCGCACTGCGGCAACAGGTCCGCTACCGGCTGATCTGCCCACCCCCCGAACCCGGCATCCACGCCTACGACACCACCCGCACCGCACTCGAAAACGCCATCACCCACATCAACCGGCGCTGGGCCACACAAGGCTGGCAACCCGTCGACTACATCCCGCACAACCTCGACTTCACCGACATCGTCGACCACTACCTGGAGGCCGATGTCTTCTGGGTGACCTCCCTCGCTGACGGCATGAACCTCACCGCCCAGGAATACGTCACCACCCACCACGCGACCCGACGCCCAGGCGTCCTCATCCTCTCCCGCCACGCGGGAGTCGCCCAGCACCTGGGCGCGGCCCTACTGACCGATCCCCTGCTCCCGCACGACCTGGTGGAGACCTTGCGCACGGCGCTCACCATGCCCAAGCACGAACGCGCCGCGCACATCAGCCGCCTGGCCACCCTGTTGGCCACCCCGGACCCTGCCGAATGGGCACAGACCGTCCTCACCGCTATCCGCACCGGCACCGGACCGCGGGCACAGACGCACTCGTAGCCGCCGCCGACGCAGCTGCCCGGCAGGTGGCGAAGGGTGCCTGACCTGCTGTTCATGCGGAGGGCTGGGCCAGGGCCGGATGGCGGCGGCGCCAGTCCGCGTAGACCGGGCTGGCGGTGCAGGCCTCCAGGTAGCCGGCCGCCACCCTGCGCAAGAGGTCGTCGGCGTGTGAGGCCAGCGGGCCGTCACGCTGCCAGGCCAAGACGTGGCGGTACCAGAGCGGGTTTCCCGCGAGGGGGCGGACGGTGACGCCGGGGGTTTCCACGAAGGTGGCCTGGCAGAGGCTGACGGCCAGGCCCGCGCGGACCAGTTCGATCAGCTGGCGTCCCTCGGCCTCGTGCGGGGCGGAGGGCCGGCGGCCGGCCAGCGCGCACACCGAGGACCAGTACTCGCGGGTGCGGTCGCCGTCGGGCCGGGGCATCGCCCAGTCGTGATCGGCGAGTTCGGTCAGGGACACGGCCTCCTGGCCGGCCAGTGGGTGGGTCGCGGGCAGCAGGGCGAAGACGGGTTCGGTGACGAGGGGGGTGAGGACCACCCCGTCACGCGGCGGCAGGACCTGCTCCGGATGGTCGCCGAGGACCGCCGCCTCCAGGCGACCGGCGGCGAGGTCGTCCAGGAGCGTGACGGGGGAGTAGTGGCACCGGGACGTCACCTCGGCGTCGGGCAGCAACGTCCCTATGGCCAGCACGAGGTGGCCGATGAGGGGAGCACCGACCGATCCGACGCGAACCCGGTCCGGGGACGCCAAGTGGCGGGCCGCGCGGGCGGTGTCGGCGAGGAGCGCGTCGATGCCCGGCAGGACGGCGTGGGCCCGGGCCAGCACCAGCTCACCGAAGGCCGTGGGCGTGGCTCCGGCCCGCCGTCGGTCGAAGAGCACACCGCCGAGCATCGCCTCGATGCGACGCAACTGTGTGCTGAGGCCCGGCTGGGTCATGGACAGCGAGGCGGCGGCCCGGGTGAGGCTGCCGGCCTCGGCGATCGCGCACACCACCCGCAGGTGCCGTACCTCCAGTTCCATGCCGCGCATGTTATGGAACGGCGACAGCTTTCGGACAGGAGTGGGACACCGTCAGGCTTATGTGAAGTGTCACACACCATCTAGGGGAAGGTTGCGCGTCCATGGGACCCATCCATCGGCTGACGACATCGCGCGGGGCGCTGTTGCCCGCTCTGGCCGCCGCACTGCTGCTCCTCCTGCTGGGATCGCCACCCGCCGGCGCCGCAGAGAACCCGTCGGCCTGCGCCCTGCGCGGTAGTACCGGCTGGACGGACGAGGGGCACGACACGGACTACTCGGTGTTCCGGCGCCCCGTCGGGACCGTCAAGGTCACCATGGTCTTCGTGGACTTCCCGGACGCGCCGGCCACCGAGGCCCCGAGCGAAGACTCGGCGCAGATCACGCCCGGGGCGGACTGGTTGTGGTACGCCTCGTACGGCAAAACTTGGCTTTCGGTCGACCAGCATCAGCGGTGGGTCCGCATGCCGCGCCCCTCCACCGACTACGGCTTCGCGCGCGGTCTGACCCACGAGACGCACGAGGCGTACGTCAAGGATGCGGTGGCGGCCGCCGATCGGTACGTGGACTTCTCCGGGTACGACATGGTGTACGTCGTGCCGACCCGCAACGCGGCGGCGATCTCCTTCACACCCACGTACGTGTACGAGCCGGGCACGGCGGGTGTGGTGGCCGACGGCCGCCAGGTCAAGTGGGCGGTGACCTTCGGCCAGGACATGTGGCACTGGGGTGCCAAGCTGGTCGCCCACGAGACAGCCCACGCCTTCGGGCTGCCCGACTTGTACGCCTTTGAGGCGGGCAGCGACGCCCACCGCTTCATCGGCGGCTGGGACGTGATGGGCCTGATCGGCGGCCGTGGGTCGCAGTTCTTCGCCTGGCATTCCTGGAAGCTCGGCTGGACCGGGGACGGCCAGGTCGTGTGCCGGGCGACGAAGGGCAGCGACACCGTGTACCTCACTGCGGTCGAGTACGGCAGCGGTACCAAAATGGCGGTGATCCGCACCGGCCCCACGACCGCGTACGTCGTCGAGTCCAGGCGCGGGATCCAGGCGGACGCGGGCTCCTGCTCGACCGGCGCCCTGATCTACAGGGTGGACGCCTCCGTGCGGACCGGCGAGGGGCCGGTCAGGGTGATGGACGCCAAGCCGGCCACCGCACCCGTCGGCGGCTGCCGCCCGCTGGACGACGCCCCGTTCTGGGCCGGCGAGTCGTTCACCGACGCGGCGGCGGGGGTACGGATCGACGTGCTCGCCGCCGACGGCTACGGCGAGACCGTACGCATCACGAAGTCGTAGGAGCGTACCCGTGTCAGTGCCCCGACTCCGCGAGCGATCCCCGGGGCGCTGGCATGGGATCTCCCCTCAGCTTCCGCTCGTACCGGGGTTCTTGAGACCGATCGTGGCGTAGTCGAGCTGGCCGCCGAAGGACGTGTGCCCGAAGGCGCCGGCGATGTTGGTGCCGATCAGCAGCGGCATGCGCTCGATGACGGCTGGCGCCGTCGGGGCCTTGGCGAGGATCTCCCCGTCCAGCTGCCGCCACGCCGTGTTGGCCCGCGCGGCGTCGGTCATGCCGGCGATCTCGTCCATCCGCTTCATCGTCGGCTCGTCACGGAAGAGCGAGTGATTGCCGGAGTTCCCCTTCTCCTTGATGTAGCGGCCGTCGAAGAGGAAGGGGAGGAAGGTGGAGCCGGAGGGGTAGTCGGGGCACCAGCCGGTGTAGACGAGGTCGCTGCGGTTCTTGGTGTCACCGATGGTGTCGTAGAAGGCCGACGGGTCGACGGCGTCGATCGTGACCTTGATCCCCGCCCGGCCCAGGGACTGCTGGATCGCCTCGGCGACCCCCTTGTCCCCGTTGGAGACGGTGATGGTCGTCGTGAACCCGTCCGGCTTGCCCGCCTCCCGCAGGAGCTGTTTCGCCTTCTCCACGTCACCCGTGACCGGGATCCCCAGCGTGTCGGGCTGCTTGCCGCCGAAGAGCGAGCCGGGCATGAGCGCGGTGGCGGGGTCGTTGAGGGCAGGGCCCCCCGAGGCGGTCAGCACCGCCTCGCGGTCCAGGGCGTACTGCACGGCCTGCCGGGCCTTGACGTCGTCGAACGGGGCCCGGCCGGTGTGCATCTGCACCATCTCGGTGCAGTTGGTGGACTCGGCCAACAGCCGTGCCCTGACGTCGGCCTTGGTGAGCACCTTGGGGGCGCTCTCCGGTCGGAGCTTGCCCCAGGAGACCGCGGAGGCGTCCACGCCGTCCGAGCCGATGAGCCGGTCGTCGACCTGGTTGGCCCTCAGCCCCATCACCACGATCAGCTTGTCCGGGTACGCCTTGCGTACCGTGTCCGTCGCCGGGTCCCAGTGGGGGTTGCGTACCAGCACCAGCCGCTTGTCCCGGTCGTACGACTCGATCTTGTACGGGCCCGATGAGAACGGGCGGCTGTCGTACTGGGGGCCCTTGTCCTGGACCCGGGGGACCGGGGCGAAAGTGGGCAGGACGGTGGCGTTGGGGAACTCCGCGAAGGGCTTGCGGAGTTCAAAGACGATCGTGTGGTCGTCGGGGGTCTTGACGGAGTCGAGGTGCTGCCCCTGGGCGGGGCCCCGGTAGCCCTCGGCGCCAGCCAGGTAGCGGGCGGCGTAGTCCGGGCCGCCGGGCAGGTCGGGGGAGAAGGACCGCTCCACGTTGTACTTGACGTCCTGCGCGGTGATCGGGGTGCCGTCCTCGTACGTGAGGCCCTTCTTGAGCTTGAACGTCCAGGTCCTGGCGCCGTTGGAGGAGACTCCGAGGTCCTCGGCGAGGTCGGGGGCTAGCTCTCCGCCCCTGGCGCCCGGTTCCGCCTTGTACGTCACCAGGGTGCGGTAGAGCAGCCGAGTGCCGAAGTCCATGTCGCCGATCACCCAGTTGCGCGCCGGGTCGAGGTGGGTGAAGTCCTGGTTGGACAGGACGGTCAGCGTGCCGCCCTTCTGCGGAGTGCCGCCGACTGTGGCCCCCGCGTTGGCGAGTGCGGGGTTCTTCGAGTCCTTGTCCTGCCGGCTGTCACTGGAGTGGGTGCCGTCGGTACAGCCGGCCATGCCGAGTGCGACGGTCGCCGCCAAGGTCGTGGCGACGGCGTGGAGAGTGCGCTTGTTCATCAGTGGTCACTCCGTGAACAGTCGGGCAGCCCAGGAGGCTGGAATGTGACCGATAACATAGTTATGTGAAATGGCACCCACAATTGCCGCGTCTCCATAGCGCGGAGTTATGGCCAGGTGGGGGCTGCACGGCCACCGCTGGCCGCGCCAGGCTGTCGTGCAATGTCACATGTCTCCATGCGGCCATGCGGGCCGCGAAAGGGCCCCATGAACCCTGCGTACGCGACCGTCGACCATGTCTTCACCGTCCCCCTGGACCACGCGGTCCCGCACGGTCCGACCATCCAGATCTTCGCCCGGGAAGTCACCGACGCGCGCCAACCAGGTCGGCAACTGCCCTGGCTGCTCTATCTGCAGGGCGGACCCGGCGGCAAGTCACCCCGCCCGTCGGCCGGTTCGCCCGGCTGGCTCCCCGAGGCCCTCAAAACCCACCGGGTCCTTCTCCTCGATCAGCGCGGCACGGGCCGTTCCACCCCCGTCACCGCCCGCGCGGCCTCACACTTCGCCTCACCGGCCCGGCTGGCCGACCATCTCGGGCACTTCCGCGCCGACTCGATCGTCGCGGACGCCGAACTGATCCGCCGCCAGCTGTGCGGCGACGAGCCCTGGGAGACCCTCGGCCAGAGCTACGGCGGCTTCGTCACCCTCACCTATCTCTCCCAGGCGCCCGAAGGGCTGCGGGCCTGCTACGTGACGGGCGGCCTGCCGGGCCTCTCGGCCACCGCCGAAGAGGTCTACGCCCGCACCTACCCCCGGGTGCGGGACCGCGTCCTGGACTTCTACGCCCGCTACCCTGACGACGCCGACCGGCTGCGCGAGATGGCCCGCCTCCTGGCCGCCACCGACGTGCGCCTGCCCGACGGAGACCGGCTCACCCCCCACCGCATGCGTACGCTCGGCCTCGCCCTCGGCATGGGCGACGGCTTCGAGAGCATCCACTGGCTGCTCGACGAATCCCTCGACGCGGAAGCGAAGCCGACCGACACGTTCCTGCACCAGGTGATGACGCTGACCGGCTTCACCGACAACCCGCTCTTCGCCGTCATGCAGGAGACCCTGTACGGCCAGGGTGCGGGGCCGACCGGCTGGGCGGCGTCCCGGGCCATGGCGGCGTTCCCCGAGTTCGCCGGCGACGCCGACCCCCTCCTGCTCACCGGAGAAATGATCTACCCCTGGATGTTCCGCGAGATCAAGGGCCTGCGCCCCTTCGCCGACGCGGCCGATGTGCTCGCCGAACGCTCGGACTGGCCACCGCTGTACGACCCGCACCGCCTCGCCGCCAACCGGGTCCCGCTCGCCGCCCTCGTCTACCACGACGACATGTACGTGGACGCCGGGCTCTCCCTGCGTACCGCGCGCGAGGTCGGTGCCACCCGGGTATGGGTCACCAACGAATGGGAGCACGACGGCGTCACTGCCTCCGGCGGCCGCGTGCTGTCCCGTCTGATGGACCTGGCCGCGGGTCGCGCGTAGCCCCGGGTACCTCCGAGCAGCACTCCTCGTACCCCCTCGCCCCCTCAACCTGCCTCCGACGGGAGAGACATGATCACCCCGCCCCGCCGCCTGCGGCCCCTCGCTGCGGTAGTCGCCCTCACCTCCTGCCTGTCCGCCCCCGCTGCGGCAGCCACCGCCGGCTCGCCGCCCTCCGCCGCCGGCTGCGCCCTGCCCGGCCGGACCGGCTGGACGGACGAGGGCCACGACACCGACCGGACCCAGTTCCAGCCCGCCACCGGGACCCGCCGCGTCCTCACGCTGTTCGTGGACTTCCCCGACGCCCCGGCCACCGACTCCACCGAGCCGTACGCCGCTCACCTCGCCCCGGCCGCTGCCTGGATGGGCCGCGCCGGCTACGGCCGCCTGCGACTGGAGAACACCACGCTGCACCGCTGGATCCGGATGCCCGCCGACTCCACCTCCTACGGCTTCGCGCGCGGCCTCACCTTCGAGGCCCACGAGAAATACGTCCGCGACGCGATCACGGCCGCCGACCCGTACACGGACTTCTCCCGCTACGACATGGTCTACGTCGTCCCCGCCAAGGCGGCGACCGCCATCCCCTTCTCCCCGACCTACCTCTACGACCCGGCCGCGCCCGGCATCACCGCTGACGGCACCCGCCTGAAGTGGGCCGTCACCTTCGGCCAGGACTTGTGGCGCTGGGGCCACAAGGTCGCAGCCCACGAGACTGCCCACACCTTCGGTCTGCCCGACCTGTACTCCTTCACCGGCGCCACCCACCAGTACGTGGGCGGCTGGGACCTCATGGGCGACATCGCCGGCCACGCCCCGCAGTACCTCGGCTGGCACTCCTGGAAGCTCGGCTGGACCCGCGACGACCAGGTCGCGTGCCTGCCCGCGTCCGGTCGCCGAACGGTGCGGCTGACCCCGGTGGAACGGCCCGGCGGAACCAAGATCGCCGTGCTGCGCACCGGTGAGACGACGGCGTACGTGGCGGAATCCCGCCGTGCCGAGGGCAATGACGCGGCCGCCTGCTCCACCGGCGTCCTCATCTACAAGGTCGACTCCGCCGCCCGCACCGGCGAGGGCCCGGTCCGGATCATGAACGCGACCCCGGCCACGACCCCGCCCACCGGGTGCACACCGCTGGACCTGGCCGCGTACGCACCCGGACAGAGTTTCACCGACCCCGCGACCGGCGTGCGCATCGACGTCCTCGCGGGTGGACGGACGGGAGACACGGTGCTGCTGAGCAAGGAGTGACTCCGGTCCGGGCGGGCCGCCGTCCACCTGGTTCCCGGGGCCCCCGGGCGGGCCGCCGTCCACCTGGTTCCCGGGGCCCCCGGGCGGGCCGCCGTCCACCTGGTTCCCGGGGCCCCATCATGTCGGTCGAGGCGGCTGGTTGAGGTGGCGCACTGGGTGGCCCGTCGACGTCGACGACAGGTCATCGAGTGGTCACGTGTCATCTCCTACGACGAGGGCCGGATCACCGTCCGCGATTCCCGGCAAGAGTGGAGGGAACCATGACCGCGGGCCTTCCCGTCTTCTTCGCCTGGATCGAGCTCATCGCCCTGGTCGGGCTCCTGCTCTGGTTCGTCCTGCGCAAACCACCACGAGGTTAGAGACGCCACAGCCGTGGTCGGAACGTCCCGTTGTGAGCCCACCAGGAAACCTGCACGGTGAACCGTTCCGGCTTCGGTAGGGTCTCGATCATTTGAGAGGATCGTGTCATGGCGCGTCCTTGCCAGGACGTCGTTGTGCTGCGCCCTCGTGCGGTGCGGATGGTCGCCGAGGTGCGGCCGGAGTACGACACCGAGTAGGCCGCGATGAAAGCGGTCGCCCGAGTCCGCTGCGTGCCGCCGGGTGACGGCGGCTCGTGACCACCACGGCGGACTCGGCGGAGGGCCGTGCAGTGGGCGTCGGCCGGGGTAGCAGGTCGCGAGGACCTCGATCTCCCCGGGCACCGCGTTGGCCCACGACCAGTAGGCGGTGGGTGCACCGCCGGCGTGCGGGAAGCACACCAGGCGCAGCTCCGGGTTGGGAGTGGTCCGGTACGAGTGGAACCACCGCCCGGCGGAGTTGGTCATGAGCGTCGTCCTTCGGGACCGGTGGCGCGGGGGGACCCCCGCGCTTCGTCAGCAGCCCCGCAACGCTGTCGCCCGGACCTATATGGCGCCCATATCGCAGCTACGGCGGAGTCGGTGCCTCAGCTCGGCCCGTAGTAGGCGTCGATCGGGGTGCGTGCCTCCTCGAAGAGGTGCGGGCCGCTCTGCGTCACCGTCGGCCAGTGGCCCGACGGGGGGTTGAGTTCGACGAGTTGGTCGGTGGACAGGGCGTACACGACGCGTCCGATGCCGGAGCGGACGATGCCGCCGGCGCACATGGCGCACGGCTGGCAGCTGGTGTACAGGGTGGTGCGGGCGGGAGCGCCCGGGTCGAGTTCGCGGGCCGCCCAGCGGGCGAGCTTCAGCTCGGGGTGGGCGGTGATGTCGTCGTCGCGCCGTACCGTGTTGTGGGCTTCGGCGAGGACCGCGCCGTCGGGTCCGGCCAGCAGGGAACCGTACGGCGCGTCGCCCAGGGCGACCGCGCGGGCCGCGATGCCGATGGCACGCCGCAGGAGGGTTTCGTCGGCGGGGGTGATCACGGTCGGCTCCTCCAGTGTGTGGCTACGGCGGTCAGGGCCTCCCAGGCGACCTCGGGCCTGAGGGTCTCCTGGGGGTCTGCGTGGTAGGGGTCGAGTACGACGGTGTCGGCGCCGAGCAGACGGAGTTGGTCGAGATCGTCGAGGATCTGCTCAAGGGCGCCGACTCCGACGGGCCGCTCGGGGGAGTCGACTGGGGCGGGGGTCATCCGCAGGGCGATACGGGGCGCGAAGCCCGGCAACGCGTGCTCGCTCAGGACGGAGCGCATCAGCGGCATGGGCAGCCGTAGCGGATGCCAGGCGTCGCCGAACCTGACCGCTCGTCGGATCGCCGCCTCACTGTGGCCGCCGACCCACACGGGGATGCGCGGTATGCGCGAGGTGGCGGTGCCGGTGCCGGTCTCCGCGTGCCGTGACTCCCGTAGGACGCGCAGGCACTCGTCCGTCAGCCGGCCGCGCGCGGTGAACGGCACGCCGAGTGCCTCGAACTCCTGACGGGCCCAGCCGACGCCCACGCCGAGGACGAACCGGTCACCGCTGAGCCGGCTGAGATTGGTGGCCATCCGGGCCACCAGAAGCGGATGACGGTAGGGCGCGACGAGCACGGTGGTGCCCAGCCGTATGCGAGTGGTGAGCCCGGCCAGCCACGACAGCGTCGTGAACGGTTCGTAGAACGGCTCCGGGTACCGCTCGGCCACATCGGGGGTGACCGCCACGTGGTCGGAGACCATGAGCAGGCCGAAGCCGAGCCCTTCGGTGATCCGCGCCCATTCACGCAGCACGCCGGGATCAGTGCCCGGCCCGAAGTTCGGTACGTTGACGCCAAGTTGCATGCTCCGAGGCTAGCCCGGCGATCACACCCACCAGAACCCTTCCTTCCCGGTGATCACGGCGATCCGCCGTTGTTCTGCCGGTAGATTCGCGACATGACCGTGAATCTCGACGACACCGACTGGGCGATCATCGGGCAGTTGCAGCAGGAGGCGCGCATATCGCTCAGCGAGTTGGGGCGACGCGTGAACCTCAGCTCGTCGGCCACCACGGAACGGGTACGGAACCTGGAGTCCCTGGGCGTCATCACCGGCTACCACGCCGCCGTCGACCTCACCAGGGTCGGCTACCACCTGCTCGCCGTCATCCGCCTGAAATACCCCGGCAGCCGCCACCAGCCCTTGCGCCGGTTGCTCGCCGAGCGGAGGGAGATCCTGGAGTGCCTGCGCACGACGGGTGACGACTGCTACACCCTGAAGGTGGCCGCGACCTCCATGGAGCACCTGGAGACACTGGTGGACGAACTGGCCGCCTTCGGCAGTACGACCACCAGCGTCGTCTACAGCCAGACACTGCCCTACCGCGGACCCGCCAAGCCCTGACCGGCGGGTGGGGGCCGGGCCGTGACACCGACGGCCCTGCCTCGCGGGGCCCGCTTCGGCGCGCGGGGTGGATGCATAACGTCATACATCTGTCGCTGTGGGTGACCGATCACCCACGGCAGGCCCTTCGCCTGTCCGCAGTGCCCACGGGTGAGGAGTCACATGTCACGCAGGCACCGCTCGAAGAGCGTCGCGGCGTCGCTCTCCGTGCTCACGGCCGCCGCCCTCTTCGTCTCCGCGGTTCCGGTCGCGGCCCACGACGGCGAGAGCCACCCCGACGAAGCCGCGGCGCTGGGGGCTGGGCATGCGCAGGAGCATGCCGAGATCCGCGCCGCGGCCCAGGCCCTGGGCGGGTACTCCCAGCTGGCGCGGATCGAGAGCCTGAACGAGCTGACCCGGTCCCAGGAGCTGGCGAACTCGAAGTTCCACCCCAAGGCGTACGGGCAGTTCGCGGAGTACTTCCCCTCGCCCGACTTCGCCGCCCACATCGCCATGCTGCCCACGGGCAAGGTGCTGATGTTCTCCTTCGAACGGGTCGAGACCGACCCCACGGAGGAGCCCGCGCCGACCAACACGCTCGGGCACGAGAACGCCGGCCGCGCCTTCCTCTGGGACCCGGCGAGGGGGACCGGCCCCGAGGCGTTCAAGAAGGTGACCCCGCCCGAGCTGGTCGTGCCGGACGGTACGGAGGTGAAGCGCCCGGCCCCCTTCTTCTGCGCCGGCCACGCCTTCCTGCCCAACGGCATGCTCGGCGTCTTCGGCGGCAACCTCGGCTACGGCGGCGGCGCCGGGGCGAAGCTGTCCCTCGTCTTCGACCCGTGGACCGAGTCCTGGGCCGTCAACCAGGACATGGCGGTGGGCCGCTGGTACCCGACCGTCGCCACCGCCCCCGACGGGCGCCTGCTCATCATGTCCGGGCACACCGACAAGGGCTGGGGCACCTCCACCTCGGTCGTCGAGCGCTTCCCCGCCAAGAGCCACCCGGTGCCCTTCGAGAAGACGCTGATCCCGCGGGACGTTCCCACCGACACCCTGCGCGTGGACGCCCCGTTCGGCGAGGACAGCGACTACCCGCACCTGTTCACCCTGCGCGACGGCAAGGTGTACGGCCTGGGCCGCCACGCCGCCCGGCAGTGGGCCTTCGACCCGGTCGCGGAGACGCGTACGGACCTTCCCGCCCGCCCGGACGGCGTCCACCGAGGCTACGGCTCGGCGGTCGCGCTACCCGCCGGCTTCCGCGGCCCCGACTCCGTCCTGATCCTGGGCGGTGACCGCGACGACCCCAACACCTACCAGCTGGCGGACGGGGTGTGGGAGAAGAAGCAGCCGCGCGCCTTCGGCCGGACCCAGGACAACACCCTGCTCCTGCCGGACGCGAGCCTGCTGACGGTCAACGGCGCCCATGGCGTCCGGGACTACGGGAACGGCGACTACAACCCCAAGGCCGATCTCAAGTACCGGCAGATCGAGACCCGCAACGCGCTCGGGGAGTGGCGGCTCGGCCCCGTACAGCGGCTGCCGCGCGGCTACCACGCCAACGCGGTCGTCCTGCCCGACGGGCGGATCATGGTCACCGGCGACGAACTCCAGCAGCTCGCCAACGACCCGAAGATCGACGACGACATGAACGGCAGCATCGAGATCTTCGAGCCCGCCTACCTCCACCAGGGCTCCCGGCCCAAGCTCGACCAGGTGCCGAGCGAGCCCATCGGCTTCGACTCCCGTTTCCAGGTGTCGACTTCGACCCCGGGGCAGGTCAAGAAGGCGGTCCTGCTGGCGCCGACCACCGCGACCCACGCGGTCAACACCAGTCAGCGCCACCTGGAACTGCGCATCGTCCACCGCCACGGCAACACGATCGCGCTCCAGGCCCCGCCCTCGGCCAACGACGCCCCGCCCGGCCACTACATGCTCTTCCTGCTGGACGAGAAGGGAGTGCCGAGCACGGCCAAGTTCGTGTCCCTGCGCTGAGCCGCACGCACGCACGCATGCACGGACGGGAGCGAAAAGAGCGACGGCCCGGCCCGCGACGGCGCACGCACGCGCAGCGGCTCGGCCGTCGCCCGTGCGGTCAGCGGCCCTGCGGGATCTTCGGGTAGCGGGCGGCGATCTTCTCGCTCGCGCGGGGGCCCTGGGCGAAGACGTACTCGGGGGTGTCGATCCGCCGGCCGGTCAGCCGGTCGACCACGACGGGGTCCACCGCCACGCCGGTCTCGGCGTTGACCAGGACGAGACTGCGCTCCTCCGGGGCCAGCCGGTGATTTCCCCATGCCGCCATGACCAGGATGAGCGGGCGCAGGGCCCGGCCGCGCTCGGTGAGCCGGTAGTCCGGCCCGCCGGCGTCCGCGGCCTCGCCGTCCCCGGCTTCGAGGAGGTCCCTCGCCGTCAGGTCGGCCAGGCGGTCCGCCAGTACGTCGGCGGGTGTCTCCAGGTTCCGGCGGATCGCCTCGAAGGTGGTGTGGCCGTCGAAGACCTCGTGCAGGATCTCCAGGGTCCACCAGGGGCCGATGGCCGTGACCGTGCGGGCCAGCGGGCAGTCGGCGATCCTCGCCTTCGGGCCGGCCGAGACGGTCGGGCCGGCCGGGCGGGTCTTCGGGCCCGTCGGGCCGGCCGGCCGCACGCCTCCGCCGGCCTCGGTGCTCAAGGGATGGCCACTCATCGTCAGCTCCAATGCGCGGTGCGGTTGGTCCGGGAAGAAGAGGCCCCCGTCCGCCGACGACCGGTGAGGGACCGGAAGTCGACGCACAGGGGCCTCGGGTCGGTGCCGTCAGGCGTCAGGACGGGACACCTTCAGCGACCCGTACTGCCGCATGCCGTACAGCAGCGGACTGGGCGGCTGGTTCGACTGCGTCTCCACCTGGAGCACCTCCCCGAAGACCACGAGGTGATCTCCGACGGGCAGCGTCCGGCTGACGCGGCAGTCGGCGATCGTGTGGGCGTCTTCGAGCAGATGGGGCAGCCCGAATTCCGGTTCCGGGACCCATTTGACCTTCTCGAACCGGTCCGCCGCACCGGAGGCGAAGAGGTTCGCCGCCGGCACGGCCCGGTCGTGCAGCAAGTTGACCGAGAACGCCGACACCTGGAGCAGCGCCGCCAGGGTCGGGCTCTCGGCGCGCAGGCACACCAGCAGGGTCGGCGGCTGTAGTGCGACGCTGCACATCGACGAGCAGGTCATCCCCCACGGCTCGCCGTCCCGCGCGGTCGTCGTCACGATGGCGACCCCGGCCGGATGCGTCGTCATGAGGGAGCGGAACTTCACCGGGTCGACCAGTGCTCGCGCCACCGTGCCCGTTACCGGATCCGGCATGGTTCGCTACCTCCTCGCTTGGCGGCACAGCTGATCAGGAACGCATCCCCTTCAGCTTGTGGACGTGGGACAGGTAGTCCCAGTGGCTGGGAAGCCCTTCGACCAGTGATGCGGCCTGGTCGCGGACCGTGCGCAGTTCCTTGGTGGCGGCGACGTCGTCCATCAGCGCCAGGCCGGGCAGCGACCGTACGTCGAGGCCACCGAGGCCCAGGATCATCGCGGTGTACGAATAGGGCTCGAACCCGTGGTAGTACGGGAAGATCGTGTCCGCGTCGGGCAGCTTCACCTTCCACTGCTCCAGGCGCTCGGCCAGCCCGTCCGGGATCTTGCGGGTCTTGGCGTCCTGCCAGTACTGGTTGTCGTTGCGCTTGGCGGCGACGTAGTGCAGGACGAGGAACTCCCGCACGCCGTCCATGACGTTGGCCACCTGGCGGTTGTACGACTTGCGCAGCTGGTCGTCGTCCCGGCCGCCGGGGAAGTGCTTCACCAGCTGTTCGACGGCGTTCTGGATGAAGAAGAGCCCGGTCGACTCCAGCGGCTCGACGAACCCGCTGGAGAGGCCGATGGCCACGCAGTTGTTCACCCAGGAGTTCTCGCTGCGGCCGATGCGCATGCGGATGTGGTTGGCGGTCAGGTCGTCGGCGGCGGGGCCCACGAACTCGCGCAGCGTGCGCTCGGCCTCGTCCGGGCTGCAGTAGTCGCTGGCGTAGACGTAGCCCGTGCCGACCCGGCCGACCAGCGGGATCGTCCAGATCCAGCCGGCCTCCTGCGCGGAGGCCCGCGTGTACGGCCCCATCCCCTGCTCGGCCATCTCCATGGGAACGCGCAGGGCGACCGCGCTGTCGTTCGGCAGGGTGTCCTGATAGGAGAGGAAGGGCACGTCGAGGGTCTTGTTGAGCAGCATGCCGCGGAACCCGGTGCAGTCGATGAAGAGGTCGCCCGTGAGGTCGCCGTGTTCCTTGGTGCGCACGTGCGTGATGTAGCCGCGCTCGTCCACCGCCGTCTCGACCACGTCGTCCAGTACGTGCGTGGCGCCGCGGTCGGTGCTGTAGCGGGTGAGGAGCTTGGCCAGCAGCGTCGCGTCGAACTGGTACGCGTAGGGGAACTGGGTGGTCTGCTCGGCCATCGTGGACCGGGCGGCGTGCGCCGCCTCGTGCTCGCCGGCGTCGAGCGCCAGCAGGCTGCCCCCGAGCTGGCGGGGCGCGCGCTTGGCGTCGCAGAGCGCGGCGATGACCGAGCAGTCCTTGTCGTAGTCCGCGCTCGGCCGCTTGTGCAGCCACCAGTCGGCGAGGGACACGCCCTCCACGACGCGCGGCCGCTCGAAGGGATGATAGAAGTGATGGCCCTTGGCCCGCCAGTTGTCGTAGCGGATCGCCAGTTTGTAGGTGCCGTGACACTCCGGCATCCAGTCGGTCTCCGCGAGTCCGAGATAGGAGAAGAAGTGCCGGATCGTGCTGAAGGACGCTTCTCCGACACCGATCGTGGGCACGTTCTTCGATTCGACCAGCGTTACCGCGAGTCGATCACCGAACGTCGCCTTCAAATACGACGCGGTCATCCAGCCGGAGGTCCCGCCGCCGACGATGACAACACTCTTGGCCATTATTTCCTCACTTCTTTCGAGCCGACCCGACTTCAACCGTCCTGGTTACCGCACTGCGCACGCGTGGTCCCCGGCCTATCCGGCCGATTCGAGGCCGCCGTCGCCGCACTCCTCGACGAACTCCAGGAGCAGGCGCACCCCGGTCTCCAGGGACCCCGGGTCCACGCAGAAGGCGATCCGGACGAGGTGCTGCGCCCAGGGCGCGTAGTCGTGCGAGCGGATCCGGCCCTGGTCGTCGACGTCGGGACGCATGGCGAAGCCGTTGCCCGGGACGACCGCGACGCCCTTGCTCTCCAGCAGCCGGGTCGCGAAGGTCTCGGCGTCCAGTCCGGTCCGGCTCACGTCGAGCATCGCGTACCAGCCGCCGGCGGGCAGTTCGCGCAGCAGCCCGGCCTGGACCAGCGGAGACAGCACGACGTCGCGGTTGTGCTGGACCAGCTTGCGGTTGATCTCCGCCGCTTCGGCCCGGCTGTCCAGCGCGGCGATGCCCGCGTACTGCACCGGGGTCGAGGTGCCGATGATGTTGGCTTCCTGGGCGACCTTCATGACGTCGGCGGCCCGCTCGTTGGCCAGGGCCACGTAGCCCAGCCGGTAGCCGGTCATCGCGAAGCTCTTGGAGAAGCTGAAGACGCTGTGGACGATGCGCTCGGCCACCGGGAGGTCACGTTCGAGCGAAGCGGTCGAGATGTGCTCGCGCTCGTAGAGGAAGTGCTCGTACGCCTCGTCGCTGATGACCTGCCAGCCACGGGAGCGGGCCAGATCCACCAGGGCGCCGAGCTCCTCGCGGTCCAGGACGACACCGGTCGGGTTGGCGGGCGAGTTGATCAGCAGCACCCGCGTACGGGGCGTCGCGGCGGCCGCGATCGCCTCGGGGTCGGGCCGGAAGTCCTTGCCGAGCGGGTACAGCACCGGCCGGAAACCCGCGATCAGACTCTGCTGGAGGTGGACCGGCCAGTGCAGTTCGGGCAGGAGGATCTCGGCGCCGGGCTCGGCCAGCGACTGCAGCAGGGCGGCCAGACCCTGGCACGAACCGGGGGAGATCAGCAGCCGGGACACGGCGCTGTCCACGTCGTTGTCCGTACGGAGCTTGTCCACCACGGCCGCACGCAGCTCGGGCAGGCCTTCCACACCGGTGTATTTGATGTCACCCCGCCGCACGGCGTCGACGAACGCATCGGCGACGTTGTCGGCCGGGTTGAAATAAGGGTCACCGACGTGCAGCTTGACCACCTCGACGCCGGTCTCCTCCTCCCGCTTCTCCGCTGCCCGGAAAATGCGGTGCAGACACGAGGAGGGAATGGATCCGGCGACGGACAAGATGTCTGGACTCACGCTGGTACCACCTTTGTTCTTTAGGGTGTCGTCAAGTGTTGTCAACAATCGAAAGAGTTCTACGCGGTGCGTCCGCCGTCGACGGGGATCAGCGCTCCGGTGACCCAGCCCGACGATTCGGGGTCCAGCAGCATGCACACCCAGCGGCCGATTTCGCTCTCGTCGCCGAAGCGGCCCATCGGGGTCGACGACAGCAGATCGACGCGGAGCTGATCGGTGCCCGCCCCGTCCAGGCCGGTCTCGTTCCACATCGGGGTGTCCACCGGGCCGGGCATGATCGCGTTCACCCGTACGTCCGGTGCCAGCTCCCTCGCCAGCGAGCGGGTCAGGCTGTTGACGGCCGCCTTGGTCGCACCGTAGAAGGCGCGCCCCGGCATGGACAGCACACCGCCGACCGACGAGATGTTGACCGCGCTGCCGCGGTGGGCGCGCAGCTGCGGCAGCGCGCACCGGATCAGCTCGGCCGGCGCACGGACGTTGACGGCGAACATCGCGTCGAACAGCGCGGGGTCGATCTCGTCGAGCCGGCCGAACCGGGCCAGCCCCGCGTTGTTGACGACGGCGTCGAGCCGGCCGAAGCCGTCGGTGGCCGCCGCGACGATCCGCTCGGCCGCGCCGGGCGCGCCGACGTCCTGGGCCACCACTGCCACGGCGTCCCCGTAGAGGTCGGCCAGTTCCCGCAGCGGCTCCTCGCGGCGTCCGACGGCCGTCACGAGGGCGCCCGACTTCAGCAGGGACTCGGTGATCCCGCGGCCGATGCCGGTGGCCGCTCCGGTGACCACGACCGACTTTCCGTCAAGCGTCATCGCACGGCCCCGCTCTGGGCCAGGACCTCGGCGATGTCACCGATCAGCTCGGCCGGGTCCGACAGGAGCCGGAAGTGCCCGCCCGGCCAGGACCGCATGCTGAAGCGGCCGTCTCCCACCCCGGCCCAGGCGTCGAGCTGCGCTCCGTCCACCAGCGGATCCTCGGTGTTGTAGTAGCAGCGGACCTCGCAGTGCAGCGGCTCGGGGTCCGGCGCGGGCCGGTAGGTCTCGTTGAGCGTGATGTCCGACCGGAGGACCGGCAGCAGCAGATCCCGCAGTTCGGGGTCGTCCGCGATGCCGGGATCGATCCCGCCGAGATCCCGCAGGGCGTTCCACAGCTCGTCATCGCCGGCCCGGTGGGTGGTCCCGCCTCCGGCGTGCCACGGCGCCGGGGCGCCCGACACGAACAGGCAGCGCGGCGGCCTGCCGTTCTCCTGGAGCACGCGCGCGGTCTCGTACGCGACCAGGGCGCCCAGGCTGTGCCCGAACAGGGCGCAGGGGGCCGGCTCCAGCCGCATCAGTTCCTCGGCGACGCGCGATGCGATCTCGGCCACGCTGCCCGCGGGCGCTTCGGACATCCGGTCGGCGTGCCCCGGGTACTGCACAGCGAGCAGCTGCGCGTTCGCGGGCATCGCTGACGACCAGGCGCGATAGGTGCCCGCCGAACCCCCGGAATGCGGAAAGCAGACCCATCGGTCAGCCGGGCCCTCCACACTGGTCAGGGCCCGCAACCAGCCTCGGTCACGCGTTCGTAAGCGATTCACGCCACCGAGCTTCACCGAAACCGTCGGCCCGCCCGGGGCAATCTGTCAAAGCTCTGTCGGGCCGCCAGCGGCCCCCGGGCCCCGTGCCCGAACCTGAAGGCGTCGCAACCTAGGAGGACACATGCTGGACGGGTTCGTGCCCTGGCCAACCGGCTTCGCCGATCGCTACCGCCGTGCCGGCTACTGGCGCGGCGTCTCGCTGCGGCAGCTGATCGCCGACAGCGCCGGACGCCACCCGGACAAGATAGCCGCCGTGGACGCGACAAGCCGAATCACCTACGAGGAGTTGGTCGACCAAGCCGACCGCATCGCGTCGGGCCTGCTGGAGATCGGCATCGCCCCTCGTGACCGGGTGGTGGTGCACCTGCCGAACAGGATCGAGTTCCTGACGACCGTCGTCGCCATGCTGAGCATCGGTGTGATCCCCGTCATGGCGCTGCCCGGTCACCGCCGCGACGAGATCCTCCACCTGGCGCGCTCCTCGGACGCGGTGGCCTACGTCGGTCAGGACCGCTTCCAGGGCTTCGACTACCGCAACCTCGCCCGCGAGGTCCGCCGCGACGCCCCGAACCTGCGGCACGTCGTGATCGCGGGGGACGCGCAGGAGTTCACGCCGCTGTCCGAGCTCGCCGGCTCCGCCGTACGGGAACTGCCGCCGGTCGACTCCTCCGAGGTGGCGCTGCTGCTGCTGTCGGGCGGAACCACCGGGGTGCCCAAGCTGATCCCGCGGACCCACGACGACTACGCGTACAACATCTTCGCGTGCGCCGAGGTCGTGGAATTCGACGACAGCGGCGTCTATCTCGCGGCCAACCCCGTGCCGCACAACGCCGCACTCGGCTGCCCGGGGGCGCTGGGTGCGCTGCTCCTCGGCGGCAAGGCCGTGCTGGCCGCCAATCCCAGCCCCGACCACGTGTTCCCGCTGATCGAGCGGGAGGGCGTCACCCTCACGACCCTGGTCCCCGCACTGGCCCTGCTGTGGGCGGACGCGGCGCGCACCACCCCGGTCGACATGAGCCGCATGACCATCCAGGTGGGGAGCTCGAAGTTCGGGCCCGCCGCCGCGGAGCGGGTGAGCGCGAGCCTGGGCTGCCGCATCCTGAACGTGTACGGCATCGGGGAAGGGCTGATCACCCACACGCGCCTCGACGATCCGCCGGAGGTCGTCTTCGGTACGGAAGGCAGGCCGGTCTCCCCGGACGACGAGGTCAAGATCGTCGACGAGGACGGCAAGGAGGTCGCCACCGGGGAAACCGGTGAGCTGCTCACCCGTGGTCCGTACACGATCCGCGGGTACTTCGCCGCCCCGGAGCACAACCGCCGGTCCTTCACCGACGACGGCTTCTACCGCAGCGGCGACCTGGCCCGGATGACCGACGACGGCAACGTCATCATCGAGGGCCGGCTGAAGGACATCATCCACCACCTGGGGGAGAAGGTCTCGGCGGAGGAGGTGGAGGGCCACGTGCTGACCCACCCCCTGGTCCTGGACACCGCGGTGGTCGGCATCCCGGACGACGAACTCGACGAGCGCCTCATCGTGTTCGTCGTCCTCGCCAGTGACGCGGACGCGGGTGCGGGCGCGGGCCGGAACGCGGTGGCGCCGCTGTCGCTGCGCACGCTCAGGGACCACATCCGAGGCCGGGGGCTGGCGTCCTACAAGCTGCCGGACGAGCTGATCGTCGTGTCCGACCTGCCCCGCACACCGGTGGGCAAGATCGACAAGAAGGCGCTGAAGGCCTCGCACGGGCAGCCCCAGGTGCCGTCGAAGGCGTAGAGCTTCAGGGGGAAACACCGAGGGGGCAGTGACCGGTCCGGTCACTGCCCCCTCGGTGTTTCCCCGGGCAGTCGTGTCAGCGGCGTTCGAAGTGGACCGGCAGGCTTTCGTAACCGGTGAGGAAGTTCGAGTAGATGGGGCGGGGCGTCCCGCGCAGCTCCATCCGTCCGACGTGGTCCACCAGGGCGCTCAGCAGCGCCCGTAGCTCCGCCCGGCCGAGGAACGCGCCGAGGCAGTAGTGGGGGCCGTGGCCGAACGAGAGGTGCTTGTTGGGCGAACGGGACACGTTGAACCGGCGTGGTGCGTCGAAGACCGACTCGTCGTTGTTCGCCGAGATGTTCCACAGCGTGACGATGTCGCCCTTGCGTATCGTCTCTCCGTGGAGTTCGAGGTCCTCCACGGCGGTACGGGCCAGGTGGATCCCCGGTGTCGACCAGCGGATGATCTCCTCGGCCGCCGACTCGAACGAGGCCTCGCCCGTTTGCAGCGCGCGCCACTGATCGGGGTTCTCGATCAGGGCGAGCACCGCGCAGATCGCCGATATGCGGGACGTCTCGTCGCCGCCGAGAATGAGGCTGTAGCAGTTGACGGCGAGTTCTTCGAGGGTGAGCGGACGGTCCTCGACCTCCGCGGTCGCCAGCATGCTGATGACGTCGCTGCCGGGATTGTCCCGCCGCTCCTGCGCCAACTCCATGAAATAGAGCACGATTTCGTTGCGGGCGCTGAGCGCGTCGAGCTCGCTGCCGTCCGCATGGCCTGACGACAGCGCCATCTTGTTCCACTGGAGCAGGTTCTTGCGGTCCGCGAGCGGAATGGACAGGAGATCGCAGATCGTGTTCATGGGAATCTGCTCGGCGACCTCGGCGGCGAAGTCGAAGGAGTCCAGCCCGACCACCGTCGACACCAGCTCGGTCGTGCGCTGCTGGACCTTCTCGACGACCTCGCCGAGGACCCGGGGCGTGAACGCGCTGAACAGGACATTGCGCAGGCGCCGGTGGCGCGGGCCGTCGGTGACCGCCAGCATGCTCCCGCCGGCGGAGTCGTCGCCGCGCAGCACGACATCGAGGACGTTGCCCCTGACGGACGTCAGGGCTGCGTTGTGGAACAACGACTGGATGTCGGCATATCGGGACACCACCCAGAATCCGGGGTTTCGGTCAGTGGGTTCGTGCCAGTAGACGGGTCGTTCGGCACGGACTCCACGCCAGAACTCGTGGACGTCGTTCTCAATGAAAGTGGCCGGATCCGTGAGATCCAGGGAACGAAGATCGAGATCGGACTGACTCATTGTGCGATGGTGACAGGTCCACCCCGCCGGCTGCCGGGACTCTTGCCCGTTCCTTTCCGGCTCCGCTCGGGCCCGGGCGGGGCGCGCGTCCGGCCCGGGTGGCGCGCGCCCCGCCGGGGCCGGCGCGTCGGCCGGCCCCGCACCACGGGGAGCGCCGTAGCCGCCCTCGGCGCCGCGTGCGGACGGGACGGTGACGCGCGGCGGGGGCGCCGCCCGGCTCCTGGAAGAGGTCACAGGAGCCCTGTCAATATGCAAAACGCACGGGCACGGATGTGGAGTGAATCTGTTTGGTGTGACGTCTGACTGCTAATGTCGATATCGCTTCCAGGGGCCGAGGCAGAGGCAACTGGAGGATTATTCGCGGTTATGCGGAATGAAGCGGACCGTGGTGGCCGGAAAGTTTCCACCATGACTGCTTTTCATTATCAGAAGGTATCAGAAAATTCTGCTCGATGAGGGGATCGACGCATGCCTAATGCATTCGAGGACGACAGCCGAGACTATCTGGCACTGCGCAATGATGAAGAGCAGTATTCGCTCTGGCCGCACGATATCGCCGTTCCCGACGGCTGGCACGTCGTATACGGACCCGCGGACCGGGCGAAGACCATCGACTACATCGAAAACACCTGGTCGGACATGCGGCCGAAGAGCCTGCGGGAGGCGATGGCCGCCCACGGCGGCACGTCGGCATGACCTGACGACGTGCTGATCGAATGGCACTTCGATGGCCGACCGGCTGGAAAGCGCTGCGATTGAGAGTCGTCATTCTCGATGTCAACGAAGCGGGGGATACCTGTGAAGGTAGATGTGAAGGACCGGGTCAAATTTGTTCGCTGGCCTGCGGAAAGCAATATCCGCGAGCAATGTAAGGTGCGGGGGCATCTTTGTCTTCTGGTGGTCGAGCACGGCGCTTCACCGCCGGAGCATCTGAGCCTCCACGAGGACTGGGTGCGCCCGCCCATTGTCCAGGAAGACCTCCAGGCCCGACTGCGCCAGCTGGCCGATCGGGCCGTTCTCAAGTCGAAGCCTGTGCTGGACCCGGCAGGGATCCTCTACTTCAAGGACTCGTCCGTCACGCTGTCGTTGACACAATGCGAAATGCTCGCTCCGCTGGTGGCGCAATACGGCGAGATAATCTACCGGACTGAATTACGCGAGATCCTCGAACATTCCGGTTCCAGCTCGTCCAGTAATGCCCTGGACCTTCATGTGATGCGGCTGCGCCGGCGTCTGCAGCTCGTCGGCCTCGCGGTACGCAACGTCTGGGGACGCGGTTTCGTCCTGGAGCCCATCTAGAGCCCATCGAGAGCCCGGGTCGACCCGGGTTGATTCGTCGGCAGTCGGGCCGGGCGGTCGGGCGGTCGGGCAGACGATCGCGCCACCGACCCGTGCCGGACCGCCGGCGAATCAACGACTCAGCACAGGGGCGATCGGCCGGCGACGGTCACGACGTCGCGACGCTGAGACCGATGTGCGCCTGACTGCGCAGATCACGCAGCTCCGCGAACGGCAGGGTGCAGTGGCTGATCAGGTAGTTGGCTCCCGTCGTGCCGCCCGTTCCGGCATGGTTGCCCATCACCCGCGTGATCAGGCTGATGTGACTGACCTGCCAGCGCCAGTAGCCGTTGCCGACGTCGAGCAGGGCTTCGATGATCCGGTAATAGACGTCAGCCTCGATGCCCCGCCGGGCCAGGTCGGAAATGATGTGCCCCGACCTGGCCACCCATGCGACGAACGACTCGTACAGGGGACCGTCCTGCTCGGCGTTGCCGATGAGGTGCGCCAGCCGGTGGAACTGCTTCGACTGCGCACCGCTCGCCGTTCCGAGGTACTGCCGGAACATGGCGAAGTCGCGCAGGGGCAGCCGGTCGAGGGCGGTCAGCTGAGTGCTCAGCAGGCGCATGAGTTCCCCGGCGCGCTGCAGGAGATCGACGATCCATTCCGCGTTGGACGTGTCGTCCGTGGTCGTGAAGGTATCGATGGCCGCTTCCAAATCGGCGATGATCTGCGTGAGCCACAGTTCGCTCGCCTGGTGCGCAATGATGAAGAACTGCTCTGACAGCACAGTGGACTTCATGGCCGCGGATCCGGCAGAGCGAGGATTCTGGAGGGACAGCAAAGTATCAAGTTCGAGGTAGTTCTGATACTTCAGTTCGTCGGTCACTTTGATTCCCTCTCTCCGTGACGAACTCGAGCGTATGGCGCGCCCCTACGGTCGGCGCGGAAGGTGCTGCGCAAGAAGGCGACGGCCGGACTCGCGGAGTCGCCCCCGACGGCCCGTGACCGGGGGCATCCGTACGACGGCTGCGCCGAACCGGTCGGTCAGTGGAGCAGCGTTGCCAGGCCCTGGCACATCATGGAGTGATCGGCGGGCCCATGAGCTTTCGGAGAAAGAGTTCTTTCACGGCCCGGTGGGCCGCCGGAGCCGCGTGTCATCGTCGACGACTGTTGCCCGTTGCGTCTGCTCTCCCGGTGGGCCGGCCAGGCGCACGACCGGTGACGCCGATATATGAGACTCGGGAAGAACGCGGCGGGTTGCCGTACTCGCGAACAATATCGCGCCCTATTCATGCTGGAACTCTGTGTCGGAGGCGGAGCGGAGTTGAACACTGTTTCGGACGTATTCGAGTCCGTGGTTGCCACGTCGGGAGATGCCCCCGCGGTCGTCTTCCAGGAGACCGTCGTTGACTATTCCGAGTTGAACGCGAGCGCGAACCGCCTCGCCCGACGGCTGATCGCCGCCGGCGTCGGGCCGGACTCGCTGGTCGCGGTCGCGGTGCCCCGGTCGTCACAGCTGATCGTCGCGGTGCTCGCCGTGCTGAAGGCGGGCGGCGCGTACCTGCCGCTGGACCCGAGCTATCCGGCCGAGCGCCTCGCGCACATGATCGTGGACGCCCGGCCGTTGCTGCTGCTGCGCACGGCAGACGTCGCCTCACCCGGCCTGGACGTCCCCGAGTTCGTGCTCGACGACTCCTCCTTCGTCGCCTCGTACGCGCAGGAGCGCGGCGACGACATCGCCGCCGACGAGCGTCTGGCGCCGCTCACCCCGGCCCATCTGATGTACGTGATCTACACCTCCGGTTCGACCGGAGTCCCCAAGGGGGTCGCGGTCAGCCACGCCGGCGTGGCGGATCTGGTCTCGACCCAGGCGAAGCTGTACGGGGTCGGTCCCGGCGACCGCGTCCTGCAATGGGCCTCCTTCAGCTTCGACGCCTGGTTCTGGGACTTCACCCTGGCGCTCCTGCACGGTGCGACGCTCGTGATGGCCGAGCAGCACGCCCTGCTGCCGGGCGAGTCGCTGCGCGAGACCCTCCTGAAGTACGACGTGAACCACGCGGTCCTGCCCCCCGTGGCCCTCGGCATCACCGAGAGCGAGGGCCTGCTGCTCGGCGGCACGATCACCTCCACCGGCGACGTCTGCACCGGTTCCCTGGCCGAGGAGTGGTCCAAGGGCCGGAGCCTGTTCAACGCCTACGGCCCCACCGAGGTGACCGTCGGCGCGTCGATCGGCGGACCGATCGAGGGCGTCCAGGAAGAGGTGACCATCGGGACGCCGTGGGACGGCGGCGCGGTGTACGTCCTCGACGAGAACCTGCGTGACCTCCGCGACGGCCGGGAGGGCGAGCTGTTCCTGGCCGGAACCGGAGTGGCCCGCGGATACCTCAACCGTCCGGGCCTCACCGCGAGCCGGTTCGTCGCCGATCCGTACGGACCGCCCGGGAGCAGGATGTACCGCTCGGGCGACCGGGGCCGGCACGAGCCCGACGGCGCGCTCTACTTCACCGGCCGGATCGACAACCAGGTGAAGGTCCGGGGCTTCCGCATCGAGCTCGGGGAGATCGAGACGCGGCTGGAGACCCACCCCGCCGTGGAGATCGTCGTCGCGGCCGTGGGCGGTGAGGACGTCTCCACCGAGCACATCGTCGCCTACGTCAAGACCTCGGCGCGGCACGCCGTCTCCGAGGCGGAACTGCGCGAGTACGCCCGCCGCGCCCTGCCCGAGCACATGGTTCCGTCGAGCATCGTCCTGCTGGAGCGCTTCCCGACGCTGCTGAACGGCAAGGTCGACCGCAAGGCGCTCGCCGAGCGGGCCCGGCGCGCCACCGCCGAGGCCCCCGACGCGGCGGCGGCCGACGCGGCGGCCGCGGACGACGCCGGTGGCGCGGGCGACGCGACCTCCTACGAGCAGATCCTGTGCCGCATGGTGAAGGAGACGCTGAAGATCGGCGCAGCGGCTCCGCAGGACAACTTCTTCGATCTGGGCGGCCACTCGGTGCTCGCCGCGCAGTTGGTCAGCCGGATCCGCAAGGAACTGGGGCTGGCCGTGCCGATGCGATCGATGTTCGAGGCACAGAGCCTGGCCGATCTGGCGCAGGTCATGGAGCAGGTCGCGGAGCAGGCCGAGCAGGACTGACGTCGTCGTCGGCCTCATGACCTGTCGCGTCACTGCCCGACCCATGGCTTGGAAGACGACGCTACGGAGTCGATAGCGTGCAAGGGAGCTTGGAAATGTCATCGGAGAATGTTGACCGCGGCGCGGGAAGTCCCGTCGCCACGCACGCCGGGATGGACGCGGACGCGCTGCGCCGTGTGGTGTCCGACCTGCTCGGCATCGAGTTGACCACGGCGGACGACGACAGCAACCTCTTCGAACTCGGCTTGCAGTCGCTGGAGATGATGCGACTGGCGAATCGACTCAGCCGCGCCGGTTCCGAGGTCACGTTCGCGCAGTTGTCCGACGACCCGCGGCTGGAGGCATGGTTCGGCCTGCTCACCCCAGGCGACGACGCGGGCGCCGGCGCCGAGGCCGTCGCGCTGCCGCAGCCGCGGACCCCCGCGCCGGAGCAGGCGGCGCAGGCGGACCAGGACGACCGGGCGGACCGGCCCTTCCCGCTCACCCCCGTTCAGCAGGCCTATCTGATCGGCCGGGCGGACGACGAGCCGCTCGGCGGCGTCAGCTGCCACGCCTACCTGGAATTCGACGCGCGGCAGGTGGACCCGCAGCGTCTGGAGACGGCCGTGCGGGCCCTGATCGCACGGCATCCGATGCTGCGGGTGTCGTTCGCCGACGACGCCACCCAGCAGGTCATGCCGCAGTCGTCGTGGCCCGGCGTGACCGTCCACGACCACCGCGGGCTCGCGGGTGACGACGCGGCGGCAGCGGCACTGGCCCTGCGCGAGCGGCTCTCGCACCGGCGCCTGAACGTCGACCGGGGAGAGGTCATCGACGTCCAGGTGAGCCGGCTCCCCGACGCGGTGGACCGGCTCCACTTCAACGTCGACCTCCTGGCTTCGGACCTCGCCAGCATCCGCGTGCTGCTCACCGATCTGGCCGCCCTGTACGACGACCCCGGCGCCCTCGACACCCTCACCTACACCTTCGGCCGCTACATCGAGGACCAGGACGCGGTGCGCGGCCCGGAGCGCGAACGGGCGCGCGCGTACTGGCAGGAGAGGCTGCCGTCGCTGCCGGGAGGGCCGAAGCTGCCGCTGGCCGTCGACCCCGAAGCGGTCGTGGTACCGAAGTTCGTCCGCCGCTCCTGCGGGCTCACGGCCGACGAGTGGCGCACCATGGAGCGCCGGGCGGGCGAGGCGGGCCTGACGCCCTCGGTGGTGCTGGCCACGGCCTTCTCCATGGTGCTGGCCCGGTGGAGCGGCGACGAGCACTTCCTGCTCAACCTGCCGCTGTTCGACCGCGACCTCGACGCGCACCCCCAGATCAACCGCATCGTCGCCGACTTCACGGGCCTGGTCCTGGTCGAGGTCGACCTGGCCGGCGGCGGCAGCTTCGCCGCCTTGGCCCGCGCGATGCAGAAGCAGATGCACGAGGGCATCGGCAACTCCGCCTACTCCGGCGTCGACGTGCTGCGCGACTTCAACCGCGCCGATCTGGACGCGCCCCGCACGGCGCCCGTCGTCTTCGCGTGCGACCTGTCGGCGCCCCTGGTGCCGGACGCGTTCGCGGACCGCTTCGGCGAGGCCACGTGGATGATCTCCCAGACCCCGCAGATCTGGCTCGACCACCAGGTCTACCGCACCCGCGACGCCGGTGTGCTGCTGGTGTGGGACGCCGTCGAGGAGCTCTTCCCGGCCGGGGTGCTGGACGACATGATGGCGGCCTACGAGGCCCTGGTCCGCGGCCTGCTGGCCGGCGAGTGGGACACCCCGCTGCCGCAGATGCCGCTGCCCGCCGCCCAGCGGCGCCAGCGCGACGCGGTCAACTCCGCCACGCGCACGATGACCGAGAACCTCCTGCACACGGCGTTCTTCGAGCGCGCCGCCGAGCGCGCCGGGCAGCCCGCCCTGCTGTGGGGCGAGCAGGAGGCGATGGCCCACGACGAGCTGGCGCGGCGCGCGCTGGCCGTCGCCGGCGCACTGGCGCGGCGCGGGGTCGGCCGCGGCTCGTATGTGGCCGTGACCGCCCCGAAGGGCGCCGAGCAGATCGCGGCCGTGCTCGGGGTCCTGGCCGCCGGCGCCGCGTACGTGCCGATCGGCGTGGACCAGCCGGACGAGCGACGCGCCCGCATCCTCGAACTGAGCGGCGCCCAGGTGGTCCTGGACGGCCGCGGGACCCCGCAGCCGGCCCCGGCCGGCATCGAGGTCCTGACGATCGACGAGGCGATGCTCGCGGCGCCGCTGGGCGCACCGGTCGCCGCCGACCCCGACGACACCGCCTACGTGATCTTCACGTCCGGGTCGACGGGCCTCCCCAAGGGGGTCGAGGTCAGCCATCGCGCCGCGGTCAACACCGTCGAGGACGTCAACGAGCGGTTCGCCATCGGGTCCGAGGACCGGGTGCTGGCGGTCTCGGCGCTGGACTTCGACCTCTCGGTGTGGGACGTCTTCGGATTCCTCGCGGTGGGCGGCGGCGCCGTCCTGGTGCCGGAGTCCGGCCGGCGCGACGCCTCCGAGTGGCTGGCCCTGTGCCGGCGTCACGGGGTGAGCGTCTGGAACACCGTCCCGGCCCTGCTCGACATGGTGCTGACCGCGGCCGACGGGGCCCCGCTCCCCGCCACGATGCGTCTGGCCCTGCTGTCCGGCGACTGGATCGGGCTCGACCTCCCCGAGCGGCTCGCCCGCGCGTCCGGCGGCCGATGTCGTCTGATCGCACTCGGCGGCGCCACCGAGGCCGCCATCTGGTCGAACGCGTACGAGGTCGACGCGGTGCCGGACGGCTGGCGCTCGGTCCCGTACGGCAAGCCCCTGCGGAACCAGAAGTTCCGCGTGGTGGACGGCCGCGGCCGGGACTGCCCCGACTGGGTGCCCGGCGAGCTCTGGATCGGCGGCAGCGGCGTGGCCCTCGGCTACCGGGGCGACCCGGAGCTGACCGCGACCCGCTTCCCCCACCTGGGCGGCGAGCGCTGGTACCGCACCGGCGACCTCGGCCGCTACCGGCCCGACGGCAATCTGGAATTCCTCGGCCGCCTCGACCACCAGGTGAAGATCAACGGCTTCCGGGTCGAGCTGGGCGAGATCGAAGCCTGCCTGCAAGCGCATCCCGAGGTGGCGCAGGCCGTGGTCGTCCCGTTCACCGAAGGGCGCCGGGAACTGGTCGCCGCCGTGATCGAGCGCTCCTCGGCGCCCGACCCGGTACGGGAGCCCGCCGGGCGCACCGACGGGGCCGGACACCAGCACGCGTTCCTGCCCCCCGCGTCCGACGGCGCGACCCGGACCGATCCGCACCTGCACGAACACCAGCTGGTGGAGGCGCTGCTGGCCGGCGTCGTCGCGCCGCTGATCGCGTCCGGCGCCGGGGCGGCGCGCCCCGCGTCCGTCTGCGCCGAGCAGCGTCCGGTGGTGGACGTCTGGCTGGAGTACCTCGCCCAGCGCTCCGTACTGACGCGCGGCGCCGACGCGGCGTACGCGCACGGCCCCCGCTGGGGCGAGGTCACGGATCCGGCCTGGATCAAGCAGGCGCGCACCGCCACCCACGGCACGTGCCTCGAACCCGTCGCCACCGCGCTGGAATGGGCCGGACCGCTCTTCACGGCCATCGTCTCCGGCGAGGCCGACGCCACCGCACTGCTGGACGATCCGGTACTGGCCCCCGAGGCCCTGGCCGACCTGATGCCGGGCGCCGCCGAATGCCTCGCAGCCGTCGCGCACGAGCTGCGGGCGGCGCGTACCGCCGACGACGGCACGCCACCCGCCGTCGCGGAGTGGGACGTGGTCAGCGGCCGAGGAACGGCGAGGCTGCTCGCCGCACTCGCCCCGGACACGGTCGCGTACACCCTGCTCGGCTCCTCGGTGCCGGCGCTGGCCAAGGCCCAGACGCTGCTCGGAGAGCAGGGGCACGAGACGCACACCGCACTGCAGGGCGCCGCCGCGATCGCCGCACAGCACGTCCACGCCTTCGACGCCGTCGTGGCGAACAACGTCCTGCACCGGATGCCGGACCCCGAGGCGGCCCTGGCCGCCATGGCGCTGCTGCTCGTGCCGGGCGGACGCCTCTACCTGCTCGAACGCGAACACCCGACGCCCCTCGCGCTGGTCACCGCCCTGCCGCTGGAGGCGCGCGCGGGCCGGTTCGAAGAGGACCGGCCGGCCTCCGCCTGGCTGTACGACCGCGAGCGGTGGGCGCGGGCCTGCGCCGACGCCGGACTGGGCGAGGTACGGGTGCTGCGCGGCGAGACCACCGGCGAAGTCCTGCTGACCGCGGACCGGCCGGCGACGGCCCAAGGCGTCGACGGCGAGCGGTTGCGCCAGTGGGCGGCGCAGAAACTGCCGGAACACATGGTTCCCGCCCACTTCGCCGTGCTGCCCGCACTGCCGCTGAGCAGCAACGGCAAGGTCGACCGGCGCCAGATCCAGACCGTCCTCGAACAGTCCGTCGACCGGCCCCGAGACGTCGGCGAGCCGCCGCGGGGCGCCACGGAGGTCTTCGTCGCCGAACGGTGGACGAAGCTGCTCGGCCTGGACTCGGTGGGCCGCGACGAGAACTTCTTCCGGCTCGGCGGCGACAGCCTGCTCGCGACGCGCTTCGTCGCCGAGGTCCGGGGGGCCTGGGCCATCGACCTGCCCATGCGCGAGGTCATGCGGACCCCGACCGTCGCGGGGCTGAGCGTGCTGATCGACGAGCTCGTGGGCGCCGCCGGTGCGGGCCCGGACGGCGGCTGGGACAACGGCGACGAATGCGAAGAGGGTGCGGTGTGAACGCCAACGACCTGCTCGAAGAGTTTCGAAGCGCCGGCATCCGACTGTGGCGTGAGGGCCAGCAGCTGCGGTTCCGCGCTCCGCGCGGCGTGATGACCGACCAGCGTCTGGCCGACCTGCGCCGCTGCAAGGCGGAGCTGCTGGCCGTCATGGCCGACACCACCGCGAGCCCCGGCGAACCGGTGTGGCAGGCCCACCCGCAGGAGCGTGAGCAGCCCTTCCCGCTCACCGACATCCAGTCGGCGTACCTGTTCGGCCGAAACTCGGCCTTCGACTACGGCGGCGTCTCCTGCCACATCTACCTGGAGTTCGAGTACCCGGCGGACCTGGACCCCGACCGGCTGCAACGGGCCTGGGACGGCCTGGTCCAGCGCCACGACACCTTGCGGACGGTCATCTGCGAGGACGGCACCCAGCGCGTCCTGCCCGTGCTGGACGACACCCGCATCGAGACCGCCGATCTGCGCGGAGCGCCCGCCGACACGGTCGAGAAGGCCATCGGCCAGGTACGCGACGAGCTGTCCCACAAGGTGCACCCCGCGGGCGAGCGCCCCATGCACGAGCTGCGCCTGACCCTGGCCACCGACCGCAGCGTGCTGCACGTGTCGGTGGACTTCATGGCCCTGGACTGGCTCAGCCTGCAACAGGTGCTGACCGAGCTGGACCGCCGCTACCAGCAGCCGGACTGCCAACTGCCCCCGGTGGACGCCACCTTCCGGGACTACGTGCTCGCCGAACGACGGCTGCGCGACACGCCGCAGTACGAACGCGACCGCGCGTACTGGTGGAACCGCATCGACGAGCTGCCCGGCGCGCCGGCGCTGCCGCTGCGCGACGACCACGACCCCGCGACGACGCCACCGCTCTTCCGCCGTCTGACGACGACGCTGGAAGACCGCGTGTGGCAGTCGCTGAAGGCGCGCGCCGCCGAGCACGGCATCACGCCGGCCAACGCGGTGCTGGGGGCGTACGCGGAGACGATCGGCCGCTGGAGCAGCGCCGAGCGGTTCTGCATCGGGCTGCCCGTGCTCAACCGGATCCCGCTGCACCCGCACGTGGACCGGCTGCTCGGCGACTTCACCTCGCTGAGCCTGCTCACCGTCGAATCCGAGGGCCGGACGACCTTCGCCGAGCGGGCCCGCGTCCTGGGCGAGCGGATCTTCGACGACCTCGATCACCGGCTGTACAGCGGCGTGGAGGTGCTGCGCGAGCTCACCCGGCGCCGTGGGCGGGAGGCGGCGGCGCTGCCAGTGGTCTTCACCGGCAGCATCGGGGTCGGCGGCGGCGCGGTGTCGGCGGCGGGCCGCAAGGCGCGGCCCGTGTACGGCATCAGCCAGACGCCGCAGGTGTGGATCGACTGCCAGGTGGGCGACCAGTACGGCGGCCTGGACATCAACTGGGACGTGCGCGAAGGGGTCTTCCCCGACGGCCTGGTCGACGAGATGTTCGCCGCCTTCGAGGGGCTCCTGCACCGGCTGGCCCAGGACGACGCGCCGTGGGCCGCCGTGGATCCCCAGCCGCTGCCGCACCGGCAGCAGAGCCTGCGCGCCGCGGTGAACGCGACCCAGGCCCCGGTCCCCGACGGCCTGCTCCACGACCCGCTCGTGGCCTACGCGCGCGCCTTCCCCGACCGGGTCGCGGTGGTCGACCCGTCCGGATCGCTGACCTACGGGCAGTGGCTGGGCCGCGCCGCCCGGGTGGCCGAGGAGCTGCGGGCCGCCGGGTGCCGTCCCGGCGACTTCGTCGGCGTCCTGATCGACAAGAGCCGCGACCAGGCCGTCGGCGTGCTCGGTGTGCTCCTCGCGGGCGGCGTGTACGTACCGGTCGACCTCGGCCAGCCCCGCATCCGCCGCGACCGGATCCTCACCGACAGCGGCGCCCGGTTCGCCGTCGTCGCCGACGCGGCCGCCGCCACGCCGCCGCCCGGTGTCCGGGCGGTCGAGGTGGCCGGCGTGGAGCCGGTCCCCGTGGCCGAGATCCCCGAGGGGCCCGCGGTGGCGCCCGGGGACCTCGCCTACGTCATGCACACCTCGGGTTCGACCGGCGTCCCCAAGGGGGTGATGATCACCCACCAGGCCGCCGCCAATACGGTGCACGACATCAACACCCGCTTCGGCGTCGGCGACGGCGACCGGATCCTGGGCCTGGCCGCGCTCAGCTTCGACCTGTCGGTCTACGACCTGTTCGGCCCGACGGCCGTGGGCGCCACCCTGGTGCTGCCGGACCCCGCCCGCCGCGGCGACCCCTCGCACTGGGCCGCCATGGTGGCCGAGCACGGCGTGACGCTGTGGAACTCGGTCCCCGCGCAGCTCCAGATGCTGATGCACTACCTGGACGTCGAACCCGCCGACCTCGCCTGCCTGAGGCTGGCGCTGCTGTCGGGCGACTGGATCCCGCTGTCGCTGCCGGCCCACGCCGAACGCCACGTGCCCCAGACCGAGCTGATCAGCCTGGGCGGGGCGACGGAGGCGGCGATCTGGTCGATCTACCACCGCATCGAGACGGTGGAACCGCACTGGCGCAGCATCCCGTACGGCGCTCCGCTCGCGAACCAGCGCTTCCACGTGCTCGACGCCGCCCTGCGCGACCGGCCCGAACTGGTCGTCGGTGAGCTATACATCGCGGGCACCGGCCTGGCCACGGGCTACCTGGGCGACCCGGAGCGGACGGCGGAGCGCTTCATCCGCCACCCGGAGACGGCGGAGCCGCTCTACCGCACCGGCGACCTCGGCCGCTACCTGCCGAACGGCGAGATCGAGTTCTCCGGCCGCGCGGACCAGCAGATCAAGATCCGCGGACACCGGATCGAGCTCGGCGAGATCGAGGCAGTGCTGGGCGAGCACCCGATGGTGGGTACCTGCGTGGTGCTGGCCGCGGGCAGTGACGCCTTCGAGCGGGCGCTGATCGCCTTCGTGATACCGGCGCAGCAGCCGGCCGCCGTCGAGGGGGCCGAGCTCGTGCGGTGGGTGGCCGAACGGCTGCCCTCGCACATGGTCCCGGCGCGGGTGCGGATCGTCGAGACGCTGCCGTTGACACCCAACGGCAAGGTCGACCGCAAGCGGCTGCTGGACTCCGCGCCGGCGCCCGCCGCACCGCGGGGCGCGCCGTCCGAGCCGCCGCGGCCGGGCCTCGAACTGCGCATCGCACAGCTGTGGGCCGAGGTGCTCGGCGGCGAACTGCCCAGCCGCGAGCTGGGATTCTTCGACGCGGGCGGCAACTCGCTGCTGGCGGCCCAGTTCGTGGGACAGCTGCGCGAGCGCCTCCCCGAGGCCGCCGAGATCACCTTCGACGTGCTGCTGCGCGCCCTGCTGGACCAGCCCACGGTGGCCGGACTGGCCCAGCGGCTGCAGTCCGCCCCCGCGCCGGAGCGGGCCCCGGCGGCCACCGCGGCGACGGCCCGGCGCTCGCCGCTGGTCCCGCTGGCCGGATCGGGGCAGGGCCCGGTGCGCCTGCTCGTACACGACGAGACGGGAACCCTGGCGTCCTGCCAGGCGCTGATCGCCGAACTCGGCTCGGAAGCCCCGCTGTTGGGGCTCGTCGTACCCGAGGGCGCAAGCGCCCTCGACCTCGCCGCACCGGACCTGGTCGAGGAACTGGCCGCCGGCTACGCCCGCGAGGTGCAGGCAGCCGGACACGACGACGTCGACGTCATCGGCCACCGCCTCGGCGGCCCGATCGCCCTGGAACTGGCCCGCGCCCTGAGTGAGGCCGGCGTGAGCGTGCGGCAGCTGACCCTCGTGTCCGGCTTCGAGCGGACCACGCCGGCGGCCGCGGGCTACGATCCGCAGCCGTACGCGGGCGACATCACCCTCCTGCGCCCGGCCGAGCCCTCGCCGGCCGCGCCCGGCGCCGAGGACGCCGCCGGCTTCTGGGGCGAGGCGTGCCTGGGCGACCTGACGGTGGTCGACGTGCCCGGAGACCACCTCAGCTGCCTTGAGCCGCCGCACGTGACGCGGACGGCGGAGGCGATCGTGGCGCAGCGGGCGGGCCGCCGATGACGCGCGCGACAACGGGCCCGATGCGCGTCGTCGTCTGCGGGACGCGTTTCGGCCAGGTTTACCTCTCCGCCCTGGCCCAGGCCGCGCCCGACCGCTTCCAGCTCGCCGGCATCGTGGCACGGGGCAGCGCCCGGTCCGTCGCCCTCGCCGAGCAGTACGGCGTTCCGCTGTACGACAAGGTCGAGCAGCTGCCCGACGACATCGACGCGGCCTGCGTCGTGGTGTCGACCGCGGTCGGCGGCGGGCGGGGCGTGGACCTGGCCCAGGCCCTGCTCGAACGCGGGATCCACGTGCTCCAGGAGCACCCCGTGCACCCGACCGAGCTGGCGGACTGCCTGCGGGTGGCGCGCCGGACCGGGACCCAGTACCAGGTGAACACCTTCTATCCGCACCTCGAACCGGTCCGGCGGTTCACCTCGGCCGCCCGCCGGCTGATCCAGCAGCGCAAGCCGGTGTTCATCGACGCCATGTGCGCGGTACAGGTGTCGTTCGATCTGCTCGACATCCTGGCCGGGATCTTCGACGGGCTGCGGCCCTGGTCGGTCTCCCCGGTCGCCGGCCCCGCCGGTCGCCCGCTGGTCAGTGTGGAAGGGCAGATCGCGGGGGTGCCGCTGACGCTGCGGGTGGAGAACCGGATGCAGGCGGGGGACGACAGTTCGAGCCTGTTCCTGCACCGGATCACCCTCGGTACCGATGCGGGGAACCTGATGCTGGCCAACACCCACGGCCCGGTGATCTGGAGCCCGGTCCTTCGGATCGACGGCCGAGGTGTCACCGCGGACTACGTGGGTACGTCGGACACGCCGACCTGGGCGGGCGCCATGGACGAGGTGTGGGGGGAGGGGGTGCTGGCCGCCCTGGACGAACTGCGCGAGCGGGTCGACTCGGGCGTGGACCCGCTGCAGGGCAGCCAGCGCCATCTGACCGTCGCCCGCGCCTGGAAGGAGTTGACCGAGGCCCTGGGCTATCCCGAGGTCGCCGAACCGGATTCCGGGGACCCGTTGACCGTCGCCGATCTCGTCGGCCAACCGGAATCCGGACGTGTGTAGGGCGATGGCCGACAACCGCCGTCCCGGTGGTGGCACAGCGGCCCGGTGCGCGGTACGGTGATATCGGAACACGTTTGGAAATCGATGGGAGAGCTATGAGCGCGATCGATCCCGCTGAGGCGAGGGAGCGGTCCACGCCCTTGGCGGACGCCGGTTCCGCCGCGGAACAGGGCATGGGGCGGTTACTCCGTCCCTTTGTCTGGAGCTTCGCGGCAGTTGTGATCCTCCAGGTCATCGGCGCCTTGGCAGGTCTGGCGCCGTTGCTGGCGGTCGTGGAGCTGGGTCGGACCCTGCTGAAGCCGGGTCCGGTTGATCGTGATCACGTCTGGGCCGTCGTGACCGTGGGTGCGGTCGGCATGTTCGTGCGGCTGGTGTTCACGGCGGCGTCGTCGGGGATCGGTCACGTCATGGACGGCAAGGTCCAGTTGGCGTTCCGCCGGCAGCTGGCGGCCCGGCTGGGACGGGTCCCGATCGGATGGTTCTCCAAGCGCCGGACGGGTGAGCTGGCGAAGGTGGTGGGGGAGGACGTCAGTGCCGTCCACCCGTTCATCGCCCACACCCCCGGTGAGATCGTCTCCGCGTTCGTGGTCCCGCTGGCCTCGCTGGTGTATCTCTTCACCGTCGACTGGCGGTTGACGCTGATCGCGCTGATCCCGGTCGTCGTGGCGATGGGCCAGGTCCCCTTCATGATGACGCCGACCCGGACGCGGGAGCAGGAGGAGTTCGACACGGCCATGGGCCGGATCTCCTCCTCCGTGATCGAGTTCGTGCAGGGCATCGCGGTGGTCAAGGCGTTCGGCCAGTCCGGGCGGGCGCACCGCAAGTTCCTCAAGTCGACGGACGACTTCGTCGTCACCTTCCAGACGTGGGTGCACGGCATCTCCCCGATCGCGGCCCGCATGCAGCTGGCCCTCTCGCCGCCGTTCGTGCTGCTGGTCGTACTGATCGGCGGGGCCTGGCGGGTCACGGACGGCGACCTGACGCCGGCCGACCTGCTGCCGTTCCTGCTGCTGGGCCTCGGTCTGACCGCCCCGGTCGCGGCCCTCGGGCACGGCTTCGACGACATCCAGGCCGCCCAGCGCGCGGTCGGCCGCATCCGCGAAGTCCTCGACGTGCAGTCCCTGCCGGAGCCGGCGACCCCGGTCGCACCGCAGGGGCACCGCGTGGAGCTGCGGGACGTCCGCTTCGGCTACGAGGAGGACCGCGAGGTCCTGCGCGGCATCGACCTGGTGCTGGAGCCGGGCACCGTCACCGCGATCGTCGGCCCGTCGGGCAGCGGCAAGTCGACCCTGGTGCAGCTGCTGCCGCGCTTCTTCGATCCCACCGACGGCCAGATCCTGCTCGGCGGGGCCGACCTGAGGGAGATCGGCAGCAGCCAGCTCTACCGCATGGTCTCCTTCGTCTTCCAGGACGTCCGCCTCCTGCGCGCCTCGGTCGCCGACAACATCGCCCTGGCGGTGCCCCGGGCCAGCCTCGACGACGTGGTGCGCGCAGCGAAGCTCGCCAACATCCACGACCGGATCCTCGAACTGCCCCGCGGTTACGAGTCGGTGATCGGCGAGGACGCGGGCCTGTCGGGTGGTGAGGCGCAGCGCATCGCGATCGCCCGCGCCCTGCTGGCCGACACCCCCATCCTGGTCCTCGACGAGGCCACCGCGTTCGCCGACCCCCAGACCGAGCAGGCCGTACGCCGTGCACTGGCCACGCTCGAAGGCAACCGCACCGTCCTGGTCATCGCCCACCGGCTCGAGACGGTCGCCGACGCCGACAACGTGGTGATGCTGGAAGACGGCCAGATCGCCGAACAGGGACGCCCGGCACAACTCCTGGCGCAGGACGGCAAGTTCGCCGCCTTCTGGCGCTCGCAGCGCGCGGCGGTCGCCGACGAGATCGAAGTACCCGGTGGCGTACGGCAAGGAGACGAAACCCGATGATCCGCATGCTGCTCCACGTTCTGGGAGCCAAGTACGCCAGGCCGTTGCGCCGTACGCTGACGCTGATGACGATGACCGCGATCGCGGAGGGCCTGTCCTACGCGCTGCTGGTCCCCGTCCTGCGGGAACTGTTCGGTGACACCCCCGATGACGCCTGGCCGTGGATCGGGGCCTTCGGCGCCGCGTTCGTCCTCTACGGCGTCCTGCGCTACATCAGTGACATGTCCGGCTTCCACGTCGGCACCGAGCTCCTGCGGGGCATGTACCACCGTCTGGGCGACCACCTCGCCAAGCTCCCCATCGGCTGGTACAGCGCCAGCCGCCTGGGCGAGCTGTCCGTCCTGGCCAGCCGTGGCGTCCTGCAGGCGATGAGCGTGATCGCCCACATCCTGGGCCCGTTCATCTCCGCCACCGTCACCCCGCTGACCATCGTCGCGGTCATCCTCGTCTTCAACTGGCAGATGGGCCTGGCCGCCCTGATCGCCGTACCCGTCGTGGCCGCCATCCAGGCCTTCACCGGACGCACCACCATCGCCGCCGACGCCGAACGCTCCGAGCGCGACGAGGAGGCGACCGGACGCGTCATCGAGTACCTCCAGGTCCAGCCCGTCCTGCGGGCCGGCGGCCGCACCACCGAGCGCTTCAACCTCCTGGACGACTCCCTCAAGGGCGTCGAACGGGCCTCGCGCCGCCTGACCTTCTCCGCCCTGCCCGGAGCCGTGGGCCTGACCCTCACCGTCCAGGCCATGTTCACCGGCCTCCTCGCCCTGGGTGCCTACCTCGCCCTCGACGGCGACATCGGCGTCGCGGAGATCCTCACGATCCTGGTCCTCGCCGCCCGCTGCGCCGACCCCCTGCTGTCGCTGGCCGACATGGGCGGCAAGCTCCGCAGCGCCCGCTCCGTCCTGGACAAGCTCCGCATCGTCCTGGAGACCGCGCCCCTGCCCGAGCCGGCCAACCCCCTCCAGCCCGCCGACAGCAGCCTCGAACTCGAAACGGTCACCTTCCGCCACGGCGACCGCACCGTCTTCGACAACGCCTCCCTCACCGTCCCCCAGGGACAGCGCCTGGCCGTCGTCGGACCCTCCGGCGCAGGCAAGAGCACGCTGCTCCAACTCCTGGGCCGCTTCTACGACGTGGACGCCGGAGCGGTCCGCGTGGGCGGCGTCGACGTCCGCGCCATCGACACCGAAACCCTGATGGCCCAGATCGCCATCGTCTTCCAGGACGTCTACCTCTTCGACGGCACCATCGAGGAGAACATCCGCCTCGGGCGCCCCGACGCCACCGACACCGAGGTCCGCGCCGCAGCCACCGCGGCCCGCCTCGACGAGGTCATCGAACGGCTCCCCGACGGATGGAACGCCAACGTCGGCGAAGGCGGGGCACTGCTCTCCGGCGGCGAACGCCAGCGCGTCTCCATCGCCCGCGCCCTCCTCAAGGACGCCCCCATCGTCCTCCTCGACGAGGTCACCTCCGCACTCGACCCCGTCAACGAGGCCGCCGTCCACGAAGGCATCGAACGCCTCATGGCCGGCCGCACCGTCGTCATGGTCGCCCACCGCATGCGCACCGTCCAGCGCGCCGACCGCGTCGTCTTCCTCGACAACGGCCACATCGTCGAAGAGGGCACCCACGACGAACTCCTCCAGCACGGCGGGCGGTACGCCGAGTTCTGGAACATCTCCATGGCACCGGCAACGAGGGAATAAGAGCCGAAATGTTTGTCGATCCTTTGTCGCGGGACCAGCGTGGCGGTGCGTTCCGCGGCCACGCGCCGCGACCGTACGCCCGAGCCCGCGTGCTGCTCTTCCCGCACGGCGGCGGCAGCGCGAGCTACTACCGGTCGTGGGCCGCGGCGGCACCCTGGGACATCGAGTTCCTCGCGGTCCAGTACCCGGGCCGGGAGGATCGGTACTCCGAACCGGTGCCGGCGGACATCCAGGGCGTCGCCGCCGCACTGGCGGCCGAGATGCCGGCCGACGGACCGCCGCTGCCGACCATCGTGTTCGGGCACAGCATGGGGGCGATCGTCGCCTACGAGTTCACCCGCCAGCTCGCGGCGGCGGGTGAGCCGCCCATGGGCCTGGTCGTGTCGGGGCATCCCGCCCCGATGCTGACCCGGCCGGGCCAGGTGCACCTCGCGAGCGACGAGGAGCTCATCGAGGAGTTGCGGCGCACCGAGGCCACGCACCGCGACATCCTCGACAACGCCTCGCTCGTCCAGGCGTTCCTGCCCATCATCCGGGGCGACTACCGGCTGAGCGAGACCTACCGGCCGCTGTCCGGCGACCGGCTCAAGCTCCCGGTCACCGTGCTGTACGGCGACCGGGACCCCGAGATCCAGGCGTGGGAGGCCGACGGGTGGCGTGAGGTCACCGGGGGGCCGTGCGAGATACGCACCTTCGAGGGCGGGCACTTCTACCTGGAGGAGCACCGCGACGCGGTCGTGGAACTCCTGACGGCCCAGGCACGCACGGCGTCCGACGCGTCGGCGATCCCGTGGCCGTCCGCCCCGTGACCCCCCTGACGACCGGACAACAGGCGCCACCGGAGGGCGGCGCGAACCGATTCCTTGCAGCCGAGAGAAGGACAGTGGCGCCGTGACCGTCGAAGCCGTCGACCACCGGATCGACATCCGGATGAGTCCGAGAGATCTCATCAACATCGGGATCTTCGGTGCGCTCTACATCGTGACGGTCGGGGTGTTCAACCTCCTCGAATTCATCTCCCCGGTGATGACGCTCGTGACGAGCGGGCTCAGCATCGTCGCGGCGGGCGTGCCGTTCATGCTGTTCCTCACCCGAGTGCGGCATGCCGGCATGGTCACGGTGTTCGCCGTGATCGTGAGCGGTTTCATGCTGCTCATCGGCAGCCCGCCCATCGGTTTCCTCATCGGGGTGACGGCGGCGCTGATCGCCGAGGTGCTGCTGTGGATGGGCCGCTACCGCTCACGGCAGCTGAGCGTGTTCGCCTACGCGGTCTTCAGCACCTGGTTCGCGGGGCTGTTCATGCCGATGCTCTACGCCCGCGAGGAGTTCCTGTCCAGCCCGTACATGGAGGGGATGGGCGCCGAGTACGTCGACAAGCTCGACAAGCTGCTGTCCCCGGCCGTGCTGATCGCGTTCGACGTGTCCACCCTGGTGTTCGGCCTGATCGGCGGTGCGCTGGGACTGCGGTTGCTGGACAAGCACTTCCGGAAGGCCGGACTGGTGTGACCGGCGCGAGTCAGCAGCTCGGGTCGGCCGTACCGCAGGAGCTCGGCCCCGCCGCGCCGGAGGGCACCGTCACACGATCGGTACTCGACCCGCGCACCGCGGTGGCGGTCCTGCTGGGCGCGAGCATCACCATCATGGCTCCCGGCGGACTGTGGTTCGTACCGGCGGCGCTGACCGCGGGTGTGCTGCTGGCGCTCTCCGAGCGGGCCTGGCGGCGCGCGGTCGCACTGCCGCTGGCCGCGCTGGCGGCCGCCGCGGTGGCGTTCGTACTGCCGCTGGCCGCCCCGTGGCCGGTGCTCGGCCTCATCGGGGTGATGGGCGAGTTCACGCTGCGGCTGGTGGCCGTGGGAAGCATCGCCGCACACCTCATCCAGACCATCTCCCCGACCCGGTTCGCCGCCGCGCTGCGCTCGGCGCGGGTACCGTCCGCGTTCACCGTGTCCGGCGCGGTGATGCTGCGGTTCGCGCCCACCATCATCACCGAGGCACAGGCGGTGCGCGACGCCATGCGGTTGCGCGGGCTCGGCGGCTGGACGGCGATGCTGCGCCATCCCCTGCGGGCCATCGAGTACTTCACCGTCCCCCTCATGGCGTCGAGCCTGCGTGCGGCCGAGGACCTCTCGGCGTCGGCGCTGCTGCGCGGGCTGGGGTCACAACCGAAGCCGACGTCGATGCACCCGCCGCGCTTCGGCCCCGCCGACGCGGTGGCCGTGGTCGTGGTCGCGATGCTGGCGGCGGCGACGCTGCTGTGGAGGTCCGGGCGATGATCCGGTTGAAGGACGTCCGGTGGGTGTACCAGGGCACCGAAACGCCCGTGCTCGACGGGCTGGACCTGCACGTGCGGCGCGGCGAGACCGTGGTGGTGTGCGGGCCGAGCGGCTCGGGGAAGAGCTCGGCGCTGCGGGTCATGAACGGCCTCATCCCGCACTTCCACGAAGGCACCCTCGACGGGGAGGTCCGCGTCGACGGGGAGGCGATCACGGATCTCGCACAGATCGGGCGGGTGACGGGGACGGTGCTCCAGCATCCGCGCCGCCAGTTCTTCACGGACGCCGTCGACACGGAACTGGCCTTCGCCCTGGAGAACGCCGGTACCGAGCCGCAGCGCATCCGCGACCGGGTCGGCGAGGTCACCGCCGACCTGGGACTGGCCGGTCTCACGGGCCGGCTGCAGAGGCTGTCGGGCGGCCAGCAGCAGCGGGTGGCGTGCGCGGCCGCCATCACGCACGGGCCGCCGGTGCTGTTGCTGGACGAGCCCACCTCCAACCTGTCCGCGGAAGGCATCGCGGACCTCACCGCGACGCTGCGCCACCTCCGGGAGCGGGGTGCGACCCTCGTCATCGCCGAACACCGTCTGCACTACCTGCGCGAACTCGCCGACCGCATCGTGGTGCTCCACGACGGGCGCGTCGGAAGGGAATGGGCCAGAGCCGAATTCGCGGGACTCACCGACGCGATGCTGCGCGCGGAGGGATTGCGCAGCCTCGACGCGCCGGAAAGGACCGGTGTGGCACCGGCTTTCGGCCACGGACCCAGCATCGGGCCGAAAGGAACCCGGCCGCCGGACGCAGACCGGGCCGGTGTCCTCCTCCAGGGAATTCGCTGCGCATTTCGCGGACGCCCCGTCATCGACATCGCGGAGGCACATCTGCCGGCCGGCGCCATCACCGCCGTCACCGGCCCCAACGGGGCGGGCAAGACCACCCTCGCCCGCATCCTCGCGGGCCTCCAGCGCCACGGCGGCCAGGTGCTCCTCGACGGGACTCCGCTGTCCCGCTCGCGGCGCCAGCGCGAGTCCGCGATCGTCATGCAGGACGTCCAGCGCCAGCTCTTCACCGACAGCGTCGACGCCGAACTGCGCCTCGGCGCGACCCCGGAACACGCGGACCAGGCCGCCCGGGTGCTCGCCGACCTCGACCTGGACGCCTTCGGCGACCGGCACCCCCTGTCCCTGTCCGGCGGCCAGCAACAGCGCCTGGTCGTCGCCACGGCCCGGCTGAGCGGCCGCCGCGTCGTCATCTTCGACGAGCCCAGCTCCGGGGTCGACCGCCGCCACCTGCAATCGATGACCCGCACCATGCGCGACGTCGCCGAGGCGGGCGCGGTGGTCGTGCTCATCAGCCACGACGCCGACCTGCTCGACCTGGCCGCTGACCTGGAGCTACGCCTGCGACCCGTGAAAAATTCACATGGGTAGAGGTGAAATGAACATTGTGACGTGAAGCCTTCGATCGGTACCCTGCCGATATTGATTTAGGTTGAAAATCTCAATTGACTATATTGGCGCTTTTCATTGCGAATTAGCCGGGGGATTCTTTAGATGTGCGGGATTGCAGGCTGGGTTTCATTCGACGCCGATCTGACGCGCCGGGCTGACGTACTCGACGAGATGACCGAGACGATGGCGTGCCGCGGGCCGGACGGCTGCGGCACGTACACGCGCACCCACGTCGGGCTGGGACACCGGCGTCTCGCCATCATCGACCTGCCCGGCGGGGTGCAGCCGATGAGCGTGAGCACGCCCGCCGGCGAGATCGCCATGGTGTACTCCGGCGAGGCCTACAACTTCCAGGAGCTGCGCGAACGCCTCGTGTCGAAGGGGCACACCTTCCGGACGGACAGCGACACGGAGGTCGTGCTCCGCAGCTACCTGGAGTGGGGCGAGAGCCTCGTCGACCACCTCGAAGGCATGTACGCGTTCGCGATCTGGGACGAGCGCGACCAGAAGCTGCTCCTGGTGCGCGACCGGATGGGCATCAAGCCGCTCTTCTACTACCCGACGCCCGACGGCGTGCTGTTCGGCTCCGAGCCGAAGGCGATCCTCGCGAACCCGATCGCGCGCAAGGCGGTCGACACCGATGGGCTGCGCGAGCTGTTCGCCCAGACCAAGACCCCGGGCTGGGCGCTGTGGAAGGGCATGCACGAGGTGCTGCCCGGCACACTGATCAGCGTGGACCGCAGCGGCCTGCGGCAGCGGACGTACTGGCGCCTGGAAGCCACCGAGCACACCGACAGCCGGGACGAGACCGTGGCCCGGGTGCGGGAGATGCTCACCGGGACCGTCGGCCGGCAGCTGATCTCGGACGTGCCGCAGTGCGTCCTGCTCTCCGGCGGCCTGGACTCCAGCGCGATCACCGGTCTGGCGGCGGAGCACCTGTCCCGCCGGGGCGAGCAGGTCCGCACCTTCTCGGTGGACTTCGCCGGCCAGGAGGAGAACTTCGTCCCCGACGAGATGCGCGACACCCCCGACTCGCCGTTCGTGCGCGACGTGGCGGCGCACGTGCGGTCCGCGCACCACGACGTGATGCTCAACCCGGCCGACCTCTCGGATCCCGCGGTGCGGCGCGCGACCGTCGCCGCCCGGGACATCCCCAACGGGTTCGGTGACCTCGACAGCTCGCTGTACCTGCTGTTCAAGGCGATCCGCGAACGCTCCACGGTCGCGCTGTCGGGGGAGTCGGCCGACGAGGTGTTCGGCGGGTACCCCTGGTTCCACCACGAGCCGCTGACCCGCGTCCAGACCTTCCCGTGGATGGCGGTCATCCCCCCGCTGAGCCTGGAGGCGCGGACCGACCACATCGAGCCCGGGCTCCGCGAGCGGCTCGACGTGAAGACCTACACCGCCGACCAGTACGCGACGGCGCTCGGCGACGTCGACCACCTCGACGGGGAGTCCGAGGTGGACCGGCGCATGCGCACCATCTCCCACCTGCACCTGACGCGCTTCGTGCGCAACATGCTGGACCGCAAGGACCGGCTGTCGATGGCGGTCGGACTGGAGGTGCGCGTGCCCTTCTGCGACCACCGGCTCGTCGAGTACGTCTACAACACGCCGTGGGCCCTGAAGTCCTTCGACGGCCGGGAGAAGAGCCTGCTGCGCCACGCCACGGCCCACGTGCTGCCGCAGTCGGTCGTGGAGCGGGTCAAGAGCCCGTACCCCTCGCCGCAGGACCCCCAGTACGCGGCGAACCTCCAGCAGCAGGTCAAGGAGCTCCTCGCCGCCCAGGACGCGCCGGTGTTCGCACTGGTCGACCGGGCCTGGGCGCAGCAGGTCGGAGCGCAGGACCCGGCGGCCATGACGACGGGCGTACGGGCCGGTCTGGAGCGCGTCCTCGACCTGCACACCTGGATGGAGCTGCATTCGCCCGAGCTCCAGCTGGACTGATCACGCACCTGTGACGTCCCCGGTCCCGGGGCCCGCACCCCCGGCGGGCCCCGAGGCCGTGTTCCCCCCGCCCCCGCTGGTTTCTCCCGCTCTCCCCGCTCCGGGACCGGCACCGTTCACACGATGATTGGGAGATTGCAGATGGACCGCGAAGCGGACGTCACCGTGACGTCAGTTCCGGCCGTGGAGGACACCAGGGAGCCGGCCGGGCCGGCCCCCCGGCCCCGCCGCTGGGCGCTCGTACTGCTCAGGACCGGCGCGGTCCTGTTCCTCCTCGACACGCTCTTCCAGGCGGCCCTGGCCGGCCTGTTCGTGACCGGGGACGTCGACCTCCTCACCTGGCACAAGCACAACGCCGACCTCCTCAGCGCGCTGGTCGCCGTCCAGGCCGTCGCCGCGGGCGTGTTGTGGCGCAAGCTGCGCGCACCCGTCTGGCCCTTCGTCCTCACCCTGGGCCTGATCGTCCTGCTCATCGTCCAACAGGGCCTGGGCGAGTCCCGGATGCTCGGCGGCCACATCCCCCTCGGGATGGCGATCTTCGGCAGCGCCGCCGCCCTGACCTACTGGGCCTTCGCCTACCGGCCGGCCCTGGCGGCCCTTCCGGTCCTGCCGGCGCAGGCGGACGGAGGAAAGCAGTGACCTCGCGTCGACGCTTCCTCGGGCTCGCGGCGGGAGCCGGCGTGGGCCTCGCGATTCCGATCGGCTCGGCGACCTACGCCCACCTGGCGGGGGAGAGCACCGGTGCGCTCCTGACCAGCGCCCTGCCGCTGCCCGAGCCCTTCGCCGCGCCGCTGCCGGTCCCGCCCCAGGCGCGCGCGGTCCGCAGCGCCGACGGGACCGACTTCTACCAGCTGACGCAGCGGGAAGCCGCCGTCGAGATCGTGCCCGGGACCAAGACCACGGTCTGGGGCTACGACGGGATCTTCCCCGGCCCCACCTTCGTCGGGCGCTCCGGCCGCAAGATGGTCGTCGAGGTCGAGAACAAGCTCACGGTGCCCACCTCCCTGCACCTGCACGGCGGAGTGACCCCCGCGCACTCCGACGGCTACCCCACCGACCTCCTGCTGCCCACCCAGTGCGGCGCCGCCATGCGCAACGGCAGCTACAAGTCGCACCAGGGCGAGCACGGCATGCACGTGGAGCCCTCCGACTGGAAGGTCATGGAGGGCCTCAAGTCCTACGAATACCCCCTGGAGCAGCGCGCCGCGACGCTCTGGTACCACGATCACCGCATGGACTTCAGCGCCCCGCAGGTCTGGCGGGGACTGGCCGGCATGTTCCTCGTCCGCGACGAGGAGGAGGAGGCGCTCCCGCTGCCGGGCGGCGACCACGACGTCCCCCTCATGCTCTGCGACCGCGCCTTCGAAGAGGACGGCTCCTTCCGCTACCCGGGCGTGACCCCCTCGTGCATCGGTGAACCCGGCGTGGAGGAGGCGTACATGGACGGCGTGCTGGGCGACGTCCAGCTGGTCAACGGAGCCCCGTGGCCCGTCCTCGACGTCTCGAACACCCGCTACCGGCTCCGGCTGCTCAACGCCTCCAACGCCCGTCGCTACCGGCTGCGGCTGGACAAGGCCGAAGGGGGCCGGCTGCCGTTCGTGCAGATCGGCAGCGACGCCGGCCTGCTGTCGGCGCCGCAGCGCCTCGACGCCCTGCCGATCGCCCCCGCCGAACGGTTCGACGTCGTGGTGGACTTCGCCGACTGCCCGGTGGGCACCGAGGTCACGCTGGTCAACACCCTGGGCGACGGCCGCATGCGCCAGGTGATGCGGTTTCGCGTCACCCGCCAGGAGAAGGACCCCAGCCGGGTCCCGGACCAGCTGTCCAAGGCGGCGGAGCCCCTGGACCGCGGTGCGTCGGTCGCCGTCCGGCAGTTCGACTTCCGGCGCACGAACAGCGGCGACGGAGCCATGTGGACGATCAACGGCCGCCCCTTCAACACCTCCGAAGCCCTTGCGACCCCGCGCCTGGGCACGGTTGAACGCTGGCGCTTCAGCAGTGACTTCCACCATCCCGTCCACGTCCACCTGGCCCACTTCCAGGTGATCTCCCGCGGCGGCAAACCCCCGGCCGCCACCGACGCGGGGTGGAAGGACACCGTGGACGTGCGTCCGTACGAGGTGGTCGAGGTCCTGGTCCGCTTCGACGGCTTCAAGGGCCGCTACATGCTCCACTGCCACAACCTCGAACACGAGGACATGGCGATGATGGCCAACTTCGAGGTCGTCTGACGCGCGAGCCGGACCTTGTGGGAACCCTCTAAGGGACATGCGCTCGAATCGGTCGACTCAGCCCCCTACGCAGGGGACTTCAGCTGACATGCTCTTCAGTGGATCAGCAAGCATGTTGTGAAGTCCCCACTAGGGTTAAGGAGTCAGCGCATGTCTGGAAACGGTCAGGTCGTGGTCACGGGCATGGGCGCGATGACACCGGTGGGCGCCGATGCGCCCTCCTCCTGGTCGGCTCTGCTGGCCGGAAAGTCCGGCGTGCGTCTCCTGGACGAGGAGTGGGCCGCGGACCTGCCCGTGCACGTCGCGGCCGTCCTCGCGGAAGACCCCGCCGCGCTGCTTCCCCGCACGGAGGCGAGGAAGCTGGACCGCGGCCAGCAGCTCGCCGTGCTCACCGCTCGGCAGGCGTGGCAGGACGCCGGCGCGCCCGACGTCGAGCCCGAGCGGCTGGCCGTGGTCATCGGCACGGGCACGGGCGGCATCCTGACCACCCTCGGCCAGAACGCCGTGTTCGAACGGTCGGGAGCCCGCCGGCTGTCCCCGTTCGCGGTCCCGATGCTCATGCCCAACGGTCCGGCCGCGTGCGTCAGCATGGACCTCGGGGCCAAGGGCGGCGCGCGCACGCCGGTGAGCGCCTGCGCGTCGGGCGCCGAAGCCCTCGCCATGGGCCAGGACCTGATCCGCGCCGGGAGGGCCGACGTGGTGATAGCCGGCGGCGTCGAGGCAGCCCTGCACCCCTTCACCATCGCCGCCTTCGCCCAGATGAAGGCGCTGTCCACCGCATCGGAGAACCCGGAGGCGGTCTCCCGCCCGTTCGATGTGGCACGGTCCGGCTTCGTCATGGGCGAGGGCGCGGGCGTCATGGTGCTCGAACGGGCCGAGTGGGCCTGCGCGCGCGGCGCGCGGACGTACGGTTCGCTGGCCGGCAGCGCGGTCAGCTCCAGTGCCCACCACATCACCGCCTCCGACGCCGAAGGACAGGCCTGCGCCATGGAGATGGCCCTGCGCGACGGCGGCGTGAGCCCGCAGGACATCGGCGTCGTCCACGCGCACGCCACGTCCACCGAGTCCGGTGACGTGGCCGAGGCCGACGCGATCCGCCGGGCGATCGGCGGGCACGCGGCGGTGACGGCGACCAAGTCGATGACCGGGCACATGTTCGGAGCCTCCGGCGCGGTGGGCGCGATGGTCTCCCTGCTCGCCCTGACGGAGGGCGTCGTCCCGGCCACGCTCAACCTGGAGCAGCAGGACCCGAGGGTGGATCTGGACGTGGTGCGGGGCGCGAGCCGCACCGGCCAGTGGTCGGCCGCCCTGGCCAACTCCTTCGGGTTCGGCGGGCACAACGTCAGCCTCGTCTTCACGAAGTAACCGCCCCGCCCCGCCCCGCCTCCCGTACGCCGACGGCCGCGAGCCGCCGGCGTACGGGCGCTCCAGCTGAGCCCGCTACAGGACGGGCAGTGCGATCAGGGCCCGCTGCTCGCGGAGGTACAGCTGCTTGGCCTGCGGATCGGGGGTCAGGATGTCCGCCTTCGTCTCGTAGCGCCACACGGCGCGGTGCGAGCGGGAGTCGACGGCCCGCAGGCCCGCCGCGTCCATGCTGTAGACGTGTTTCGCGGTCACCACCGGAGCGATGTCGCGGTGCGGGTCCGTGCCTTCCGGCGCGCTCTCCGCCCAGCGCAGTCCGCCGGTGCGGGCGTCCAGCGCGACGATGCCGCGGGTGCCCTCCACGACGTACACGACCCCGTCCCGCACGGTCGGGATGCCGTAACGGCGCTGCCCGACCACCCTGCCCACGTCACGGCCCTCGCCGAAGGACCACGCCGGCCTGCCGTCGGTGAGCCGCAGCGCCTGCACGGTCTCCGCGCCGAGGTACACGTGGCTCTCGTCCGTGGCCGGCAGGAACGGCGTCGCGCCCGGCGCGGACAGCGACGCCGTCCACCGCTCCGCCCCGCTGCCGGCGTCGTGCAGGGACACGCGCAACGCGTCGCCCTGCTCCGCCCGTTGCCACAGCAGCACTCCGCCGCGTACGGCCTGGGCACGGACGGCGGTCGGGTGCTTCAGCTCGACGGCGTCCTTGGAGGGTGCCGCCGTCGGCTGCCGCCACAGCTCCTTGCCGGTCTTCAGGCTCGCGGCCAGTACGGACCACTGCCCGCTCCCCGCCGATCTGGCGCACAGGAACACCGTGTCGCCGTCCACACCGAGGATCTGGTTGAGCACGTCCGTGCCGTCGTACGCGGGCAGGCGCACGAGCGGGTCCTGCTCCCGGCCGTTCTCCGCGGACCGGGCCACGACGGCCAGGGCCTTGTCCGCGGCGGCCGCGTCGCGCACCGCGTACAGCGCCTTGCCGTCGGTGGCGAAGCGCCAGGTGTCCTCCAGCTTGAAGAAATCCGTCATGTACGTGCCGTCCTGCGGGGAAATGCCGTGGGTGGCGACCCCGACGACCGTGACGAGCATGCCGCCCACCCGCAGGGGGTGGCCGCCCACCAGCGGGTGGGCCATGTCGGCCTTCCACAGCGGATCCGGCGGCGGCTGCAAGGTGGGCTGCTTGCCGTCCGCCGCCTTGTCCTTGCCCTTGTCCTTTCCGCGGTCACGGCCGCCGAGCAGGGCCCACAGCCCGCCGCCCGCGGCCAGCGCCACCCCGCCGGCCGTCGCGCCGCCGACCGCGAGCAGCCTGCGGCGCGACATCCCGCCGCCGTCGGCCACGCTGGTGGCCTCCTCGGCGGGGGCAGCCAGCCTCGGCGGTGGCTCCTGCCACACCGCAGCACTGCGCCGGGCGATGTCCGCGAGCACCGGCTGCGGCAGTCCGTCCGCGAACGAGCCCCCTTCGGGCGCGAGGAGTTCGGCCAGCTCGGCGGTCGTGGGCCGCTGCGCCGGATCCTTCACCAGGCAGCGGGCGAGCAGCGGAGCCAGGCCCGCCGGTACGCCGCTCAGATCCGGCTGCGCGTACCGCACCCGGTACAGGAGGTCGGCGGCCTGCCCGCCGCCGAAGGGGCCGTGCCCGGCCGCCGCGAAGACCAGGACGCCCGCCAGGGCGAACACGTCGCCGGCCGGCGAGTGTTCGAGACCGCCGGCCTGCTCGGGCGACATGTAGGCGGGCGTGCCGGCTGCGGTGCCGGTGCCGGTCAGCCGCTCGTCGCCGAGGGCGCGTGCGATCCCGAAGTCGATGACCTTGGGCCCGGCGGCCGTGACCATGATGTTGGAGGGCTTGAGGTCGCGGTGCACCACGTCCGAGCCGTGCAGCTGCCCGAGCGCCCGGGCCAGGTCCGCGCCCAGGGCGCGCACGCACCGCTCGGGCAGGGGACCGCCCAGCCGGACCGCCTCGTCGAGCTGTGGCCCGATGACGTACTCGGTGGCCAGCCAGGGCGTCGCGGCCAGGGCGTCGGCGGCGAAGACGCGCGCTCCGTACCGGTCGCCGATGACCCGGGCCGCGTCCGACTCCAGCCTGAACCGGGTACGGAAGGAGGTGTCGGCGGCGATCCGGGCGTGCACGGTCTTGAGTGCGGCCGTCCGCCCGCCCGCCGAACGGGCCAGATAGACCGTGCCCATGCCGCCGCTGCCCAGCCGGGCGAGCAGCCGGAAGTCACCGAGGCTCTCCGGATCGTCGTGCGCGAGCGGAGCGAGCGCGCTGCGCGGTGCGCGGGCCGCCGGGGCGGACATCTGTCAGCACACCCTCTGGGTCGAAGCGAACGGCTGGTGCGGGGCGGGCAGTTCCGCGGCGAGCAGGGCGGCGGACTGGGAGGCGAGCGCCGCGACGACACGGCCCGGCAGCGGTACGCAGGCATGGTCGAGGACCGTTCCGCCGGCCTGCGCGTCCCGGACCGGCGCCGTGCCCGCCTCGGGGGACACGAGCCCGCGCAGGACCTCCGGCGCGGACTGCGGCCTGGCCGCCGGGTCGGACGACAGGCAGGCCCCGACCACATCCCTGAGTCCAGCGGGAAGTTCGCTGCGCTCGGGCACGGTGTGGCCGGTCGAGGCGTAGGCCAGTACGGCGCCGAGCGCGAAGACGTCCCCGAGTGGTCCGGGCCGGCCACCCGTCGCCTCCTGCCGGGCCAGGCAGCCCGGGTCCAGCCCCGGGATCCCCGCCCGCCGTGCCCCGTCGGGCGCCGCGGCCCGCACCGCGCCGAAGCACGTGAGCAGCGGCCCGCCGGGAGTGAGCAGCACGGCGGCCGGCGACAGCCCCGCGTGCGTCACCCCCTGGGCGTGCGCGGCGGCCAGTCCCTCGGCGAGCGCGGCGCCGAGCCGGCGCACCGTGTCCTCGGGCAGCGGGCCCCCGTACGCGGCGAGTACGGCCGGCAGCGGCAGCGCGGGCGTGTACGGGACCGCGTACCAGGGGAACCCGGCCGTGCCGCCCACCTCCGCGACGCCCAGGAAGCGCGGCACGGACAGCCGCCGTGCGCCCTCGGCCTCGATCGCCCACCGCGACGGATCGGCGCCGACCCGGGGCACGCAGACGAGGACGGTCCGCTGCCCGTCGGCGGTGCGCCCGACGTAGCGGCGCTCGGGAACGGTGCGCTCGGCCCAGTCGGCGTCGAGCCGGGCCAGCATCACGTACGGCCCGACGTGCGAGGGGTCGTCCTGACGTAGGCGTTCCATGGGCGCGCTCTCCCGGCTCGGTTGCTCGGCCCCGAAGCCTAAGCGGTGCCCGCCGGGCCGCGGGAACCGGGCTCAGTCGATCGTGGGCATCGCGGTGAGCTTGCCGTCGTTGACGAGGAAGACGCGGTTCCCGGCGCCCGACATGCCCCAGGGGCCGCGGGATCCGGGCGACCAGGTCCAGTACCGCTTGCCGTCGACGGCGGAGTGGGCCGAGACGCCCTGTCCGTCCGGCTCGGCGAACCAGAACGTACGTGCCTGCAGGACCGGGGCCGTGTGGGGGAGCGGACCGCGGGGGGTGGTGCCGCGCGGGACGACCAGCCCCGTGGCCACGGCCACCTCGCACAGCGCGGTGCCGGCCATGACGTACAGGGAGCCGCCGCGCAGGGCCGGCGTCCCCCAGCCGCCCGCTCCCGGCTGCGGTGGCTCGACGGTCGGCGCCCCCTGCACCTTCCAGATCTCCTCGCCCGTCCCGAGGCCCCGGGCCGCCAGGGTCCGCCCGCCGAGGTACACGACGTCCTTCACGACGAGGGGCTGGAGGGCCGACCCCGCCTGGCCTTCGATCCGCCAGCTCGTGGCGCCCGTGGCGGTGTCGACGGCGAGGACGTCGCCGTCGGCGCCGAAGACGACGAGCCGGCCCGCCGCGGCCGTGGCACGCGGCCCGGGGGCCCGTACCGCCGCCTGCGCGAGCGGCACCGTCCAGCGGACCGTGCGGGCGGCGGTGTCCACGGCGCGCAGCCGGCCGCCGCGCGTCACCAGGTAGACGGCCGACTCGTCCGCGGCCAGGATGCGGCCGGTGTCGGCGCCCGCCGCCGACCATTCGCGCTTGCTGGTCGAGGCGTCGTGGCAGAGCAGCCCGCCGTTCGGGCCCGCGGTCACGAAGCGCCGGCCGGGCAGTTCGACGAGCCCGGCCGCCGCCCGTACGTCGGGCAGCCGCCACTTCTCCTTGCCGTCGGTCGTCAGACGGGCCGCCAGGCCGCCGCCCGCGGCCGCGAAGATCACCACGTCGAGTACGGACAGCGGGGCGGTGACCACCCCGTCCACCGCCTGCGCGGCCACCGGCAGCGGACCCCACAGCTCGCGCGGAGGGGTCCTGTACTGCCCGGCGAGAAGGTCCAACGGCTCCGCGTCGTGGGCCAGTCCGGCCGCAGGGATCTCCCGCGGCGGCTCCTCGCGCAGCAGCCACCAGGCGCCCGCGGCCCCACCCGCGGCCAGCAGCCCGCCTCCCGCCAGCGCGGTGCGCAGCAGCCGCCTGCGGGACGGGCCGCTCCCGGGCGCCCGCCCGATGACCGTGGCCTGACGTGCGGCTTCCGCTCCGCGCTGCGCGATGTCCTCGGCCAGCGGTCCCGTCCGCCAGACCCGGTCGGCTCCGGGTGGCGGCGCGAAGGCGCCCGCGATCTGGTCGGGGGTCGGGCGCCGCGCGGGCTCCTTGGCGAGGCAGGGTTCGATCAGCGGGCGCAACTCGGCCGGCACCGTGTCCAGTTGCGGCTCCCCGTGCACCACCTCGTACTGCACGGCGGCCACGTGCGTACCGTCGTACGCGCGCCGCCCGGTCGCCGCGTACGCCAGCACCGCGCCCAGCGAGAAGACGTCCGCGGCGGGTCCGACGCGCTGGCCCAGCACCTGCTCGGGAGCGCCGTAGCCGGGGGTGACCGGCACCTGGCCCGTGGTGGTGAGGGTCAGCCCGTGCTCGGGGCGGGCGATGCCGAAGTCGATGACGCGCGGCCCCTCGGAGGTGAGCACGATGTTGGCCGGCTTCAGGTCGCGGTGCACCAGCCCCGCCGCGTGGATGTCCCGCAGGGTGGCGGCGAGGGAGGCGGCGAGCGCGCGGACCCCGTCGGAGCCCAGGGGCCCGTGCCGGCGGACGGCGTCGTCCAGCGTGGGACCGGACAGGAACTCGGTCGCGATCCAGGGCCGGCCGTCGTGGTCGTCGATCCGCGCGTTCAGGACGCGGGCGACGCCGCCGCTCGTCACCGCTTGGGCGGTGTGCGCCTCGCGCAGGAACCGCTGCGCGAGGTGCGGGTCGTGCGCCAGCTCGGGCAGCAGCACCTTCACGGCCGCGGTGCGACCGCCGTCGTCCCGGCCGAAGTAGACCTTGCCCATGCCGCCCTCCCCGAGGACACCGAGGACGCGGTACGGGCCGAGCCGGATCGGGTCACCGGCGCCTAGGGGTCTCATGGGGCGGGCTGCTTCCTGTCGGGGCGGTTCCTGCGGCTCGTGCGGCGGCGTCTCAGCGTTCGACCGGCAGGCCGGTCGGTTCCTTGACCCGCTTCATGATGATCTGCGAGTTGACCTCGGTGATGCCGGTCAGGGCCGTCAGCCGCTCGATCCAGAGGCGCTCGTACGCGCGCAGGTCCGCGACGGCGATCCGCAGCAGGCAGCCGGGGCTGCCGAAGAGGCGGTAGGCCTCGATGACGTCGGGGATGTCCTGGAGGGCCGCCTCGAAGGCCTCGACCGACTCGCGGTCGCGGCGGACCTCGACCGAGACGAGCACCTCGAAGCCGCGGCCGACCGCCTCGGGGGAGATCACGGCCCGGTAGCCCTGGATCACCCCGTCCTGTTCCAGCTGCCGCACCCGGCGCATGCAGGGGGAGGGGGTCAGGCCCACGCGCTGGGCGAGCTCCTGGTTGCTGAGTCGGCCGTCGGCCTGGAGCTCGCGCAAGATATCCCGGTCGATGGCGTCCATGGCGCAATTATCCCCTACCCGGGCCCGGTGGGGTGGGCGGAAGACGCAATCGTATTGCGGGGAGATCGCTCTATCATTGCTGCTTTGAGTACATATGTACGAGTCGAGTGAAGGGCGGGGCCCACTCCATGGCACGCATCGTCGTCATCAGCACCGGCGGAACCATAGCCAGCCGCTGGCAGGGCTCCGGCTTCGCCGCGGACGCCGACGGGAACGAGGTCATCGCCACGGCGCCGCTGCCCGAGGACATCAGCGTCGAGCTCGTCGACCTGTTCAGCGTGAACAGCCCCCGCCTCACCACCGCCCACCAGCTCACCCTGCTGCGCACCGTGCACGAGGTGCTGGCCGACCCCGGCGTCGACGGCATCGTCGTCACCCACGGCACGGACACCCTGGAGGAGTCGGCGTTCCTCGTCGACCTCCACCACCACGACCCGCGCTCCGTGGTCTTCACCGGATCGCAGCGGCCCATGGGCACCGCCGACGGGGACGGACCGGGCAACCTGTACGACGCCCTGCTCACGGCCGCGAACACGCGCGGGCTCGGCGTGCTGATCGCCTTCGCGGGACGGGTGCACGCCGCGCGGGGCACCGTGAAGACCGAGGCCGTGGCCCTGGACGCCTTCGCGGACCCCTCGAAGGAACTGCTCGGGAAGATCGGCTTCGGCAAGGTCACCATCCTGCGCGCGCCCCAGCGGCCCGTGCCCCTCCCACTGCCCGCCATGCCCCAACTCCCGCCGCGCGTGGACGTGGTGCTCCACCACACCGACGGCGACCCGGTCCTGCTGAACGCCGCCCTCGCGGCGGGCGCCCGGGGCGTCGTCCTCGTGGGAACCGGCGCGGGCAACGCCACCCCGGAGATCGTCGACGCGGTCAGGGCCGCCGTCGAGCGCGGGGTACTGGTCGCGCTGACCACGCGGGTCATGGCCGGCCCGGTCACCGAGATCTACACCCACGGCGGCGCCGTGGACCTGGTCGCGGCGGGCGCCGTCCCGACGGGCACCCTGCGCGCCGGCCAGGCCCGCATCGCCGTCCTGTCCGCCCTCCTGGCCACCGACAACACCGCCGAGCAGGCCCGCCTCCTCAGGGTCGCCCTGGGCGAGCCGGGCGCGGTCCTGGTCGAGGCGTAGGGGGTCGGCCCGAGAACGGCACACCCGGGGCCGCACTCAGCAGCTCGCGTCGATGTACGACTTGATGACGTCGGTGATGAACCGGCGGGTGCGGTCGGGATCAAGGGCCTGAGCCTGGAGGCGGTCGTACATCACGCCGTAGCCCTGCACGTCGGATGCCTTCTCCAGGTAGAGATCGCTGGTGAACCGCTCCAGATACACCACCCCCGCCTTGGTGTCGCCGGCGAACCTCAGAATGGAGAACTGTCCCGACAGACCCGGATGCGCCCCGACCGCGTAGGGGAGGACCTGCACGGTGATGTGCGGCTCGTGGCTGAGCGCGTTCAGGTGCTCCAGCTGCTCGCGCATGATGTCGGGAGAGCCGACGACACGGCGCAGGGCCGTCTCGTCCAGAACGACCCGCAGGCGCAGCGGACACGCCGGGGCGTAGATCCGGTGCTGGCGGCGCAGCCGCACCTTCAGGCGTGCGGCCGCCTGCTCGGCCGTGTGCAGGGGGATCGTTTCCTCGATGACCGCTGCCGCGTAGGCGGCGGTCTGCAACAGGTCGGGGATCACCAGGGGGGCGTAGGCGTGGAGCGAGGCGGCGTCCGTCTCCAGGCCGATGTAGACGCTGTTCGGGAGGTCGCCGTAACGGTTCCACCAGCCTGGCCGGCCGGATTCCCTGGCCATCTCCATCAGCGAGTCGATGACTTGCCGGTCCGTCACTCCGTACATCGCGCACAGATCGCGGACATCGCGGGGACTGATCGTGCGGCGGCCGTTCTCCAGGTGACTGATCTTGGGCTGGGAGACCATGAGCCGGCTGGCCACCTCGGTGCTCTTCAGCCCACTGGCCTGACGGAGCCGACGCAGCTCCGCCCCCAAGCGGCGTCTCCCCACGGTGGGATTGTTGGTGGCCACCACGGCGGGCTACCTCCGGCCTCACGTCATCGTCCTGGACCGCAGGTTGCCACAAGGAGGCACTCGTTGATCACGTGCCATGCCGTCGTGCTCTCGACGGTCGAAACGGGCCGTGACCCCGGCATGGTCCGCGCGGGACCTGCCCACCGGAGCCTCGCTGCCCACGCTGGTGGTGTCCGGCGCCATGAGGCCCGCACACGGGCTCCACGGGCTGGGCGCGCGGTCCGGGCTCGCGAGGCTGTTGCTCAACGACGAGTCCAGTCCGGACTCGTGGGCAGACCGGACGGCACCCAGGGGGTGCCGTCCGCCGCCCGTCAGCGCCCGAAGGCCGCCAGGATCCGGTCCGCCGCCGACGTGGGCGTGAGCGCGCCCGCGCGCACGGCCGATTCCAGGTCCGGCGCGAGCTCCCGTACCGCCGGATCCGAGCGCAGGCGTTCCAGCAGCTCGTCGCGGACCATCGACCAGGTCCACTCCACCTGCTGCGCCGCCCGCTTCGCCGCCAGCCGGCCCCCCGCGTCCAGCAGGGTCCGGTGCTGCTCCAGCCGGTTCCACACCTCGTCCAGCCCGGCCGACTCCCGTGCGCTGCACGTCAGGACCGGCGGCGTCCAGGCCGCGTCCACCGGGTGCATCAGCCGCAGCGCGCCCGACAGCTCCCGCGCCGCCGCCTTCGCGTCGCGCTCGTGCGGGCCGTCGGCCTTGTTCACCGCCAGGACGTCGGCCAGCTCCAGGACGCCCTTCTTGATGCCCTGCAACTGGTCACCCGTACGGGCCAGGGAGAGCAGCAGGAAGGAGTCCACCATCCCCGCCACCGTGGTCTCCGACTGGCCCACGCCGACCGTCTCGACGAGGACCACGTCGTAGCCCGCCGCCTCCATCACGATCATCGACTCGCGGGTGGCCTTGGCGACGCCGCCCAGCGTCCCCGCCGAGGGGGACGGGCGCACGAACGCCGCCGGGTCCACCGACAGCCGCTCCATCCGGGTCTTGTCACCCAGGATGGAGCCGCCCGTGCGCGTGGACGAAGGGTCCACCGCGAGCACCGCCACCCGGTGGCCGAGCCCCGTCAGCATCGTGCCGAACGCGTCGATGAAGGTGGACTTGCCCACGCCCGGCACACCGCTGATCCCGATCCGGCGCGCCCGTCCGGCGTGCGGGAGCAGCTCCGTCAGCAGCTGCTGCGCCAGCGCCCGGTGCGCGGGCAGGGTGGACTCGACGAGCGTGATCGCGCGCGCGATGAACGCGCGCTTCCCGTCGAGCACCCCCTTCGCGTAGGCCTCGATGTCGATCTTCGGCACCGACGGCCGCCTACAGCTCGTGGCCCAGGTCCGCGGCCAGCCGCGTCACCAGGTCGTGGGCCGCGTCCGGGATGACCGTTCCGGGCGGGAACACCGCCGTCGCACCCATCTCCAGCAGCGTCGGGACGTCGGCCGGCGGGATCACCCCGCCCACGACGATCATGATGTCCTCGCGGCCCTCCTCCGCCAACTGCTCGCGCAGCGCCGGTACGAGGGTCAGGTGGCCGGCCGCCAGCGACGAGACGCCCACCACGTGGACGTCCGCCTCGACGGCCTGGCGGGCCACCTCCGCGGGGGTCTGGAACAGCGGGCCGACGTCCACGTCGAAGCCCAGGTCGGCGAAGGCCGACGCGATCACCTTCTGGCCGCGGTCGTGCCCGTCCTGGCCCATCTTGCAGACCAGGATGCGCGGACGGCGGCCCTCCGCCTCCTCGAACCGGTCGATGAGGGCGCGCGTGCGCTCCAGGGACGGGGACTCGCCTGCTTCGGTGCGGTACACACCCGAAATCGTACGGATCTGGCTCGCGTGCCGCCCGTACACCTTCTCCAGGGCGTCCGAGATCTCACCCACGGTCGCCTTCGCGCGCGCCGCGTCCACCGCCAGCGCGAGGAGGTTGCCGTCGCCGCGCTCGGCGGCGTTCGTCAGCGCCCGCAGGGTGTCCTGCGTGAGCGCCTCGTCGCGCTCCTCCCGCAGCCGCCGCAGCTTGGCGATCTGCTGGCTGCGCACCGAGGAGTTGTCGACCTTGAGGACCTCGATCGCCTCGTCGTTCTCCACGCGGTACTTGTTCACGCCGATCACCGGCTGCCGGCCCGAGTCGATCCGCGCCTGCGTGCGCGCCGCGGCCTCCTCCACGCGCAGCTTCGGGATGCCCGCGTCGATGGCCTGTGCCATGCCGCCGGCCGCCTCGACCTCCTCGATGTGCTGCCAGGCGCGGCGCGCCAGGTCGTACGTCAGCTTCTCGACGTACGCGCTGCCGCCCCACGGGTCGATCGACCGGCAGGTCCCCGACTCCTGCTGGAGGAGCAGCTGGGTGTTGCGGGCGATGCGCGCCGAGAAGTCCGTCGGCAGCGCGAGCGCCTCGTCGAGGGCGTTGGTGTGCAGCGACTGGGTGTGGCCCTGGGTCGCCGCCATCGCCTCGATGCAGGTACGCGTCACGTTGTTGAAGACGTCCTGCGCGGTCAGCGACCAGCCCGAGGTCTGCGAATGCGTGCGCAGCGAAAGCGACTTGGCGTTCTTCGGATCGAACTGCTTGACCAGGCGCGCCCACAGCAGGCGGGCGGCGCGCAGCTTCGCGACCTCCATGAAGAAGTTCATGCCGATCGCCCAGAAGAACGACAGGCGCGGCGCGAACGCGTCGACGTCCAGGCCGACGGCCTGCCCGGCGCGCAGGTACTCCACGCCGTCGGCGAGGGTGTACGCCAGCTCCAGGTCGGCCGTGGCCCCGGCCTCCTGGATGTGGTAGCCGGAGATGGAGATCGAGTTGTACCGCGGCATCTTCTGCGAGGTGAAGGCGAAGATGTCGGAGATGATCCGCATCGACGGCGCCGGCGGATAGATGTAGGTGTTGCGGACCATGAACTCCTTGAGGATGTCGTTCTGGATGGTCCCGGCGAGCTTGTCGGGGGAGACGCCCTGCTCCTCCGCCGCCACGATGTAGAGCGCGAGGACGGGCAGCACCGCGCCGTTCATCGTCATCGACACCGACATCTTGTCCAGCGGGATCCCGTCGAACAGCTGCCGCATGTCGTAGATCGAGTCGATCGCCACGCCCGCCATGCCGACGTCACCGGTCACGCGCGGGTGGTCGCTGTCGTAGCCGCGGTGCGTGGGCAGGTCGAAGGCCACCGACAGGCCCTTCTGGCCGGAGGCCAGATTGCGCCGGTAGAAGGCGTTCGACTCCTCGGCCGTGGAGAAGCCGGCGTACTGCCGGATCGTCCAGGGCTGGTTCACGTACATCGTCGGGTACGGGCCGCGCAGGTACGGGGCCACGCCCGGGTACGTCCGCAGGAAGTCCAGGCCCTCCAGGTCCCGGCCCGTGTACAGCGGCTTGACGCCGATGCCCTCGGGCGTCTCCCACAGCAGGTCCGCGGCCGCGGTGCCGGTGGACTCCTTCACCGCGGAGCGCCACTGGTCCTCGGAGACTCCGGCGGCGGTGGGACCGAGCGCCAGCTCGGAGAAATCGGGGATGCTCAAGACGGCACTCCCATCCGGTCGAGTACGGAGGACAGCACGGCGACGGCGTCACAGCCGGCGAAGACGTACTCGTCCACGGAAGCCTCAGCGGTGCCCGGCTTGCCGGCGAGGAACACGGTCGTGGCGCCCGCGGCGCGCAGGGCCCCGGCCACCTCCGCGGCCTGCTCCTCGTACAGCGCGTCGCTGGAGCACAGGACGGCCATGCCGTCCGCGCCGCTCGCGGCGTACGCCTCGGCCGCCGTCGCCGGGTCCACGCGGACCGGGTCGTGCACGGGCTCGATCCCGCCCGCCTGGAACAGGTTCGAGGCGAAGGTGGCGCGCGCGGTGTGCGCGGCCGCCGGGCCCAGCGCGGCCAGGAAGATCCGCGGCCGCGCGCCGGTCGCCGCCAGATGCGCGTCGCTCCGGGCGCGCAGCGCCTCGTACGCCTCGTCGCGCCGGACGCGGGGCAGACCACCGGTGGGTCCGGCCGGGGCGGGCTCCCGTACGAGCGGCTTCTGCGACAGCAGCGGGAACTCGCTGACGCCGGTGATCGGCTCGCGGCGCTTGGCCAGCTTCTTGGAGCGCTCGGCCCAGGTCGCGGCGAGACGGTCGGCGACCAGCCCGGAGCGCAGGGCGGCCGCCTGGCCGCCGGCCTTCTCCAGGGTCTGGAAGAACTCCCAGGCGGCGTGAGCCAGTTCGTCCGTGAGGCGCTCGACGTAGTACGAGCCGCCGGCCGGGTCGATCACCCGGGCCAGGTGCGACTCCTCCAGCAGGATGGTGGAGGTGTTGCGGGCGATCCGCCGGGCGAAGGCGTCCGGCAGGCCCAGCTCGTGGTCGAAGGGGAGCACGGTGACCGAGTCCGCGCCGCCCACGCCCGCGGCCATGCAGGCCACGGTGGTGCGCAGCATGTTCACCCAGGGGTCACGGCGGGTCATCATCACCGGCGAGGTCACCGCGTGCTGGAGCTGGGCGCCCGCCTCCGGGGCCCCCGAGGCCTCGGCGATACGGGACCACAGCCGGCGCGCGGCGCGCAGCTTGGCGATGGTGAGGAACTGGTCCGCGGTGGCGGCGTAGCGGAACTCCAGCTGGCCGAGCGCCGCTTCGACGCTCAGACCGCCCTCGGTGAGGGCGCGCAGGTAGGCGACACCGGTGGCCAGGGACAGGCCCAGCTCCTCGGCGGCGCTGCCGCCGGCCTCGTGGTAGGGCAGGGCGTCCACGGTCAGGGCGCGCACGCCGGGCCAGTGGGCGACCGCGCCCCTGGCCAGTTCCACCGCGTCGGCGAGGCCGAGGGCCTCACCCGTACGGGCCTCGTGGCCCAGCGGGTCGGCGCCCAGCGAGGCCCGTGCGGCCTCGGGGGCCACCGCGCTCTCGGTGAAGAGGCGCAGCAACGCACGGGCGGCGTCGGCGTATTGGGCTCCGGCGTCCAGGACGATCGGGGCGAGGTCCAGGTACACCCCGTCCAGGGTCCGGGCCAGAGCCTCGACCGGGAGGCCGCCGTGGCCCACGGTCAGCCAGAGGGAGGTGACCCCGTTCTCCAGGTCGGCGAGGGCCGCCTCGTTCAGGCGCTGGGGATCGGTGCCCGCGAGGCGCTGGCGCACGTCCCAGCCGTTCGCGGTGGTGCCCTCCGGCCTGCCTCCGCGTACGAACGGGGCGAAACCGGGGAAACCGGTGTCGGGAGCCGACCCGTCGGGCGGCGCGGTGTAGAGCGGGCGCGTGGTGAGCCCGTCTTCGAGTGGGGTGGACAACGCGTCTTCTGCGGCCTCGCCGGAGGCTTCCTTGCCCGACTTGCGCAGTACGCCTTCTACAAGGCGCTGCCACTGCTCATGCGTCGCGTCAGGGAACTCGGCGGCCAGGGAGAGCCCGTCGTCAGGCAGGACCGTCATGGCTCGAATGTAGGGGAGGGCGCTCAGGTGGCACCATACCGTCGGGTGTGATCTCGCACTCTCACAGCGGCCGGGCGGCTCCCGCCCACCCGGCTGAGCAGCACCGTTGCCGCCGCCCCCGGGCATGCGGCCGCCCGGGCGGGGGATCACGATCCGCTACCGGGGCGACGCAGGTGCGAGCGGGCCGCATCGCGGCGTCCCGCGTCTCCTGCGGAGGACTCCTCCCGCCGACGCCCGCCGGGACGGGCGCGGCCACGACCATCCGATTGCAGACATCCGACAGAAGGCCCGCCACCGCCCCGGCGGCCGGGACGCCCAGGTCCCGCCGCGGCGAACGTGTGGCGGCCGCGTTGCGGGGCCATGAAATCCAGCCACGGTTTTCGGCCGCCGCAGCGGGGTGCGGCGCCGGTCGGCGCACGCGGGAAAACGCAGGTCAGCGACCTGCCCCGGGGGCCCGGAAACACCGGCGGCAGAGGCGCTCGACCGCCGTGGACGGGGGTTGACCGGGGCCCCGGGCGCTGCGACGCTCCGGGACATGTCCGCGAACGAACTCCTCGTCCCGCGGCTCCACACCCCCGGCCCGTGTACCGCGCCGGGCGAGTGTCCGGGCCGCTGTCCGGCCCACCGCCGGGCCTGAGCCCCGCCGCCCTTCGGCCCTTCGGCCCCCTCGGCTGGCTGCTCTCCCCGCACCCTTCCCTCCCCGCGTCGCCTCGCGCGTAGGGCACCCCCACGCCCCACGCCCCGGCGCGCTCCCGCGCGCCGTACGCCCTACGGACGTGCCGCCGTACGCCACCACGCCCGCGCCGCAGCAGGCGCGGCCCCCTGCCCTGCGCCGCGCCCTCGCCCCGCCCTGCCCGCCCCCGCCCCGCCCGCAGTCCACCCGGCCAAGGAGCCACCATGACCACTGCCACCCGCACCGCCACCACCGTGACCAGGATCGGCGGCCGCCTCGGCGCCGAGATCGGCGGCGTACGCCTCGGCGGCGACCTGCCCGACGCCACCGTCGCCGAGATCCGCGCCGCGCTCCTCGCCCACAAGGTCGTCTTCTTCCGCGGCCAGGACCACCTCGACGAGGCCGGCCACGAAGCCTTCGCGCAGCGGCTCGGCACGCCGGTCGCGCATCCCACGGTCCCCTCCGCGGACGGCCGGTACGCCCTCGGCATCGACTCCGACCACGGCGCACGTGCCAACCAGTGGCACACCGACGTCACCTTCGTCCCCGCCTACCCCGCCTTCTCCGTCCTCCGGGCCGTGACCGTCCCCCCGTACGGCGGTAACACCCTCTGGGCCAACACGGCCACCGCCTACAGCCACCTCCCCGAGCCGCTGCGCGCCCTCGCCGACAGCCTGCGCGCCGTCCACTCCAACGCGTACGACTACGCCGCCCTCAAGCCCGACGCCCTTCCCGAGGCCCTGGCCCAGTACCGGGAGGTGTTCACCTCCACCACCTTCCTCACCGAGCACCCCGTGGTCCGCGTCCACCCCGAGACCGGCGAGCGCACCCTGCTGCTCGGCAACTTCGTCCAGCGCATCAAGGGCCTCACCGGCCGCGACTCCCGCACCCTCCAGGACCTCCTCCAGGCGCACATCGAGAGCCCCGAGAACACCGTCCGCTGGCAATGGCGGGCCGGCGACGTCGCGATCTGGGACAACCGCGCCACCCAGCACTACGGCGTGGACGACTCCGACGACCACGAGCGCACCCTGCGCCGCGTCACCGTCGACGGGGACGTCCCGGTCGGCCCCGACGGCGAGCCCTCCCGCCTGATCAGCCCGGAAGCCGTCCCGGCCCCCGCCTTCGGCATCCCCTCCGGCGCCTCCGCCACGACCTCCGCCTGACCGCCCCGCCCGCAGCCCACCCCACCCAGGAGTCCCCGTGCCCAAGCTGCTCGCCATCACCGGCAGCCCCTCCGCCCACTCCCGTACCGCCGTCGTCGCCGACCACGTGCTGCGCCACCTGACCCACTCCCACGCCGGCTTCGAGACCGCGCACCTCGCCGTCCGCGAGCTGCCCGCCGCCGACCTGCTCGCCGCCCGCCGCGGCGAGCCCGAGATCCGCCGGGCGCTCGAAGCCGTCGCCGCCGCTGACGGCCTGGTCATCGCCACCCCGGTTTACAAGGCCTCGTACACCGGCCTGCTCAAGGCCTTCCTGGACCTGCTCCCGCAGGACGGCCTCGCCGGCAAGACGATCCTGCCCCTGGCCACCGGCGGCAGCCTCGCCCACGTCCTCACCATCGACTACGCGCTGCGTCCGGTGCTCGCCGCCCTCGGCGCCCGGCACGTCACCGCCGGCCGGTTCGTCCTGGACTCCTCCGTCGAGCGCGGCTCCGGCGCCGACCGGCTGCGCTTCGAGGCCGAGTTCGACCTCTTCCAGGCCGTCGACGAGTTCGCCGACGCCCTGCGCGTCGCGGACCCCGCCGCGCTCACCGTCACCCCGTAACAGCACCGGCAACGCCTCGCACCCCGACAAGGAACCGTCATGCCCGCAGCCCTCACCTCCACCCCCACCTCCCGACGCCAGTTCCTCGCCCTGCTCGGCATCTCGGCGGCGGCGGTGAGCTGCGGCACGGCCACCGCCACCGGGGGCGGCTCCGGCCGCCAGGTCAAGACCCTGAAGTACCAGGGCTCGGCCGGCGCCGTCACCCTTCCCGAACTCGCCGTCGACCTGGGCTACTTCGAGGACGTGGCACTCGAATGGGTCGGCAACACCATCAGCGGCCCCCAGGACATCCAGTCCGCCGCCACCGGCCAGACCCACTTCGGCAGCGCCTTCAACGGGGCGGTCATCAAGCTCGCCGCCGGCAAGGCGCCCATCAAGGCGGTCATCTCCTCCTACGGCTCGGACCAGTACTCCTATGCGGGCTACTTCGTCCTGGAGGACAGCCCGATCCGCTCCGCCCGGGACCTGATCGGCAAAAAAGTCGGCATGAACACCCTGGGCGCCCACTACCAGGCGCTGCTCGACACCTACCTCGCCCGGAGCGGCCTCTCCAAGACGGACGCGGCCAAGGTCGAAGCACTGGTCATACCGCCCGTCAACACCGAACAGGCGCTGCGCGCGAAGCAGGTCGAGGTCGGGGTGCTCACCGGCATCCTGCGCGACAAGGCCCTCGCCTCCGGCGGCATCCGCCCGCTGTTCACCGACGTGGAGCTGCTCGGCCCGTTCAGCGCCGGCACCTACATCATGACCGAGCGCTTCATCAAGCAGAACCCGGACACCGTACGGACCTTCGTGACCGGCGTGGCCAAGGCCATCGAATGGTCCCGCACCACCCCGCGCGAGGAGGCCGTCGCCCGGATGACCGAGATCGTCAAGAAGCGCGGCCGGGGCGAGGACACCACCGCCCTGCAGTACTGGCGCTCCTTCGGGATCGCCGAGACGGGCGGCCGGATACCCGACCAGGAGTTCCAGCTCTGGCTCGACTGGCTCGGCGAGCGCGGCGAGATCAGGTGGGGGCAGTTCAAGCCTTCCGACCTCTACACCAACGAGTTCAACGCCTACGGAAAGGGGTGACGGCCGCCATGACGAAGATCGTGTTCGACGGAGTGACCAAGACCTTCGGGGAGTTCACCGCCCTCGACGGCATCGACCTGGAGATCCGCAGCGGGGAGTTCCTCGTGGTCGTCGGCCCCAGCGGCTGCGGCAAGTCCACGCTCCTCGACCTCCTCGGCGGACTCTCGGCCCCGACCGCCGGGCGGATCCTGCTCGACGGCGAGCAGGTCACCGGGCCGGGCCTGGACCGGGGCATCGTCTTCCAGCAGTACGCACTGCTGCCGTGGCGCACCGCCCAGGGGAACGTCGAGTTCGGCCTGGAGGCCACGGGCGTGCCGCGCCGGCAGCGCGCGGCCCGGGCGAAGGAGTTCCTGGACCTGGTCGGACTGACCGGCTTCGAGGACCGCCATCCCCACCAGCTGTCCGGCGGCATGCGCCAGCGCGTCGCCATCGCCCGCTCCCTGGCGTACGACCCGGACGTGCTGCTCATGGACGAGCCGTTCGCCGCGCTCGACGCGCAGACCCGCGAGTCCCTCCAGGACGAACTGCGCCGCATCTGGCAGCGCACGGGCAAGACCGTCGTCTTCATCACGCACGGCATCGAGGAGGCGGTCTACCTGGGGCAGCGGGTGGCCGTCATGACGTCCCGGCCCGGGCGGATCAAGGACGTCGTCCCGGTCTCCTTCGGCGACCGCGACGGACTGCTGGGGGAGGCCCTGCGGTCCAGCCCGGAGTTCGCCCGGTACCGGCACGACATCTGGAACCTCCTCCACGACGAGGTGGCCCGTGCCCAGCAACTGGAGAAGGAGGCGGCTTCCGTATGACCACCGACACCACCGCCCTGGCAGCCGCGGCCCTCACGGCCCCGCCCCGCTCCCACCGCACCGCGACCCCGACCGCCGCCCGGGCCGCCGTACGCGCCCTCAAGGCCGTCGCCGTCCGGAGCGCCGCGATCCTCGCGCTCGTCGCCCTCTGGGAGTTCGCCCCCCGCGCCGGCCTGGTCGACGCCACCTTCCTGCCCCCCATCAGCGAGGTGGCCGTCGCCTGGTGGGACCTGGCCAGCGGGGGCCAGCTCGCCGACCACACCCGAGCCAGCCTGATCCGCTCCTTCGGCGGCTTCGGCATCGCCGTGGCCGTAGCCGTCCCACTCGGCCTGCTCATCGGCTGGTACCGGCCCCTCGCCGACTTCCTCGGCCCGCTCCTGGAGGTCTTCCGCAACACCGCCGCCCTCGCGCTGCTGCCCGTCTTCGTCCTCCTCCTCGGCATCGGCGAGACCTCGAAGGTGTCGATCGTCGTCTACGCCTGCCTCTGGCCCGTCCTGCTCAACACCATCAGCGCCGTCCGCAACGCCGACCCCACCCTGATCCGGCTCGCCCGGTCGATGGACCTCTCCACGCCCCGCCTGTTCCAGAAGGTGATCCTCCCGGCCTCCGTACCGGCGATCTTCACCGGCATCCGGCTCGCGGGCGCCGTCTCCATCCTCGTCCTGGTGGCTGCCGAGATGATCGGCGCCAAGGCGGGTCTGGGCTACCTGATCAACGCCTCGCAGTTCAACTTCGCGATCCCGCAGATGTACGCGGGCATCATCACGATCTCCGCGATCGGCGTCGCCTTCAACCAACTCCTCGTCACCCTGGAAGCCCGCCTGAGCACCTGGCGCATCCCCACCTGAAACACGTCCGGTTGTGTGCCGAGACGCCTCGACAGCCGCCGGTTGCGACGAGGTCGGGCGTGTGGCGGTTGCGCCCCCTCAGGACCCCGAACACAGGCCGCACGTGCCGGTTGTGACGGGGTCGGGTGTGTGGCGGGGTGTCCCCGCAGGGCGTCGAACGCACCGCCGCCGCACCCCCCGGCCCCCCGAACCGTTCGGCGCCCGAGGAGACACCCCGGCGCGCGCCCGGCCCCGGCGCAACCGGCCCCGCAGCCCGGCTCCGGCGCGACGGGCCCCGCAGCCCGGCTCCGGCGCAGCCGACCCCGCCCCCCGAAGCAACCGGCGGAGCCCTCCGCCCACAACCACCCGCCCCCGCCCACCCACCGGCCCCAAGGAGCAGACATGACCACCCCCCAGACCCCCCGCACCCTCCACCTCAACGCCTTCCTCATGAACGCCGGCCACCACGACGCCGCCTGGCGCCACCCCGCCAGCCAGCCCGAGCGGATCACCGACGTCCGGTACTTCCAGGAACTCGCCCTGACCGCCGAACGCGGCAAACTCGACTCCATCTTCTTCGCCGACGGAGTCGCCCTCTGGGGCAAGGCCCGCTACAACGCCCTCGGCGGCTTCGAGCCCCTCACCCTGCTCTCGGCCATCGCCGCCGTCACCTCGCGCATCGGCCTCATCGCCACCGTCTCCACCACCTTCAACGAGCCGTACAACCTGGCCCGGAAGTTCGCCTCCCTCGACCACATCAGCAGTGGCCGCGCCGGCTGGAACATCGTCACCTCCGGCAGCCTCGACGAGGCCCGCAACTTCAACCGCGAGGAGCACCTGGCCCACGGCCTCCGCTACGACCGCGCCCGCGAGTTCCTCGACGTCGCCACCAAGCTCTGGGACAGCTGGGAGGACGACGCGATCGTCCTCGACAAGGAGCGCGGCATCTACGCCGACACCGACAAACTGCACCCCGCCGCCCACCGCGGCGAGCACTTCGGCGTGGCCGGCCCGCTCAACGTCCCGCGCGCCCCCCAGGGCCACCCGCTGCTCGTGCAGGCCGGTTCCTCCGAGGACGGCAAGGAGTTCGCCGCCCAGTACGCCGAGGCCGTCTTCACCGCCCAGCAGACCCTGTCCGACGGCCAGACCTTCTACAAGGACCTCAAGTCCCGCCTCGCCCGCTACGGCCGCGCCGAGGGCGACCTCCTCGTCCTGCCCGGCATCGCACCCGTCATCGGTTCCACCGAGGCCGAGGCGCGGGCCCTGGAGCAGGAGCTCACCGACCTCCAGGTGCCGGAGTACGGTCTCGCCCAGCTCTCCGGCATGCTCAACGTGGACCTCAGCGGCCTGCCCCTGGACGGCCCGCTCCCCGAACTGCCCGAAGAGCGGGACATCAACGGCAACAAGAGCCGCTTCACCCTGGTCGCCGAACTCGCCCGCCGCGACGGCCTCACCCTGCGCGAGCTGATCGCCCGCCTCGGCGCCGGCCGCGGCCACCGCACCTTCGCGGGCACCCCCGAGCAGATCGCCGACCAGCTCCAGGAGTGGTTCGAGAACGGCGCCGCCGACGGTTTCAACATCATGGCGCCGGTCCTGCCCACCGGCCTGACCGACTTCGTCGACCACGTCGTGCCGATCCTCCAGCGCCGCGGCCTCTTCCGCACCGAGTACACCGGCCGCACCCTGCGGGAGCACTACGGCCTGCCGCGCCCGGCCGGCCGCTACACGCGGGGAGCCGTATGACGTCCGGGTCCTCAGACCGTCAGGACGATCTTGCCGCGGGTGCGGCCCGCGGCGCTCAGCTCCCAGGCCCTGGCCGCCTCGGCGAGGGGCAGCGCGTGTTCCACGTTGACCGTGAGCCGGCCGGCGTCGGCCAGCTCCGCCAGGAAGGTCAGGTCGGCGGTGTCCGGACGTACCCACAGCTGGTGGGCGCCCTTGGAGGCCGCCTCGTAGTCGGCGATGGAGACGACCCGGTCGCGCTCCTTGACCAGTGACTGGAGGATCTCGACGGCGCCGTCCCCGTAGAAGTCGAGCCCCGCGTCGACGCCCTCGGGCGCCAGTTCGCGGATGCGGTCCGCCAGCCCCTCCCCGTACAGGACGGGTTCGGCGCCGAGCGAGCGCAGGTAGTCGTGGTTGTGCGCGCCCGCCGTGCCGATGACGCGCAGGCCGAGCGCGACCGCGATCTGCACGCCGAAGGAGCCGGTGCCGCCCGCCGCGGAGTGGATGACGACCGTCTCGCCCGCCTTGAGGTTCACGCGGGTGAGCGACTGGTACGCGGTCAGGCCCGCGAGCGGGATACCGGCGGCCTGCTCGAAGCTCAGCTCGCGGGGCTTGTGCGCGAGGGTGCGGACCGGGGCGCTGACCAGTTCGGCGTAGGTGCCGAGCTCCACCCACTCCTTGCGGACGTAGCCGTACACCTCGTCGCCGACGGCGAAGTCGAAGGTGTCCGGGCCGACCGCCTCGACGACGCCGGCGACGTCCCAGCCCGGTATGACGGGGTAGCGGACTTCGAGGATCGGGTCGAGCCACCCGGCGGCGAGCTTCCAGTCCACCGGGTTGACGCCGGCTGCCCTGACCCGGACGAGGACCTCACCCGGTCCCACCTTGGGCTGCGGTACGTCAACGAGCGTGAGCGTCTGGGGAGTTCCGTATGCGCTGTATGTAATGGCCTTCATGATCGCCCCAACACGGGCCGGACGGACCCTATTCCGCCCGCACCCGGCCCGCGCACCGGCTCCACCCTCTGCGGCCACGCTCAGGCCGGCAGCGTGTTGCGGTGCGAGCGCCGCCGGGCCGCGCTGAAGAGCGCCTGGATCTGCGCGCCCGACTGGTCGACGTCGTCGAGGGTCGAGGGGAAGGGCAGTCGTACGTCGCGGTGGCCGCGCCGTTCCTCCAGGCGCAGGGTGATCCCGTACCGGTCCATGGCCACCGGCAGCGCGCGCACGACGGAGGCGGTGGGCAGCGGCTGGATCAGGCGCAACAGCAGTGTGACAAGGTCGGGGTGGTCGTCGAGGAGGTGCGTGAGCATGCCCGCCTCGTACGGGGCGAGCGGGTCCGGGAGGGCCGCGTCCAGCTCTTCGAGGCCGACGTGCGCGAGGCCGTCCGGGGTCTTTAGGACGGCCCGGTCGAATTCCACGCATGTGGATCCGGCGGAGTCGGCCGCCTCGGCGTACGGGGTGAGCAGGCGGCCCAGCAGGGTGACGCGGGCGCGCACCCGGTCCCGTACCGGGGTGGGCGCCACGTCGGTGAACTCCAGCCGGATCGCGGGCAGGCGGTCGTCCGCGCCGCCGGGCTCGGCGGGGTGCAGGTGCAGGCGGCCCATCGGGTCCGTGCCGTCGAGGTGGCGGACCTCCGTGCGGAGTCCGTCGACGACCACGGTCATGGAGTGGGCGGCGGTCAGGACCGATCGGATCCGCTCGGCGTCGGTGGGCCGTGCGGCCGCGGTGGCAGGAGCACCGGACATGCGCATGAGGATCTCTCCCTCGTCCGAATAACTTAGGCATGCCTAACCTAACTCATCTCGCTCTCCGCGAGTACCCGGCGTGTTCGTGTCGTTGTTGGGCTGAACGGGTGAAACGCGAGAGGATGGGGGGATGCACATGAAGCGCACGGCCGAGGCGGCCCGGTGAGCAGGTACGACGTCACGGACGAACAGTGGGAGGGGCTCGCGCAGGTGGTCCCCCTGCGCAGTCGCAACGAGTGGCCCTCCCGGGTGGACCACCGCACGATTCCCACGGCGCCCGGAGCGTCGACGGCGGAGCAGCGGCGCTTCGTGGTGATCAGGGTTCAGATCTTCGCGGACGCGCGGGAGGTGGCGGAGTACCTGATCGCCCAGATCCCGGTGCTGCTCGACCTCACCGGCGCGGACAGCGAAGTGGCGAAGCGGATCCTGGACTTCAGCAGCGGCGTGGTCTTCGGGCTGGGCAGCGGGATGCACCGGGTGGACCGCAACGTCTTCCTGCTCGCCCCGGTGGGGACCGAGGTCGAGGGAATCGCGGCCGCGGCCGTCCCCCGATCGTAGGAAGGTCCCGGCGCGGGAACGGTTCGCCCGGCCCACGGGGGGCCCGGCGGCCCGTACCGTCCCGCGCATGGACGCCACCCTGGACGAGGCGGCTGTGCGCTCCGCCGCCACCGTCGCCGCCGCGTTAGCCGACACCCCCACCGTCCCGGCGCAGGCCGGGCCCGCCGACGCCCCGGTCGCCCGGTCCGCGCCCGCCGCGGCGCACGCCCGGCCCGCACCCGCCCCGGCCCCCGCCCCGGCGCCGAGCGCCCCGCAGCACCGGCCCGTGCTCACCGAGCTGCGGCTGTCCGCCTTCGGGCCGCACCGGTCGGCGGTCTTCCCGCTCGGTCCCCTCACCCTCTTCGCCGGGCCGAGCGGCAGCGGCAAGTCACAGGCCCTGGCCGCCTACGAGGCGCTGGCCGGGCTGGGTTCCGGCGCCGCGCTGGAGGAGGCTTTCCCCGACCCGCGCTCCCGCATCCCGGACCGGGCGGTCCCCGACGCGCAGCGGCGGCGCGGATTCCGCCTCGGCTGCACGGTCGACGGGCCCGCCGGTCCGGTCCGGCTCGACCTCGCCGTCCAGGCCGAGCCCACGCTGCGGATCGTCGGCGAACGGCTCTCGCAGGACGGGCAGATCCTCCTCGCCACCGCCCTGCGCGACCCCGCCCGGCGCTCGGTGCAGGCCGCCTGGCTGACCGGCGGCGCCGTCGGCGTCACCAGGGCCCCGCTGCCCGACGACCGGCTCGGTACGGCGCTGCTCCCGCTCCGCGTCGCCGGGGCCACGGCCGGGCAGCGCCAGGTGCTGGCCGCCGCCGAGCAGGTGGTGGTGGCCCTGCGCTCGGTGTTCCCCTGCGACCCCCGCCCGGACCGGATGCGCGGGCCGGCCGCGCCGGGGACGGGGCGGCTGCTGGGCGACTGCGCCAACCTGGCCGACGTACTGCGCCGGACCCGCCACGAATGCGGCACCCGCCACATGCTGCTGGCCGAGGCGGCCCGTACCGGCTGCGCGGGGCCCGTCGAGGGGCTGGACGTACGGCAGCCCGCGGGCGGCCCGGTCACGGCGGTACTGGACCGGGGGCCCGCCCGGCCCGCCACCGAACTGGCCCGCCTCGGCGGGGGCGAGCTGCGCTTCCTCGCGCTGGCGCTGGTCCTGCTGACCGGGCCGGGCGTGCTGGCCATGGACCCGGCCGCCGAACTGCCCTCCGCGCAGCAGGCGCTGACGGTCCTGGCCGACGGCTTCGACCGCGGCCTGGACCGGCGCCAGAGCGACGAGCTGCTGCGCCTGGCCCTGCTGTCCTGCGGCCGCGGCCACATCCGGCTGGTGGCGGCGGTGGGGGAGCGGACCGCGGCGGCCGCCCGGCGCCTGCCCGGCGCGGCGGTGGTAGACCTGACCGCATGAACGAGACGCAGGAGCAGCCGCCCGAACGGCGGCCCGAGGAACGGCTGGACCGACTGCAGCGCCGGCTCGCGGACTTCGCGGCGGCGCGCGGCTGGGAGCCGTACCACACGCCCAAGAACCTGGCGGTGGCGCTGAGCGTGGAGGCGTCCGAACTGGTCGAGATCTTCCAATGGCTGACGCCGGAACAGTCGGCGAAGGTCATGGAGAAGCCGGAATCCGCCCATCGCGTGGCCGATGAGGTCGCGGACGTGCTCGCGTACCTGCTGCAGTTCTGTGAGGTCCTCGGGGTGGATGTGCTGGACGCGCTCGCCGCGAAGATCGAGAGGAACGAACTCCGCTTCCCCGTGCCGGGCGGGTCGGCCTCGGATCGTCACTCTTCGGAGTGAGGGGCTCGTCCGTCATCACGATTCTGTCCACATTTTCCGAATACCCCTGGCTTTACTGAGTCATTGCCCTCACTCTGGGTAGTGGTGAGGAGAGCGGGATGTCGTGCGGACGGGGGACGGCAGATGGATGCGGTACGGCTCATCGCGGCCGGCCGGCACGCGCTGGCACAGAGTGGGGCTGCGTGGGACATCGTGGGCGAGGCCTGGCAGGCCCAGGCGCTCGCGCAGGGCATAGGGGGCTATCTGGCGGTCACCGGGCCGCCGGAGCTCAGATCGGAGGCACGGGGACTGGGGGAAGCGGGAGGCAGAGGCTGCGGGGTGCTCGACCGGGCGGCCCTGCGCGGCGAGGGCAGTACGCCCGAATACCCGCCGCGGGCCGCGCAGTTGAGCGAGGTGTCGGACGTCCGGCAGGCGCTGCTCGGACTCCAGGCACTGCTGGGCGAAGTGGGAATAGCCCTGGTCGGGGTGGCCTGCGGGACGGACGACGAGTCCCTCTACTGGCAGTGCATAGAGTCGATCGACGCCGCCGACGAGTCGAGCGACCGGGTCCGGGCGATCCTGCGCCGGATGACGGTCAGCGAGCGGGGATCCGCCTCGGGCGTGGCCTGAGGCGGGGCGCCCCCGGACGGCGCGGGGTTGCGACGGTGCCGGGTTGCGACGGCGCGGGGCGGACGGGCGTGGGACGGGGCGGGTGCGACGGCGCGGTGCTGTGGTCCGGGTCCCGTCGTGCGCGATGGGACCCGCTGGGTCAGGACGGCCGGTAGGACGGGCGCTCGCTCTCCGGGCTGACCGGGGCGCGCTCGGCGGAGGACTGCAGATCGGCGTCGAGCTGCGAGAGGTCGGCGTTCAGCGCCGCCATCAGCTCTTCCATCTGCTGCAGAAGGCCCTTCGGCGCGCCGCCGGCCTGCGCGGGTACCGCGGGCTCCTGGCCCGCGTGGGCGTGTGCTGCCTGTCCGGTCGTCGCGTTCTGTCGCGGGGTCTGCGGCACGGCCTCGTGGGACATGGCGGCCTCCTCGGCCCTGGCCCTTCCGAGGCGGAAGGGGGCGGTGGACGCATCGGCGAGAGGCCGCCGGCACGCGGGCCGGGCGGTCCGGCTCCGCCCGGGCCAACGATCCCCGTCCGGGCTGGTCACTGGCGGGCCCGGCGCCGGACACGTCCGGTTGACGAGGATTCACCCTGCCGGCGCGGGAAGGGCAGGATGGGGGCATGGATCTTCGCATTTTCACCGAGCCCCAGCAGGGCGCGAGCTACGACACCCTCCTGACCGTCGCCAAGGCCACCGAGGACCTCGGCTTCGACGCGTTCTTCCGCTCCGACCACTACCTGCGGATGGGGTCCTCCGACGGCCTGCCCGGACCCACCGACGCCTGGATCACCCTCGCCGGCCTGGCCCGCGAGACCCGGCGGATCCGCCTCGGCACCCTGATGACGGCCGGCACCTTCCGGCTGCCCGGCGTCCTCGCCATCCAGGTGGCCCAGGTCGACCAGATGTCCGGGGGCCGCATCGAACTCGGCCTGGGAGCGGGCTGGTTCGAGGAGGAGCACACGGCGTACGGGATCCCCTTCCCGGCGGACCGGATGGCGCGGCTGGAGGAACAGCTCGCCATCGTCACCGGCCTGTGGGCCACCGCGCCCGGCGCCACCTTCGACTACGAGGGCAGCCACTACCGGGTGGAGAACTCGCCCGCGCTCCCCAAGCCCGCCCAGGCCAAGGTCCCCGTCCTCATCGGAGGCCACGGCGCCCGGCGCACCCCGCGGCTCGCCGCCCGGTACGCCGACGAGTTCAACATGCCGTTCGCCTCGATCGCCGACAGCGAGCGCCAGTTCGGCCGGGTCCGGCAGGCGGCCGAGGAAGCCGGCCGCAAGCCCGACGACCTCGTCTACTCCAACGCCCTCGTGGTGTGCGTGGGCAAGGACGACGCCGAGGTGGCCCGGCGGGCCGCCGCCATCGGCCGGGACGTGGACGAGCTCAAGGCCAACGGCCTGGCCGGTTCCCCGGCCGAGGTCGTCGAGAAGATCGGCGCCTACGCCGCCACCGGCTCCTCCCGCGTCTACCTCCAGCTCCTCGACCTCGACGACCTGGACCACCTGGAGCTGATCTCCGCCCAGGTGCTCTCCCAGCTCGGCTGACGAAGGAGGGACCCCCGATGCCGCGTGCGTCCGGCCCGCTGGCCGAAGCCCTGGCCCGCCGGGCCGTACTCCTGGACGGCGGGCTGAGCAACCAGCTCGCCGCCCAGGGCTGCGACCTGTCCGGCGCCCTGTGGACGGGCCGGGTGCTCGACGAGCGCCCGGACCAGGTGCAGGCCGCCCACACGGCGTACGCCCGGGCCGGCGCCGAGGTACTGATCACCGCGAGCTACCAGGTGGGCCGCGGCCACCCCCGGGCCACCGCCCTGCTGCACCGCAGCGTCGCCCTGGCCGCCCGCGCCGCCGAGACCGCCGACCACGAGGTGTGGGTGGCCGCCTCCGTGGGCCCGTACGGGGCGGTGCTCGCGGACGGCTCGGAGTACCGCGGCCGGTACGGCCTGAGCGTCCGCGAGCTCGCCGCCTTCCACCGCCCCCGCGTCGAGGCCCTGCTCGCCGCGGGCCCCGACGTCCTGGCCGTGGAGACCGTCCCCGATCCGGACGAGGCCGAGGCCCTGCTCACCGTCCTCGCGGACACCGGCGCCCGGGCCTGGCTGAGCTACACCGTCGCCGACGGCCGCACCCGCTCCGGCGCGCCCCTGCCCGAGGCCTTCGCCCTCGTCGCCCGGGCCCCGGAGATCATCGCGGTCGGCGTCAACTGCTGCGATCCCGCGGAGGTCCTGCCCGCCCTCGAAGCGGCCGCCGCCGTCACCCGCAAACCGCTCGTCGCCTACCCCAACGACGGCTCCGTCTGGGACGCCGCCACCGGCACCTGGCACACCCCCGCGGCTCCCGCCCCCTGGCCCACCGCCGCCTGGCACCGCGCCGGCGCCCGCCTCATCGGCGGCTGCTGCCGCATCGGCCCGGACCACATCGCGCAGCTCGCGGCCCGGCCGCCCGGCGATCGGGCCGCCGGAAAATAGGGCGCATACGGGCCGGGTGACCAGCAACAATCGGGCGTGTGTTCCTGACGATCTCCACCACCGGCTCCCCCGAACGACCCGCCACCGACCTGGGCCACCTGCTGCACAAGCATCCCGGGAAGACGCAGGCGTTCTCCACCTCCTACGGCACCGCCCACGTGTTCTACCCCGAGGCCACGGCCGAGCGGTGCACCGCGGCCCTGCTGCTGGAGGTGGACCCCGTCGCGCTCGTGCGGCGCGGCCGGGGCAAGGGCCGGGGGGCGGCGCCCGACACCGCGCTCGCGCAGTACGTCAACGACCGCCCGTACGCCGCGTCCTCGCTGCTCGCCGTGGCCCTCAGCGGGGTGTTCCGCACCGCGCTCAAGGGCCGGTGCGCCCTGCGCCCGGACCTGGCGGAGCAGCCGCTGGCGCTGCGCGTCGAGATTCCCGTGCTGCCCGCACGGGGCGGCGCGGGCCTCGTGCACCGGCTGTTCGACCCGCTCGGCTGGGACCTCGTACAGGCCGAGCCTGTACCGCTCGACGAGCAGTTCCCCGAGTGGGGGGACTCCCGCTACGTACGGCTCGTACTGGAGGGCACCCTGCGCCTCGCGGACGCCCTGCGGCAGCTGTACGTGCTGCTGCCCGTGCTCGACGACTCCAAGCACTACTGGATCGCCCCCGACGAGGTCGACAAGCTGTTGCGCGCCGGAGACGGCTGGCTCGCCACCCACCCCGAGAACGGGCTGATCAGCTCCCGCTACCTGGCCCGCCACAAGCGGCTGACCCAGGACGCCGTCGAGCGCCTGGAACTGGTCCGCCTCGCCGAGGCCGACGGCAGCGAGATCGAGGAGCTCGACAACGCCGTCGCGGGGCCGGACGACGTCGAGGAGCCCGCAGAGCGGTCCCTGCCGCTCGCCGTGCAGCGCCGCGACGCCATCCTCACCGCCCTGCGCGCCGTCGGCGCCGCCCGGGTCCTGGACCTCGGCTGCGGCCAGGGGCACCTGGTACAGGCCCTGCTCAAGGACGCGGCCTTCACCGAGATCGTCGGCATGGACGTGTCCGTGCGGGCCCTGCACCTCGCCGCCAGGCGGCTGCGGCTGGAGCGGCTGGGCGAGCGTCAGGCCGCGCGCGTCACGCTCCAGCAGGGCTCGCTCGCCTACACCGACAAGCGGCTGGCCGGCTACGACGCGGCCGTGCTCAGCGAGGTCGTCGAGCACCTGGACCCGGAGCGGCTGCCCGCCCTGGAGTACGCGGTGTTCGGCTCGGCCCGCCCCCGTACGGTCCTGGTCACCACCCCCAACGTCGAGTACAACGTCCGCTGGGAGACCCTGCCCGCCGGGCACGCCCGCCACGGCGACCACCGCTTCGAATGGACCCGCGAGGAGTTCCGCGCCTGGGCCGGGGCGGTCGCGCGACGGCACGGCTACCAGGTCGAGTACGTCCCCGTCGGGGACGACGACCCCGAGGTCGGACCGCCGACGCAGATGGCCGTCTTCACCCAGACCGACAGCACCGACACCCGCTCCGACGACGACACCCGCGCGGACACCGACACCCGCGCGGACACCCACACCCCGAAGGAGGGCGAGGCAGCATGACCGGCACCGAGACCCACCGTACGCGCGCCCTTCCCGTCACCGACCTGTCCCTCGTCGTCCTGATCGGCGCCACCGGATCGGGCAAGTCCACCTTCGCCCGCAAGCACTTCAAGCCCACCGAGGTCATCTCCTCCGACTACTGCCGGGGCCTGGTCTCGGACGACGAGAACGACCAGAGCGCCAGCCGGGACGCCTTCGACGTCCTGCACTACATCGCGGGCAAGCGCCTCGCCGCCGGCCGTCTCACCGTCGTCGACGCCACCAGCGTCCAGGCCGACGCCCGCCGCGCACTGGTCCAGCTCGCCCGCGAGCACGACGTGCTGCCCATCGCGATCGTCCTGGACATGCCCGAGGAGGTCTGCGCCGAGCGCAACGCGGGCCGCCCCGAGCGGGCCGGTCTGCCCCGCGCCGTCATCCAGCGGCACCGCCGCGACCTGCGGCGCTCGCTGCGCGGCCTGGAGCGCGAGGGCTTCCGCAAGGTCCACGTGCTGCGCTCCGTGGAGGAGGCCGAGAACGCCGAAGTCGTCCTGGAGAAGCGGTTCAACGACCTCAGGCACCTCACCGGTCCCTTCGACATCGTCGGTGACATCCACGGCTGTTCCTCCGAGCTGGAGACGCTCCTCGCCAAGCTCGGCTACGAGGACGGCGTCCACCCCGACGGCCGCACCGCCGTCTTCGTGGGCGACCTCGTCGACCGCGGCCCCGACAGCCCGGGCGTCCTGCGCCGCGTCATGGGCATGGTCAAGTCCGGCAACGCCCTGTGCGTGCCGGGGAACCACGAGAACAAGCTCGGCCGCCACCTCAAGGGTTCCAAGGTCCAGCAGACCCACGGCCTCGCCGAGACCATCGAGCAGCTGGCGGGGGAACCGGAGGAGTTCGTCCAGGAGGTACGGGAGTTCATCCGCGGCCTCGTCAGCCACTACGTCCTGGACGGCGGCAAGCTGGTGGTCTGCCACGCCGGCCTGCCCGAGAAGTACCACGGCCGCACCTCCGGCCGGGTCCGCTCGCACGCCCTGTACGGGGAGACCACCGGCGAGACGGACGAGTTCGGCCTGCCCGTGCGCTACCCGTGGGCCGAGGACTACCGCGGCAAGGCCGTCGTGGTCTACGGCCACACCCCCGTCCCGGACACCACCTGGATCAACAACACCATCTGCCTCGACACCGGCGCCGTCTTCGGCGGCAGGATGACCGCCCTGCGCTGGCCGGAGCGCGAACTGGTCGACGTACCGGCCGAGAAGGTCTGGTACGAGCCGGTCAAGCCGCTCGCCGCCGAGGCGCCCGGCGGCCAGGACGGCCGCCCGCTGGACCTGGCCGACGTGCACGGGCGCCGGGTCGTGGAGACACGGCACCTGGGCCACGTCACCGTGCGCGAGGAGAACGCCGCCGCGGCCCTGGAGGTCATGAGCCGCTTCGCGGTGGACCCGCGGCTGGTCCCGTACCTGCCGCCGACCATGGCGCCGACCGCGACCTCCCGCGAGGAGGGCTACTTGGAGCACCCCGCCGAGGCCTTCGCCCAGTACCGCAAGGACGGCGTCGCCCAGGTGGTGTGCGAGGAGAAGCACATGGGCTCCCGCGCCACCGTCCTGGTCTGCAAGGACGCCGACGCGGCGCGCGAGCGCTTCGGAGTGGAGGGTCCGACCGGCTGCGTCTACACCCGCACCGGGCGGCCCTTCTTCAAGGACGCCGACGTCACCGAGGAGATCCTCACCAGGCTGCGCGCTGCGGTCACCGACGCCGGTCTGTGGGAGGAGCTCGGCACGGACTGGCTGCTGCTCGACGGGGAACTGCTGCCCTGGTCCCTGAAGTCCGCCGGCCTGCTGCGCAACCAGTACGCCGCCGTGGGCGCGGCCTCCGGCGCCGTCTTCCCCGGCGCCCTCGCCGCTCTGGAGGCGGCCGCGGCCCGGGGCGTCGACACCGGCGAGCTGCTGGAGCGCCAGCGCGGCCGGGCCGCCGACGCGGCCGCCTTCACCGAGGCCTACCGCCGCTACTGCTGGAGCACCGACGGCCTGGACGGCGTACGGTTCGCGCCGTTCCAGCTGCTGGCGGCGGCCGGCCGGTCGCTGGCCGCGGTACCGCACGACGAGCAGCTGTTCTGGCTGGACCGGCTGTGCGCCGCGGACGAGGCGGCCGGAACCGGACTGCTGCGCCGCACCGGCCGCGTCCTGGTGGACACCGCCGACGAGGACTCCGTACGGGCGGGCACCGACTGGTGGCTGGAGCTGACGGCCGCCGGCGGCGAGGGCATGGTCGTCAAGCCGCTCCAGGCGTACGCCCGGGACGGCAAGGGCCGTCTCGTGCAGCCCGGGGTGAAGGTGCGCGGACGCGAGTACCTGAGGATCGTCTACGGTCCGGAGTACACCCGTCCGGACCACCTGGAGCGGCTGCGGGACCGCTTCCTCGGGCACAAGCGCTCGCTCGCCCTGCGCGAGTACGCGCTCGGGCTGGAGGCGCTGGACCGGCTGGCGGCCGGCGAGCCGCTGTGGCGGGTGCACGAGGCCGTCTTCGCGGTGCTGGCGCTGGAGTCGGAGCCGGTCGACCCGCGGCTGTGAAGTAAAGCGGACACCCCCGTACGGCCCGTAATTAGGTCGTATGGGGGAACTTTCGCGGAGAACTCCGGGAAACCCACCAGCGGGATCGTTCAACCAAGGCAGCGGAATGTCCGCGACCCTGGAAGGACGGAACGTCACCTATGAAGATGACCGCGCGCGGAAGCATTGCGGCACTCATGACCTGTATGGCCGCGGCCGGCGCGGCCACCCCGGCCGTGGCCGACTCGGTGCCGGTCGGTGTCCCGCTGGACGCCGTGAAGACCACGCTGGGCGTGGACACCCCGCGCCTGGCCACCGGGGTGCCGATTCCGGTCGTCGGAGCGCCGGAGGCGCCCCGCTTCCACAAGGGGGACATGCTCCCGACCCCTCTGCTCCCGGTGCTCCCGATCGGTACGGAGCTCGGCAACACGCTCGTCACCACCCCGGTGCCGAACCTGCTGGGCGAGCCGAAGACGGACGGCGAGGGCTCGCTGGAGGCTCCGGCCACCGACCTGCTCACCCGGACCCCCGGCCTGGTCGCCGGCGGCCTGCTGACCATGCCGGACGCCTCCAACTCCGGAGTGCCCAACCTGAAGTCGCCCGAACTGGGTCTGATCGCCCCGGAAATCACCGGTGCCCCGGAGGCGCTCCTGGGCCTCGCCATGCCCCGCTGAGCAGACCCCACCTCACAGAGCCGTCCGGTCTGGGAATGTGTACGGCATGGGATTCCATGTCGACTCCGAGACCGGGCGGCTTCGCCGCGTCATCCTCCACCGGCCCGACCTGGAGCTGAAGCGGCTCACACCGAGCAACAAGGACGCGCTCCTCTTCGACGACGTGCTGTGGGTGCGCCGGGCCCGCCAGGAGCACGACGGCTTCGCGGACGTGCTGCGGGACCGGGGCGTGGAGGTCCACCTCTTCGGGGACCTGTTGTGCGAGGCCCTGGAGATCCCCGAGGCGAGACACCTCGTACTGGACCGGGTCTTCGACGAGAAGGAGTACGGGCCGCTCGCCACCGACCACCTGCGGTCGGTCTTCGACGGGCTGTCCTCGGCCGAGCTGGCGCAGGCGCTGGTCGGCGGAATGACCAAGCGGGAGTTCCTGGAGCGGCACGCCGAGCCGGTGTCGGTGCGCTTCCACGCCCTGGAGCTGGACGGCTTCCTGCTGCGGCCCCTGCCCAACCACCTGTTCACCCGGGACACCTCCGCCTGGATCTACGACGGGGTGTCCATCAACGCGATGCGCTGGCCGGCCCGGCAGCGCGAGACCGTCCACTTCGAGGCGATCTACAAGCACCATCCGCTCTTCACCACCAGCGGGGCCTTCCACTACTGGTCGCAGGGGCAGGCGGACTACCCGTCGACCATCGAGGGCGGGGACGTGCTGGTCCTCGGCAACGGCGCGGTGCTCATCGGGATGAGCGAGCGGACCACGCCGCAGGCGGTGGAGATGCTGGCGCGGGGCCTGTTCGCCGCCGGGTCGGCGACCTCCATCGTGGCGCTGCACATGCCCAAGCGGCGCGCCTTCATGCACCTGGACACGGTGATGACGATGGTGGACGGAGATACGTTCACTCAGTACGCGGGGCTGGGGATGCTCCCCTCCTACACGATCGGGCCGGGAGACGGGCCGCAGGAGCTGAAGGTGACCGACCATCCGGCGGAGCACATGCACCGGGCCATCGCGGCGGCGCTCGGCCTGGACTCGATCCGGGTGCTGACCGCGACGCAGGACGTGCACTCGGCGGAGCGCGAGCAGTGGGACGACGGGTGCAACGTGCTGGCCGTGGAGCCGGGCGTGGTGGTCGCCTACGAGCGGAACGTGACGACCAACACGCACCTGCGCAAGCAGGGCATCGAGGTGATCGAGATCCCGGGCAGCGAGCTGGGCCGGGGCCGGGGCGGGCCGCGCTGTATGAGCTGCCCGGTGGAGCGGGACGCGGTGACGTAGACGGGCGGGGCGGGGCGGGCCGGGCGGGGCGCGGCGGGCGCCGCGGGACGCAGAGCGCGGGCAGGGGAGGGGCTCCGTATATCAATACGGAGCGTCGTATAGACTTCCACCACCCCCTGTCACCGTGACGCTGGAGCGACCCCATGGCCACCGACCTCGCAGGCCGTAGTTTTCTCAAGGAGCTGGACTTCACGGCCGCCGAGTTCCGCGGCCTGATCGAGCTCGCCGCCGACCTGAAGGCGGCCAAGAAGGCGGGGGCCGAGCAGCGCCTGCTCCAGGGCCGCAACATCGCGCTGATCTTCGAGAAGACCTCGACCCGGACCCGCTGCGCCTTCGAGGTCGCCGCCGCGGACCAGGGCGCCCACACCACCTACCTCGACCCCGCCGGCTCCCAGATGGGCCACAAGGAGTCGGTCCGCGACACCGCGCGGGTACTCGGCCGGATGTTCGACGCGATCGAGTACCGGGGGGACAGCCAGCAGGCCGTCGAGGAGCTCGCCCGCCACTCCGGCGTCCCCGTCTTCAACGGCCTCACCGACGACTGGCACCCCACCCAGATGCTGGCCGACCTGCTCACCATGACCGAGCACAGCGCCAAGCCGTTGGACCGGATCGCCTTCGCCTACCTCGGCGACGCCCGCTTCAACATGGGCAACTCCTACCTCGTGACCGGGGCGCTGCTGGGCATGGACGTACGGATCGTCGCCCCCAGGGCCTACTGGCCGGCCGAGGCCGTGGTGGCCGCGGCCCGCTCGCTCGCGGCGGAGAGCGGCGCGCGGATCACCCTGACCGAGGAGGTCGCCGAGGGCGTCGCCCAGGCGGACTTCGTCGTGACCGACATCTGGGTGTCCATGGGGGAGCCGAAGGAGGTCTGGGACGAGCGGATCGCGGCCCTGTCCCCGTACGCCGTGACCATGGACGTGCTGCGCGCCACCGGGAACCCGGACGTGAAGTTCATGCACTGCCTGCCCGCCTTCCACGACCTGGGCACCCAGGTGGCCCGGGAGATCCACGAGCGGCACGGGCTCGACTCCCTGGAGGTGACGGACGAAGTGTTCGAGTCCGAGCACTCCATCGTCTTCGACGAGGCCGAGAACCGGCTGCACACCATCAAGGCCGTGCTCGTCGCCACGCTCGCCCGGCCCGGCCGCCGGAGTGACGCATAGTCATGCGTCGGCCGCGCGGGTCCGCCGCGCGGTCGCCGAGCCCATGTGTCGCGCTTCTGTGACGGTAGTCAGGATCTGGTGATACCGTCGATCGTGTGAGCCCCTTCACCGGTTCCACAGCCTCGACCGAACAGTGGCAGCACCTGCGGATCACCCGCCAGGACGGCGTCGCCACCGTCACCTTCGACCGCCCCGAGAAGCTGAACGCGCTCACCTTCGGCGCCTACGCCGACCTGCGTGATCTGCTGGCCGAACTGTCCCGTGAGCGTTCCGTACGCGCCCTCGTGCTGGGCGGTGAGGGGCGCGGCTTCTGCTCCGGCGGGGACGTGGACGAGATCATCGGCGCCACCCTCGCCATGGACACCGCCCAGCTGCTCGACTTCAACCGGATGACCGGCCAGGTGGTGCGCGCCCTGCGCGAATGCCCCTTCCCCGTGATCGCCGCCGTGCACGGGGTGGCCGCCGGGGCGGGCGCCGTCCTCGCGCTCGCCGCCGACTTCCGCATCGCCGACCCCAGCGCCCGCTTCGCCTTCCTCTTCACCCGCGTCGGCCTCTCCGGCGGGGACATGGGCGCCGCCTACCTGCTGCCCCGGGTCGTCGGCCTCGGCCACGCCACCCGGCTGCTCATGCTCGGAGAGCCCGTACGCGCGTCCGAGGCCGAGCGGATCGGCCTGATCAGCGAACTCACCGACGAGGGCAAGGCCCACGTACGGGCCGCCGAACTCGCCGCCCAACTGGCGGCGGGCCCCGCCCTCGCCTACGCCCAGACCAAGGCGCTGCTCACCGCCGAGCTCGACATGCCGCTGGCCGCGTCGGTGGAACTGGACGCCGCCACCCAGGCCCTGCTCATGCACGGCGAGGACTACGCGGAGTTCCACGCGGCCTTCACCGGGAAGCGGCCGCCGCAGTGGAAGGGCAGGTAGCGCGATGTCCCCGGGCTCCCTGCGCGTGGCCGTCGTCGGCGGAGGACCGGGCGGCCTGTACACGGCCGCGCTGCTGGCCCGGCAGGGCCACGCGGTGGAGCTCTGGGAGCGCGGCGCACCGGACGACACCTTCGGCTTCGGCGTGGTGCTCTCCGACGAGACCCTCGGCGGCATCGAGCGGGCCGACACCCTCGTCCACGCCGCCCTGAGCGCGGAGTTCGTGCGCTGGGACGACGTGGACGTCGTGCACCGGGGACGGCTGCTGACCTCCGGCGGACACGGCTTCGCGGCCATCGGGCGGCGCCGGCTCCTGGAGATCCTGCACGAGCGCTGCGCCGGGCTCGGCGTGCGGCTGCGGGTGCGCGCCGAGGCCCCCGACGTGCGCGCGCTCGCAGCCTCGTACGACCTGGTGGTCGCGGCGGACGGCGTGCACAGCGCGATCCGCGAGGCCGGGGCCGCCCACTACCGGCCGACGGTGACCAGCGGACGCTGCCGCTACATCTGGCTCGCCGCCGACTTCGCCTTCGAGGCCTTCCGCTTCGAGATCGCGGAGACGGAGCACGGGGTCGTGCAACTGCACGCCTACCCCTTTGCCCGCCCGTCGCCCGACCACCGCCCCTCATCGCGGCCCTCCGGGCCGCAGAGTCGACTCGGCGCCTCCACGGTGATCGTGGAGATGCGGGAGGAGGTCTGGCGGGCGGCCGGCCTCGACCTGTGCGACGAGGACGAGTCGGCGGCGCGCTGCGCCAAGATCTTCAGCGAGGCGCTGCGCGGGCGCCCCCTGCGCGGGAACCGCTCGGCGTGGACGCGGTTTCGCACCGTCGTCAACGAGCGCTGGTCGCACGGCAATGTGGCCCTCCTGGGAGACGCCGCGCACACCGCCCACTTCTCCATCGGGTCCGGCACCAAACTGGCGGTGGAGGACGCGCTCGCCCTCGCCGAAGCGGTGGCCGGCGCGGAGGGGAACGTACCGGCCGCCCTCGCCGCGTACGAGACGGCCCGCCGCCCGGCGGTCGCCAGCACCCAGCGGGCCGCCGCCGCGAGCCGGCACTGGTTCGAGGAGATCGCCGGATACGTCGACCAGCCCGCCCGGCAGTTCGCCTTCAACCTCCTCACCCGCAGTCGCCGCGTCACGCACGCCAACCTGCGGCTGCGCGACGAGCGGTTCACCCGTGCGGTGGAACGCGAGTTCGGCTGCCCGCAGGAGGGCCCGGAGCAGCGCACGACCCCGCCGATGTTCACCCCCCTGCGGCTGCGCGGCCTGACCCTGCGCAACCGCATCGTCGTCTCCCCGATGGACATGTACTCGGCCCAGGAGGGCGTGCCGGGCGACTTCCACCTCGTCCACCTGGGCGCACGGGCCCTCGGCGGGGCGGGCCTGGTGATGACCGAGATGGTCTGCGTCAGCGCCGAAGGCCGGATCACCCCCGGCTGCACCGGCCTCTACACCCGCGAGCAGGCGGCGGCCTGGCAGCGGATCACCGACTTCGTCCACACCAGCGCCCCCGGCACCGCGCTCGGCGTCCAGCTCGGGCACGCGGGACGCAAGGGCTCGACGCGGGTGATGTGGGAGGGCATGGACGAACCGCTCCCGGAGGGCAACTGGCCACTGGTGGCCGCCTCGGACCTGCCCTACCGGCCGGGCGTCTCGGCGCGCCCCCGGGCCCTGGCCCACGCGGACCTGGCGGCGCTGCGCTCGCAGTTCGCGGACGCCGCCGTCCGCGCCGCCGACTGCGGCTTCGACCTGCTGGAACTGCACTGCGCCCACGGCTACCTGCTCTCCGGCTTCCTCTCCCCGCTGACCAACCACCGCACCGACGCCTACGGCGGCAGCCTGGAGAACCGCCTTCGCTTCCCGCTGGAGGTCTTCGACGCGGTCCGCGCAGTGTGGCCCGCGGACCGCCCGATGACGGTCCGCCTCTCGGCCACCGACTGGGCGCCCGGCGGCACCTCGCCCGAGGAGTCGGTGGAGATCGCGGCAGCCTTCGCCGCCCACGGCGCGGACGCCATCGACGTCTCCACCGGCCAGGTCGTCGCGGACGAGGCCCCCGAGTACGGGCGCTCGTACCAGACCCCGTACGCCGACCGGATCCGCGGCGCCCTCGGCGTCCCCGTCATCGCGGTCGGCGCCATCTCCTCCTGGGATGACGTCAACTCCCTGCTGCTGGCCGGCCGGGCCGACCTCTGCGCCCTGGGCCGCCCCCACCTCTACGACCCGCACTGGACCCTGCACGCGGCCGCCGAGCAGTCCTACGAAGGCCCGGCCGCCCCCTGGCCCGCCCCCTACCGCGCGGGCAGCCGCCCCCCGCCCACGGGCCGCGGCTGAGGCGCGCGCTCCAGTACTGCCCCCTGGCGTACTGCCCCCTGCGTGATCACGCGGGGACGATCTCGGCGCGGTCCTCGACCGGGGTGTAGCCCAGGCGCAGGTAGACGCCGTTGCTGGTCGGGTTGGCCAGGTCCGTGAAGAGGAGGACCTCCGAGGCGCCCGCCGCGTACGCCGCCTCGCTCGCCGCGTGCGTGACCCCGGCGGCGTAGCCGCGGCCGCGGAGCTCGGGCGGGGTGTAGACCGGGCCGACGCGGCAGGCCGAGCCGACCGGGCGGGAGAAGGCCGCCAGCGAGACGGGCCTCTGCCCGTCCTCCCAGAGCAGGACGCCGCCGTACGAGATCCGGTCGCGCAGCGTGACCTCGGAGGCGGCGCCCGGTACGTCTGCCTCCGCGTTGAAGGCCGTGATCCACTCCAGCAGCAGCGGGAGGTCCGCCTCGGTCGCGGTCCGGGCCCGCCCGGCCGGGGCGGGGTCGGGGGCGACCAGGCCGTCCAGCCGGTACAGGCGGATCTCCTCGGCGACCCGGGAGGGACGCCCCCAGGCCTCGGCCAGTGCTTCCGCGTCGGGGCGGCGGGCGTTGACCCCGTGCACCCCGGCGAGCAGCGGTTCGGTGGCGAGCGCGGCCCCCAGGGCCCGGACCGCCTCCCGGGGCACCACGCCGAGCACCATCGGGAACGGCGGGGTGCACAGCAGGCCGCCGGCGACGGCCCCGTCGGCCCCGGTCCACCAGCCGAAGAAAGGAGCGGCGGCTCCGTAGGCGCCGCTCCCGCGCCGCACCAGCGCGTCGGCCACGGTCAGCAGGAGCGTGTTGGAGACGGGCCGCTCGGCCGCGGCGGGCCCCGCCGCGGCCAGATAGGCCTCCAGGTCGGAGGTGAAAGTCCAGGTCATGATCCATCCTGGCGCGGCGCGACGCCCGCGTGCATCCGGTTTTCCGGCGGCGCCGACGCCGAAGCCGTCTTCAGACGCCGCTCCGCTCACGCCTCCACGAAGGCCGCGCCCAGATCGTGCAGGCGGTCGTGGAGCTCGGCGAAGACGGCCGCCGCCCGGTCGCCCGGCCAGTCCGCCGGGAGCAGCTCGCGCGGCAGGCCCGGGTCCGCGTACGGGAGGCGGCGCCAGCCGTCCAGGGCGAGGAGGTAGGCGCGGTAGGCCTCCTGAGGGGTCGGGTCCGGGCCCGACCGCAGGGCGCGCAGGACCGGCTCGTGCAGATCCAGGAACTCCTCGTGCTGCTTGGCCAGGGAGGTCAGGTCCCACCAGCGGGCCACGGCCTGCGCGGTCGGCGCGAAGCCGAGGTGGGCGCCGCGGAACAGTTCCACGTACGGCGTCAGCTGCAGGCGCTCCAGGGTGTGCCCGGTCTCCTCGGCCAGCCGGGCCGGGGCGATCCACACGCCCGGCGCCACCGCGCCGAAACCGAGCCGGGCCAGGCGCGAGCGCAGCAGGTGCCGCTTGTGCCGTTCCTGCTCCGGGACGGAGAACACCGCGAGCAGCCACTCGTCGTGGGCCTCCCGGCTGCCGTAGATGCGCCGGTCGCCGTCGTCCAGCAGCTGCCGCGCCTCCTCGGAGAGCCCGTACGCCGCGGAGCCGTCCGCGGCGCGCTCGGGCAGCAGGAAGCCGCGCCGCTTCAGCCGGGACACCGACGAGCGGACCGCCGGGGCGTCCACGCCGACCGCGCCCAGCAGGCGGATCAGCGCGGACACCGGGACGGCGCCCTCGAAGGCCCGCCCGTAGGCTCCGTAGAACGTGACGATCAGGGATCGCGGGGTGTGCTGCTCGACCACGGGTTCACTCTAGAACCTGTCCGTCCGCGACATGATCGCGCAGCCGGAAGCGCTGGAGCTTGCCGGTGGCCGTCCGGGGGAGCGCGGGCAGGAAGACGAAGGAGCGCGGGCACTTGTGCGGGGCCAGTTCCGCCCGCATGAAGGCGCGCAGGGCCTCCTCCGTCAGCACCACACCCTCAAGCGTGACGGTGTACGCCACCACGATCTGCCCGCGTCGCTCGTCCGGGCGGCCCACCACCGCCGCCTCGACCACGTCCGGGTGGCGCAGCAGGGCTTCCTCCACCTCCGGGCCCGCGATGTTGTAGCCCGCCGAGACGATCATGTCGTCGGCCCGGGCGACGTAGCGGAAGTAGCCCTCCGGGTCGCGGACGTAGGTGTCGCCGGTCAGGTTCCAGCCGTCCCGTACGTACTCCCCCTGCCGGGCATCGGCCAGATAGCGGCAGCCCACCGGCCCCCGTACGGCCAGCAGCCCCGGCTCGTCGTCCGCGACCGGCCGGCCCGACGGGTCCACCACCCGGGCCTCCCAGCCCGGGACCACCCGGCCGGTCGTACCGGGGCGGATGTCCTCGTCGGCGGCGGAGATGAAGATGTGCAGCAGCTCGGTCGCCCCGATGCCGTTGATGATCCGCAGGCCGGTGCGCTCGTACCAGGCCTGCCAGGTCGCGGCCGGCAGGTTCTCCCCGGCGGAGACGCAGCGGCGCAGCGCGGAGAGGTCGTACGCACCCACGTCGTACGGCCCCAGGGCGTCCAGCATCGTCCGGTACGCGGTGGGCGCGGTGAACAGCACCGACACCCGGTGCTGCGCGAGGGCGGGCAGCAGCCGCCGCGGCGCGGCGTCCTCCAGCAGCAGCGCGCAGGCCCCCGCACGCAGCGGGAAGACGACCAGCCCGCCGAGGCCGAAGGTGAACCCGAGCGGCGGACTGCCCGCGAAGACGTCGTCCGGGCGGGGCCGCAGCACGCGGCGGGAGAAGGTGTCGGCGACGGCCAGCAGGTCGCGGTGGAAGTGCATGCAGCCCTTGGGCCGCCCGGTGGTCCCCGAGGTGAAGGCGATCAGGGCGACGTCGTCCGCGGAGGTCGGGACGGCCGGGAAGGGCCCCTCGTGCCGTTCGGCCAGCCGCAGCAGATCGTCCTCGGCCCCGCCCCCGTAGGCGGTGATCCGCAGCCCCGGCACCTCGGCCTTGACCAGGTCGTCCAGGACGTCCGCATGGCACAGCGCGTGCCCCACCCGGGCCATCGCGCACACCGTGGCCAGCTCCCGCGCGCGCTGCTGGGGCAGCACGGTCACGGCCACCGCACCCGCCTTCATCACCGCGAGCCAGCAGGCGGCGAGCCAGGGGCCGGTGGGACCCCGCAGCAGGACCCGGTTACCGGGGACGACCCCCAGGTCGAGGGTGAGCACGTGGGCGAGACGGTCCACGCGCTCGCGCAGGCCCCCGTACGTCCACACCTCACCCGCGGCGCTGCGGAAGGCCGGGCGGTCGGCGCCGGCGGGACCGGACCGGGCGATGGTGGCGTCGAGCAGCTCGGCGCCGCAGTTCAGGCGGTCCGGGTAGGCCAGTTCGGGCAGTTCGAAGAGCAGCTCCGGCCAGGTGTCCACGGGGGGCAGATGGTCACGGGCGAAGGTGTCGATGTGAGCGGAAGGCTTGAGCTCCAAGGCGGGTTCGCCCCCTTGCGACGGTCCCGGGTGAGGTGGATCCGGCCGTGCGACTTCCTCACGAGCGTATCGTGATGGTGACGGTAGTCAACAGGACGCGATAGATGCGGGGACATTCGGATGACCGGATTCGCGCTCGGGGTGGACCAGGAGGAATGGTGCGTGCAGTTGCGCGCACTGTCGGCCGAGCGGCTGAGGCCGCTGGCGGAGAAGGGGGAGCCGGGCCGGGTCAACCGGCCGTTGCTGGCCGCGCTGGGGGAGCTCGGCCTGCTGGAGCGGGTGTTCGCCTCCGGCGCGCTGGACCTGTGCCTGCTGCGCGAATCCCTCGCCTACGGCTGCACGGAGGCCGAGACGGCGCTCGCCCTCCAGGGCCTGGGCGCGTACCCGGTCCTGCGGGCGGGGAGCGAGGCGCAGCGGGAGCGCTGGCTGCCCCAGGTGCGCGCGGGGCGGGCGGTGGCGGCCTTCGCGCTGAGCGAGCCGGGGGCGGGCTCGGACGCGGCGGCGCTCGAACTGACGGCCGCGCCGGCGTCCGGCGGGGGCTGGGTGCTGACGGGCGAGAAGCGCTGGATCTCCAACGCCCCGGAGGCGGATTTCTACACCGTCTTCGCCCGGACGGGTGAGGGGCCGGGTGCGAAGGGGGTGTCGGCCTTCCTGGTCCCGGGGGACCGCCCCGGGCTCCGCGGCGAAGCGCTGGACATGCTCTCCCCGCACCCGATCGGCGCCCTGTCCTTCGACGGGGTGCCGGTCGGCCGGCGGGACCTGCTGGGCGAGCCCGGGCGGGGCTTCCGCGTGGCGATGGACACCCTGAACCTCTTCAGGCCGAGCGTCGGCGCCTTCGCGGTGGGCATGGCCCGGGCGGCGCTGGACGCGACCCTCGCGTACACGGCGGGCCGGGCCGCGTTCGGGGGGAAGCTGAGCGATCTCCAGGCGGTGGCGCACCGCGTGGCCGAGATGGCCACGCGCACGGAGGCGGCCCGGCTGCTGGTGTACGCGGCGGCGGGGGCCTACGACCGGGGAGCGGCGGACGTTCCGGGCCGGGCGGCGATGGCGAAACTGCTGGCCACGGAGACGGCCCAGTACGTGGTGGACCACGCGGTCCAGCTGCACGGCGCGGTCGCCCTCCAGCGGGGCCACCTGCTGGAGCACCTCTACCGGGAGGTGCGTGCGCCGAGGATCTACGAGGGGGCGAGCGAGGTCCAGCGGACGCTGATCGCACGCGAGCTCTACCGGGCGGCGCGGGGGGCGGCCGCGGGTGCCGGTTCAGGTTCCGCGGCCGGGGTCGGTTCCGGGGCGGGGGCCGGTTCCGGTTCGGGTTCCGGGGCCGCTGCCGCTGCCGGTTCCGGGGTCGGGGCGGGGGAGGTGGCGGCGGGATGAGCCTCGACCGGATCAACCCGGCGTCGCTGTCGCCCGCCACGGGCTTCTCGCACGCCGTGGCCGCGACCGGCTCGCGCCTGGTGTTCCTGGCGGGCCAGACCGCACTGGACGCCTCGGGCAAGGTGGTGGGGCAGAGCCTGCCGGAGCAGTTCGAGGTGGCCCTGACCAACCTCCTGGCGGCCCTCGCCGCGGCGGGGGGCGGCCCGGCGGACCTGGCCAGGGTGACGGTGTACGCGGTGGACGTGGCGTCGTACCGCACGCACGCCCCCGAACTGGGCCGCGTCTGGCGGCGCTTGGCCGGGCGCGACTATCCGGCCATGGCCGTCATCGGCGTGGTCCGCCTGTGGGACGAGCAAGCCCTGGTGGAGCTGGACGGCCTGGCGGTCCTTCCCTAGGCCCTGTCGTCAAGTCCCGCCTGGCCCGCGGTGTCCGGCGCCGGACCTCCGAAGGAAGCTACAGCCATCCGCGCCGTGTGGCGTTTACCCCAGCCTGGAATCTGCTGACCGCATCGAGTCTCTCCATCAGGTTGGACATCATGCGGCTGACGGTGCGCGGGGAGACGGAAAGCGTGCGCGCTGCGGCTTCATCCGTGTCACCGGCGGCGGCGAGGGTCAGGAGCGCGCGTTCTGTGGGTGTGCAGCCGTTGGGGTCGGGGCGAGGAAGCGCGCCGAAGGGTGTACCGGCGGACCAGCACTGCTGGAACAGGGCGCAGAGGGCGGTGACCATGCCGGGGCTGAGGATTTCGAGTGCCTCTGCGCGGGGGTTCTCAGGATCAACGGGGATGATGGCGACACGGCGGTCAATGATGATCACCCGGCTCCTTCGTCAGCGTCATCACGCCGCTCCCCTACATCCCTCCCACCATCGCGGCCCCCGAGTACGCGAAGGAGCGGGCGTGCCAGTTCGATCCGGTCCTGTCCTGCAACCCCCAAGACGCCGTATACGGGGGGCAGAACAACGGGTCGGTGACCATGGTGGGATTCCTTTGGGCCATGGGGGCATTGTCGCCCGAAATGACCTATGGGGAGAACAGTCAGGTCGCGCGAGACGTGATGAAGAGCGATCTCACCGCAGGCCACCGAAACGAAATCGGACAGCTCTTCTACGGAAGTGGGCAGAGGTCTGGTGAGTTGACCTCCAACTCCATCGGCGGAAAGGATGATGCCGGCCAGAAGAGCCAGCTCTTCGAGGATCTGACCGCCATCGCCACGCATGATGACGCCAAACTGGCCACGGCTGTTCTGGGTTCATATAAAGCGAACTATGAGATACTCCGTGAAGGGGTAAATGGTGTTCAGGCACGTATCACCATCACCAATGGAATGACGGTCTCGTCCTTCGCTCACGCAGGGACGGGTTATGAAACTCCGGCGGATAAGTGGCTGCAGAGGAATGTCGACCCTGTTGGCGTCCTGGGGCACGGAAAGGGGCAGGCCATGACGGTTGTCTTCCGGGTGGTAATTCCGCGAAATTACAACTACGGGGCACTGAAGAAATGAGAACCATCAAGTCGATTCGAGTGGTCGCGCTGTTCCTGGCTCTCTCCGTTCCTGTCGTGTCTTCCTGTGCGGCCCTTGAGGACGGTGGGGCGGGGTATCCGAAGGGCGTCTTGGCCGATCGGGACTCGCTGGTCCGCTCCTGGGGAGAGGGCGGAACCGAAGTTGCTCTGAAGGCGGACGGTTCATTCGAATCCAAGGGTGTCGACTTCGGTAAGGACGACTGCCGTGAAGGGGTTCCGGATCCGGGGGCCGGCAGCTGGTCGTCATTCGATACGGGTCAGGGGGTGACGAGGATCCAGCTGAAATTCGGAACCGGATGCTTCGGCTCACTCTGGGTCGGAACGATCGACGGTGTGACCGTACTGTGGCGGGAGACGAGCCCGGAGAAGCACGAATTCACATCTCTGAAGTAGGTGTGCTCGGGCCGCACTGAGCGCCCACGCACGACCGCCGTGCGGCCCCTCCGGCCCAGGGGCGACAGCGGAAGGCCCCGGAGACCGTGAGGACCGGCAGCCGCAGGGACGGAAGAAGCTCACCGCTGAGCGGGCGGCATACTTCCGGCTCATGCAGCAGGGCGTAAGCAACACGGAAGCGCGCCGGATCGTCGGGCTCAACCGGCGGACCGGGAAACGCTGGCGCTACGGACGCGGCGCGTCCGGCAGCAACAAGGCGGCTCCACCGATCACCGCGGTGGAGCCGCCTTCCGTGCCGTCGCGGTACCTGTCCGAGGCCGACCGGGGCAGGCGTGCTCCTTCAAGGAGCGCTTCACCCGTGTCGAGGAGAACCGCGGGTAGGGCCGATGGGAGCCAGCCCGCCCCGCCCCGTCCATCGTGTGGTCGGCGGGGCGGAGGGCTGGGAAGGGGCCCCGGCCTCGGGGCCGGCGGCGGTGCTGGTCAGGCGCGGCCCGTGACGTGGCCGCCGTCCACCCGGAGGGCGTGGCCCGTGACGAAGGTGGCGCCCGCGAGGTACAGCACCGCCTCGGAGATCTCGTCGACCTCGCCGACCCGGTCCAGCAGGGCCAGCCCGCCGAAGGAGTCCACGTCGGAGCCGGCGTGCAGCGGGGTGCGGATGATGCCGGGCGCCACGAGGTTGACGCGGATGCCGTCGGCGGCGAGCTCGGCCGCCAGGCTCGTCGTCAGCCCGTGCACACCGGCCTTGCTGACCACCGGCGCGGTGCAGGGGAAGCCCGCCAGCCCGTGGTCCACCAGGACCGTGCCGATGTTGACGATGCTGCCGCCACGGCCCTGCGTGCGCAGGGCCCGTACCACGGCCTGGGTGGTGAGGTAGGTGCCCTTGAGGTTGCCGGTCAGGAAGCCGTCGAGCTCCTCCTCGGTGACCTCGGTGAAGGGCTTGGGGGCGAAGGTGCCGGCGTTGTTGACGAGGACGTCGATGCCACCGAAGCGGTCCAGTGCGGTGCGCACGAGTGCCTCGCCGGTCGCCGGGTCGGCGATGGCGCCCGCGACCCACGCGGTCCGCTCCGGGTGGCCGAGAGCGGCCGAGGCCTTCGCGAGGCGATCGGCGTCCCGGCCGTTGAGGACGACGTTGGCGCCGCTCTCCAGGAAGGCGCGGGCGATGTCCAGGCCGATGCCGCTGGAGGATCCCGTGACGAGAGCGGTGGTGGTGGTCGTGGTGGTCGTGGTGGTGTCGGTCATGAGGTTGGGGCCTTTCGCGGCGTGGTTCGTTCGGCTGACACCAGAAACCTACGAACCTTCAACTCATAACACCACGACGTAATGTGGAGCATGTCATAATCCTGGGTTATGGACATGGACCTGCGTGACCTGGAACTCCTCGACGCCACCGCCGAGGCCGGCTCGCTGACCGCGGCCGCCGAGCGGCTCTACGTGAGCCAGCCGGCCCTCAGCCAGCGCCTGACCCGCCTCGAAGCCCGCCTGGGCATGGCCCTGTTCGACCGCAAGGGCCGTCGGCTCGTCCCCAACGCCGCCGGGCGCCGCATGCTGGTGGCGGCCCGTCATGTCCTCGGCGAGCTGGAGTCGGCCACCCGTGACCTGCGGGAGATCCGCGACGGGCGCGACCGGCGGGTCCGCTTCACCGCCCAGTGCAGCACCACGCTCCCGTGGCTGCCGCCCGTGCTCCGTGCCTTCCGCGCGCGCGAGCCCGACATCGACGTGCGCATCGAGGCCGTCCCGGACGACGCGCCGATCCCGGCGCTGCTGGCCGACCGGATCGACGTCGCCCTCGTCACCAAACCCGACCTCCAGATGGACCGGGTGTCCCTGACCAGACTGTTCGACGACGAGATGATGGCCGTGGTGCTGGCCGGGCACCCGTGGGCCTCGCGCGCGCACCTGACCGCCCGCGACTTCGACGGCGCCGACCTGGTCCTCTACGAGTTCTACGACCAGAAGCGCATCCCCTCGATGCCGCTGCCGATCCCGGCCGGGGCCCGCCCCGCCCGCATCACCCTGATGCCGGTCGTGACCGACCTGGTGGTCGAGATGGTGGCGGGGGGCCAGGGCGCGACGGTGCTGCCCAACTGGGTGGCGGCCCCGTACGTCGCCTCGCACGGCCTCGCCCTGGTCCGCATGGGTGCGCAGCCGATGACCCGCACCTGGTTCTGCGCCACCCGCACGGGCCCGCGGCCGCCGCACGTCGAGGCCTTCGTCGAGGAGCTCATGGGACGGCTGGGGAGCCCCCACACCAGCGCTATATCAGCCAATTCCTAGGCGAGCAGCGGCGGTTGCCTTTCGGGTCGTCAGGTAGATTCCTGGAGACTGATTCCAATCCAGACGGGGCTGACGTGTTGGAGCTGAGGGGGAGCGGGGCCGGGCCGCTGGAGACGGAGGACCCGCGGCAGATCGGGTCGATACCGCTGGCGGGCCGGCTCGGGGCCGGCGGGATGGGGCGGGTGTACCTCGGTGTCCGAGAGGGCCGGTACGTTGCCGTCAAGCAGCTGCTGCCCTCCGTCGTCGGCGAGGACAAGGACTTCCTGCGCCGTTTCGGACACGAGCTCGACAACCTCGCCCGGCTGCCCGAAGGGGCCACCGCGCCGCTGCTCGACAGCGACCGCACCGCGCGTCCCCCGTGGTTCGCCACCGCGTACGTCCCCGGGCTCACCCTGAGGGAAGCCCTCGACCTGAACGGCAGCCCCCTGCCCGCGCGGGCGCTGTGGCTGCTGCTGCGCGAGGCGGCGGCCGGCCTCGCGGCGGTGCACGCGCTGGACATGGTGCACCGGGACCTCAAGCCGTCCAACGTCATGCTGACCCTCGACGGTCTCACCCTCATCGACTTCGGCGTCGCCCGGGCCGCCGAGCAGAGCCAGCTGACCCGGACCGGCATGGTCGTGGGCACGCCCGCCTACATGGCACCCGAACAGGCTTCGGGAACCCGCCGGTTGAGCGGCGCCACCGACGTGTTTGCGCTGGGTTCGGTGCTCGCGTACGCCGCGAGCGGCCGGCCGCCCTTCGGCGACGAGTCGGGGCACGGCGTGCTGTACCGCATCGTCCACGAGGAACCGGACCTGGAGCCGCTGCGGGAACTGGAGCCGGACCTCGCGGACGTCGTCGCGGCGTGCCTGCACAAGGACCCCGACGAGCGGCCCACGGCGGCCGAACTCCTCGAACGCGCGTCGAGCCGCGGGCCGTTCGAGGCCCCGCTGTGGCCGGCGGCGGTCACCGCGCGCCTCGCGGAGCGGGCCGCCTTCGCCGCCGACGTACAGGAGATCGACGTACCCACGCTCCCGCTCGCCGGAGCCCTGCCGGACCCGGCGAAGGGGCCCGGGGGCGAGCCAGGGGACCAGCCCGGGAGTCCGGCCGGGGACCAGCCCGGGAGTCAGGCCGGGGACGAGCCCGCGACACCGTCGGTGAAGGAACCCGCGAAGGAACCCACGAAGGAGCCGGCCAAGGAGCCCGCGCCCGAACGCCGGCGCCGTACCCGCGTGTTCTTCGCGGTCGTCCCCGTCGTCCTGGTCGCCGGCGGTACGACGCTCGCCCTCCAGTACCTGCCGCACACGTCCGCGCTGCAGAACGGGGCGGGCGCCGCCCCGTCCACCTCGGTCGTGGCGCCAGCCGACCCGACGGCCTCTGCGGGCAGCAGTCAGCCGGGTGCGGCCTCACCGGCGCCGACCCCCGCCGAGGGCACGGTCGAGGGGGGCGCCGCGAACCAGGGCCAGGCAGGGAGCGCCGGGACCAACGTGGCGGGCGCGGGCGGTGCGGGCACCGGCACCGGCTCCGGCGCGGGCAGCGGCAGCGGTACGTCGAAGGGCTCGGGCGGTTCCGCGACCTCCGGCACCTCGACCGGCGCCGGCACCCCGGCGCCCTCCGGCGGCGGCGCGACCATCGCCGCCCCGCCCCCCGCGTCCGGCACCTACCGCTACCGCAACGGCGACAACGGCCACTGCATCACCCAGGTCTACGGGTCCTCGGACCACGGCGACTGCGCGGACGCGTCCGCCAAGTGGAAGGTGCAGAGCAGGTCCGACGGCAGCTTCAAGCTCGTCAACCAGCAGAGCGGCGGCTGTCTGTACGCCAACATGCTCGGCCAGGCCGTCTTCGTGGGCGACTGCGCCCAGGACGCCAACCGGGTGTGGCGCACCGGTTCGGACGGCAGCCTGCGCAACGACTCCAACGGAGGCTGCCTCGACCTGGGCATGAACCAGGGCCTGGTGACGTCGACCTGCGCGGGCGATGCCTCGCAGCGCTGGACCAGGCAGTAGGCGGCCCGCCAGGGGAGGGGGAGCCCGCCAGGGGAGGGGGCGGTGAACCTCTGCGGCAACCGCCCTCAGGCGGTGTCCAGCAGGGCGCCCATCCATTCCTCGATCCCGGCGACCGTGCGCGGCAGCGCCCCCGACATCAGGCGCGCCCCGTCCGCGGTGATCACCAGGTCGTCCTCGATGCGGACCCCGATGCCCCGGAGTTCCGCCGGGAGGGTCTCGTCGTCCGGCTGGAGGTAGAGGCCCGGTTCCACCGTCAGGACCTGGCCCTCCTCCAGGACGCCGTCCAGGTAGGTCTCCGCCCGCGCCTTGGCGCAGTCGTGCACGTCCAGGCCCAGCATGTGCCCGCTGCTGCACAGGGTGTAGCGCCGGTGCAGGTCGCCCTCCGCGTCCTTGAGGACGCCCCAGTCCGCGAGCCCCTCCGCGATCACCCGCATGCCGGCCCGGTGGAAGTCCCCGAAGCTCGCCCCGGGACGCAGCGCCGCGATGCCCGCCTCCTGGGCGGCCAGGACCAGCTCGTAGACCTGCCGCTGGACGGGGGAGAAGCGGCCCGACAGCGGGAGGGTGCGGGTGATGTCGGCGGTGTAGAGGGTGTCGGTCTCCACGCCGGCGTCGAGCAGGAGGAGCTCGTCACCGTTCAGCCGGCCGTCGTTGCGGATCCAGTGCAGGACGCAGGCGTGGGCGCCCGACGCCGCGATCGTCTCGTAGCCGACGCCGTTGCCCTCGGCCCGTGCGCGCAGGCCGAAGACCCCTTCGAGCCAGCGTTCCCCGCGCGGATGGGCCAGGGCGCGCGGCAGGGCCCGTACGACGTCCTCGAACCCAGCCGTCGTGTGGTCGACGGCCAGCTGGAGCTGCTCGACCTCCCACGCGTCCTTCACCAGGCGCAGCTCCGACAGCGCGGAGGCGAGCTCGGCGTCGTGGGCCGCGTCGCGGCCCGCCGGGGTGCCGAGGGCGTCCAGGTGTGCGCAGCGGATGCCGGTGAGGCGCTCGGCCTCCGCCAGGTCGGGGCGCCGGCCCACCCAGAACTCCCCGTAGCGCCGGTCCCGGAAGAACTCCCCGGTGCCCTCGGCCCGAGGTGAGCGCGGCCGCAGGTACAGCACCGCCTCGTGGGCGTGCGGGCCCGAGGGCTCCATGACCAGGACGTGGCCCGCCTGGTCCTCGCCCGTGAGGCCCGTCAGCCAGGCGTACGCGCTGTGGGGGCGGAAACGGTAGTCGCAGTCGTTGGAGCGGACCTTCAGCTCCCCGGCCGGGATGATCAGCCGCTCGCCGGGGAAGCGGGCGGAGAGCCGCGCGCGGCGGGCCGGGGTGACGGCGTGCCCCGGGACGCGGGCCGAGTCGGGCAGGGGCGAGGCGGCCCAGTTGCCCGCCATGAATCGGGACAACTCCGGGGATACCGGTCGATCGTGACTACCCGTGTTGAGGCGGGCGCTGGTGTCGGTCACGAGGCTCCTTCAAGAAAGATGCGAACTGGTGGGCGCACAGGTCTTGTCAGTGCAATTTCACATTACTATGTTACAGCTCACATCGCGGCACGTTAACTCCCGTCAAACGCCGTGTGAAGCAGGCCAGTTGACGCAGACCCGTCGACCCTGCGCAGTTCACGCACCACCCCCCACCTCAGCCTCTCCCTTCAGGAGTTCCGGTGCTCAAGCACAGAGCTGTGCGCTCTTCCCTTCTCGCCTCCGCCGTTGCCGTGACCCTCCTCGCCACCGCCGGACAGGCCACGACGCAGGCCGCCGAGACCGCCGCCCCGCCCGCCTTCACCGGAGTGCAGGCCGCCCAGGCCGCCCCGGCCCCCGGACCCACCGGGAACCCCTTCGACGAGGTCGACCACCTCGCCAACCCGAAGGACAACGCCCCGGCGCCCGCCCCCGCACCCGGCGGCCAGGCCATCAACGGACAGGTCCCCGGCGCGTCGACGGCCGCCGCCGACACCGTGTCCCAGCAGGGCGTCGAGAAGACCAGCAAGGCCGTCCAGGCGGCCCCGGTCGCGCGGAGCGTCGCGGCGGGCGTCCCCTGCACCCTCGACGGGATCAAGAACCTCACCCCGGAGCAGTTCGCGGACTTCCTCGCCGACCAGGCCGTCACCGCCGACGGCTGCCTGCGCGGACTCATCTGGACCTGGGACGCCCGGCTGGCGCCCGTGATGTCCGACGCGCACGTCCAGGCCGTCTCCCGCCGGATATCCGGCCTGGCCGCCGCGCACGACGGCCGCAACTCCTCCCACCTGGAGGAGATGTTCACCTACCTGCACGCGGTCGCCTACCACGACCACTCGCGCTCCGAGATCGACGTCACCGACGCCCCGACCGTGGACGCCATGCGCCGGGCGATCGCCGACTTCGGCAACGCGGCCCGCACCTTCGACGTCACGCCGTCCAACGCCCGTACGCTGCGCGAGGCCCTGTACGCCGGCAGCGCCCCGGGCCTGCGCCACCACCAGCTCGGCCTCATCAAGAAGGTCCTCGCGACCATGGACGCGGCCCACCCCGCCACCCACCACGACACCGCCTGGGCGGGCGCCGCGCTGGCCGCGCTCTCGGTCAACTACCTCGGTGTCTACCCGGGCAACCAGGACGCTGCCTTCCACGCCGCGGCCGGCGCCGACCCCTCGTACCGCGCCACCTTCAAGGCCTTCGCGACCTACACCCACCTCAAGGGCACGTCCAACGCCTGGCTGGTGCGCGACGCGATGTCGGAGTACGGCCGCTTCGGCCAGATCGACGGCCTCAAGGACCAGACGGTCACCGACCTCGGCGGCCTGCTGGAGACCGCCAAGACCAACTTCGGCAACGGCAGCGAGCCGTGGGCCTCGGTCGTCTCCTGGCTCAACGTCTACGACGCCTGCAAGCCGTACGGGGTGTGCAAGGAGGACATCGAGAAGATGCTCTTCCCGAACACCTACGCCTACGACAACGGCGCCATCAAGGTGCGAACGGCGCTGGACCGGGCCACCGTCGACCAGCTGTACTACGCGAGCAAGCAGGTCAAGGCGCAGTACCACCGCGTGCTCGGTACCGAGCAGCCGCTCGCCGGAGACCCCAACACCACGCTGAACATCGTGCTGTACGCCTCCCGCGCCGACTACGTGACCTACCAGACCATGCTGACGGGCTACGGCACCAACAACGGCGGCATGTACATCGAGAACGGCGCCACCTTCTACACCTACCAGCGGCGCGTCCCGCAGGACTCCTCCCTCACCCTCGAGGAGCTCTTCCGTCACGAGTACACGCACTACCTCAACGGCCGCTTCGCGGTCCCCGGCTTCTTCGGCGAGGGCCCCTGGTACGAGGGCGACCGTACGACGGCCATGGACGAGGGCACGGCCGAGTTCTTCGACGGCGCCACCCGCGACAACGGCATCGCCGTCCGCAAGTCCCTGGTCAAGAGCATCATCAGCGACACGGCCGGCGGCGGCCCGCGCATGAGCGTGGAGCAGCTGCTGAACGCCACCTACGACGGCGACGGCTTCCGCTTCTACGGCTACGCGGGCACCTTCTTCGAATTCCTGTGGACGGAGAAGCCCACCCTCCTGCGCGAGATGTACACCCACCTGCGGAACAACGACGTGCAGGCGTACGACGCCTGGCGCCACCGCATGGGCTCCGACACCTACCTCCAGCGCGACTACGACCGCTTCCTGGACGCGCAGATCGCCAAGGTCGACCAGCTCTACGTGCCGAACACCACCTTCACCCCCAACGGCCAGCTGCGCGATTCGGCGCTCTCGTCGGTGAAGTCGGCCTTCGCCACGGCCACGTACAACACCCCGGACTGCGTGGAGAACGGTGACCCCGGCAAGCGCCGCTTCACCTGTACCGGACGCATCACCGCGAACCTGAAGAACTGGCGCAGCGACGACCAGAACTTCAAGGACGTGTCGGAGACGGTCGACTACTTCATCCTCGACCGGGCGGGCGCGGCCTCCAACAACCTCGCCGACATGAACTGTTCCTTCGGTCAGCTGGAGATCTGGTCCAACAAGGTCGCCGGCACCACGAGTTACAGCTGTGAGGGCCCCCTCCGCAGCTGATGGGCTCCGGGCCGGTCCCGCACCTGAGGAGGGTGCGGGACCGGTCTGGGCAGGCACTAAAGAATGTGACATATTACTGTCGTGCTCAACAGACACTCCCTGGACGCCGTGATCATCGGCGCCGGCGTCGTCGGTGCGGCGTGCGCGTACTACGCGGCCCGCGCCGGCCTGCGCGTGGCCGTGGTCGACCGCGGTCCCGTCGCGGGCGGGACCACCGGCGCCGGCGAAGGCAACCTGCTCGTCTCCGACAAGGCGGCCGGACCGGAACTCGACCTCGCCCTGCTGTCCACCCGGCTGTGGACCGAACTCGCGGCGGTCCTCCCGCGCGAGATCGAGTACGAGCCCAAGGGCGGACTGGTCGTCGCCCCCGACGAGACCACGCTGAAGGCCCTGCGGAGCTTCGCGGACGGCCAGCGCGCGGTCGGCGTCGACGCGGTCGAGGTGGCGGCCGACGGCCTGCACGACCTGGAGCCGCACCTGGCCCCGGGCCTGGCGGGCGGATTCCACTACCCCCAGGACGCCCAGGTCCAGCCCGCCCAGGCGGCGGCCCGGCTGCTGGCCGCGTCCGGCGCCGAGGTGTACCTCGGAGAGGAGGTCACCGGAGTTCTCCTGGACCGCGGTGCCGTACGAGGGGTCAGCACCGCGCGCCGCGAACTCCTGGCCCCGGCCGTGGTGAACGCGGCCGGCACCTGGGGCGGCCACATCGCCTCGCTGGCCGGGGTCACCCTGCCCGTCCTCCCGCGCCGCGGCTTCGTCCTGGTGACCGAGCCGCTGCCGAGGGTGGTCCGGCACAAGGTGTACGCCGCCGACTACATCGCGGACGTGGCGAGCGGCTCGGCCTCGCTCCAGTCCTCGGCCGTGGTCGAGGGCACCCCCTCGGGCCCGGTGCTGATCGGCGCCACCCGGGAGCGGGTGGGCTTCGACCGCACCCTCTCGACCGAGGCCCTGCGCCGTCTGGCCGCCCAGGCGGCGGCGCTCTTCCCCGTCCTGACCGACGTCAAGGTCCTGCGCACCTACCACGGCTTCCGCCCCTACCTCCCCGACCACCTCCCGGCGATCGGCCCGGACGCCCGCCGCCCCGGACTGCTGCACGCCTGCGGCCACGAGGGCGCGGGCATCGGACTGGCCCCCGCCACCGGCCTGCTGATCGCAGCCGCCCTGGCGGGAGCCGAACCCGCCCTGGATGCGCACCCGTTGCGCCCCGACCGATTCGAGGAGGCAGCCCGATGACGGCACACCACCACGGCCGCACTCCCCGCGCGCTGGTCGGCGGCGCCCCGGTGGCCACGTACGAGATCACCTTCGACGGCCGGGACCTGCCCGCGCAGGAGGGCCAGAGCGTCGCCGCCGTCCTGTGGGCCGCCGGGATCCTCGCCTGGCGGACCACCCGCGAGGGCGGCGCCCCGCGCGGCGCGTTCTGCGGGATCGGCAGCTGCTACGACTGCCTCGTCACCGTCAACGGCCGCCCGAACCAGCGCGCCTGCCTGATCCCGGCCCGCGCCGGCGACACCGTCACCACCCAGGAGGGAACCGGCCATGCCGACCTCACCGTCTGAGCCGGGGCACGCGGGCCGCGTGGATCCCGCAGTGTCAGCGCAGCCCGCCGCCGGGCCGGTGCCCGCCGCTGAGCCGATGCCTGCCGCTGCCGCGCAGGAGTCCGCTGCTGCGCAGGAGCCCGGCGCAGCGCCGGAGCCTGCCGCCCCCGCGCAGGAGTCCGTTGCCGCGCCGGAGGCCGCTGCCGGGACGGGCCGTGTGGATCTCGCGATCGTCGGGGCCGGGCCGGCTGGGCTTGCCGCCGCTGTCGCCGCTGCCGGGCTGGGGCTGCGGGTCACGTTGCTCGACGCGGGCGAGCGGCCCGGCGGGCAGTTCTACCGGCACCCCGCCCCGGGGCTGGGCGCGGCCCGTCCCGAGGCCCTGCACCACGGCTGGGGCGAATTCGCGCGTCGGGAAGCCGCCCTGCGTTCCCACATCGCGGCCGGGCGGATCACCTACCTGCCCCTCCACCACGTGTGGACGATCGTCCCGGGCGCGGGCGCGGCCCCCGCGGAGTGGACCCTGCACGCCGTCGCCGGCCCCGAGGAGCGCGCCGCAGCCGTACGGGCCGCGGCCGTGCTCATCGCCACCGGAGCCTACGAGCGCCAGTTGCCCTTCCCCGGCTGGACGCTGCCCGGGGTGATCGGGGCGGGCGGAGCCCAGGCCATGCTCAAGGGCGGGCTCGTCCTGCCGGGCCGACGGGTGGTCGTCGCCGGGAGCGGCCCGCTCCTGCTCGCCGTGGCCGGGTCCCTCGCCGGCGCCGGAGCCACCGTGCCCGCCGTGGTGGAGGCCGCCGCCTACACCGCGTACGCCGGCCAGGTCCCCGCCCTGCTGCGCAACCCGGGCAAGCTCGTCGAGGGGGCCGTCTACGGCGGGGCCCTGGCCAGGCATCACGTCCGGCTCCTGACCCGGCACGCAGTCACCGAGGCGCACGGCACCGACCGGGTCGAGGCCGTCACCGTGGCCCGGCTCGACCGCACCTGGCGCCCGGTGCCCGGCACCTCCCGGCGCATCCCCTGCGACGCCCTCGCCGTCGGCCACGGCCTCGTGCCCCAGCTCGAACTCGCCACCGGACTCGGTTGCGCCACGCGCCGCAGCCCCGACGGCACCGTGGCCCTGGAACTGGACGCCGGGCAGCGCACCACCGTCCCCGGCATCTGGTCCGCGGGGGAGACCGGTGGCATCGGCGGTGCCCAACTCGCGCTGACCGAGGGCGAGATCGCCGCCCACGCGATCGCCGCCCACGCCATCGCCGCGCGCACCGCGCCGCCCGCCCTCCTGCGCCGCCGTGCCCGGCTGCGCGCCTTCGCCGACGCCATGGCCGCCGCCCACCGCCCCGGCGCGGGCTGGACGGGCTGGCTCCGGGACGACGCCGTCGTGTGCCGCTGCGAGGAGGTGCCGGCCGGCCGGATCCGCGAGGCCGCCGGGGAGCTCGGCGCGCGGGACGCCCGCAGCGTCAAACTCCTCACCCGGGCCGGCATGGGCTGGTGCCAGGGCCGGATGTGCGGCCCGGCCGTCGCCGCCCTCGCCGGCGAGGCGACACCCGGGGCAGGCGGCTGCGGGGGCGAGCCCTCCGCCGACCGGCGGCCGCTGTCGTGCCCGGTCCCGCTGCGCCACCTCGCCGAACTTCCCCCGGTCGACCTCTGATCGGGGTGTCCCGGCCCTTGTGGCCGCCCCACACCCACTAGTAAAATGTCACACATCACTCTAGGGAGCCTCACATGACCCACGCGCACACCCCCGCGCCCCGCACCCGCCCCTGGCACGGAATCATGGTCGCCACCGCGCTCCCCCTGCGCGAGGACCTCACCGTCGACTACGACGCCTACGCCGAGCACGTGGCCTGGCTGATCGCCAACGGCTGCGACGGCGTGGTCCCCAACGGCTCCCTCGGGGAGTACCAGACCCTCACCGACGAGGAGCGGGCGCGCGTCGTGCGCACCGCCGTCGAAGCCGCCGGCGACGGCGCCCGCGTCATGCCCGGCGTCGCGGCCTACGGCAGCGCCGAGGCCCGCCGCTGGGCCGAGCAGGCCGCCGAAGCCGGCGCCGGCTCCGTCCTCCTGCTGCCCCCCAACGCCTTCCGGGCCGACGAGGAGACCGTACGCGCCCACTACGCCGAGGTCGCCCGCGCCGGGCTGCCCGTCGTCGCGTACAACAACCCGATCGACACCAAGGTGGACCTGACCCCGGCCCTCCTCGCGCGGCTGCACGCCGACGGCTCCATCGTCGCCGTCAAGGAGTTCAGCGGGGACGTGCGTCGCGCCTACGAGATCGCCGAGCTCGCCCCCGGCCTCGACCTGCTCATCGGAGCCGACGACGTCCTCCTCGAACTCGCCCTCGCGGGCGCCGTCGGCTGGATCGCCGGCTACCCCAACGCCCTGCCGCAGTCCTGCGCGACCCTCTACCGCGCCGCCGTCGCCGGGGACCTCGCCACCGCCCTGCCGCTCTACAAGTCCCTGCACTCCCTGCTGCGCTGGGACTCCAAGACCGAGTTCGTGCAGGCCATCAAGCTCTCCATGGACCTGGCCGGCCGCCCCGGCGGCGCCACCCGGCCGCCGCGCTTCCCGCTCACCGGGGACGTCGAGGCCGCCGTCCGCGCCGCCACCGAGAAGGCCCTCGCCGAGGGCCTCAACTAGCCACTGTCCGGAGGGGACCCCATGCGTACGCGCCACGTCTACCACGCGGTGGACTCGCACACCGAGGGCATGCCGACCCGGGTCATCACCGGGGGCGTCGGGGTGATCCCCGGCGCCACGATGGCCGAGAAGCGGCTCCACTTCATCGAGCACACGGACCACGTCCGGACCCTGCTCATGTACGAGCCGCGCGGGCACTCCGCGATGAGCGGCGCCATCCTGCAGCCCCCCACCCGGCCCGACGCCGACTTCGGCGTCCTCTACATCGAGGTGTCGGGCCTGCTCCCCATGTGCGGGCACGGCACCATCGGGGTCGCCACCGTCCTCGTCGAGACCGGCATGGTGCCCGTCGTCGAGCCCGTCACCACCGTCCGGCTCGACACCCCGGCCGGACTGGTGAGCGTCGACGTCCGGGTCGAGGACGGGGCGGCCACGGCCGTCACCCTCACCAACGTCCCCTCCTTCAGCGTCGGCCTGGACCTCAAGGCCGAGGTCCCCGGCCTGGGCACGGTCACCTACGACCTGGCCTACGGGGGCAACTTCTACGCCTTCGTCGAACTCGACGCCCTCGGCCTGCCCTTCGACCGGGCCCGCAAGGACGACCTGATCGCGGCCGGACTCGCGATCATGGAGGCGATCAACTCCTCCGCCGACCGGCCCGTCCACCCGGAGAACCCCTCCATCGGCGGGGTCAAGCACGTCTACCTCGCCGCCCCCGGCTCGGACGCCCGCCGCTCCCGGCACGCCATGGCCATCCACCCCGGCTGGTTCGACCGTTCGCCCTGCGGGACGGGCACCAGCGCGCGGATGGCCCAGCTGCACGCCCGAGGCCTCCTGGAGCTCGGCACGGACTTCGTCAACGAGTCCTTCATCGGCACGGAGTTCACCGGCCGGCTGATCGGCGAGAGCACCGTCGGCGGGCTCCCGGCCGTGATCCCCACGGTCACGGGGCGGGCCTGGATCACCGGCACGGCCCAGTACTTCCTCGACCCCAGTGACCCCTTCCCCGGAGGATTCCTGTTGTGAGCACCGTCCGCACGGTGGACTACCACGCCGCCGGCGAGCCCTTCCGCATCGTGGACGTCGCCGCGGAGGGGATGCCCCCCGTCCCCGGGGACACCATCGCCGAGCGCTGTGCCACCGCCATCGGCCCCGGTGGATCCGCGACCGCTCCGCGCCGGGGCGTACTGGACGACGTAAGGCGCCTGCTCGTGCAGGAGCCGCGGGGCCACGCCGGGATGTACGGCGGGTTCGTGGTCCCGGCCGACGACGACGGAGCGCACTTCGGCGTGCTGTTCTGGCACAAGGACGGCTACTCCACCGCCTGCGGGCACGGCACCATGGCCCTCGGGGTGTGGGCCGTGGAGAGCGGCCGGGTCGCCGCCCCGGACGACGGGGACGCCCAGGTGCGCATCGACGTACCGTCGGGCCGGGTCACCGCCACCGTCCACCGGGCCGGGGGCCGCACCACCGGGGTCACCTTCCGCAACGTCCCGGCCCGGGTGAGCGCCCGCAAGGTCCCCGTCGCCACCACCCTGGGGCTCGCCGAGGTGGACATCGCGCACGCGGGGGCCTGTTACGCCTCCGTGCGCGCCCGGGACCTCGGCCTGGACGTCTCCCGGGCCGCATTGCCCGACCTGGTGCGGGCCGGGCAGGAGATCCGCGCCGCGCTGGCCACCCACCCCGCCACCTGGCACCCGGGCGGACCGCTGCTGTCCGGGGTCTACGGGGTGATCCTCCACGAGGAGCTGCCCGCCACCCCCTTCGGGCCGCACCAGCGCAACGTCACCGTCTTCGCCGACGGGCAGATCGACCGCTCGCCCTGCGGCTCCGGCACCTCGGCGCGCCTCGCGCTGCTGGCGCAGGACGGGCGGCTCGGACCGGGTGAGGACCTGCTGCACGAGTCGGTCACGGGCACGGTGTTCACCGGCCGGATCCTGGAGGGCGGGGTCACCGAGGTCACCGGCACCGCCTACCGCACCGGTGAGCACGCCTTCGCGGCCGACCCGCACGACCCGCTCGGCACCGGCTTCCTGCTGTGAAGGGGCCCATCGCGGACGGGTTCGCGGACGGTCTGGCGGACCGGCTCCCGCAGTTCGACGCCGCCGCCATGGCCGGGCTCCTGACGCCGGCCGGGGCCGCCGACGCGCTGGCCGCCGCCCTGCTCGGCGGCCTCGACCCGGAGAGCAGCCCGCCGCGCACCATCGTCCCCGTCCCCGAGGGCGAACTGCTGCTGATGCCGGCTGCGTCCGGCGCCTACGCCGGGGTCAAGATCGCCGGGGTGGCGCCCGGCAACCCGGCCCGCGGGCTGCCCCGGATCACCGGCTCCTACCTGCTGCTGGACGGGTCCACCCTGCGCCCGCTGGCCCTGTTCGACGGCGCGGCCCTGACCACCCTGCGCACCCCCGCGGTGTCCGCCCTCGCGCTGCGGCACCTGGCCCCGGCCGGGCGGCCGCTGCGGCTGGTGCTCTTCGGCTCGGGACCGCAGGCGTACGGGCATCTGGAAGCCACCCTCGCCGTACGGGAGTTGGCCGAGGTGGTGGTGGTCGCCCGCAACCCCGAGGGCGCGGACCGGCTCGCCGCGCACGCCCGCTCCCTGGGGCCGGCCGCCCGTACCGGCACCGCGGCGGCGGTGGCCGACGCGGATCTGGTCATCTGCTGCACCACGGCCCGCGAACCGCTCTTCGACGGGCGCCTGGCCGGGCCGGGCTGCACCGTCGTCGCCGTCGGCTCGCACGAGCCGACGGCCCGGGAGACGGACACCGCCCTCGTGCGACGTTCGGCGGTGTACGTGGAGTCGCGTGCGGCGGCCCTGCGCGAGGCGGGTGACCTCCTGGTCCCGGAGGCGGAGGGGGCCATCGGGCCCGGCCACATCACCGGCACCCTCGCCGATCTGGTCGCCGGGCGGATGCCGGCGGGCGGGGCGCAGAGTTGTCCACAGCTCTTCAAGAGCGTGGGCATGGCCTGGGAAGATCTTGCCGTGGCGGTCGCGTTGTTCGAGGCCACAGGGGCACGTGGCACAACGTGACATTGTACGCTGTTCCTCTGCCCATCGCCGGTGTCGGGCGTCTCGGAGGAAATGCAATGGGTGACCTGAAGCAGCACAGTCTCATCAAGGCCCAGGAACGGCTCCGCGACCAGGTCGGCCACGCCCTTCGAGCAGCCCTGATAGCGGGCGAACTGCGGCCCGGGAGCGTCTACTCCGCCCCCGGCCTCGCGGCCGAACTCGGCGTCTCAGCCACTCCGGTGCGCGAGGCCATGCTCGACCTGGCCCGGGAGGGCCTGGTCGAGCCGGTCCGCAACAAGGGATTTCGGATCACGGAGGTCAGCGAGCGCGACCTGGACCAGTACACCGAGCTGCGCACGATGATCGAGGTGCCGACCATCGGCCGGATCACGAAGATCGCCACGGTCGAGCAGCTGGAGGCACTGCGCCCCATCGCCGAGGAGATCGTCACCAGCGCGCGCGAGCACAACCTCATCGGCTATCTGGAGGCGGACCGCCGCTTCCACCTGACGCTGCTCGGCCTCGCGGGCAACGACCGGCTCGTCGAGACGGTCGGCGACCTGCGCAAGCGCTCCCGGCTGTACGGACTGACCGGCCTGGACGAGGCCGGCAAGCTGGTGTCCTCGGCGCAGGAACACATCGAGCTGCTCGACCTGATGCTCAGCGGCGACGCGGCGGCGGCCGAGGCGTGCATGACCCGCCACCTCGGCCACGTCCGTTCCCTCTGGGCCCAGGGCCGCGACGAACCGGTGGGCCGCACCCCGGGCCGCCTCGGTGGCGCCGCCAAGGGCTGAGCCCCTCAAGGCTGACCCCCCTCAAGGGGTGAGCGGTGAGCCCCCTCAAGGGGGTGAGCCCCCGCATTCCCCTCAGGGCCCGGACCTTTTGGTCCGGGCCCAACTCGCTTTCTGAGGCGGGCACTTGGACACGGCTGGATAACGACGGCGCCAACCCCTTGTCAGTGCAATTTCACATTACTATGTTACCGGTCACATCATAGAGCGCGGCCCTTCACTGGAGTGACCCATGACCAAGCGCACCCAACTCGCCCTCGCCACCGCCCTGGTGGCAGCTCTCGCACTCGGCGCCTCGGGCTGCTCCGACACGAAGAAGGGCTCGGCGGGCGCGGGCGCCTCCAACCCCGCGGCGGCCAACGACGGCAAGACCCTCGGCGGCACACCGGTCAAGGGCGGCACCCTCACCGTCCTGTCGAACCAGGACTTCGCCCACCTCGACCCCGCCCGCAACTGGGTCATGCCGGCCATGGACTTCGGCACCCGCCTGCTCTACCGCACGCTCGTCACCTTCAAGGCCGAGCCCGGCAAGGCCGGCAGCGAGCTGGTCCCCGACCTGGCGACCGACCTCGGCACCCCCTCCAACGGCGGCAAGACCTGGACCTTCACCCTCAAGGAGGGCGTGAAGTACGAGGACGGCTCGCCGATCAAGGCCCAGGACGTCAAGTACAACGTCGAGCGCTCCTTCGCCCCCGACCTCACCGGCGGCCCCGACTACGCGGCCCAGTACCTGGCCGGCACCGAGGGCTACAAGGGTCCGCTCCAGGGCCAGCACCTCGACTCGGTGAAGACCCCCGACGACCGCACGATCGTCTTCGAACTCAAGCGGCCCGTCGCCGAGTTCTCCGCGACCGCCACCCTGCCGACCTTCGCGCCCGTGCCGCAGTCCCAGGAGAAGGGCACGCAGTACGACGCCCGCCCGTTCTCCTCGGGCCCGTACAAGATCGAGTCGTACGACCGCGACAAGAAGCTGGTCCTCGTCCGTAACGAGCACTGGGACGCCAAGACCGACACCGTGCGCAAGGCCTACCCGGACAAGTTCGTGGTCGTCATGGGCCTCAAGGGCGGTCAGATCGACGACCGGATCATCGCGAGCGAGGGCGCCGACGCCTCCACCGTCCAGTACATGGACATGCGGCCGGAGAGCGCACCCAAGGTGCTGCCCAAGCCCGACGTGAAGGCGCGGCTGCTCGCCGAGTCCCAGGGCTGTACCGAGATGCTCCACCTGAACAACTCCCGCGCCCCCTTCCACGACCCCAAGGTCCGCGAGGCCATGCAGTACGCCGTCGACAAGGAGGCCGTCGTCACCGCGGGCGGCGGCCCCGCCCTCAACGAGGTGGCCACCGCCTACCTGCCCCCGGCCCTGTCCGGCGGCAAGCAGGCGGACACCCTGAAGATCGCCCCCGCGGGTGACCCGGACAAGGCCAAGGAACTCCTCAAGGCCGCCGGCAAGGACAAGCTCAAGGTCTCCCTCGCCGTCTCCACCGGCGACAAGGGCAAGGCCGAAGCCATCCAGCAGGGCCTGTCCCGCGTGGGCGTCGAGGTCGTCATCGACACCATCGACCCGGGTGCCTACTACGACGTCATCGGGGACCTGTCCACCACCCCGGACATGACCCTCTCCGGCTGGTGCCCCGACTACCCGTCCGGGTCCACCTGGATCCCCTTCGTCTTCGACGGACGCACCATCAAGGAGAAGGGCAACCAGGGCAACAACGCCCAGTTCCGCGACGAGGCCACGATGAAGCGGATCGACGAGATCAACGCCATGGCCGACGCCCGGCAGGCCAACCAGGCCTGGATCGATCTCGACGCCGAGATCATGAAGAAGTCCCCGGCCGTCCCGCTGCTGCTGGAGCGCAAGCCGCTGCTCGTCGGCTCCAACATCGCGGGCGCCTTCGGCCACCCGGTGTGGACCGGCACCATCGACTACGGCACGGTCGGCCTGAAGGACCCGTCGAAGAGCCAGGGCTGAGGAACCGGGACCCCGACACCATGACCATCACCCCACCGGTCCCGGGCGACCGGGCAGCCCCCGCCCCGGCCCCCGATACGGCCCCGGCCCGGCCCGCGGCAGCGCCCGGCAGCAGCCCCTGGCAGCTCGCCCGGCGGGAACTGCGCCGCCGCCCCGCCGTCCGCGTCAGCCTCTGCGTCGTCCTCCTGTTCGTCCTCATGGCCGCGACCGCCCCCTGGCTGGGCGCGCTCGGCGGCTGGGGCCCCAACGAGTTCGACAAGACCGCCATCGACCCCTACCTCGGGGGGCAGCCGCTCGGCTCCTTCGGCGGGATCAGCCCCGAGCACTGGCTCGGCGTCGAACCGGTCACCGGCCGCGACCTGTTCGCCCGCGTCGTCCACGGAGCACAGGTCTCGCTCCTGATCGCCTTCGCCGCCACCGCCATCGTGGTCCTCGCCGGCACCGCCGCCGGAATCGCCGCCGGCTACTTCGCCGGGCGCACCGACGCGATCCTGTCCCGGCTGATGGACCTGACCATGTCCTTCCCGTCCCTCATCTTCATGATCGCGATGCTGTCCGTGGCCAAGGACGTCAACCGGATCGTGCTGATGACCGCCGTCATCGGAGTCTTCGGCTGGCCCGGCGTCGCCCGCGTGGTGCGCGGCCAGACCCTCTCCCTCAAGCACCGCGAGTACGTCGACGCCGCCCGCGTGGGCGGCTCCAGCCCCTGGCGGATCCTGACCCGCGACATCCTCCCCGGCGTTTCGGGCCCGGTCATCGCCTACACCACCCTGCTCATCCCCGGCATGATCAGCACCGAGGCCGCCCTGAGCTACCTCGGCGTCGGAGTCCGCCCGCCCACTCCCTCCTGGGGCCAGATGATCGCCGAGTCCGTGGCCTACTACGAGACCGACCCCATGTACTTCGTCATCCCCAGCGTCTTCCTCTTCCTCGCCGTGCTCGCCTTCACCCTGCTCGGCGACGCGCTGCGCGACATCCTCGACCCGAGGGGCGGCCGCAGTTGATCCTCTACCTGGCCCGCCGCCTGCTCGCCCTCGCCGGCGTCCTCCTCGCCATCGCCGCCGTCACCTTCCTCATCTTCTACGTCCTGCCCTCCGACCCGGCCGCGGCCGCCTGCGGGAAGACCTGCAGCGCCGAGCGACTGGCCGACGTACGGGCGTACCTGGGCCTCGACCAGCCCCTGTGGCGGCAGTTCGCCGACTTCCTGACCGGCATCTTCACCGGCCGCACCCTCGGCACCGGGCAGTACGCCGTGCAGTGCGACTTCCCCTGCCTGGGCTACTCCTACGAGAACTCCCTGCCCGTGTGGGACCTGCTCATGGACCGGCTCCCGGTCTCCGCCTCCCTGGCCGTCGGCGCCGCCGTGCTGTGGCTGGTCCTCGGCCTCGGCGCCGGGGTCACCGCCGCCCTGCGCAAGGACACCGTCACCGACAAGGCCCTGATGGTCGGCGCCGTCGCCGCCGCCTCGCTCCCGGTGTACTTCACCTCCGTGATGCTCATCTACGGGGTCATCCGCATCGCCGGCCTCCTGCCCTACCCCACCTACCAGGCCTTCACCGAGAACCCGCTCGGCTGGGCCTCGAACCTGCTCCTGCCGTGGACCGCGCTCGCGCTGCTGTACGCCGCCATGTACGCGCGCCAGAGCCGGGGTTCGATGATCGAGGCGATGGCCGAGCCGTACATCCGCACCGCCCGCGCCAAGGGCATGCCCGAGCGCACGGTCGTCGTCAAACACGGGCTGCGCTCCGGGATGACCCCCATCCTGACCATCTTCGGCATGGACCTCGGCGGACTGCTCGCCGGGGCGGTCATCACCGAGTCCATCTTCGGACTCCCGGGGATCGGGCGGCTGTTCTACGGCGCGCTGGTCAGCTCCGACCAGCCCGTGGTCCTCGGGGTCACCCTGCTCGCCGCCTTCTTCATCGTCGTGGCCAACCTCCTCGTCGACCTCCTGTACGCCGTCATCGACCCGAGAGTGAGGTACTGATGACCGCCTCCGTGGCCGCTCCCCTTCTCGAAGTACGCGATCTGGGCGTCACCTTCACCACCGGGCGCGGGACCGTACGGGCCGTCGACTCGATCGGCTTCACCGTCGAGGCCGGACGCACCCTCGGCATCGTGGGCGAGTCCGGCTCGGGCAAGTCCGTGACCTCGCTGGCCGTCATGGGCCTGCACCGGGGGGCGGTCGAGGTCAGCGGCTCGGTCCGGCTCGCGGGACGGGAGCTGACCGGCCTGTCCGAGCGCGAGCTGTCCCGCGTACGGGGCCGCACCATGGCCATGATCTTCCAGGACCCGCTCTCCAGCCTGCACCCCTATTACACGGTCGGCGAGCAGATCGCCGAGCACTTCCGCGTGCACTTCAAGGCCGGACGGGCGGCCGCGCGCAAACGGGCCGTCGACATGCTCGGCGAGGTCGGCATCCCCGAACCGGCCCGCCGCGCCGGGGAGTACCCGCACCAGTTCTCCGGCGGCATGCGCCAGCGCGCGATGATCGCCATGGCCCTGGCCTGCGAGCCCGACCTCCTGATCGCCGACGAGCCGACCACCGCCCTGGACGTCACCGTGCAGGCGCAGATCCTGGAACTGATCGCCCGGCTCCAGCAGGATCGCGGGCTCGGCGTCGTGATGATCACCCATGATCTGGGCGTCGTCGCCCGCGTCGCCCACGAGGTGCTGGTCATGTACGGCGGCCGGGCCGCCGAACAGGCCACCGCCGACGACCTGTTCGCCGACCCCGCCCACCCCTACACCCGGGGCCTGCTCGACTCGCTGCCCCGCCTCGACACCGCCGACGACCAGCCGCTGGCCTTCATCCCCGGCTCCCCGCCGTCCCTGCTCGCGCCGGCCCGGGGCTGCGCCTTCGCCCCGCGCTGTACGCGGGCGGCCGCGCGCTGCACCGACGTCCGCCCCGAGCCGCAGGCGTACGGTGAGGAGCCGGGCCGCATGGTGGCCTGCCACTTCGCCGGGGCCCGTACCGCCGAGGAGGCGGCCCGATGACCGGGACCGAGACCGCGACCGATTCCGAGACGACGACCCCTGGGAAGACCCCGACACCGCTGCTGTCCGTACGGGACCTCACCATGACCTTCCCCGGGAAGCGATCGGTGACCGGACGCCGGGGGGCGCCCGTACGCGCCGTCGACGGGGTCTCCTTCGACCTGGCGCAGGGCCAGACCCTGGGCGTGGTGGGGGAGTCGGGCTGCGGGAAGTCCACCACCGGCCGCATGCTGGTCCGGCTGCTGGAGCCCACCTCGGGGCAGGTCGCCTTCGAGGGCAAGGACATCAGCCGGCTCTCCCAGGGCGCCCTGCGCCCGCTGCGCAAGCACATCCAGATGGTCTTCCAGGACCCGCACTCCTCCCTCAACCCCCGCCAGACTGTGGCCCGGATCATCTCGGACCCGCTGCTGGTGCAGGGCTGGAGCGCGGCGGACGCCCGCCGCCGCGCCGCCGAGCTGATGGAGCTCGTCGGGCTGATCCCCGAGCACATCGACCGCTACCCGCACGAGTTCTCCGGCGGCCAGGCCCAGCGCATCGGCATCGCCCGCTCGCTGTCCACCAGCCCCCGCCTCATCGTCGCCGACGAGCCGGTCTCCGCCCTGGACGTCTCCGTCCAGGCCCAGATCGTCAACCTGATGGAGCGGCTTCGCGCCGAACTGGGCCTGGCCTACGTGTTCATCGCGCACGACCTCTCCGTCGTCAAACGGGTCAGCGACCGGGTCGCCGTCATGTACCTCGGCCGGATCGTCGAGATCGGGGACAAGAAGTCCCTCTACGAGAACCCGCAGCACCCGTACACCCGGGCGCTGTTGTCCGCCGTACCGCTGCCCGACCCGGCGGCGGAACGGCGGCGGGAGCGGATCGTGCTGCTCGGCGACCCCCCGAGCCCGGCCGCTCCACCCCCCGGCTGCACCTTCCACCCGCGCTGCCCCAAGGCGCAGGAGATCTGCCGCACCGAGCGCCCGCTGCTGCGGATCGCCGCCTCCCGTGAGGTGGCCTGTCACTTCCCTGGTGACTGACGGGATCCAAGGGAAGCCGAAGGGCCCCGGAGCCAATGGCGTCTCCGGGGCCCTTCGCACGCCCTTCCTCACGCCGGCTCGATGTTGTCGACGGCGGTCGAGATCTCCCGGCCGGACGGGCCACGGACATAGACGATCTCTACCAGCCGGTGTGGCATGGCCTCGTACCGCTCAGTCATCCGACGGCTCCTGGCTGTCGGCGAGGAACCGCTCCCAGCCGACGAGTGCGCGGTCGAGGAGCTCGGCGCTGGGCTCGGGCACCGCGAGGAGGCGCGCCCCTGGGGCGTTCGGCTCCTTACGGCCGCTGCTGTAGCTCACCGCCTCCCGCGAGGGGCCTGAGGAACCGGGCCGACACTATCGGCCCGGCTCCTTCCGCTGCCCGAGTGTTCGCGTAGCGTTCCGTAACGTCATTCACCGCAAATGATCTAGGAGTGGACGTGACATCGGGTAGTGGTGGATACGTGGCGAACGCCGCGTCTATCAACGGAAATTCTCATCTTCTCGTTGAACTCGCGGGCCTGTTGTACGCAGGGCGGCCGGACGGCGAGATGACGGTCATGGCCCGGGTGCCCCGCTCGCACCAGGAGGTGTCCACCGCTCTGGACTCCTTCGCGCGGTTCAGCAACGACCAATACCTGGACACGGTGTCGCTCCTGGCCGCGCTGGCCACCAAGCTCAAGGTGGCGGGCGGCGACTACGCGCAGACCGACCTCGCCACAGAAGGCGCGTTCCGCGCGGTGCTCGACAACGGTCGGTTCATACCGGCCGAGGACAGGTGACCGGCATGACCTACCGCACCGAGGTTGAGTTCCTCGAACTGTGCAGTCCTCCCCTGATCGAACGCACCGCCCACGAGTACCGCAGGCTCCATGTGCTGTTGGACTCCGCCGACTCTGCCTTTCTGAAAGCGACGCGCACCCACTGGGTGAGCCAGGCGGAGGAGCTCTATGTCAAGCGGCTGGGCGACGCCGAGAAGCTGGCCACCGCCCTGTCGGGCGCCTTCCGCAGTGTCCACGCCGCGCTCGTCGACTACGCCGAGGCGGTAGGCCGGGCGAAGGGGCGCTTCGAGAGCGGCCTGTCGAGCGAGCGAGCCCTCTCCCGGGTCATGGCGCGGGTGGCGACCCCCGTGACCGAAACCGCGCAGCGGGCCGAGCCGATGAGGCAGTGGGAGGACCTCCGCAAGCGCACCGGCGTCCTCGACTGGCTAGCGGAGATCACGATCGACGTCGATGAGATTCGTGATGAGGCGGAGCAGCACTACAACGACGCGAAGCACGCCTTCGGCGACGCCGAACGCATTGAACACGGGGCGCGCACCACGTGCGTGGCCGAACTCGGCAAGGCTCGACGGAACTTGCCCGACTTCCGCGGTGACCTGCCCCACCCGTCGGTGCTCCTCGCCGGGATGCCCGCCCTGAGGCAGGAGGTAGGAGAGGCCGCACACGACCCCAACGCCGTGCTCACCGGCGCCGGCCCCCGCGTCGACGGCATCGCCGCGAACGTCGGCAACGAGACCGTGTCCCCCAAGCTCCGGGATATTCGGTCCCGGCTGGACGGCTTGCCGCCCGCCATGGACCAGAACAAGTGGTTGCCGTCGGATTCGGACGAGGACCGGCGCGAGTGGATCCGAGCCAACCGCGCACACATCCGGGACGCGGCCGCGTACACGGGCCTGCCGGCCGACATGCTCGCGGGAATCGCCTGGCAGGAAGTGCAGGGCGACCCCAAATGGGCCGACAACATGGCGGTGAACTACCGGCGGAGCCAGTACGAGGTCTGGCCGGAGTTCCAGTGGGTGGCGGAAAAGGTCGGCCTGCCGGGTGAGGCGGACCAGACGTCCATGGGGCCGATCGCCATCCAGCTCCGCCGCTCCGCGGAGGTGCTCGGCTACGATCCGGAGAACCTCACGCGGGACCAGCGCGACGAGATCCAGAAGGCCACACAGAACCCGTCGACGAACATCTACATCGCCTCCGAGTACCTCGCCCAGCTCAAGGCGGAGAGCTCGTTCGCGAACGTGCCTGCCGATGAGATGACCCCTGCCCAGTACCAGGAACTGGCAGCCCGGTACAACGGCGGCCCGGGCTGGCGTACGGACGACGCCCAGGCCTACGGTCGGGGTTTCGGCATGAACATCGAGGATGCGAGGCGGGCGCTGAATGACTGAGCAGCAGATACCGGGGCGCGCCCGCCGTCATCCGGTGGCGACGGCAGCGTCGGCGGCCGCCCTGCTGGGACTGCACGCGGTGGCGGGCTTCTTCGTCCTCAACGCGCTGCTCACCGAGTCCGAAGGGTCCTGGGACCGCACGGTGACGGACACCGTGCGCCTGATGGCGGGGCTCGGACTGGTGGTGGAGATCCTGGCCGTCGCGGGGACGGCGGCCTGCGTGACGACGGGCCGGCTGCGACGCTGGTGGTACGCGCCGGCGGCAGCCCTGATCTTCACTGCCCTGACCCGCATGGCGTTCGCCCCCCAGCCCTGACGGCCGGGTCGCCGTCCCGGCCCGGCCTCGGGTGGCGCAGTGCCCCGCGACGGGGTCGGCGGGGCACTGCGGCCCGGGCGTGATCCGTGAGCGACGGCCTAGGCGAGTGCGCGGCGGAAGAAGTCCAGTTCCAGGGCCATCAGCTTCTCCCGGGTGCCGCCCGGGGACATGTGGGTGACGCCGGGGAGGGCCAGCAGCTGGTGTGGACGGCCCGCGTCCGTCAGGGCCTGGGACAGGCGCAGGGTGTGGGAGGGGTGGACGTTGTCGTCGGCCAGGCCCGTGATCAGCATGAGCGGGCGGGTCAGGCGCGGGGCGTCCGCGATCAGGGAGTCCCGCTCGTAGACCTCCGGGTCGTCCTGCGGCAGGCCCAGGTACCGCTCGGTGTAGGCCGTGTCGTAGTGCCGGAAGTCGGTCGGGGCGGCGCCGGCCGCCGCGGCGTGGAAGACGTCCGGGCGGCGCAGCACCGCCATGGCCGACAGGTAGCCGCCGTAGGACCAGCCGCGGATGCCGACCCGGCCGAGGTCGAGGTCGGCGTGGCGTGCGCCGAGTGCCTGCAGCGCGGCGACCTGGTCCTCCAGGGTGACCTCGGAGAAGCCGCGGTACATGGCGTGGGTGTGGGCGGGGGAGACGTACGCGGTCCCGCGGTTGTCGACGGTCACCACCGCGAAGCCCTGGTCGGCCCACCACTGGCGGGCCTGCCAGCGGCGGGGATCGGCGTTGACGTCCTGCGCGCCGGGGCCGCCGTAGCTGTCCATGAGCACGGGCAGGCGCCGGCCCGGTACGTGGTCGCGGGGGAGGACCAGGGCGGTGGGGACGGCGTGTTCGGTGACCCGCTCCAGGACGGGGACCACCCGGTACGGCATCGGCTCCGAGAGGTCGGCCGGGATCAGCTCCCGCCCGTCGGGGGTGCGCAGGACGCGCCGGATCCCGTCGGCGTCGGCCGAGGTCAGCAGCAGCATCCCGGCCGCGGCGGCCACGGAGTGCGTCCCGGGCCCGTCGGCGAGCGGGGTCAGCTCCCCGGTGGCCGGGTCCAGCAGCAGCACCTGCTGCTCGGAGGGGTCGCGCAGGGCGGCCTCGATCAGCAGCCGGTCCTCGTGCACGCCGGCCACGCGACGGACCTGGACCCCGTCCCCGGTGAGCAGTTCGCCGTCCACCGCGAGGGCGCGTGCGGCCCCGCCCAGGGTGTCGGCGGCGGTCAGCATCCGGCCGTCGGGGAGCCGGGCCGGAGTGCCGGGGACCAGGGGGTCCACCCACTGGGGGTGCGTGGTGCGGGAGAGCTCGCGGGTCCGGCCGGTGGCCGGGTCGGCGCTGAGCAGCAGGACGCGTTGCTGGAGGCGGTCCTGGACGGTCAGCAGGATCTCCTCGGCCGACTCCCAGCCCGCGTCGGAGACGTAGGGGTAGGTCTCGGCGTCCCAGTCGATCCGTATCCGGGTCTGACCGGCGCCGTCCCCGCCGAGCACCCACAGCTGGACGTCGGCGTTGGGGCCGCCCGCCTCGGGGTAGGCGATGTCCTCGCCGGGCAGCTCGGGGTGCGCCGGGTCGGTGAAGTACCGCCGCTGGAGGGCGGATTCGTCGACGCGGGCGGCCAGCAGGGTGGCCCCGTCCGGCGACCACCAGTGGCCCCGGGAGCGGTTCAGTTCCTCGGCGGCGGCGAACTCGGCGAGGCCCCAGCGGGCCCCGTCGTCCGGGCTGACCCGGCCGCCCGGCGCGACGTACAGGACGTCGTCGGCGACGTACGCGGTGCGTGAACCGTCGGCGTTCGGCCTCGGGTCCACGGCGGGCCCGGCGGCCGGGATCTCCCTGGGCTTCCCGTCCGGGTCCGCGCTGACCTCGTAGAGCCGTCCGTACAGCGCGAAGACGGCGCGACGGCCGTCGCCGGAGAGGGCGTACGAGCCGATCCCGGCGGCGACGAGCCGGATCCGTTCGCGCAGCCGGCGCTCGGCGTCGGGGAGGGGTCCGGGCTCGGGGCACAGCTCGCGGGGGTCGGCAAGCCGGGTCTCGGCGCCGGTGGCGGTGTCGAGCACCCAGAGGCCGTCGAAGGCGTCGGTGGGACCGGTGGAACGGAGGAACCAGAGCAGCCGTCCGCCGTCACCGAAGGAGAACGCGCGCGGGGCGCCGTAGGAGAATCGGGCCGTTTGCGCGGAGAGCCTGAGGAAGTCATCCATGAACGTAGTGTGACATGTGAAATGTCACTGCCACTAGGCCGTTCGAGTGGTGACACCCCGGGTGCGGGCTTAGCGTCGAAAAGGTGGACCCGAACGTATCGCCGAGCACCAACGGGACCGACGGCAAGGTCCGAGGAAGCGGGAACGGTCTCGCACTGTTCGTCATCGCCTCCTGCCAGCTGATGGTGGTTCTCGACATCACCATCGTGAACATCGCGCTGCCGCACATCCAGACCGCCCTCGACTTCTCCACCGAGAGCCTCTCCTGGGTCGTCAACGCGTACACCCTCGCCTTCGGCGGCCTGCTGCTCCTCGGCGGCCGCGCCGGTGACATCCTCGGCCGCAAACGCGTCTTCATCTTCGGCGTCCTGCTCTTCGGGCTGGCCTCCCTCCTCGGAGGACTCGCCCAGAACGCAGGCCAGTTGATGGCGGCCCGGGCCCTCCAGGGCGTCGGCGGAGCCATCGCCTCCCCGACCTCGCTCGCGCTGATCACCACCACCTTCCGCGAGGGGCCCGCGCGCAACCGCGCCTTCGGCGTGTTCGCCGGAGTCTCGGCCGGCGGCGGCGCGATCGGTCTGCTCGCGGGCGGCATGCTCGTCGAATGGCTCGACTGGCGGTGGGTGCTCTTCGTCAACGTCCCCATCGCGGTGCTGATCGCCGTGCTCGCCAGGAGGGTGCTCCGCGAGTCCGAACGCCACCCCGGACACTTCGACTTCGCCGGCGCGCTCCTGTGCACCACCGGCATGGTCGCCCTCGTCTACGGCTTCATCCGCGCCTCCCAGGACGGCTGGCGCGACGGCTGGACGCTGGGCTCCTTCGCCGCGGCCGTGGTCCTGCTGACCCTGTTCATTCTCAACGAGAGGCGCTCGCCGCAGCCGATCACCCCGCTGCACATGTTCGCCGACCGCAACCGGGCGGGGACCTACGGGCTCATGCTCATGCTCGCCTGTGCCATCTTCGGCATGTTCTTCTTCCTGACGCTCTTCGTGCAGAACGTGCTGGGCTTCAGCCCCCTGCGGGCCGGCCTCGCCTTCCTGCCGGTCAGCGCGGTGGTCGCGGTGGGCGCGGGCATCACCTCCCAGCTCCTGCCGAAGTTCGGCCCCAAACCCTTCATGGTCGCCGGCGCGCTCTGTTCCGCCGCCGGACTCGCCTGGCTGACGCAGACCGACATCCACTCGACGTACGTGGGCAGCATCCTGGGCCCGCTGCTGATCTTCGGCCTCGGCATGGGCCTGCAGTTCGTCTCGCTGACCCTGATGGCCCTGTCCAACGTCCCCGACCGGGAGTCGGGCGCGGCGTCAGGGCTGCTCAACACGACGCAGCAGGTGGGCGGTTCCCTCGGCCTGTCGATCCTGGTGACCGTCTTCGGCACGGCCAGCCGCAACGAGGCCAAGGACCAGGCGGCGGGCTTCCTGCGCACCGCCAACCCCGAGCAGATGGCCTACTTCCAGCGCACCGGGCAGTACCCGAAGCCGTGGAGTGACCAGGTGCTCACCTCGGGCATCAGCGCGGCCTTCGTGGTGGCGGCCCTGTTCACCCTGGTCGGCGCGGTGATCGCCCTGGTCGCCATCCAGGTCAGGCCCTCCGACCTCGAACGGCTCCAGGGCAACCACTCGGCCGCGGCCGACCGCGTCTAGGTGCGGCTGGCTCGGCTGATCGCCGAACCGTGCTGGCCGCAGTCCTCAACGAGCGTCTGCGACCAGCGCTTTCCGCGAGGCCCTAGCCCAGATTCCCGATCCGTTCCACGATCCAGCCGCCGAGCTCCGTGGTCATCAGGGTGTGCGGCTGGTTCTGCGAGGCCAGCCTGAATTCGTCGAGCTCGCTCTCCTCCGGGGCGAGGCCGTCGATGTCCACGTACAGGTCGGCGTCGGTGGTCACGTCGCGGACGGCGACGGCGCTGACGGAGGGGACGAACGAGTGGTGGCGAACGTGGGCGTCGGTCCTGAGCCCGAGGAGGGGCGGCTGCTCGTTGAGCTTGTCGGCCAGGATGCCGAAGCCCTCCAGGGTGCCGCCGGGGGCTCCGTCGATCTCGGGCAGGTCGTCGGTCGGTACGTCCTTGGCCGGCGGCGGGGTGACCAGGCGCAGGTTCGCGACGATCTGGTTGTCGCCGCCGCGCTGGGCGTAGAGGTTGGTGCCCAGAATGGTCAGGCCCTTGCCCTCGACGACGTGGTCGCCGGGCTTGATGCCGTTGCCCAGGCCGGTCGCGACGCCGTTGGCGACACCGATCTTGAGCGGGATCGCGGGCCAGTTGCCCATCTGGTGCAGCTCGGCGAGGAGCTGCTGGCGCAGCTCGTCCACGCGGGGCTTGTCGTCCCACTCCTCGATGTGCCAGGCCAGCAGCTGCCGCGCGGCCGGGCTGTTGATCTGCCGGGAGAAGCCGTCGTTGAGCTTGCGCGAGTAGTGCGCGAACGCCTGGAGGCCGAGGGGGATCCAGGCGCCGCGGTGCGGGGAGTCGTACGACCAGTAGAGGGCGGTCTGGTGGTCGATCCGCCGCTCCTCCATCTTGGCGAGGGCGTAGCGGGTGACCAGGCCGCCCATGCTGAAGCCGCCGACGGCGAGCCGGTGGTCCCCCTGACGCTCGTCTCCGGCGCGCATGATCGCTGCGATGGCGGCGTCCGCGTTCTGCTGGATGGCGACGCTGCGCTCGTGGAAGCCGAGGACGACGACGCCGTGCCCGCGGCGACGCAGCTCGCTGAAGAAGGCGTACTCCCCCCAGTCCAGGCCCTGCCACAGCATGCCGATGTCGCTCGGCCCCATGTTGAACCCGTCGGCGGCGATCACGGGCTTGGTCAGCCGGGCGCTGCCCTCCGCGTAGTACACCCAGGCGGTGCCACCCGGGAGGTCCCAGACGTCGTTCGGGACCGGCGGGATCCGGGTGGGCGGCTCGTGGGGCCCGGGGGCCAGGATGACGGGCTTGTCGGCGAGGGCCTCGCGGAGCTGCTGCTCGGTGACCTGGGGCTCACTCATGAACGGTTCCCTTCAGGGGGCGGTTACGGTGAGCTTCCATTCCATCACGGAGAGTGGTCAGCGATCCAGTGCGTGTTTGCGCGGAGGAAGGGAGCGGGAGGGGCCGGGGTGCCTGCGGCGCCCGCGAGGACGCGGACGCCCGCACCCACACGGATGACCGTGCGAACGAAATTGCGAATCGGCCTGCGGTTCCCCCGGGCTGGCTCAGCTCGCGGTCACCCTGGCCGCGAAGGCGTCCAGGTTCTCCGACATCCGCGCGAGGCGCTCGTCGAGGGTCAGGGACTCCTCGTACCGCGTCGTACGCAACTTCGGCTGCCGCTTGCCCCGTACGTACAGGGGGCAGGCCAGGTCGGCGCAGATGTAGGTGCCCACCGTGTTGCCGTCGCGGCCCCGGGCGCCCGCCAAGGGGGCGGCGAGCAGCGTGACCCCGGAGGAGGCGTGACCGGTCAGACAGATCTGGCACAGGCTGGACTTCAGCGCACTGCTGCGGCTCACGGACGGTACGCGCAGGGAGATCCCCAGCGGGCCCTGGGCGCGGGGCAGCACGAGGTGGGCGCGCAGCGGCGCCGCGGGATCCACCCATCCGAGGAAGTCCAGGTCGTCCCAGGGCAGTTCGGCGAAGTCGAGCGGCAGGCGCAGCCGCGCCGCCTCGCCTTTGGTGCAGTTCACGAAGGACGCACGGATCTGTTTCTCATTGAGTGGCTCCACGTTCATCGACCTTATGGGCCGCCCCGACCGGCCCGCATCCGAATATCCGTGGCGTCTGCACGCGATGTACGAGCTGAGCGCGCAGCCGGGCCGCGTCGGCGCGGGTGTCCATCCGCAGGGCCAGCCAGGAGCCGTCGCGGAAGGCGAGGTCGACGCGGTACGGGCGACGGCGCAGCCGGGGGACGCGGCGCAGCGAGCAGACGGCGGTGTGGAGCTCGCGCGCCGGGTCGCCCCGCCGCCACGGCGGGCGGACGGCGATCCTTCCGGGGCCGCCCGGTTCCACCGCGAAGGTGCCGCGCGGCCCGTGGGTCTCGGCGTGCCAGTGCGTCCAGTGGAAGCCGTACAGGGCCAGGGCGAGGCGGCCCGCCTCGCTGCGCCAGCCGCCGCGCAGAGCCGGGCCGTGGAGGAGCCGCCCGACGAGCCGGGCGACCCGTTCGAGCGGGTCGAGCAGCGCGGCCACCGCGTCGGCGAGGTCGTCGGGCAGCGCGGTCAGGAACCGGACGAGGAAGAAGCGGCCGATGCGGTGCTGCAGCCGCTCGGGGGCCGGCGAGCCGGGCAGCAAGACGCGCGCGGGCCGGTGCGCGTACGGCGACAGCCTGCCCGGAATCTCCTCGCCCGGCCCGTCTGCGCCATCCGCCCCATCCGACCCGTCCATCCGGCCATGATGGCCGGGCGGCCGCTACCCGTCCACGCGACGGACCCGGCAACGCGCTGGGCCGTCCGTTCGCAGGGTGATTCCGGCGCTGACCGGGACCTCGGTGTCCACGGCCTCGAACTCGTAGGCCCGCAGGACCATCGCCAGCGCGATCACCGACTCCAGCATCGAGAAGTGCTGCCCGATGCAGGCCCGCGGGCCGCCGCCGAAGGGGAACCACGCGTAGCGCGGCCGGCCCGCCTCCGCCTCCGGGGTGAAGCGCTCGGGGTCGAAACGGTCCGGGTCCGGCCAGTGGCGCGGCAGGCGGTGCGTCACCCACGGTGCCACGATCACGTGCGCGCCGGCGGGGACGACGTGCTCGCCGATCCGCGTCTCCGCGACGGCCTTGCGGCCCATGACCGGCGCGGCCGGGTACAGCCGCATGGCCTCCTTGAGCACCTGGGTGAGGTACGGGAGCCGGTCCAGGTCGGCGGCCTCGGGCGTACGGTCGCCCAGCACGCGCGAGATCTCCTCGCGGGCCCGGTCCTGGAGCTCGGGGTGGAGGGCCAGCAGGTGCAGGGCGAAGCAGAGGGAGGTGGCGGTCGTCTCGTGACCGGCGAGCAGGAAGATCAGTACCTGGTCGCGGAGCTCGGAGGCGTCGAACTCCCCGTCGTCCGAGCTCTTGGCCGCGGCGAGCAGCGTGAGCAGGTCCTCACCCGGCTGGCCCGCCTCCGCGCCCGCGTCCCCGCCCCCACCGGCCTTCGCATCGGCGTCGCGCCGCCCGGCGATGATCTCGTCGCACGCCCCGTAGAGCTCGTCCAGCGCCGCGGCCGCCCGCTTGTTGCCCGGGGTCGGCCAGCTGCGCGGGATGTTGGCCGGGGAGTAGCCGCGGCGCAGCACGTACTCGGTCAGGACCGGGAAGCACCGGCCCACGACGTCGACGGTGGTCTCGACGTCGGTGCCGAAGAGGATCCGGGCGACCGTGCGCAGGGCGAAGTGCATCATCTCGCCGGACACGTCGACGATGCCGTCCGGCGCCTGCGCCCACCGGTCGATGACCGACTGGGTCTCGGCGGCGACGGCGCCGGCGTAACCGTCCACCCGGCGCCGGGTGAACAGCGGCTGGATCAACCGGCGCTGGCGCAGGTAGTCCTCGTCCTGGCTGGTCAGCAGCCCGTTGCCGAAGGCATCCCGGAGCTCCTGGTAGAAGGGGTTGTCCTTGCGGAAGTTGGCCGCCTCGGTGGCGAGCACCTGCTGCGCGCCCTGCGGGGAGAACACGCAGTACAACTCGGCGCGCAACCCGGGCGGGCCGGCCGTTATCCGCACCAGGTCGCCGTGCTGGTGCTGGGCGCGCAGATAGGTGCCGAGCGAGTCCGTCTTCATGTCGAAGAGCGAGCCGAGCAGGGGCTTCCCCGCGAGCACGGGCACCTCCGCGCCCGCACCCGCACCCGTAGTCGCATCCGTACCGGTACCCGCACCGGCATCCGTCGTCGTCCCTGACACCATGACTGCCCCCTCGTCCCATCCCGTAGGCCTGATTCTGCCGGGCCGCCCCACCGCTGGCGAGGGGCCACAGTCGATCAGACCGAAAAATGCGCGCCCAACTGGCTTCGCGGCTGCGCTACTTGTCTCAGGAGACGCCGTCCTTGTCGCTGTCGAGCGCGTCGCGATGGCCGGGCTGGCCGGGCCGGATGGGCGCCGCCCCGGCGACCTTCGCCTCCATGCGCCGTGGTCGGCCGCCCACGGCACGTCGCCGTACGCGCTTCGCGCCGCGACCGGACCGTGCCGGTGATCCTCCCCGGCCGTCCGGGGGACTCCGGGCCGCGTCCGGCGCGTTTGCCGCCGCGCCGGGGCATCCCTTGGCGGGACGAAAGGGAGACACGATGCCGCTCTACCTATCGAGGTTCAGCTACACACCCGAGACCTGGGCGAGGCTGATCGTCCGCCCCGAGGACCGTACGAAGGCAGCTCAGGCGTACATCGAGTCCGTCGGCGGGAAGCTCCACGGCTTCTGGTACGCCTTCGGCACGCACGACGGCTACAACCTCTGGGAGGCCCCCGACAACGTGTCCATGGCCGCGGTCGCGCTGGCGATCAGCAGCGGCGGCGCGCTCAGCTCGTTCGAGACGACGGTCCTGCTGACCGTCGACGAGACCCTTGAGGCCCTGCGCCAGGTCGAAGGAGTCAAGTACCGGCCGCCGGGAGCCTAGGCCGCACTTCCACGGCCCATAACCTATCCCCAGAGCATTACCTCCGGTAACTTACCGCCCGGTAGACACGTGATCCAGTCGCTCACGCACCGGGGGAACCATGAACCGAAGGGCCGTCGGCCTGCTGGCCGCCGTCGTCGTCGCCGCCCTCACCGTCGCCGCGGCGCCGGCGGCCGCGGCGGCACCCGTCGCGGGCGCGGAGGCGCTCACCTCACCGTCCGACCCGTTCTACCGCTACGACGGCAGTAGGCCGCTGTCCGAGTACCGGCCGGGTGACGTGCTGAAGAAGCGCACCCTGGACTACCACGTCCTCGGCATCCCGACGCCCGTGAAGGCCGTCCAGCTGCTCTACCGCTCGACCGACGCCCAGGGCCGGCCCTCGGCCAACGTGACCACGGTCGTCCGCAGTCACCTGGGCGATGGCAGCAAGGCCGTGTCGTACCAGTCGTTCTACGACTCCCTCGACCCGGAGGACGGCCCCTCGCGGGCCATCGCCGGCGGACTCTCCCTCGGCGGCGTCATCCCCCACGCCGAGGCCCTCGTCATGGGCCCGCTGCTGCTCAAGGGCTATGACCTGGTCATCCCGGACACCGAGGGCCAGACCGCCGAATTCGCCGCCGGCCCCGCCTACGGGACCAACACGCTCGACTCGATCCGGGCGAGCACCCGGGCCGACGGGACCGGCCTGCACGCCGGCACCAGGTTCGGCCTGTTCGGCTACTCCGGCGGGGCCATCGCCACCAACTGGGCGGCGGCCCTGGCCCCCCAGTACGCGCCCGAGGTGAACCGGCAGCTCGTCGGCTTCGCGGAGGGCGGGCTGCTCGTCGCCCCGGCGCACAACCTCCGGTACGTCGACGGTTCCCTGGTGTGGAACGGGGTTATCCCGATGGCGCTCATCGGCCTCGCCCGCTCGTACGGCATCGACATCGAGCCGTACCTCAGCGACCAGGGCCGCAAGGTCTTCGGCGAGCTGGAACACGGCTCGATCACCGACGCGCTGGGCCACTACCCGGGGATGACCTGGAAGGACCTGGTGAGGCCGGAGTACAAGGACCCCAACTCCATCTCCGCCTTCGTCGCGGCGGTCAACAAGGTCAACCTGGGCCAGGCCGCCACACCGGCCGTCCCCGGCTTCATCGGACAGGGGAACGCGGGCTGGCTGGAGGGGACGTTCGCCTCTCCGCAGGGCATCGGCGCGGGCGACGCCGTCATGGTCGCCGGTGACGTACGGGCACTGGCCCGGCAGTACTGCGCCACCGGGAACAGGGCGATCACGTACGAGCAGTACGACCTGCTCAGCCACAACGGCGCCATGCCCTACTGGGCGCCGCGCGCGATGGCCTGGCTCGACGCACGCTTCGCGGGCAGGACCGCCCCCACCAGCTGCGGCCTGATCCCCGCCGGCAACTCGCTGGAGCCGGAGCGCCCGGCCGTCGTCGCGCACTGAAGCAACCCGCCCACCGGCCTGCCCGCCCGACTGCCGTCATGCACGGACCTGCCGACCGCAGCAGCGCGGCCCCGCGAGCGTCGCGGGGCCGCGCCGCTGTCGGCCAGGGGCCGTGCGGCTACGACAGCACCCCCTTCAGGGCCTCCAGCGCGAACCGGAGTTCGTCCTCCGTGATGGTCAGCGGCGGCGCCAGCCGGATCGTGGACCCGTGGGTGTCCTTGACCAGCACGCCTTCGGCCAGGAGCCGCTCGCTGATCTGCCGCCCCGTGCCGAGCGCGGGATCGATGTCCACTCCCGCCCACAGCCCCCGGGACCGGTAGGCCGTGACCCCCGAGCCGACGAGCCCGGCCAGAGCGCCGTCCAGTACGTCGCCCAGCTCGGCGGCACGCCGCTGGAACTCGCCGGTGGCCAGCAGGTCGAGGACCGCCGAACCGACCGCCGCCGACAGCGGGTTGCCGCCGAACGTCGAACCGTGCTCGCCGGGCCGGAGCACGGAGAGCACCTCACGGCGTGCGACCACGGCCGAGACGGGCACGATGCCGCCGCCCAGGGCCTTGCCCAGGAGCAGCACGTCCGGCACCACCGCTTCGTGGTCGACGGCCAGGGTGCGGCCCGTGCGTCCCAGGCCCGACTGGATCTCGTCGGCGATGAAGAGACACCCCGCGCGCCGGGTCAGCTCCCGCACACCGGTGAGGTAGCCCTCGTCGGGGATGACGACGCCGGCCTCGCCCTGGATGGGCTCGATCAGCACGGCCGCCGTCGTCTCGTCCACGGCGGCTTCGAGCGCGGCCAGGTCGTTGTACGGGACGACGCGGAAGCCGGGGGTGAACGGTCCGAAGCCGCCGCGGGCCGTCTCGTCCGTGGAGAAGCTCACGATCGTCGTGGTGCGGCCGTGGAAGTTGCCGTCGGCGACGACGATCGTCGCCCGGTCCGGCGCGACGCCCTTGACCTCGTACGCCCACTTGCGGGCCACCTTGACGGCGCTCTCCACGGCCTCGGCCCCGGTGTTCATCGGCAGGACCATGTCCAGACCGGTCAGCTCGGCCAGCCGCTCGGCGAAACCGGCCAGCCGGTCGCTGTGGAAGGCCCGCGAGGTGAGCGTGACCTCGTCGAGCTGGCGGTGCGCGGCCTCGACGAGGACGGGGTGGCGGTGCCCGAAGTTGAGGGCCGAGTAGCCGGCCAGCATGTCGAGGTAGCGGCGGCCCTCGACGTCCTGGACCCATGAGCCCTCCGCACGGGCGACGACCACGGGCAGGGGGTGGTAGTTGTGCGCGAGGACCGGGCCCTCGGCGTGGATCAGCTGCGCCGACGAACGCGTCTCGGACGCGGAGCGGGGGGCGGTGGTGGTCATGAGCGGATCTCCTGGGTGCAGCACTTGATGCCGCCGCCGGCCTTGCGGAATTCGGACAGGTCGACGGGGACGGGGACGTAGCCCCGGTCGGCGAGCTGGTCGATCAGGGCGGGGGCCTGGGGGGCGACGAAGACGTGGCGGCCGTCGGAGACGGAGTTGAGGCCGAAGGCCAGGGCGTCCTCCTCGGTGGCGATCACCGCGTCCGGGTAGAGCCGGCGCAGGACCTCACGGCTGCCGGGGGAGAAGGCCGCCGGGTAGTACGCGATGTTCCCCCCGGCCGTCCCGCCGCCTCCGTCCGCTTCACCGCCGAGGTGGAACAGCGCGGTGTCCAGGTGGTAGAAGCGGGGATCCACCAGGTCGAGGCTGATCACGGGCCTGCCGAAGAACTCCTGCACTTCGCGGTGAGCGGCCCGGCGCGTACGGAAGCCGGTGCCCGCCAGCACGTACGCGCCGGCCGGGACCAGGTCGCCCTCGCCCTCGCAGACCGACTCGGAGCGGTGGACCTCGTACCCGGCTTCCTTGAACCAGTGCGCGTAGGCCGCGGACTCCGGCTGCCGCTCGGGTGCGTGGAAGGACGAGCCGAAGACCCGGCCGTCGACGACGAGAGCCGCGTTCGCCGCGAACACCATGTCGGGCAGGCCGGGCTCCGGGGCGACCGTCTCGACGGTGTGTCCATGGTCCCGGTAGGCCTCGACCAGGGTCCGCCACTGGTCGCCGGCGTGCTCGCGGTCGACCGGCGTCTCGGTGTCCATCCACGGGTTGATGGCGTAGCGCACCTCGAAGTAGCGGGGCTCGCACATCAGATAGCGCCTGGGGCTCGGGCCGTTGCCGAGCGGGGCACGTGCTACGGGCACAGAGGATTCCTCCGCCTCTACGGTGACGATGGGGATGTCATCACCGTAGGAAGCGGCCGGTACCCGGGACAAGAATGAAGAGCTGCGCGCACGCGCAGGAATGCTGCGCAGACGGGCCTTCGAAGCAGGTTCACTGCGTCACGACGGCTCCGGCGTCCGGCGCGGCCTCGCTAGCCCCTGCCTCGGGGCTCTCGGGCAGCAAGTGGGAGAGCACCATGTAGCTGATCGTCTTGCGGATGAAGGGTTCGCTGCGGATCCGCTCCAGCACCTCTTCGAAATGCCCGACGTCGGTGGCCCTGACGTGCAGCAGCGCGTCGGCGTCGCCGGTCACCGTCATGGCCGCCACGATCTCCGGGTACTTGCGTGCCACCTCCGAAAGACGCCTGGGCGGCGCCGCGCTGTCGCAGTACACCTCGATGTACGCCTCCGTGCGCCAGCCGAGTGCGGCAGGACGGACCGTGGCCCGGAACCCCGTGATGACACCGGCCGTGCGCAGCCGGTCGACGCGGCGCTTGACGGCGGTGGCCGACAGGCCGATGGCGGTGCCGATCTCCGCGAAACTCGCGCGGGCGTTCGCGATCAAGGCAGTGATGATCTTCCGGTCGAGCTCGTCGAACGGCGTGGGCTTGGCGGTCATGGTCGGGCGATCTTCTCCTCGTGCCGCCCCGGGAAGGGGACGTCCGCCCCATCTTGCCGGAGCGTGCCCCTGCCGTAGACCGAACCGTCAACGGCAGGGCCGCCCGGACCGGTGGACACGCAGCGCCCACAGTACGAGCGGGACCTGCAGAGGCAGCCGCGCCAGCGCCGCCGCCCGCAGCGGCGCGGGCCGGTGCCGCCAGTCGTACGCCATCTTCGCGTTCGCCGGGAAGACGGCGACGAACAGCCCGGCCGCGGCCAGCGCGCCCGCGCGCCGCGTACGCGGGGCCGCGATCGCCGCGCCGACGGCGATCTCCGCGAGCCCGCTCAGGTGGGTCCAGGTCCGGGGCGATCCGGGCAGGCTGCGGGGCACGATGACGTCGAACTGCCGCGGAACGGCGAAGTGCGCCGCGCCGGCACCGATCAGCAGACCACTGAGCACCCGGGCGGAGGTCTCGGCAGCAGGCATGTCCCGTCCCCTCGTCGGCGGCCCTACGGACCAGCTCGGGCAGTCACCCTAGTGCAGCCGAAGACGCGGGCCGGGAAAAGCCCCCGGGGACGAGGGAGCCGCCGCGCTCCTGACTGACCCACATGCGCGCAGGTCAGGCAGGTGCCGGCGGCTACCTGACGGTTTCTCAGATGTCCCTGAAGATCTCGATCTGGGCGCCCACCGAGTTGAGGCGCTCGGCCAGTTCCTCGTAGCCGCGGTTGATCACGTAGACGTTGCGCAGTACGGACGTGCCCTCGGCCGCCATCATCGCGAGGAGGACGACCACCGCCGGGCGCAGGGCCGGCGGGCACATCATCTCCGCGGCCCGCCAGCGGGTGGGGCCCTCGACCAGGACGCGGTGGGGGTCCAGGAGTTGGAGGCGGCCGCCGAGGCGGTTCAGGTCGGTCAGGTAGATGGCCCGGTTGTCGTACACCCAGTCGTGGATCAGGGTCTGGCCCTGGGCGACGGCGGCGATGGCCGCGAAGAAGGGGACGTTGTCGATGTTCAGCCCGGGGAACGGCATCGGATGGATCTTGTCGATCGGGGCTTGGAGCTTCGAGGGGCGGACCGTGAGGTCGACCAGGCGGGTGCGGCCGTTGTCGGCCACGTACTCGGCCGAGCGGTCGTGGTCCAGCCCCATCTCCTCCAGTACCGCGAGCTCGATCTCCATGAACTCGATCGGGACCCGGCGGATCGTCAGCTCCGACTCCGTGACGACCGCGGCGGCGAGCAGGCTCATCGCCTCGACCGGGTCCTCGGAGGGGGAGTAGTCGACGTCCACGTCGATGTTCGGGATGCCGTGGACGGTGAGCGTGGTGGTGCCCACGCCCTCGACCTTCACCCCCAGCGCCTCCAGGAAGAAGCACAGGTCCTGGACCATGTAGTTGGAGGAGGCGTTGCGGATGACGGTGACGCCGTCGTGCCGGGCGGCGGCCAGCAGCGCGTTCTCGGTGACGGTGTCCCCGCGCTCGGTCAGCACGATGGGGCGGTCGGGGGAGACGCCCGTCGCGACCTTCGCGTGGTAGATGCCCTCGGTCGCGGTGATGTCCAGGCCGAAGCGGCGCAGGGCGATCATGTGCGGCTCGATGGTGCGGGTGCCGAGGTCGCAGCCGCCCGCGTACGGGAGGCGGAAGGTGTCCATCCGGTGCAGCAGGGGGCCCAGGAACATGATGATGCTGCGGGTGCGGCGCGCCGCGTCCGCGTCCATGGCCTCCATGTCGAGGCGGGCGGGCGGGACGAGTTCCAGGTCCACGCCGTCGTTGATCCAGCGGCTGCGGACGCCGATCGAGTTCAGCACTTCCAGGAGGCGGTAGACCTCCTCGATGCGGGCCACCCGCCGCAGGACCGTACGGCCCTTGTTGAGCAACGAGCCGCAGAGCAGGGCGACGCACGCGTTCTTGCTCGTCTTGACGTCGATGGCGCCGGACAGGCGGCGGCCGCCGACCACGCGCAGGTGCATCGGGCCGGCGTAGCCCAGGGAGACGATTTCGCTGTCGAGAGCTTCACCGATTCGGGCGATCATCTCAAGGCTGATGTTCTGGTTGCCGCGCTCGATCCGGTTCACGGCGCTCTGGCTGGTGCCGAGTGCGTCCGCGAGCTGACTCTGTGTCCAGCCCCGGTGCTGCCGGGCATCACGGATGAGCTTGCCGATGCGTACGAGGTAGTCGTCTGCCATGGGGGCACGGTATCTCAGATATGAGATGACACATGTGCCGGGTGTGGCATACGGGTGGAGGTGGTGTGGAGAGTTGGCGGGTGTTATGTGCCGTCAGGTCCCATGTGGGCGTTTTCCAGCAGGCTTTCGGGGCAGCTGCTGCCGCTCCTGTGTGGGCAGCGGGGGGCAACAGCTCCGCCCGGCCCCGCCGGCGCCGCATCCGCACGCGCGGGCCGTCCGTCCTTCCGTGACCACCGTCACCCCCACCCCCGAACGGATTGCCGAGCTGGCAGTGTCAGAGCTGGTCACGCTGATCGAATCCGGGTATGCGGAATCCTCGGGACGGCGCACCGCGCCCGCAGTACTACAGGTGCGCGCCTCGTCCCCGCCCCCGGACATGTACTAGAGTTATCTCGACATCGAGATATCTGCCGAAGGCGTACCGCAGCCGCCCCCGCTGGTAAGGGTTACCTAACTTAGCCTTACCTTAGCGGATTGGCCAAGGGGCGTGGCGGCAGGATGCGGTAAATACGCGCGAATTCATGCATGAAGGAGACTGTCGTGTCGGCGAACAGCTTCGACGCCCGCAGCACGCTGCAGGTGGGCGACGAGTCGTACGAGATCTTCCGGCTGGACAAGGTGGAGGGCTCCGCCCGCCTCCCCTACAGCCTGAAGGTGCTGCTGGAGAACCTGCTCCGTACCGAGGACGGCGCGAACATCACCGCCGACCACATCCGGTCGCTCGGCAACTGGGACTCGCAGGCCCAGCCCAGCGAGGAGATCCAGTTCACGCCGGCCCGCGTGATCATGCAGGACTTCACCGGCGTCCCCTGCGTCGTGGACCTCGCCACCATGCGTGAGGCCGTGAAGGCCCTCGGCGGCGACCCGTCGAAGATCAACCCGCTGGCCCCGGCCGAGCTGGTCATCGACCACTCGGTCATCGCCGACAAGTTCGGCACCAACGAGGCGTTCGCCCAGAACGTGGAGCTGGAGTACGGCCGCAACAAGGAGCGCTACCAGTTCCTGCGCTGGGGCCAGACCGCCTTCGACGAGTTCAAGGTCGTCCCCCCGGGCACCGGCATCGTCCACCAGGTCAACATCGAGCACCTGGCCCGCACCGTCATGGTCCGTAACGGCCAGGCCTACCCCGACACCCTCGTCGGCACCGACTCGCACACCACCATGGTCAACGGCCTGGGCGTGCTGGGCTGGGGCGTCGGCGGCATCGAGGCCGAGGCCGCGATGCTCGGCCAGCCGGTCTCCATGCTGATCCCGCGCGTCGTGGGCTTCAAGCTGACCGGCGAGCTGCCCACCGGCACCACCGCCACCGACCTCGTGCTGACCATCACCGAGATGCTGCGCAAGCACGGTGTCGTCGGCAAGTTCGTCGAGTTCTACGGTGAGGGCGTCTCCGCCACCTCCCTCGCGAACCGCGCCACCATCGGCAACATGTCGCCGGAGTTCGGCTCCACCGCCGCGATCTTCCCGATCGACGACGAGACCCTGAAGTACCTGCGCCTGACCGGCCGCGACGCCCAGCAGGTCGCGCTCGTCGAGGCGTACGCCAAGGAGCAGGGCCTGTGGCTGGACCCGGCCGCCGAGCCGGACTTCTCCGAGAAGCTGGAGCTCGACCTCTCCACGGTCGTCCCCTCCATCGCCGGCCCGAAGCGCCCGCAGGACCGCATCGTCCTGGCCAACGCCGCCGAGCAGTTCGCCCAGGACGTCCGCAACTACGTGGACGACGTGGACGAGGCGGGCAAGGAGTCCTTCCCGGCCTCCGACGCCCCGGCGAACCACCCGAACGGCGCCCCGTCGAAGCCGACCCCGGTCACTCTGGCCGACGGCACCTCCTTCGAGATCGACCACGGCGCCGTCACCGTCGCCGCGATCACCTCCTGCACCAACACCTCGAACCCCTACGTCATGGTCGCCGCGGCGCTCGTGGCCAAGAAGGCGGTCGAGAAGGGCCTGACCCGCAAGCCGTGGGTCAAGACCACCCTGGCCCCGGGCTCGAAGGTCGTCACCGACTACTTCGACAAGGCCGGCCTGACCCCGTACCTCGACAAGATGGGCTTCAACCTCGTCGGGTACGGCTGCACCACCTGCATCGGCAACTCCGGTCCGCTGGACGAGGAGATCTCGAAGGCGATCAACGAGCACGACCTCGCGGTCACCTCGGTGCTCTCCGGCAACCGCAACTTCGAGGGCCGGATCAACCCCGACGTCAAGATGAACTACCTGGCCTCCCCGCCGCTGGTCGTCGCGTACGCCATCGCGGGCTCCATGAAGGTGGACATCACCAAGGACGCCATCGGCGTCGACACCGAGGGGAAGCCGGTCTTCCTCCAGGACATCTGGCCCTCCGAGGCCGAGGTCAACGACGTCGTGGCGAACGCCATCGGCGAGGACATGTTCAACAAGTCCTACCAGGACGTCTTCGCGGGCGACGCCCAGTGGCAGGCGCTGTCGATCCCGACCGGCAACACGTTCGAGTGGGACCCGCAGTCCACCTACGTCCGCAAGCCCCCTTATTTCGAGGGCATGACGATGGAGACCACCCCGGTCTCCGACATCGCCGGCGCCCGCGTGCTGGCGAAGCTGGGCGACTCGGTCACCACCGACCACATCTCCCCGGCCGGTGCGATCAAGGCCGACACCCCGGCCGGCAAGTACCTCACGGAGCACGGCGTCGAGCGCCGCGACTTCAACTCGTACGGTTCCCGCCGCGGCAACCACGAGGTCATGATCCGCGGTACCTTCGCCAACATCCGCCTGCGCAACCAGATCGCGCCGGGCACCGAGGGCGGCTTCACCCGCGACTTCACCGTCGAGGGCGCGCCGGTCTCCTTCATCTACGACGCCTCGCAGAACTACCAGGCCGCCGGCATCCCGCTGGTCATCCTGGCCGGCAAGGAGTACGGCTCCGGCTCGTCCCGCGACTGGGCGGCCAAGGGCACCGCGCTCCTCGGCGTCAAGGCCGTCATCGCCGAGTCCTACGAGCGCATCCACCGCTCGAACCTGATCGGCATGGGCGTCCTGCCCCTGCAGTTCCCCGAGGGTGCCACCGCGGCGTCCCTGGGCCTCACCGGCGAGGAGACCTTCGCCTTCACCGGTGTGGAGGAGCTGAACAACGGCACCACCCCGCGCACCGTCAAGGTGACCACCGACACCGGTGTGGAGTTCGACGCGGTCGTGCGCATCGACACGCCGGGTGAGGCGGACTACTACCGCAACGGCGGCATCATGCAGTACGTCCTGCGCAACCTCATCCGAGGCTAAGGGCGCGCCAAGCGAAGGCATTCTTCGCTTATCGGCACCATAGGGCCGTATCCCCGTTATGGGGGTACGGCCCTTCCGCATTTCGTCCCGGCGGTGCCAGATGACGGACAGGTCTCAACTCGGAAAAGCTGGCGGTCATCCTTGTGCACGATCTTGCTGAGTCGAGCGGAAGTGGACTATACCTGTGCGCGTCCAGGTCACTCCGCAGGAGGGACCCCGGACCCGGGGGACAGCGGGGATCTGCGGCGTCGTCCGCAGACACGGCAACTGCCGTGATTTCCCGCCTCCTTCACACTTCTGACGAAGGCGAGGACATGAGCATGGCATCCACCGGTGAGGGCCTCGGCCGCCGTGATCTGATCAAGCGCTCTGCGGCACTCGGCCTGATCACCGTGCCCACGATGGGCTTCCTGTCCGCCTGCGCCTCCGGCGGGGACGAGCCCACGAACGGCCCGTCCAAGGCCGCGACGAGCGCACAGAACCCCTTCGGCGTCGCGAAGGGCGGCAAGCTGGACGTGGTCGTCTTCAAGGGCGGGTTCGGCGACGACTACGCGAAGGCCTGGGAGGCCGCCTTCGACAAGAAGTGGGGCACCACCAGCTCCCACCTGGGCACCCAGGAGATCACCGGAAAGCTCCAGACGCGCTTCAACGGCGGAAATCCGCCGGACGTCGTGGACGACTCCGGCGCCCAGAAGATCAAGCTGGACGTGCTCTTCAAGAGCGACCAGCTCGCCGACCTCACCCCGGTGCTCGACGCTCCGTCGCTCGACGACCCGAGCAAGAAGGTCCGCGACACGCTGATCGCGGGCACCGTCGAGCAGGGGACCCAGGGCGGCAAGTTCGTCTCGCTGAACTACGTCTACACCGTCTACGGCTTCTGGTACTCCGGCAAGCTCTTCAAGGAGAAGGGCTGGACCGCGCCCAAGACCTGGGACGAGTTCCTCGGGATCTGCGCGAAGGCCAAGGAAGCCGGCATCGGCGGCCTGGCCCACCAGGGCAAGTACCCGTACTACATCAATGTCGTCATCATGGACCTGATCGCCAAGAAGGGCGGTCTGGACGCCATGAAGGCGATCGACAACCTGGAGCCGAACGCCTTCGAGGGCAGCGCGGCGGCCCTCGCGGCCGTCGAGGCGGTCTACGAGGTGGTCGAGAAGGACCTGCTGCTGCCGGGCACCAACGGCCTGACCCACACGGAGTCCCAGACCGCCTGGAACCAGTACAAGGCGGCCTTCATCCCGTCCGGCTCCTGGCTGGAGAACGAGCAGCTCAAGCAGACGCCCGACGACTTCGACATGCAGTTCCTCCCGGTCCCGCCGCTGGCCGACAGCAAGCTGCCCTTCGAGGCCATCCGGGCCGGCGCCGGCGAGCCCTTCATCGTCCCGGAGAAGGCCGCCAACAAGGCCGGTGGCCTGGAGTTCATCCGTTCGATGCTGTCACGCGAATGGTCCACGCTCTTCGCCCAGCAGGCCAACTCGCTCACCGTGGTCAAGGACGGCGTCGACCCGGGGGTGAAGCTGCGGCCGGGAACCCAGTCGGCGGTCACGGCGCTGAAGGCGGCCGGGGAGAACACCTTCAACTACCTTTACCCCGACTGGTACAGCGAGATGGACACGGCGATCCAGGACGCGTCCAATGAGCTGATGGCCAAGCGGATCCCCCCGAAGGAGTGGATCAAGCGGGCCCAGGCCGCGGTGGACAAGGCCGCGCAGGACCCCAACGCCAAGAACAACCGACGCAGCTGACGACGCGCTCCACCGGTCACCGGACAGGATTCCAGGGACGGACACCATGAGCCAAGTAGCCCAGGGCAGGGGACGGGGCGGCTTCATCGCCGGCTTCCTCCTCGGTCCCCTCGCGCTGTATCTGACCTTCGTCATCTGGCCGTACGTACAGACGTTCGGCTACTCCTTCACCAACTGGTCCGGCCAGTCGCCGACGTTCGATTTCGTCGGCGTGGACAACTACACGGCCCTGATGAAGGACGAGGTCTTCCGCAGCGCACTGTGGCACAACCTGCTGCTCCTGGTGTTCGTCCCGACGGTGACCATCCTGCTCGCCCTCTTCTTCGCCTTCATGGTGAACGCGGGCGGGCGGGGCGGAGCCGGCGGGGTGCAGGGCGTGCGGGGGTCGGGCTTCTACAAGATCGTCTACTTCTTCCCGCAGGTCCTCTCCCTCGCCATCCTCGCGGTCCTCTTCGGGGCCGTGTACCGCACCGACGAGGGCGGCCTGCTCAACGGCGTCCTGATCAAGCTCGGCCTCGTCGACCGGCTCCACCCGGTCGAATGGCTGAACGAGCCGCGGCTCGTCCTCTGGTGCCTGCTCCTCGTGGTCGTCTGGCACGGCGTCGGCTTCTACCTCGTCCTGTTCTCGGCGGCCATGCAGTCCGTCCCCAGGGACGTCTACGAGGCCGCCCTGCTCGACGGGGCGGGACGCGCCCAGACCTTCTTCAAGGTCACGCTGCCGCTGCTGTGGGACTCCGTACAGACCTCCGCGGTCTACCTGGGCATCGCCGCGATGGACATGTTCGTCCTGGTGTCGACCATGACCTCGGGCCAGTTCGGCGGCGGCCCCGACCACCACAGCGAGGTCATGGCGACGGTGCTGATGAGGAACTTCCTCTACTTCGGCAAGAGCGGCTACGCCTGCGCCATGGGCGTGGTCATGCTCGTCCTCACCATGATCCTTTCCGTCATCACGCTGCGCGCCACCCGCCGCGAGCGCATCGAGTTCTGAGCGGGAGACCCATATGACCACAGTGATCAAGGCTCCGGGCGAGCCCGCCGCGGAGCGCTCCAAAGGAGCCGGCCCGACCGGCGAGCGGGCGGCCGGCCCGTCGGAGGGCACGGTCCTCAACGTCTTCTCCCACGGCTTCCTCGCCGTCTGGGCCATACTGATCGTCCTGCCCCTGATCTGGCTGGCCCTCGGCTCCTTCAAGACCGACGCGCAGATCGGCGGCTCGGCCCTCAGCTGGCCCTCCAACTGGAACTTCGACGCCTTCGGCCGGGCCTGGGACAAGGGCATCGGCGACTACTTCGCCCACACCCTGATCGTCATGGTGTTCTCGGTCCCGCTGACGATGCTGCTCGGCTCGATGGCGGCGTACGTCCTGGCCCGCTACCCCTTCCCGGGCAACCGGTTCCTCTACTACTTCTTCGTCAGCGGGGCCATGTTCCCCGTCTTCCTGGCGCTCGTCCCGCTGTTCTTCATGGTCAAGCGGTTCGACATGCTGAACACGTACCAGGGCCTGATCCTCGTTTACGTCGCCTACTCGATGCCGTTCACCGTCTTCTTCATGCACTCGTTCTTCCGCACGCTGCCGACGGCGGTGCACGAGGCGGCGGTGATCGACGGGGCCTCCGACACCCGGATCTTCTTCCAGGTGATGGTGCCCATGGCCAAGCCGGGCCTGATCAGCGTCGGGATCTTCAACGTCCTGGGCCAGTGGAACCAGTACATCCTGCCCTCCGTGCTGATGCAGCCCCAGACGGGCTCGGACCCCGAGCGCTACCTCCTCACCCAGGGCCTGATCCAGCTCCAGCAGCAGCAGGGATACGAGACCGACCTGCCGGTGCTGTTCGCCGGCGTGACCATCGCGATGATCCCGATGCTGGTGGTCTACCTCTCCTTCCAGCGCCAGATCCAGGCCGGCCTGACCTCGGCGACACTGAAGTAGCCGCGTGGCGCACGATCCGCGATCACCATCTCCCCGCTTTTGATACGAAGTGACCGATTCGTGCCGCGTCAGCCTCTTGACGTGTCGTGGTGCAAAGGCTCGACTTAAGGTTCACAAGTTGGAGAGACGCCGGGGTCTCGGAGCGTGCAGTCGCGACGTGCCCCGGCCGGGGGGCGACGGCTGGCCGTCGCTTATGGGCAGGAGTGGATGAGTCGTGCAGACTCCCGGATCGCAGTCCTCGCTGCATCGCGCGAATCTCGAACGGGTCGTGCGGGCGGTGCGGCTCGCGGGATCGCTGACCCAGGCGGAGATCGCCCGTACCACCGGACTGTCGGCGGCCACGGTCTCCAACATCGTCCGGGAGCTGAAGGAAGGCGGGACCGTCGAGGTCACCGACACCTCGGCGGGCGGCCGGCGGGCGCGCAGCGTCTCGCTCAGCGGCGACGCGGGCATCGTGATCGGCGTGGACTTCGGCCACACCCACCTGCGGGTGGCCGTGGGCAACCTCGCCCATCAGGTGCTGGCCGAGGAATCGGAGCCGCTGGACGTCGACGCCTCCTGGGCTGAGGGCTTCGACCGGGCCGAGGCCCTGGTGGGGCGGCTGATCGCGGCCATAGGGGTAGGGCTGGAGAAGGTCATCGGCGTGGGGCTCGGCGTCCCCGGCCCGATCGACGTGGAATCCGGCACCCTGGGTTCCACCGCGATCCTGCCGGGCTGGGCGGGCATCAACCCCCGCCAGGAGCTCTCCCAGCGCCTCGGCGTACCGGTGTACGTGGACAACGACGCGAACCTCGGAGCCCTCGGTGAACTCGTTTGGGGGAGCGGGCGGGGAGTAAAGGACCTGGCCTACATCAAGGTCGCCAGCGGCGTCGGTGCGGGCCTGGTGATCAACGGCCAGATCTACCGCGGTCCCGGCGGTACCGCGGGCGAGATCGGGCACATCACGCTCGACGAATCGGGCCCCGTCTGCCGCTGCGGCAACCGCGGCTGCCTGGAGACCTTCGCCGCCGCCCGGTACGTATTGCCGCTGCTCCAGGGCACGCACGGGCCGGAGTTGACGATGGAGCGGGTGGTCGAACTGGCCCGCGGCGGGGACCCGGGCTGCCGCCGGGTGATCACGGACGTGGGCCGCCACATCGGCAGCGGCGTGGCCAGTCTGTGCAACCTCCTCAACCCCAGCCGGGTGGTGCTCGGCGGCTCGCTCGCGGAGGCGGGTGAACTGGTCCTGGCTCCCATCCGTGAATCCGTGGGGAGGTACGCGATTCCCAGCGCGGCCCGCCAACTGTCGGTGCTCACGGGGTCCCTGGGCGGGCGCGCCGAGGTGCTGGGCGCGCTAGCCCTTGTGCTCAGCGAGATGGGCGATTCGACGCTTTTGTCAGATCATGGGAGTGGAGTGCGAGCTCCAGCCGTCTTGCCTTCAGGTAGATAACGGATGGCACCGTTGTCATCTCGTTAAGGATTCACTCCTTGACGGCAAAACGCGGCCGGGGTTGACTCACATCCACCTCGGCCGCAGCGTTGCGGCCTCGTCAGGGAGGTTCAAGTAATGAACACGCGTATGCGCAGAACCGCCGTAGCCGTGGCCGCCGGTGCCATGGCCGTCTCCCTCGCCGCTTGTGGCAGTGCGAAGGAGGCCGGGGACAAGACGAAGGAATCCGGCGCGGGCAAGGGTGATGCGATCAAGGTCGGTCTGCTCCTGCCGGAGAACCAGACCGCGCGTTACGAGAAGTTCGACAAGCCGCTGATCGAGAAGAAGGTCGCGGAGCTGACCGGCGGCAAGGGTCAGGTCGTCTACGCCAACGCCAAGCAGGACGCGACCACCCAGAACTCCCAGGTCGACACGATGATCACCAACAAGGTGGACGTCCTGATCGTCGACGCGGTGGACTCCAAGGCCATCGCGGGTTCGGTGAAGAAGGCCAAGGACGCCGGCATTCCGGTCGTTTCCTACGACCGTCTGGCCGAGGGCCCGATCGACGCCTACACCTCCTTCGACAACGAAGAGGTCGGCAAGGTCCAGGGCAAGGCGCTGCTGGAGGCGCTGGGCGACAAGGCCAAGGACGGCCAGATCGTCATGATGAACGGTTCGGTCACCGACCCGAACGCCAAGCTCTTCAAGTCCGGCGCGCACTCCGTCCTCGACGGCAAGGTGAACATCGGCAAGGAGTACGACACCGTCGAGTGGAAGCCGGAGAACGCCAACACGAACATGGCGGCCGCCCTCTCGGCGCTCGGCAAGGACAAGATCATCGGCGTCTACTCCGCCAATGACGGCATGGCCGGCGGCATCATCACCGCCCTCAAGGCGGCCGGCCTGTCCACCCTGCCCCCGGTCACCGGCCAGGACGCGGAACTCGCCGGGGTGCAGCGCATCGTCGCCGGCGAGCAGTTCATGAGCGTCTACAAGCCGTACGCCCCGGAGGCCGAGGCCGCGGCGAAGATGGCGGTCGCCCTCGCCAAGGGTGAGAAGCTCGAAGGTGTCACCACCTCCACGGTCGACAGCCCGACCACCAAGGGCGTCCCGTCCGTGCTGATCCCGGTCGTCTCGCTGACCAAGAACAACATCAAGGACACCGTCGTCAAGGACGGCGTCTACAAGGTCGACGAGATCTGCACCGACAAGTACGCGGCGGCCTGCGCCACCGTTGGCCTGAAGTAGCGGCCCCCGCCGCCTCCCCCGAGGCGGCCCCCCGTGCCTGACCGGCGCCCCGCCCTCTCATCCCCGCCACCGCGGGGCGCCGGGCAGAAACGTTCCCCCATTCGCCCCGCTCCTGCTCTTTTGCACGACATCCCCGCCGGTCAGGCGGCGAAGGAGATGGTTCATGTGTCCGCTGCGCCCGTGCTGGCGTTGCGAGGGGTCTCGAAGCGGTTCGGCGCCGTTCAGGCCCTGACCGACGTAGAACTCGAGATCCACTCCGGTGAGGTGGTCGCCCTGGTCGGCGACAACGGCGCCGGCAAGTCCACGCTGGTCAAGACGATCGCCGGCGTGCACCCCATCGATGACGGAGTCATCGAGTGGGAGGGCCGCCCGGTCTCCATAGGCAAGCCGCACGACGCCCAGAACCTGGGCATCGCGACGGTCTACCAGGACCTGGCGCTGTGCGACAACATCGACGTCGTCGGCAACCTCTTCCTCGGCCGCGAGCTCAAGCGCCGCGGCATCCTGGACGAGGTGGAGATGGAGCGCCGCGCCCGCGAGCTCCTGACCACCCTGTCCATCCGGATCCCCAGTGTCCGGATCCCCATCGCCTCGCTCTCCGGCGGTCAGCGTCAGACCGTGGCGATCGCCCGCTCCATGCTGGGCGAGCCGCAGCTCGTCATCCTCGACGAGCCCACCGCCGCCCTCGGCGTCGAGCAGACCGCGCAGGTCCTCGACCTCGTGGAGCGGCTGCGCGAGCGCGGTCACGCCGTCATCCTCATCAGCCACAACATGGCCGATGTGAAGGCCGTCGCCGACAAGGTGGCGGTCCTGCGGCTGGGCCGCAACAACGGCGTCTTCAACGTCGCCGATACCTCGCAGGAAGAGATCATCTCCGCCATCACCGGTGCCACGGACAACGCCGTGACCCGCCGGGCGGCCCGCACCTCGGAGGCCGGCAAGTGAGCACCCAGAACCCCGCCACCGATCCACTGGGCAAGGGCCCCGTCGACCAGCAGGAGCACATTGACCCGGTCAACCCGGCGGCCGCGCACGACGCGATCCCGGCCGTGGACCCCCGGCTGCTCGTCAGGGAGGAGGGCCTCGCCGGGTACCTGGGCGAGTTCAAGCGCCGGATGAAGGCCGGCGACCTGGGCTCCCTGCCCGTCGTCATCGGCCTGATCGTCATCTGGTCGATCTTCCAGGGGCTGAACTCGAACTTCCTCTCCCCGGAGAACCTCACCAACATCGCGATCACGATGACCGGCACCGGCATGATCGCCATCGGCATCATCTTCGTGCTGCTGCTCGGTGAGATCGACCTCTCGGTCGGCTCGGTCAGCGGCGTCTCGGGCGCGATCGTCGCCGTCTTCGCCGTCACCCATGGCGTGAACGAGTGGCTGGCCATCCTGGCGGCCATCGCCGGCGGCGCCCTGATCGGCTGCATCCACGGCTTCTTCTTCGCCAGGATCGGCGCCCCGGCCTTCGCCGTCACCCTGTCGGGCCTGCTCTTCTGGCTCGGTGCGATGCTGCAGATCCTCGGCAGCAACGGCACGATCAACATCGACTCCGACGGCGTGGTCGGCCAGCTGACCACGTACTTCTTCTCGGACGTGGCCGTCGCCTACGGGCTGGCCGCGCTCGCGGTGGCCGGCTACTTCCTCGCGGCCTTCTTCGACGCCAAGCGCCGCGAGGCCGCCGGGATGCCCTCCCGGCCGCTCGCCGAGGTCCTGCTGCGCACCGGTCTGCTCGCGCTGGTCGCCTTCGGCCCCGCCGTGCTGTTCAACCAGTACAAGGGCCTGCCGCTCGCGGTGGTGCTCTTCCTGCTGGCCCTGGTCGTCACGGACTTCGTGCTCCGGCGCACGACGTTCGGACGAAACGTCTTCGCACTGGGTGGCAGCGTCGAGGCCTCCCGCCGTGCGGGCATCAACGTCACCCGGATCCGGATCACGGTCTTCGCGATCTCCAGCACCTTCGCCGCCATCGGCGGTCTGTTCTGGGCCTCGAAGATCGCGGCCGCCAACCAGAGCGCCGGTGCCGGCGACCTGCTGATGAACGTGATCGCGGCGGCCGTCATCGGCGGCACCAGCCTCTTCGGTGGCCGCGGCCGAACCTGGAACGCCCTCCTCGGCGTGATGGTCATCGTCTCGATCCAGTACGGTCTGGCCCTGGAGGGAATCGCGACCCCGATCCAGTACATGATCACCGGTGCGGTGCTGCTGGCCACCGTGGTGATCGACTCGATCACCCGCAAGACCCAGAAGACGGCCGGACGCGCCTGACCGCGCGCCCGTCCTCACACCCCGCGGAGCGCCGGAGCGGCAGCCGGCGGTAACACCGGTCACAGTGCCCGGTGCCACTTCGAGTGGCGCCGGGCATCCGTGCGTACATGTGCGCGCACGTACTTCTGTACGGGTATACGCCCGTATGTGAGGTGTGACCGCGCGGCGGTGCGTACATGTATGACAAAGGTGTGACGCTGCCGGGGCGGCCCGATGACCGGGCCGACGGGCGGAACATTAGACTCGACAGACCAGCAAGCAACTGCAAGGAGGCACGGGTGCTGCTGACCCGCATCAAGGGACCGCGCGATCTGGACCGGCTCAGCCAGGAGGAGCTCGATCAGCTCGCCGCCGAGATCAGGTCCTTCCTCGTCGACGCCGTCTCCAAGACCGGCGGGCACCTCGGCCCCAACCTCGGGGTGGTCGAACTGACGATCGCCCTGCACCGGGTCTTCGACTCGCCGAAGGACAAGGTCCTCTTCGACACCGGCCACCAGGCCTACGTCCACAAGCTGCTCACCGGTCGTCAGGACTTCGGCAACCTGCGCGCCAAGGGCGGCCTGTCCGGCTACCCCTCGCGCGCCGAGTCCGACCACGACGTGATCGAGAACTCGCACGCCTCCACCGTGCTGGGCTGGGCCGACGGCCTCGCCAAGGCCAACGAGGTGCTGGGACGGCAGGACCACCACGTCGCCGCCGTCATCGGCGACGGCGCGCTGACCGGCGGCATGGCCTGGGAGGCGCTGAACAACATCGCCGCCGCCAAGGACCGCCCGCTGGTCATCGTCGTCAACGACAACGAGCGCTCCTACGGCCCCACCATCGGCGGCCTCGCCAACCACCTGGCCACCCTGCGCACCACGGACGGCTACGAGCGCTTCCTGGCCCGCGGCAAGGAGATCCTGGAGCGCACCCCCGTCGTGGGCAAGCCGCTCTTCGAGACCCTGCACGGCGCCAAGAAGGGCCTGAAGGACTTCATCGCCCCGCAGGGCATGTTCGAGGACCTGGGGCTCAAGTACATCGGGCCCATCGACGGCCACGACATCGAGGCCCTGGAGTCCGCCCTGACGCGCGCCAAGCGCTTCAGCGGCCCGGTCATCGTGCACTGCCTCACCCAGAAGGGCCGGGGCTACGAGCCGGCCGTCCAGGACGAGGCGGACCGCTTCCACGCGGTCGGCGTGATCCACCCCGACACCGGTCTGCCGGTCTCCACCGACGCCGCCAGCTGGACCTCCGTCTTCGCCGACGAGATGGTCAAGCTCGGCAAGGAGCGCAAGGACATCGTCGCGATCACCGCGGCCATGCTCCAGCCGGTCGGCCTGAAGAAGTTCGCGGACGCCTACCCGGACCGGATCTTCGACGTCGGCATCGCCGAGCAGCACGGCGCCACCTCGGCGGCGGGCCTGGCCACCGGCGGCGCCCACCCGGTCTTCGCCGTGTACGCCACCTTCCTCAACCGTGCCTTCGACCAGGTCCTGATGGACGTGGCCCTGCACAAGTGCGGGGTCACCTTCGTCCTGGACCGGGCCGGAGTCACCGGCACGGACGGCGCCTCCCACAACGGTATGTGGGACATGTCGATCATGCAGGTCGTACCCGGCCTGCGGCTGGCCGCCCCGCGTGACGCGGAGCAGCTGCGCGCCCAGCTGCGCGAGGCCGTCGAGGTCAAGGACGCCCCTACCGTCGTGCGGTACTCCAAGGGCGTCGTCGGCCCGGCCGTCCCGGCCGTCGGCAAGGCCGGCGGCATGGACGTGCTGCGCGCCCCGGGCGCCGACGTCACCCGGCCGGACGTACTGCTGGTCTCGGTCGGCGCGCTCGCCCCGATGTGCCTGGAGATCGCCGACCTGCTCGACAAGCAGGGCATCACCACGACCGTGGTCGACCCGCGCTGGGTCAAGCCCGTGGACGAGGCGCTGGCCCCGCTCGCCGACCGCCACCGCGTGGTCGTCACCGTCGAGGACAACGGCCGCACCGGCGGCGTGGGTTCGGCCGTCTCGCAGGCCCTGCGGGACGCGGGCGTCGACGTACCGCTGCGCGACTTCGGCATCCCGCAGCGCTTCCTCGACCACGCCTCCCGCAAGGAGGTCATGGCCGAGATCGGGCTGACCGCACCGGACATCGCACGGCAGGTCACCGGCCTGGTGGCCAAGCTGGACGGGCGCTACGACAGCGAGCCGGCCGCCGCCTGCGACTAGCCCACCTGATCCACGCGCGGTTGCACGTCACGGGCCGGGAGATCACCCTTGAGGGGTGGGCCTCCCGGCCCGTTCGCGTGCGTCACCTTGTTCGGAGGTGCGTTGGTGAGTACGGATCTGAACAGTCCCTTCCGCAGCAAGTCGGTGGAACAGTCCATCCGGGACACGGAGGAGCCGGAACACGCGCTCCGCAAATCCCTGTCCGCCTGGGACCTGACCGTCTTCGGCGTCGGCGTCATCATCGGCACCGGCATCTTCGTCCTCACCGGCAAGGTCGCCAAGGAGACCGCCGGCCCCGCCACCGCCCTGGCCTTCGTGGCCGCCGGCGTGGTGTGCGCGCTCGCCGCCCTGTGTTACGCCGAGTTCGCCTCGACCGTCCCCGTCGCCGGTTCGGCGTACACCTTCTCCTACGCCTCGATCGGCGAGCTGCCGGCCTGGATCATCGGCTGGGACCTCGTACTGGAATTCGCCCTCGGCACCGCGGTCGTGGCCGTGGGCTGGTCCGGGTACGTCCGTTCCCTCATGGACAACGCGGGCATCCAGCTGCCGGCCGCACTCCAGGGGCCGGACGTCGTCGGCGGCACCTTCGACCTGCTGGCCTTCGTCCTGGTGCTGCTCCTCACCGCGATCCTGGTCGTCGGCGTGAAGCTGTCCGCGAGGATCACGGCGCTCGTCGTCGCGATCAAGGTCACGGTGGTGCTCATCGTGATCATCGCGGGCCTGTTCTTCATCAAGGGCAGCAACTACCAGCCGTTCATCCCCGAGGCGGTGCCCCAGAAGGGCGGTTCGGGGCTCGACGCGCCGCTCGTCCAGCTGATCTTCGGCTACCAGCCGACGAACTTCGGCGTCATGGGCATCTTCACCGCGGCCTCCGTCGTCTTCTTCGCCTTCATCGGCTTCGACGTCGTCGCCACGGCGGCCGAGGAGACCAAGCTCCCGCAGCGGGACATGCCGCGCGGCATCCTCGGCTCGCTGCTCATCTGCACCGTGCTGTACGTGGCGGTCTCGCTCGTGGTCACCGGTATGCAGCACTACACCGAGCTGTCGGTGAGCGCCCCGCTGGCCGACGCCTTCAAATCCGCCGGACATCCGGTGTACGGAGGCATCATCAGCTTCGGCGCCGCCGTGGGCCTCACCACGGTCTGCATGATCCTGCTCCTGGGTCAGACCCGCGTGTTCTTCGCGATGAGCCGTGACGGACTGCTGCCGCGCTTCTTCTCGCGGACCCACCCGAAGTTCCGTACCCCGTACCGCCCGACGATCCTGCTGGGCGTGATCATCGCGATCGTCGCGGGCTTCACCAGCATCAACGAGCTCGCCACCCTGGTGAACATCGGCACGCTCTTCGCCTTCGTGGTCGTCGCGCTCGGCGTGATCGTCCTGCGTCGCACCCGCCCCGACCTGCACCGGTCCTTCCGGACCCCACTGGTGCCCCTGGTGCCGATCCTGTCGATCGCCGCCTCGGTGTGGCTGATGCTCAACCTGCCGGCCGAGACCTGGCTGCGCTTCGGGATCTGGATGGTGATCGGCTTCTTCGTCTACTTCCTGTACGGCCGCAGCCACAGCCGGCTGGGCCAGGTGGGCAGGGACGCGGAGTTCTGAGCCGGACGTGACGCAGCGGGCCGTGACGCAGCCGGACGTGACGCAAAGTGACGTGACGCAGTGGGCCGTACGGGAATCCCCGTACGGCCCACTGCGTCACGTGCCGGCCCGTCAGCCCTTGGCGGGGGAGTTCTTCGCCGAGGCGGGGATCTTCTGGTCGTTGCGCAGGGCCGCCCACAGCTCGGTCGCCTGCGGCTCGGCCACGACCACGCGGTTGGGGTCGACCTTGTCGTAGGCGACCGGCAGCATGATCGTCTCCATCGTGTCCGGGTCCACGCCCTTCATGCTCTGCGCGAAGTCGGCCAGCGCGGTGAGCGAGTCCAGGTCGGAGTCGGTGGTCAGCGACTTGGTCCCGGCGTCCGCGAGCTTGTAGAGCCGCGCCGGATTGCCGAGGGCGTCCTGCTTCTTGATCTCGGACAGCATCGCCAGCATGAACTGCTGCTGGAGGCCTATGCGTCCGAGGTCGCTGCCGTCGCCGTACCCGTAGCGGGTACGGACGAACTTCAGCGAGTCGGCCCCGTTCAGCCGGTGCTCGCCCGCTTCCAGCTTCAGACCGCCCTTGGCGCCGCTCATCGGCTTGTCCAGGGTGACGGTGACCCCGCCCAGCGCGTCCACCAGGCCCTTGAAGCCGGCGAAGTCCACCTCGACGAAGTGGTCCACGCGCACTCCGGACAACTGCTCGACCGTGTTGACCACACAGGCCGGACCGGCCAGCGAGTAGACGGAGTTGAACATGACCCGCTTCGCGGACGGCACGGTCTTGCCGTCCCGGTCCTTGCACTCGGGCCGGGTGATCAGGGTGTCGCGCGGGATGCTCACCGCGGTCGCCTTGGCCCGGCCCTCGGGTATGTGCACCAGCATCGCGGTGTCCGAGCGGGCTCCGCTGACGTCGCCGTGGTCGAGATCGGCGTTGGCCCCGGCCCGTGAATCGGAGCCGAGCACCAGGATGTTCTGCGCGTTCGCGACCACCTTCGGCGGCCGGTTGTCCCCGATCGCCTTGTCCAGGTCGACGCTGTCGATGTTGCCGTTGAGGTGGCTGTACGCCCACCAGCCCGCCCCGGCCGCGCCCAGGATCAGCACGGCGACCAGCAGCAGGGTGACCCGCAGAATGCGGCGTCGGCGGCGAACTGGCCGCCGTTGCGTTTCCGTCATGGGGGTGAATCTTAGACAGGTATTCGAATGGCCGAGGCCCGCCCCTCGAAGGGGGCGGGCCAGGCCGTCAGACGCCCGTCAGGGACCCGGACTAGGCCGGGACGCTCGCCAGGCCGGGGGCGAGGAACTTCTTGCCGTTCACGCGCTCCGAGACGCCCTCGCGGTCCAGGTACGGCGTGATGCCGCCCAGGTGGAAGGGCCAGCCCGCACCGGTGATGAGGCAGAGGTCGATGTCCTGGGCCTCGGCCACGACACCCTCCTCCAGCATCAGGCCGATCTCCTGCGCCACCGCGTCCAGGACGCGGTCGCGGACCTGCTCCTCCGTCAGGACGGAGTCGCCCTGCACCAGGAGGGCGGCGACCTCGGGGTCGAGCTCCGGCTTGAAGCCGTTCTCCGCCGAGTAGACGTAGAAGCCGCGCTTGCCGGCCTCGACGACCCGCTTCAGGTTGGGGGAGACGGTGAAACGCTCCGGGAAGGCGCGGTTCAGGGTCTCGGAGACGTGCAGACCGATCGCCGGGCCCACGAGCTCCAGGAGGACCAGCGGGGACATCGGCAGGCCGAGCGGCTCGATGGCCTTCTCCGCCGTGGCCACCGGGGTGCCCTCGTCGATGACGTTCTGGATCTCGCCCATGAAGCGGGTCAGGATGCGGTTCACGACGAACGCCGGGGCGTCCTTGGTCAGCACCGCGGTCTTCTTCAGCTTCTTGGCGACACCGAAGGCCGTGGCCAGCGAGGCGTCGTCGGTCTGCTCACCGCGGACGATCTCCAGCAGCGGGAGGATCGCGACCGGGTTGAAGAAGTGGAAGCCGACCACGCGCTCCGGGTGCTGGAGCTTGGAGGCCATCTCCGACACCGACAGCGAGGAGGTGTTGGTGGCGAGGATCGCGTGCGCCGGGGCGACCGCCTCGACCTCCGCGAACACCTTCTGCTTGACCGACATCTCCTCGAACACGGCCTCGATGATGAAGTCCGCGTCCGCGAAGCCCTCGGCCTTGTCCAGGACGCCGGTCACCAGGGCGGTCAGGCGGTTGGCCTTGTCCTGGTTGATGCGGCCCTTGCCGAGCAGCTTCTGGATCTCGGCGTGGACGTAGCCCACACCCTTGTCCACGCGCTCCTGGTCGATGTCGGTGAGGACCACCGGCACCTCCAGGCGGCGCAGGAACAGCAGCGCCAGCTGCGAGGCCATCAGGCCCGCGCCGACGACGCCGACCTTGGTGACCGGGCGCGCCAGCGACTTGTCGGGGGCACCGGCCGGGCGCTTGCCGCGCTTCTGGACCAGGTTGAAGGCGTAGATGCCGGAGCGCAGCTCGCCGCCCATGATGAGGTCGGCCAGGGCCGTGTCCTCGGCGTCGAAGCCCTTCTGCAGGTCGCCGTCCTTGGACGCCTCGATGATCTCCAGCGCGCGGTAGGCGGCCGGGGCGGCGCCGTGCACCTTGGAGTCCGCGATGGCACGGCCGCGGGCCACGGCCGCGTCCCAGCCCTCGCCGCGGTCGATCTCGTCGCGTACGACCTCGGTCTCGCCCTTGAGGACCTTCGAGGTCCAGATGAGGGACTGCTCCAGGAAGTCCGCGCCCTCGAACAGCGCGTCCGCGATGCCCAGGTCGAAGACCTGCTTGCCGCGCAGCTGCTTGTTCTGGTTGAGCGAGTTCTCGATGATCACCGAGACCGCGCGGTCCGCGCCGATCAGGTTCGGCAGGATGGTGCAGCCGCCCCAGCCGGGAACCAGGCCGAGGAAGACCTCGGGCAGCGAGAAGGCCGGGATGGCCTTCGAGACGGTGCGGTAGGTGCAGTGCAGACCGACCTCGACGCCGCCGCCCATCGCCGCGCCGTTGTAGTAGGCGAAGGTCGGGACCGCGAGGGCCGCCAGACGCTTGAAGACGTCGTGGCCGCCCTTGCCGATGGCGAGCGCCTCGTCGTGCTTCTTCAGCAGCTCGACGCCCTTGAGGTCGGCGCCGACCGCGAAGATGAACGGCTTGCCGGTGATGCCCGCGCCGACGATGGAGCCCGCGAGGGCCTCCTGCTCGACCTGGTCGATCGCCGCGTTCAGGTTGGCGAGGGACTGCGGGCCGAAGGTGGTCGGCTTGGTGTGGTCGAAGCCGTTGTCCAGCGTGATGAGCGCGAAGCGCCCCGCGCCGAACGGCAGGTCCAGGTGGCGGACGTGCGCGGACGTGACGACCTCGTCCGGGAACAGCTCGGCCGCGCCCTTCAGGAGCTCAGCGGTGGTGCTCACTTGGAGTCTCCCTCGGCGTTGAAGTTCGGGTTCTCCCAGATGACCGTGGCGCCCATGCCGAAGCCGACGCACATGGTGGTCAGGCCGTAGCGGACGTGCGGCTGCTCCTCGAACTGACGGGCCAGCTGCGTCATCAGGCGCACGCCCGAGGAGGCCAGCGGGTGACCGAAGGCGATGGCGCCGCCGTACTGGTTCACGCGGGCGTCGTCGTCGGCGATGCCGTAGTGCTCCAGGAACGCGAGGACCTGGACCGCGAAGGCCTCGTTGATCTCGAAGAGACCGATGTCGTCGATCGTCAGGCCGGCCTGGGCCAGGGCCTTCTCGGTGGCCGGGATCGGGCCGTAGCCCATGACCTCGGGCTCGACACCCGCGAAGGAGTACGAGACGAGGCGCATCTTGACCGGGAGGTTGTTCTCGCGGGCGAAGTCCTCGGACGCGATGATCGCGGCGGTGGCACCGTCGTTGAGACCGGCGGCGTTGCCCGCGGTGACCCGGCCGTGCGTACGGAACGGGGTCTTCAGGCCGGCCAGGTTCTCCAGCGTGGTGCCCGGGCGCATCGGCTCGTCGGTGGTGACCAGGCCCCAGCCCGTCTCACCGGCCGCCTCGTTGGTGTTGCGCACCGAGATCGGGACCAGGTCCTGCTGGATCTTGCCGTCGGCGTACGCCTTGGCGGCCTTCTCCTGCGAGCGCACGGCGTACTCGTCGGCGCGGAGCTTGGTGATCGTCGGGTACCGGTCGTGCAGGTTCTCGGCGGTCATGCCCATGAACAGGGCGGACTCGTCGACCAGCTTCTCGGAGACGAAGCGCGGGTTCGGGTCCACACCCTCGCCCATGGGGTGGCGGCCCATGTGCTCGACACCGCCGGCGAGGGCGACGTCGTACGCACCGAAGGCCACGCCGCCCGCGACGGCGGTCACGGCGGTCAGCGCGCCGGCGCACATGCGGTCGATGGAGTAGCCCGGGACGGACTGCGGGAGGCCCGCGAGGATGCCGGCGGTACGGCCCAGCGTCAGGCCCTGGTCACCGATCTGCGTGGTCGCGGCGATGGCGACCTCGTCGATCTTCGCGGGGTCCAGGTCCGGGTTGCGGCGCAGCAGCTCCCGGATCGCCTTCACGACGAGGTCGTCGGCGCGGGTCTCGTGGTAGATGCCCTTCGGGCCCGCCTTGCCGAACGGGGTGCGGACGCCGTCGACGAAGACGACGTCCCTGACGGTACGAGGCACGTTGGCTCTCCTCCAGGTGCGGGTGTGCACTGCTGCGCGGGGGCGGCTCGGCACGCATTGCTGAGCGCCCGCTCACCTGGCCCATGCTACTTGCGGGTAACCCATGTGGACACCCCCTCCCCGAACAGCGGCGAAGGTCACACTCGCCCGTCCCGCGCGAGCCCCCACGCGCCCCCGCCGCGCGCCCGGCCGATCGGAGCGCCCGGGGCGACCCGAACGGGTCGCAACCCCGCCCCGGCGGCCTGTCGGCGCCGCAGTGCCCACCCGCTTGCCGATTCTGGCCGGGCCCCGGACCACCCCGGGACGCGGCCGACCGAACGGAGCACCGCCATGGCGGCACCCGTCCTCACGGACTACTACGTGGAACACACCTCGACCATCCCGGCGAACGCGGGCGAGCCGGTCAAGCTCTTCGTGCGCCGGCGCAACGGCACGCCCGGCGGCGAACAGAGCAGGCCCGTCCTGATGCTCCACGGCAGGAGCGTGCCGGCCGTGGTGGGCTTCGACCTGCAGTACAAGAGGTACAGCTGGGCCGAGGAGCTGGCGAAGGCCAAGTTCGACGTCTTCGTGATGGAACTCCAGGGCTCAGGACTGTCGACCCGTCCCAAGATGGCCGACTGGCAGAACGTCCAGCCCACCGTCGCCCAGCGACGGCTCCTCGTCCCCCACCCCAACGCGACCACGGACCTGACCCCGCCGAACTACGCCCACCAGCTGAACAACTCCCAGAGCGACTGGGACGAGGTCGACAAGGTGGTCGACTTCGTACTCGACAAGACCGGCGCCACCAAGGTCGACCTCATCGGCTGGTCCGCGGCCTCCCAGCAGCTCGGGCCCTATGCCATCCAGCACCCCGACAAGGTCCGCAGCCTCTTCCTGCTGGCCCCGATCTTCCCGCCGCAGGGCAGGGCGAGCGCGCCCGGGACCGACTTCGGCGCGCCGGTGAACCTGCCGGTGTCCACCCCGGGCGTCTTCGACTTCCCGATGACCGTCGGCGCGAAGGGCGGCTTCGAAGCCACGTGGGACAGGGAACTGAAGTGCCCCGAACAGCGCGAGGCCGACATGGTCGACAAGGTGTGGGATGCGGTCAAGGCCGTCGATTCGGTCGGTGCCGGCTGGGGACCCGTGGTGTCACCCACCGACCCGGCCCCGCAGGGGCTCAATCGCGTCCGCAACTCCTACTGGTGGGGGTGGAACAAGACCACCGTGCCGCTTCACGGGGTCCTCGGCGCGGCGGTGCCCGTGTGCATCGTGTACGGGGAGCACGACACGATCGTGAACACCGCGCCCGACCTGGGCCTGCTGTACTTCTCGGTCCCCGAGCTCTACAAGACCATCCCTGAGCGGACCAAGCTGATGTTCCGGATCGCCTGCGCGGGGCACCAGGCGCCCTGGGAGCGCGTCGCGAACGACGTGCACACCATGTCCGAGCACTGGCTGCGGTTCGGCAAGGTCGACGGCGTCAAGACCGGCAGCTACTACAGGGACGAGGACGGGGCCCTCACTCCCCTGGAGTGAGGGCCCCGTCGGAGGCGTACGGTGTCGGGCGCGCGGGTCAGGCGGTCGCCGCCAGGGCGGTCACCAGCGCGGCCGTCACCTGCTCGACCTGCCACGGGCGGGCGCCGTGGGCCGCCAGGGCCTCGGCCACCGCGTCCGCTTCGAGCCGCTGCGGCGGCTCCCAGCACAGGCGGCGGACCGTGTCGGGGGCGATCAGGTTCTCCTGGGGCAGGTTCAGCCCCTCCGCCAGCGTGGAGACGGCGGCGCGGGCCGCCGACAGCCGGGCCGCGGCCGCCGGGTCCTTGTCGACCCAGGAGCGCGGCGGCGGCGGACCGGCCGGGGTCGCCCCCGGCTGCGGCAGCTCGTTCTCGGGCAGGGCCCTGGCCCGGTCCACGGCGGCCATCCACTGGTCCAGCTGACGCCGGCCCATCCGCTGCCCGTAGCCGGGTAGGGCGGAGAGGGACTGCACGTTCGCCGGCAGGGCCAGAGCCGCCTCGACGATCGCGGCGTCGCCCAGCACCTTGCCGGGCGACACGTCCCGCCGCTGCGCGATCCGGTCCCGGGACTCCCACAGCTCCCGTACGACCGCCATCTGCCGGCGCCGGCGCACCTTGTGCATGCCGGACGTACGGCGCCACGGGTCCTTGCGCGGCGGGGCGGGCGGAGCGGAGGCGATGGCGTCGAACTCCTGGTGGGCCCAGTCCAGCTTGCCCTGCCGGTCCAGCTCCTTCTCCAGCGCGTCCCGCAGGTCCACCAGGAGCTCCACGTCCAGGGCGGCGTAGCGCAGCCACGGCTCCGGCAGCGGGCGGGTGGACCAGTCGACGGCGGAGTGCCCCTTCTCCAGCGCGTAGCCCAGCACGCTCTCGACCATCGCGCCGAGCCCGACGCGCGGGAAACCGGCGAGGCGGCCGGCCAGCTCGGTGTCGAACAGGGAGGTGGGCACCATGCCTATTTCCCGCAGGCACGGCAGGTCCTGGGTGGCGGCGTGCAGGATCCACTCCGTACCGGACAGGGCCTCGCCCAGGGTGGACAGATCGGGGCAGCCCACGGGGTCGATCAGCGCGGACCCCGCACCCTCGCGGCGCAGCTGCACCAGGTAGGCGCGCTGGCCGTAGCGGTATCCGGAGGCCCGCTCGGCGTCGACGGCGACGGGGCCGGTGCCCGCGGCGAACGCCGCGACCACTCGGGCGAGGGCGTCGGCGTCGGCGACCACGGGAGGGATCCCCTCGCGGGGTTCCAGCAGGGGAATCGGCCCATCGGACGATCTGACGACTTCGTCCGGGGGGCCGCCCCCGGTGGTGGTGCGCAGGTCTGCTGCGGTCTCTTGGGCGTCGGTCACCGGTCAAGGGTATCCGTGGATACGACGCACCCGTCGCCGGAACGTTCCGTCGACGGGCGCGATCGGTATGCCGGGAGCCGCGCGGGGGACCCGGAGGGTTATCCGGGGCGGCCGGCCCGCGGTCAGTGGATGATCCCGGTGCGCAGCGCCACGGCGACCATTCCGGCGCGGTCACCGGTGCCCAGCTTGCGGGCGATGCGGGCGAGGTGGGACTTGACGGTCAGGGCGGACAGGCCCATCGAGACGCCGATGGCCTTGTTGGACTGGCCCTCCGCGACGAGGCGCAGGACCTCGACCTCGCGGCCGGAGAGCTCTCGGTAGCCGCCCGGGTGGCTCGGGGCACCCGGGGGGCGGCGGTGCATGCGGGCGGCGGCAGCGCCGATGGGGGCGGCGCCGGGCCGGGTGGGGAGCCCGATGTTGGTGCGCGTACCGGTGACGACGTAGCCCTTGACTCCGCCCGCGAGGGCGTTGCGTACGGCGCCGATGTCGTCGGCGGCGGACAGGGCCAGGCCGTTGGGCCAGCCGGCGGCGCGGGTCTCGGAGAGCAGGGTCAGGCCGGAGCCGTCGGGCAGGTGTACGTCGGCCACGCAGATGTCGCGCGGGCTGCCGACGCGGGGGCGGGCCTCCGCGATGGACGACGCCTCGATCACGTCACGTACTCCGAGGGCCCACAGATGGCGGGTCACGGTGGAGCGGACGCGCGGGTCGGCCACGACGACCATGGCCGTCGGCTTGTTCGGGCGGTAGGCGACCAGGCTTGCGGGCTGCTCGAGAAGAACGGACACCTAGGCCTCCTGGGGGAGTGGCGGGACGGCCGGCTCGGGGAAGGAAGCCGGTGCGAACCGTGCGGATGGTCACTGACTCCTTCGGCACGTCACCCGCTCGGCTTTAGGGAATGATCACGATTTGGTGAGTAACAATTCGGGCAATTCGGACGCACGATCGATCATAGGGTGATCAGAAGCCCGCACCGGACGCCGCCTTGCGACAGCCCTCCCCGGGGCTTCGATCGGCCGTTCGCGCGTTCCGACGGGCGTGCGGGAGCGGCCCGTACGGGAACGGCCGTACGGGAGCGGCCGCGCGGGGCGGCCGTGCGCCCGGCCCGGGGTGGAAGGGTGGGGGCCTACTTGTGGTGCGGACCGCGTCGCTGCGGCAGGCAGACCACGCCCGTGACGGAGTCCGTCGGGCCCACCGGCGGCAGCCCGGCGATCTGGCACAGCAGTTCGCACCACGCCGACAGGTGCGCCGAGGTGTCCGGCACCCCGCCCACCCCCTCGCGCGGCGTCCACGAGGCTCTGATCTCGATCTGCGTCGCGGGACGCCGCTCCGCGAGCCCGCCGAAGTAGTGCGAGCTCGCCATGGTCACGGTGCCGCTCGCCTCCCCGTACGTCAGTCCGCGCGCGTCCAGCGCCCCCGTCAGCCAGGACCAGCAGACCTCCGGCAGGAGCGGGTCCGCGGCCATCTCCGGCTCCAGCTCGGCCCGCACGAGCGTCACCAGCCGGAAGGTCCCCTGCCAGGCGTCGTGCCCGGCCGGGTCGTGGAGCAGGATGAGCCGGCCGTCGGCCAGGTCGTCCTCGCCGTCCACGACTGCGGCCTCCAGCGCGTAGGCGTGCGGGGCCAGTCTCTGGGGCGGCTTCGTGGGGTCGATCTCGATCCCCGCACGCAGCCGAGCCTTCTTCAAGCCGTCGACCGCCCGCCGGAACGGGAGGGGGACGGAGCTCTCCTCCGCGCTGTCCATACCGTCAGCGCCATCTGAAAATCGTCCCTGAGCCGCAGCCATGCCGGGAAGACTAGGCGGAACGAGCGCCCGTACGGCGCAGGGACACCCGCGCCTTGCCGGGCGCTTCTTCATACGTGCGAAGATTTGGACCGTGAGCGCCAACGAGACCCCCCAGGGCCAGCCGAGTCAGACGTACGATTCCGCCTTCCTGAAGGCGTGCCGGCGCGAGCCGGTGCCGCACACCCCGGTGTGGTTCATGCGGCAGGCGGGGCGCTCGCTCCCGGAGTACCGGAAACTGCGCGAGGGCACCCAGATGCTGGAGTCCTGCATGCGCCCCGACCTGGTCACCGAGATCACCATGCAGCCGGTGCGGCGCCACAACGTCGACGCGGCGATCTTCTTCTCCGACATCGTGGTCCCGCTCAAGGCCATCGGTGTCGACCTGGACATCAAGCCGGGCATCGGCCCGGTCGTGGCCCAGCCGATCCGCCGCCGCGAGGACCTCGCACAGCTGCGCGACCTCACCCCTGAGGACGTCTCGTACGTCACCGAGGCGATCGGCATGCTCACGGGTGAACTGGGCTCCACTCCGTTGATCGGCTTCGCGGGTGCGCCGTTCACCCTCGCGAGCTACCTGGTCGAGGGCGGCCCCTCGAAGAACCACGAGCACACCAAGGCCCTCATGTACGGGGACCCGCAGCTGTGGGCCGACCTGCTGGACCGCCTCGCGGAGATCACCTCCGCCTTCCTGAAGGTCCAGATCGAGGCCGGCGCCTCCGCCGTCCAGCTCTTCGACTCCTGGGTCGGCGCGCTCGCCCCGGCGGACTACCGCCGCTCCGTCATGCCCGCCTCGGCGAAGGTCCTGCAGTCCGTCGCCTCCTACGGGGTCCCCCGGATCCACTTCGGCGTGGGCACGGGCGAACTCCTCGGCCTCATGGGCGAGGCCGGCGCGGACGTCGTGGGCGTCGACTACCGGGTCTCGCTCGACGAGGCGGCCCGCCGGGTCGGCCCGGGCAAGGCGCTCCAGGGCAACCTGGACCCGGCCGTGCTCTTCTCCACCGAGGAGGCCGTGCGGGCCAAGACCGACGAGGTCCTGACCGCCGCTGCAGGGCTGGAGGGTCACGTGTTCAACCTGGGCCACGGCGTCCTCCCGACGACGGACCCCGACGCCCTGACCCGCCTGGTGGAGTACGTCCACATCCGTACGCAGAGCTAGGGGGTGTCTGCGGGGCTGTTCCCCGCCCCGCCCTTTCACCGTTTCCCGGGGCACGGCCGCGGGGTTTGGGGCGGAGCCCCAAGGAATAGTGGAAGGGCCGGGCGGGGAACAGCCCCGCAGGGCCGCCTACACCCCCGCCGCCCGCACGGCGGACACGGCTTTGCGGGCCGCCACCAGGACCGGGTCCCACACCGGAGAGAACGGCGGGGCGTAGCCCAGGTCGAGGGACACGACCTGCTCCACCGTCATACCCGCCGTCAGGGCGACGGCCGCGACGTCGACACGCTTCGCGGAGCCCGGGCCGCCGACGATCTGAAGGCCCAGCAGCCGGCCCGTGCGCTGTTCCGCGAGCATCTTCACCGTCATCTGCGCCGCGCCCGGGTAGTAGCCCGCCGTGTTGGTGGAGCTGATCGTGGCCGTCACGAAGCGCAGGCCCGCCTCCCGGGCGTCCCGCTCGCGCAGACCCGTCCGGGCGATCTCCAATTCGCAGACCTTGCTCACCGCCGTACCGACGACGCCCGGGAACGTCGCGTAGCCGCCGGCCACGCCCGACCCGATGACCTGCCCGTGCTTGTTGGCGTGCGTGCCCAGCGGGATGTGCCGGGTGCGGCCCGCGATCAGGTCCATGACCTCCACGCAGTCACCGCCCGCCCAGATGTCCTCGTGGCCCCGCACCCGCATCGACAGGTCCGTGAGGATGCCGCCCGACGGCCCGAGCGGCAGGCCCGCCGCGCGGGCCAGGGCGGTACGGGGCTCGACCCCGATGCCGAGCACGACCACGTCCGCCTCGTACTCCTCGCCCGTCGCCGTGGCCACCGCGCGGGCCCGGCCGTGGTCGTCGGTGAGGATCTTCGTGACCTCTGCCCGGCCGACCGTACGGATCCCCATGCCGTTCATGGCGCTGTGCACCAGGCCGCCCATGTCCGGGTCCAGCGTGGCCATCGGTTGCTCGCCCCGGTACAGGACGGTGACCTCGTAGTCCCGCCCGATCAGGGCCTCGGCCATCTCCACGCCGATGTAGCCGGCGCCGACCACGACCGCCCGGCGGCGCCCGGTGCGCTCCCGCCCCTCCTCCCGGTCCAGCGTGGTCATGAGGCGCTGGCCGTCGTCCAGGGTCTGGACGCCGTGGACCCCGTGCGCGCCGATGCCGGGAAGGCGGGGGCGGACCGGGCGGGCGCCCGTCGCCAGGACCAGCTTGTCGTAATGCGTCCAGGATTCGGATCCGCTGTCCAGATCCCGGGCGCGCACCCGGGATCCGGCCGGATCGAGCTCCACGACCTCCGTGCGGGTGCGCAGGTCGATGTGGCGGGCGCGGTGCTCCTCGGGGCTGCGGGCGATCAGGTCGTCGCGCTCGCCGACCAGGCCGCCGATCCAGTAAGGGATCCCGCACGCGGAGTAGGAGGTGAAGTGGCCGCGCTCGAAGGCGACGATCTCCAGCTCCGCCGGCCCCTTGAGCCTGCGGGCCTGTGACGCGGCGGACATCCCCGCCGCGTCCCCGCCGACCACCACCAGCCGTTCCGTCGGCTTCGTCGTCCTCGTCGCCGTCATCGCCCGCACCGCCCCTTCGCCGCCGTCCATCGGATGACGAACACGCTACGTGCGAACGCGCGTTCAGTCCTGGATCTGCTCCCCGGTGTCCGCGGTCTCCGCCGGCCGGGCCGCCGGCACCGGGGCCCGCCCCGGGACCGTTCCTGCCTTCGGGACCGTGCCCGCCTTCGGGGCCGCCGGACGGAACCTGCGGTACAGCCGGAACCCCAGCCCCAGCAGTGCGGCCGTCAGCGCGAACGGCAGCAGCGCGCCCACCGCCACCACCAGGTAGCGCACGAGCGTCGTGAAGACCTCCCAGCCGCCGTGCAGGGCGCCGAGGAAGGTGGGCTCCTTCTCCTCCTCCTTCGCCGCCGGCTCCGGGGCCGGCTCGGAGACCTCCAGCGTGATCGTGCCCATCGAGGTCCGGTCCTTGAGCGCCGACTGCTGCGCCAGCAGCGATTCCAGGTCCGACTGGCGCCGGCTCAGCTCGCTCTCCAGCATCACCACCTCGCTCAGCGCCGAGGCCTTGCCCATCATCTCCCGCACCCGCTCCACGCTGGCCTGCTGCGAAGCGACGCGGCTGCCGATGTCGGCGACCTTCTCGGTGACGTCCTGCGCGTCGACCTTGCGGTGCAGGAGCTTGCCGCTGCCCTCCATCGCCGTGAGGACGGAGTCGTAGCGGTCAGCGGGGACCCGCAGGGTCAGCGTGGAGGTCATCCGGCCGTCCCCGCCGCGTTTGGTGGACTCGTTGCCGACGTACCCGCCCGCCCCGTCGGCCGCCGTGCGGGCCGCCGCGAGGGTCTTCTGCGCGTCGGTCGTCTCGATGCCGAGCGTCGCCGTACGGATGACGTTCGGGCGGACCACGGCCGCGGGCGGCTGCGCGTTCTTGTCAGCGGGCGCCGGGGCCGCCGCGGCCGCCCCCGGCTTGCCCTGCGCGGCGTCGCCCGCGGCCGCGCCGTGCTGGGCGGCGCCCTCCTGCGGCGCGACCACCGCCTTGTCGCCGGAGGCGGACCGGCCCCCGTCCGCGCCCGAGCCGCAGCCGGTGAGCGCGAGCGCACCCGTCAGAGAGAGGGCGGTCAGGGCCGCCGCGGATCGGTGTCCGAGCAGTGCACGCATCGTGTAAACCCCCGAAGGTCGGCTGGTGTTGCCGTTTCGACGCCGCCCGTCCCCTCGCGGGTTTCGCTTCGCCGGTCCCGGCCCGGTCCCGATGCGGTCACGTTCCGGCCTCGGAGATCGGTCTGAGACGATGTGTCCATGCACGAAGCGGACATGCGTACGGATCGACCGGGCCGGGGCCGGCACGTCGTCGTCATCGGCGGCGGCATCGCGGGCCTCGCGGCAGCCCACCGGCTGCTCGCCGAAGGCGTCCGCGTCACACTGCTGGAGGCCGGACCGCGCCTCGGCGGCAAGCTGTACGCCGGTGAGCTCGCCGGGGCCAGGGTCGACCTGGGCGCCGAATCCATGCTCGCCCGCCGCCCCGAAGCCGTGGCCCTGGCCAAGGCCGTGGGCCTCGGCGACGCGCTGCAGCCGCCCGCCACCGCCACCGCGCACCTGTGGACCCGCGGCGCCCTGCGGCCGATGCCGCGCGGGCACGTCATGGGGGTCCCCGGGGACCTGGCGCCGCTCGCCGCCTCCGGGGTGCTCTCCCCGGAGGGCCTGGCCCGCATCGAGGCCGAGCGCGAGCTGCCGCCCGCCGAGATCGGCGAGGACGTCGCGGTCGGTGAGTACGTCGCCGCCCGCCTCGGCCGCGAGGTCGTCGACCGGCTCGTGGAACCGCTGCTCGGCGGGGTCTACGCGGGCGACGCCTACCGCATCTCCATGCGGGCCGCCGTGCCCCAGCTGTTCGAGGCCGCCCGCACGCACGCGCTGCTGGGCGACGGCGTACGGGAGCTCCAGCGCAGGGCCGAGGCGCAGCCCCAGCAGGCCGGTCCGGTCTTCGCCGGCCTCGACGGCGGCATCGGACGGCTCCCGCTCGCGGTGGCCGAGGCCTGCCGCTCGGCCGGAGCGCGCCTCGTCACGGGCGCCCCCGTCCGCGAGGTCCTCCGTACGGCTGAAGGCTGGCGGATCGTGGCCGACGCCGAGGTCTTCGAGGCCGACGGCGTCGTCCTGGCCACCCCGGCCGGGCCGGCCGCCCGGCTGCTCGACGCCCTCGCGCCCGCCGCCGCGGCCGAACTGCGCGGCGTCGCGTACGCCTCCATGGCGCTGATCACGATGGCCTTCCGCCGCCGCGACCTGCCGGCCGCCGTCCGCGAGGGCGGCGCCAGCGGGTTCCTCGTACCGCCCGTGGACGGCCGCACCATCAAGGCGTCCACCTTCTCCAGCAACAAGTGGGCCTGGGCGGGGGCGGATCCCGAGCTCTTCCTGCTGCGCACCTCCGTGGGCCGGTACGCCGACGAGGCGGACCTGCGGCGCGAGGACGGCGAGCTCGTCGACGTCTCCCTCGCCGACCTCGGCGAGGCCGTCGGCCTCGCGGCCCGGCCGGTCGCCTCCACCGTCACCCGCTGGGAGGGCGGGCTGCCCCAGTACCCCGTCGGGCACCTCGGCCGGGTGGCCCGGATCCGCGGCGCCGTCGCCGCGCTGCCGGGCCTCGCGGTGTGCGGCGCGCTCTACGACGGGGTGGGCATCCCGGCGTGCATCGCGAGCGCCGGCAAGGCCGTGGACGCGGTGATCGACGGGCTCGGTGCGCAGAGGGCACCCCTGGCACAGACCACTGATCAGGGCACGGGACAATAGGAACATGACTGCACCAGAGAAGATTCCCAACGCGGGGAAGAAGGCGAAGGACCTCAACGAGGTCATCCGCTACACCCTGTGGTCCGTCTTCAAGCTGAAGGACGTACTCCCCGAGGACCGCGCCGGTTTCGCCGACGAGGTCCAGGAGCTGTTCGACCAGCTGGCCGCCAAGGACATCACCGTCCGCGGCACCTATGACGTCTCCGGCCTGCGCGCCGACGCCGACATCATGATCTGGTGGCACGCCGAGACGGCGGACGAGCTGCAGACCGCGTACAACCTGTTCCGCCGCACCAAGCTGGGCCGCGCGATGGAGCCGGTGTGGTCGAACATGGCCCTGCACCGCCCGGCCGAGTTCAACAAGTCGCACATCCCGGCCTTCCTGGCCGACGAGGTCGCGCGCGACTACGTCAGCGTGTACCCCTTCGTCCGCAGCTACGACTGGTACCTGCTGCCCGACGAGGACCGCCGCCGCATGCTCGCCGACCACGGCAAGATGGCCCGCGGCTACCCCGACGTGCGCGCCAACACCGTCGCCTCCTTCTCGCTGGGCGATTATGAGTGGCTGCTGGCCTTCGAGGCGGACGAGCTGTACCGCATCGTCGACCTGATGCGTCACCTGCGGGCCTCCGAGGCCCGTATGCACGTGCGCGAAGAGGTGCCCTTCTACACCGGGCGCCGCAAGTCCGTCGCCGATCTGGTGGCCGGGCTCGCCTGATACCTCCCCTGGGGGGAAGGACCGGAGGAAGACCACACCGTCAGGTGACCCCCTCCGGTGGATCGGGAGGCCCTGCCCCCGAAACGACGCAGCCGGAGATCCCGCCCGGAAGTTCAGACGACTGGCGGCAGCAGCGCCCTGCGGGCGCTTGCTGCCCGGTCGTCCAGCGACACCGGTGCGGGCTCCGGATGCGGCGCCCACATGACGGTCCACCCGTCACGAGCTGGACGAACTGCCGCAGCTCGAACTGCTGCTGCCACAGCTGGAGCTACTGCCTCCGCAGCTGGAACTGCTGCCTCCGCAGCTGCTCCCGGAAGAACCGCAGCTGGAGCCGCCCGAGCCGCAGCCGGAGCCCGAGGAGCATCCGCCTCCCGAGGATCCGCAGCTCGCACCGCCGCCCCCGTCGCTCGATGCGCACCAGACCACCGCCGCCACCTCGGCACCCGAGGAGTGGGACCGGGACTGGGCCGCGGCCAGCCGCGTACTGCGTGCCGCGGGCACCAGCAGCTGGCGCAGGTACGGGTCCCGCAGGCCCCGCAGCCCGAACAGCGCGGTCTGCACGTGCGGGGTCCCGTCGTTCATGTACTGGGCGCGCATCGCGAGCAGGGCCCGTTGCCCTGCCGGCGTGACCCGGCTGCGGGCCTTGGCCGCGCAGAGGGCGCCCACGACGATCCCGCCCAGCAGCGGGAACAGCACCTTCAGGATGAACGGCACGTGGTAGCCCGGGTCCAGGCCGTACTCCATGGCGGTCAGCACCAGTGACACCGGCAGCAGGACCGCGCACACGGTGAGCTGGACCAGCCCCCAGCGCCGCCAGGTCCGCCCGGCGCCGCGCGGGGAGACCAGCCCGCGGGCGGCCACGGCGTCCCCGACCTCCTGGACGGCCGGGTCGAGCATGGCGGCGTAGCGCACCTGGTACAGCCACCCCGAGCGGCCCTCGCGGTGGGCGTGCAGGACGGCGCGCTCGACGGGGTCGAAGGCCCGCGCCCCGGGCCGTACCTCGACGATGCCCGGGCCGCCGACCGTCAGCCGGCCGTCGCCGAGCATCGAGACCAGCGCGGCGTCCACGACGGTGGCGGGGCCGCCCACCACGAAGGCGGCCTCCGTCAGGTCGTGGAAGCGGGACGCCGGTCCGTACGACGGGGGCCGCGAGCGGCGCAGCCCGCGCAGCAGGAGGACGCTGGAGACGATCACGGAGATCCAGACCATGAGGGCGAGGAGGTTCATGCCGCCCTCCCCGCGAGCGCCCGGGCCCAGCGCACGATCCGGCGGGGCGGTGTGGCCCCGGATCGGTCCCGCCACCAGGTCGTGAGACGGCGACGGGCGGCCGGGTCGGCCGGCAGGTCGCGGACCAGCAGGTGTTCGGCGAAGTCCAGCGCGTCCCGGCGGTAGCCGGCGGTCATGGGGCGGCCCTTGGCATAGCCGAGGAAGGCCTCGCGGTACGGGTCCCGGCCGCCCAGGATCACGGGCAGTTCCGGTGCCAGCCTGGCCACCACATCGGCCCGCTTGGCGGCGAGCGCCCGGGCCTGCACCCGGATGCGCGGGCGGTCGAACCCCTCGGGCACGGGGGTCCCGGCCACCAGGGCCGACAGCAGCGCGGCCTGCCCGAGCGCCACCCGGGTCCGGGCGGCCTCGGTGGCGCCGGGGGGCTCCGGCCGGGCGTCCTGCTGCGCCGCGGCCTGCGGCCCGGCGGCCCGCGCCGCGGTGCCGTCGGACTTCGTCGTGCCGCCCGCCGTCACCACCGCCCGGATCGCCTCCAGTTCCGCCGCGAGCTCCGCCTCCGGCGGGAAGTCGTCGTCCCGCTCCAGGAGGACCCCCGGCGGGTCCACCCGGGAGCGCAGTGCGGCCAGAAGGTCGAGCACCACCGGCGGTACCGGGTGGGCGTGGGTGTCGTGCCAGACGCCGCCCCGCTCGACGCCGCCCGCCACGTGCACGTACGCGAGCGCCTCCAGCGGGATCGCGTCCAGGACGGCGGCCGGGTCCTCGCCCCGGTTGACCCGGTTGGTGTGCAGGTTGGCCACGTCGATGAGCAGCCGGACACCGGTCCGCTCGACGAGCTCCGTGAGGAACTGCCCCTCCGTCAGCTCCTCGTCCGGCCACGAGAACAGCGCCGCGATGTTCTCCAGCGCCAGGGGCACGGGCAGCGCGTCCTGCGCGATCCGTACGTTCTCGCACAGCACGTCCAGCGCGTCGCGGGTCCGCGGCACCGGCAGCAGGTGCCCGGCCTCCAGCGCCGGCGAGGAGGTCCTTACGAAGGCGATGTGCTCGGTGACCAGCGGCGCCCCCAGCGCCACCGCCCGCTCGGCCAGCGCCGCCAGCTTCTGCGGGTCCGGCCGGTCGGCGCCGCCGATGCCAAGCGAGACCCCGTGCGGCACGACGCGCGTGCCGCGCTCCCGCAGCCGCAGCAGGGCCTCGGGCAGGTGGCCCGGGCAGATGTTCTCGGCCACCACCTCGACCCAGTCCAGGCCGGGCAGCCGCTCGACCGCGTCCGCGATCTCCGGCCGCCAGCCGATGCCCACCCCCAGGTGTGCCATGGGCTTCATGTCCCCTCGCCCCCTCTCTCCGCACCGTGTGCCGATGTCATGGCCCCGGCGGAGCCCGGCCAACCGCGGGAGGGGACGTTCAGAGCAACATTTGAGGTTCCCGGCGGCCCCGGGAATCCGTCAGAGCCGGGCCCGCAGGGCCGGATGGTCGGCGACCACCGTCGCGCTCCCCGGCGCGATCTCGGTGAACCCGGCGTCCCGGACCACCGGCAGCCCGCTCCCGCTCAGCTCCGCCCACCGCTCGCGCGCGGCCGTCCGCACGGCCAGCCGGAAACCGTCGGCCTGCCACGCCGTGCGCTGCGCCTGGGTCAGCTCCCACCAGGCCAGCTGCGCCGCGTGCCCGGCCTGCGCCATCGCCTTGCCGGCGGACATGTCGAGCGCGGGGTTGAGCCACAGGACGGGCAGACCCGGCTCGGTGACCGCGGGGACCGGGTCCGGGTCGTCCAGGTCGGTGCCCGACACCTGGAGCTTGGCCAGCTCCTTGGGCCAGCCGTCCAGCGGCACGGGCGGGAAGACCCGCACCTCGGCGCCGGCGCCGTGCACGGTGACACCCGGAAGGGTCTGCGCCTTGCGCCACTCCGCGCCGCGCGCCCGCCGGACCACCTTGCGGATGCGGGCGTCCTGCCAGTCGCGGACCGCGCCGGCCCATTCGCCGTCGCCTTGCGCCCGCTCGTCGGTGAGCAGGACCAGTACGGCGCGGGCCGCCGTCTCCAGGGCGTCCGTCCGGGCGGGCGGCTCGGTCTTCTCGATCCTCACCACCAGCGGCAGGACGAACTGCGGGGTCTCGTCGCGCAGGGCGTGCTCCTGCCGGAACGGGCTGTCCGCCCCGACCGCGGGAACGTCGGTGGTGGGGTGCGTGTGCTGGCTGCTCATCCCGCCAAGGATGCCAGGGTCCGCCTTGAGGATGACGCCCCGGGGGCCCGCCCCGCGCGAAGATCGGAACCATGAAGAGTGATCTTTTCGCGTCCGAGAACCTGGCCCAGGCGGCCGTCGCCCCCGGCATGACCCTGCAGAACGCCAAGTCGGTGAAGTACGCGGTCAACGGCGAGATGCTGGCCCGCCAGGGTTCGATGGTGGCCTTCCGCGGCAACCTCCAGTTCGAGCGCAAGGGCCAGGGCATCGGCGGCATGCTCAAGCGCGCCGTCACGGGCGAGGGCCTGGCGCTCATGTCCGTACGCGGCCAGGGCGAGGCCTGGTTCGCCCACCAGGCGGGCAACTGCTTCATCATCGACTTCGAGCCGGGCGACTCGCTGACCATCAACGGCCGCAACGTGCTCTGCTTCGACCCGAGCCTGTCCTACGAGATCAAGATGGTGAAGGGCGCCGGCATGACCGGCGGCGGTCTCTTCAACAGCGTCTTCACCGGCACCGGCAAGCTCGCCGTGGTCTGCGACGGCAACCCGATCATCATCCCGGTCACCGCGCAGTCCCCGGTCTTCGTCGACACGGACGCGGTCGTCGGCTGGAGCGCGCAGCTGGAGACGGGCCTGCACCGCTCCCAGTCGGTCGGCTCGATGATCCGCGGCGGCTCCGGCGAGGCCGTCCAGCTGAAGCTGAGCGGCGAGGGCTTCGTCATCGTCCGCCCGAGCGAGGTCGTGGAGACCACGCCGGCGCACTGAATCCGCAGCCCGGTCACGGGACGTTCGCCGGGGACGAGCCCCCCGCCACGACGAGGCGGGGGGCTCCCGTGCCGTCCGCCGGGACCGACCAGACGTCGCTCGCGCGGCCGTCGCGGCCCGGGAGGGCGTAACCGAGGGTCGCGGAGTCCAGCCAGGCGGCCTGGTCGTCGACGCTGTGCGGCTCGCTCACGGGGTGTTCGCGCATCGTCGCCAGGTCGAGGACGTGGAGCCGCCAGGGGGACCGGGGGTCGTCCGAGACCTTCTTCTTGAAGGCGATGCGGGTGTCGTCCGGGGACAGCGAGGGGCATTCGACGTTCTCGCGCAGCGCCTTCGCCGACCAGGTGCGCAGGTCGCCCTCGACGAGGTGGGTGCGGCCCCCGGTGGAGACGGTGGCGTAGAAGCGGTTGTCGTCGCGGGCGAAGGTCACGCCCCAGTAGTTGACGTCGGAGTCGTGGTGGCGGGCTCCGTCCAAGGTCAGCGGGATCTGCTCGATCGACTTGACCAGGTAGCCGGTGCGCAGGTCCAGGATCGCGGTCCGGGTGGAGAACGCGGTGGTGGCGTAGGAGTCGCCGGTCGTGAAGGTCGTCCACGAGAGCACCTGCCCCGAGGCGGAGACGCGGGCCCGGTTGGGGATGCCCGGTACGGTCACCCGGCGGACCTCCCGCAGGCGCCGGTCGAGTACGAGGGCCTCGGTGCGGGCCGGGACGCCGGGCAGCCTGCGCAGGCACAGGGCGTGCTCCCCGGCGGTGTGGAAGCGGTCGCAGGAAGGACCGCCCGGCACGCGCGGCACCTGCTCGCCGGCCTGGCGGGCGACCCGCCCGGTGGCCGGGTCCTGGAAGTAGAGGCCCGGTTCTTCGAGGCTGAACGAGGCGTCGGCCGCGGCCGGCCCCGGCGGCCGTTCGCGGTGCCGCGCGTGCAGGACGTAGCCCAGGGAGCCGCCCGCGAGCAGCAGCACGGCGGTGAGGACGAGGGCGAGCCGCAGCGGCCGCGACCTGAGATTCACGACGACTCCGTGGGGGGTGCGGGGGTGGGTTTGCGGGCGGGCGCGGCCGGGGTGGTGAGGGCGGGCATGACGCGCCAGGCGGCCGCGAGCGCCCCGGCCAGCGCGAGCGCCGCCGCCCCCAGCGCGGGCCGCGGCCCCCAGAGGGTCCACGCCGCCCCGAATCCGGCCGCGCCGAGGAGGCGGGCCAGTGCCTGGCCGGTCTGCAGCAGCGCGAGGCCGCCCGCCCGGCCGTGCGTGGGCAGTACGGGCGCGGCCAGCGCCATCAGGACGCCGTCGGTGGCGGCGTAGAAGACCCCCAGCAAGGCCAGGACGCCCACGAGGCCGGCCCATGAGACGGGGGCGAGCAGTACCGCGTACGCGCCGAGCAGGGCGCCGTGGCCGCACAGGAAGGCCGTCCGCCGGCCGGTGCGGTCGGCGATCCGGCCCAGGGGCACGGCGAGCAGCAGGTAGACGGCGGCGGCGCCGAGCGGCAGCAGCGTGAACAGGACGGGGGGCAGTTCCAGAGCGCGCAGGAGCAGCAGGTAGACGAAGGCGTCGCCGATGGTGGTGGCGCCGAGCAGGGCCGCGGCGTACAGGACGCGGCGGAAGGCGGGGTCGCGCAGCGCGGCGAACGCGGGACCGGGCGCTGCGGTGGCGGCGGGCTTGGTGGCGGGACCGGGGGACCCGGGCCGGGCCGCGGGCCTGGCCGCGCCGGGCGCCGACGGGACGTACACGACGAGCAGGAGCACGCCCAGCAGGCCGACGCAGAAGCTGACGGCGAACACCGCGTCGTAGGCGTCGGCGGTCGCCCACAGCACGGCGAACGCGGCGAGCGGCCCGAGCAGGGCGCCCGTGGTGTCCATGGCCCGGTGCACGCCGAAGGACCGGCCGAGCGACTCCGGGGGGCCGCTGAGCGAGATCAGCGCGTCGCGCGGGGCCGTACGGACACCCTTGCCCAACCGGTCCGCGGCGAGCGCGGCGGCGATCCCGGCGGTGGCGCCGCCGACGAGGAGCAGCCCGAGCCGGGAGAGCGCGGAGAGCAGGTACCCGGCGCCGGCGACCCGCTTGTGGCGGCCGCCGCGGTCGGCGAGGCGTCCGCCGAGCAGCCGTACGAGCGCGGTCGCGCCGTTGAACATGCCGTCCAGGAAGCCGAACTGGAGGGGCGACAGGCCGAGGTCCAGGACCAGGTAGAGCGGCAGCACCGCCGTGACCATCTCCGAGGAGACGTCTGTGACGAGGCTGACCGCGCCGAGCGCGAGGACGGCGGCGGGGACGCGCCGCCGGACCCCCTGGGGGGCGGGCGGCGCGTCCGAGCGGCCGTTGGCGGCCAGGTACATCAGTGGCAGCTGTACTTCGGACTGGTGTCCTTGACCTGCCCGTCGGCGGCGACGTACGTCCACCCGAAGCCGGAGTCGGTGAAGTCGAGCTTCACCACGCCGTAGGGGCCGCTGATCCGCTTCTGGCTGTTGGGCTGGACGTCCTCGATCGGGTAGGGCTCGGCGCCGCCCATCCCGCCGACGATCTCCACGATCCCGTCGGCCCGCGCCCGCCCGTCCGGGTCCTGCGGGGCGAACCGCTCGTAGTGGTGGTCGTGCCCGTTCAGCACGAGGTCGGCCTTCGCGGCGTACAGGATCTTCCACACCGGCTTGGAGACCGGGTCGTTGCCGTGCCCGCCGGAGGAGAACAGCGGGTGGTGCCAGTAGGCGGCGATGCACTGCTTGCCGTTGGCGGCGAGGTCGGCCTTGAGCCAGTCGAGCTGGGCGGCCTGGTCGAAGGAGTTGGAGTCGAGGGCGATGAAGTGCCAGTTGCCCTCGTCGTAGCTGTAGTAGCTCTTGCCCTGGGGGTAGGCGACGCTGCCGAAGTACGCCTTGTACCCGGCGAGCGGGCCGGCCGGATCGTACGTCTCGTGGTTGCCCGGGACCGGGCGGGTCTTCGCCTTGAAGGCGCCCCAGGTCTTGTCGTAGTAGGCGCGGAAGTCGGAGAGCCGGGCGTCGTCGTACTGGTTGTCACCCATCGTCAGGTAGAACTTCGGGTCGATGCTCCGGGCGAGCGCGGCGGTCTTGGGGTGCGCGCAGCCGCTGTCGGACGCGGTGCACTGAGCGGCGATGTCACCGGCCGCGACCACCGTGAACGCGCCGCCGGGCGGCGGGCCGCCGTCGACGACCCCGTACACCTCGGCCTCGAAGAGCGAGTAGCCGTACGCGGTGCCGCGCGCGGTTCCGTGGATCCGCAGGTAGCGGCCCTTCCCGGCGAGGCCGGTCCAGTCGTCGACGCCGCCGTTGCCCGCGGTCTCGGTGGCGAGCGCGGTCCAGGTGGCGCCGTCGGCGGACACCTCCACGCGGTAGGCCCGCGCGTAGGCCGCCTCCCAGGTCAGCCGCACGCGGGAGACGGTGGCCGAGGCACCGAGGTCGACCCGGATCCACTGCGGGTCCGCGCCCTCGGCGCTGGCCCAGCGGGTGGCCGGGTTGCCGTCGAAGGCGTTCTTCGCGCCCAGCGACGAGGTCTCGGTGGAGGACGCGGTGGCGGGCCTCCCGCGCGATATGAGGGGGTCGGTGGCGGCCCCGGCCCGTTCGGGCCAGGCGAGGAGGAGGCCGCCGACGAGGGCGAACACGGCGGTGGCGACGAGGAGGAGGGACCGAAGTCCGCGGCGGAGCGCGGGGGGTGGAGCGGAAGCGTTCAGGCGCATACCTGGACTCCCTTGAGGGGGGCGGCGAGAGCTGGACTCTGGCGCGGGGCGCCGCGCCCCCGCCCGTCGCCGGGCAGGGGCAGCGCCACGGCGGCCGGGTCAGAGCTCTCACTGAGCGCGTCATGCCCACGGGGTCGGGCACCGCGCCAAGCCGCCGAGCGGGACACTAACAGGAAGGAAAGTTTCCTACCAGTGTCCGGACAGGCATGATTGCGCGGTGCCCGTGCCACGGGCGGGCGTAGGCTCGTCCCCATGGACCAGTCGCCCGAGACCCCCTCGTACTGCCCCGCCCCCGCCGCCCCCGCCGGGCGGGCGCCGGGACCGCCGTACGCCGACTGCGTGCAGTGCGCCCAGCCCACCGAGTACGGCGTCGCGACACCGGGCGTGGTGCTCTGCCCGGTGTGCGAATGGCAGGAAGCGCAGCGCACGGCCTGCTCCGGCTAGGCGGTGCCAGGCCGGCGGCGCTCCCCGGGTCGCGCTAGCCGCTACTGGGCGCGGTGCGGCTTGTGGGGTGCGACCCGCAGGCGGGTCCGTGCGCACAGGCGTGCCCGGCCGGTGGACCGGCGTGCGCGTTCCACCGGGCCTTCGCACAGGGCCTGCAGTACGGGACCGGGCTCGCTGTCGGGGGTGAGCGTGAGGTCGACGTGCGCCTCCGGGCGGTCGGCGCGGCCGGTCATCCGCACCCGTGCGTCCCGCACGCCGGGCTGGCGGCGGACATCGGCGGCCAGGGCGTCGCTGAGCGCGCTCTCACGCAGTTCCACGCCGTCCGTCGCAGGTGGTCCTCCCACGGGTATGGGGCCGGGGTGCCTGCGGCGCAGCTGTGCGAGCAGCCACCACAGCGCGAGCAGCAGGACGACCACCAGGGCGGCGATCACCACGGGCCACCACCAGCCCTCGTCCGTCCAGCGGGTGCGGTCGGCTTCGCCGAGCAGCACGGCGTGCGGGGTGCTGAGCGGCCAGTCGTCAGGAGGGCGCAGGTTCCACCGCCGGTAGAGGTCGAAGCCACCCGCCAGCATCAGCAGACCGGCGCCGAACAGGACGATGCCCGTCACGGCCAGCAGAACCCGGTTGACTGCGGACTTCCTCTTCATGGGATCCGTCCCCTCTTCTCCCCGGCCGGTCACGGGCGGCGTGGCCGGACCCGGACGCCGAGACGTGGCGGGCGGGCCAGGGCGAGCCGGTCGCGCTGCTCGCGCAGCGCCGTCAGCAGATCGGCCTTGACGTCGGCTTGGGCACGGAAGCGGACCTCCGCGCGCGCCGCGATGCGGTGTCGTCCCACCCGGACCCTGGCGGCACTGACGCCGGGGACGCGCAGGGCGGCGTCGCGCAGCATGAGAGCGGCGGCGTCGCGGTCCAGGACGGCCTGTACCCGGTCGTCGGGTGTTCTGAGGGGCAGATGACGACGCAGGCCGGGGGTCAGTGCCAGGACGATCAGCCAGAGGCCGACGGCGGCGAGGAGGGCCGCTCCCACCCGGATCCAGATGTCGTCCAGAGGGCGGGTGGCCAGCTCGTCGGCGAGGCGCGTGCGCCAGGCGGCGGCGGATCCGCCCGCGCGCACCCTGACGACGTCGACCAGCAGGATCCCGGCGGCCGCCCCGACGACCAGGGCTGCCAGCGCAGCGGGTATCCGGCGTGCGGACCAGGGGCGGCGCGAAGGACGCGGGCCGCCGCGCGTGTCGTTGCCGTGCTCGCGGTCCGGCGCGTCGGGAGGCTGCTTGACCAACAGGTCCACCGTGCGGGACGTGGTCTCGCCGCTCCCCAGGGTCTGCTCCCTGCCGGCCTTGGGGTCTTGGTCCCGTGTCATGCCGGCTCTCCTTCCCGGTGGGTGCCCGCTCGGGCTCACTGCACACGTCCGTGCTCGGATCCGTCAGAGGTCACCAGGCGCTCGATGGTCAGCGCGACCTCGGTGACGTTCATGCCGGTCAGCTGGGCCACGCGCTCACCGACGTAGTGCTGCACCTCGCCGGCGGCGCCGGCGAGGTCGGCCGGGTAGGGCAGGTCCAGGGTCAGCCCGAGCCGTGCGGATCCGCCGGCGACGGCGGCCGAGGCGCGCGGAGCGGTCAGTCCCGTATGCGTCGTGCCCGCTTGCCGGTGCAGGGCCTCGCGTGCGGCGCGGGCCGCGATGCGGGCCACCACCTTGTCCGGGATGACCGTCGCGCCACGTTCGGCCGCCGGGGGCAGCGCCTGCCTGGTGTCCGCGGCGTCCCCGGGCAGCCCAGGGGCGGGCTGCGAGGTCACTGCCGGTCCCGAGACCGGCTGAAGTCCGACATCTCAAGGTCGCCCTGGAGCATGAGGCCGACCACCAGGCCCACGGCGCCCAGGACCGCCACCAGCAGGAAGGCCCAGAACCCGCCGAAGAAGGCAGCGAAACCCAAGGCCATTCCGGCCAGCAGGCCCACCAGTGCTGCGCTCATCTCACTCACCTGAAATCTCACGTCGATCGGTTTCTGCGGCCGACCGCGGACGGCGGGCGGCCGGGCTGCGCCCCGTCACTGGACGCGGCTCTCGCCCTCCTCGGCTTCCTCCTCCTCGTCGGGCAGGTGAACGTCGTCGACGGTGATGTTCACCTCGACCACGTCCAGGCCGGTCATGCGCTCCACGGCCGTGATCACGTTGGTGCGGACGTCGCCGGCGATGTCGACGATGGACACGCCGTACTCCACGACCACGTCCAGGTCCACGGCTGTCTGGCGTTCGCCCACCTCGACCTTCACGCCCCTGCTCACGCTGGGGCGTCCTCCCGGAACCTTGTCCCGAACGGCGCCCAGGGTGCGGCTCATCCCGGCACCGAGGCTGTGGATGCCCGGTACCTCCCGGGTGGCCATCCCCGCGATCTTCTCGACGACGCTGTCGGCGATGGTGGTACGCCCCCGCGTCTCCGGCGGGGCCCCGACGCCGCTGCGGCCCTGCAGCGTGCTCATGCCGCCCTGCTGGCTCGGACCTGAAGGCGAACTGATGCTGTCCGACATGAGGACCTCCCAAGGATGTCCTTCGGGGGCGCCGGGCGGTGCCCCCGAAGGTTCAGACACTCCGCGGGCACATTCCTCACGCCGCTCACGGACGCACCTATGATCGAGGAGTACGTGCGAAGGCCGAGACGACGGTTTCCGACAGGAAGCGGGCGGCGGATGCGCGAGCGGACCGGGCCCCCCATGCCACCAGGCGCGGCACACCCGCGCCAGGACGCTCCGCGGTCGGCCGCCGATGTCCGGGCCGCCCCGGAACGGTCCAGCGGCGCTCTGCCGGACGAACTTCTGGCCGTACGGGCCGCAGAGGGGGACGACGACGCGTTCGCCGTCCTGGTACGCCGGCACAGCGGCCGGCTGACGGCCCTCGCGTACCATCTGCTGGGCAACCGCCCGGATGCCGAGGACGCCGTTCAGGACGCCTTCCTCAGCGCCTGGCGGCAGCTGCCCGAATTCCGCCACGGCGCCGGGTTCGGCACCTGGATGTACCGCATCGTCACCAACCGCTGTCTCAACGCACTGCGCCGGCGGCCTGCCGCGCTCCCCTTGGACGCCGTCCCGGAGCCCGTCGCCCCGGACGCGGGCAGCGCGCCGCCGCGCGTGGCCGAAACGGACGCCACGACGGCCGCCCTGACCCAGGCACTGGCAGAACTCACCCCCGAGCTGCGGGCCTGCTGGGTCCTGCGCGAACTGCACGGCCTGCACTACGACGAGATCGCCCAGGTGACGGGCAGCAGCGAAACAGCCGTGCGCGGCAGACTCTTTCGTGCAAGACGTGCTCTGACGGAGGCGATGCGCCCATGGCGCTAGACGACCCGCACCCCACCTCGGGCGGCGGCCCGACGCCCGCGAGCGCCCGCAGGGCGGACACCACGGCGCTCTCGGAAGCGGAGCTGCTCGCCGGCAGCGAACTGCTGCCCTGCGGCCGCCCCCTCCTCGACGCCTGGCGACAGGCCCGCAGCCCCGGCGCCGCGGCGCCGGACGCACACACCGGCGGCTGCCCCCACTGCCGACAGGCCGTCGAAGGGCTGCGCGCCCTCGACCAGGCCACCCGGTCCCTGCGCGCCGAGGAGCAACCGGACGGGCACGGCCTCGCCAACCGTGTCATCAACGCGGTGCGGGCCGAGGTACGGCTCGGCGCGTCGCTGCCGCTGGACGACCCCGACCACGACCTGCGCATCGCCGAAAGCGCCGCCGCGAAGGTCCTGCGCCGCGCCGCGGACACCGTGCCCGGCGTCCGCGCCGTCAGCTGCCGCCTGACCCCCACCTCCGACGACAGCGCCGTTCACGTCGTCATGACGCTGGCCACCACACTCGACCGCCCCTTGCGGGAGCGGGCCGCGCGCGTACGCCGAGCTGTCCTCCACGCCGCGCAGCACACGCTCGGCCTGGCCGTCACGGAGGTCGACCTGGACATCAGCTCCCTGCTCGATCCCCTCCACGCGCCCCGGGACGACGCGCCCGCAGCGACCGGGCGATGACCCCGGCCCCGGGCGCCGACGTCCGTGAAACCGCAGCCCGCGCCGCCTTCGGCGTTCCCGGCGTGGCGGCCCTCCAGCCCGTCCTCGCCGACCGCCTCGCCGCCGCGGCCTTCCGCGTACGGCACGGCGTGGGCGCCGCCCCCCGGCCCGCCGGACCCGGGATCCGGGTCGAACCCGTCTCGGGAAGTGGCTGGCACGTGGAAGTCCGGTGCGTCCTGCACGAGGGCGGCCGGGTGGTCGACGTCGCCCGCCAGGTGAGGGAACACGTGCGGGCCGCAGTCTCCACTCACCTGATCCGAGAGGGCTCACCGGGACCCGTCACCGTCCGGGTCACGGTCACCCGCATCCTCGCCGACGGATGAGGGGACAGGCCCCCCCGCCCCCGGCCGGGGGCCGGGTTACTTTCCGATGAGTTCGGAGACCTTCACGAAGCGGTAGCCGCGCTTGCGCAGTTCGGGGACGATCTTCTGGATCGCCTGCTCGGTGACGGGGGCGGCGCTGCGCGTGCAGTGCATGACCACCACCGAGCCGGGCTTCACGCCGGCGAGCACCTGCTCGGCCACCGCGCCCGGGTCCTTGGCGAAGGCGTCCCCGCTGACGACGTCCCACTGGACGGCCGTGACCTTGGCCGTGGACAGGGCGCGCAGCGCCTCGTCGTCGTAGCAGCCGCCGGGGAAGCGGAAGTACGGGACGGTGTTGACCGCGCCGGCCGTGCGGAAGGCCGCGAAGGCCCGGTCCACGTCCGCGCGGGCGGCGGCGGGGTCGAGCGCGGGCAGCCCGTAGCAGGGGGAGGTGAAGGCGTGGTGGCTGTACGAGTGGTTCGCGATCTCGAAGTTCGGGTCGGTGCCGATGGACTTCGCCTGGTCCGGGTACTCCTCCGCCCAGCGGCCCGTCATGAAGATCGTCGAGGGTACCTGGAGCCGGCGCAGGGTCGCGATCAGCTGCGGGTTGTCGAAGTGCTCCCCGCCCGCGGCCCGCGGTCCCTGGTCGGAGGTCATGTCGGCGTCGAAGGTCAGTGCGACGGTCTTGTCGCCCTGCTGCTTCGTCCGTTCGAACACCGGGGTCAGGCCGTTCGGTCCGGGCGCCATGGTGGGGGGCTTGCCGGGCGCACCGGCCTGCGGGGAGGCGGAGGCGGAGGTGGAGGCGGACACCGAAGGGGACGGTGAGGCTGCGGCGGCCGCGGGGGCGGACGCCGCCGGGGTGCCCGGACGGGCCTCGCGGCCGGCGTCCGAGGTGCCGGCGCCGCCGCCGCACCCGGCGAGGACGGCACTGAGGGCGGCGGTGAGAGCGGCCGCGACCGCAGCTTTGCGCACAGAAAGGGTCACGAACGCAAAATATATGACTATGTGGCAAGTAGTCGGCTACGGCACTCCTCGACATCGAAGTCGGCCGGCGGGTACTGCGGGCCCATGTCCTCCAAGTGCTCCAGCAGCAGCCTGCTGACGGCCCAGTCGCGGTACCACTTGCGGTCCGCGGGGACGATGAACCAGGGCGCGGCGTCGGTGGAGCAGCGCTCCAGCACCCGCTCGTACGCCTCCTGGTACGCGGGCCACGCGCCGCGCTCCTCGATGTCGCCCGGATCGAACTTCCAGTACTTGTCGGGGTTGTCCAGCCGGGCCAGGAGCCGCTCGCGCTGCTCCTCGTAGCTGATGTGCAGGAACACCTTGATCACGGTCACGCCCTCCTGCGCGAGGGACTCCTCGAACCGGTTGATCTGGGTGTACCGGTGGGCCAGCTCCCTGCGCGGCGCCAGCTCGCGGACGCGGCCGATGAGGACGTCCTCGTAGTGGGAGCGGTCGAAGATGCCGATCTCACCCGGCTGGGGGAGGGCCCTCCTGATCCGCCAGAGGAAGGAGTGCTTCCGCTCCTCGGGGGTGGGCGCCTTGAACGCCTTGACGCGGCACCCGGAGGGATTGAAGGGGCCCATCACGTGCTTGACCGTGCCGCCCTTGCCGCTGGTGTCCATGCCCTGAAGGACGAGCAGGAGACGGCGGCGGTCACCGGCGGTGCTGGCCGCGTAGAGCCGCTCCTGGAGCGAGGCGAGCCGGGGCGCCATCGCGGCGGTGGCCGTGCGCCCGGCGGCCTTGTCCCGGGGGCCGGCGGGGGTCGCCGCCGCGTCCATCCGCCCGAGGTCCGGGCGCTCGCCGGCCGGGACCCGCAACAGCTCGCGCAGCGGCCTGCCCACGGCCGTGCCCTGGTCCTGGCCCGCGGCCCGGTCCGCCGCGGGGGGTCGTGCCGAAGTCCGCTTCCCGGCCACGTGCTGCCCCCTCTCGTCGGTTCCCGAGACGCCCCCGGGACCATTCCCGCCTTCCGTGCGCCCGCCTACCCGCCTACCCGCCTTCCCGCGTTCCCGACGATCACACAGGGCCACAAGGGCCACAGGGTCGCGGGGTCAGTGCCAGGGTCCCGTCACCGCGAACGTCGTCCCGGGGGCGTACGCGTTCACAAACATCGTCCGCCCGTCCGGCGAGAACGTGACCCCGGCGAACTCCCCGAACTCCGGCGCGCCCGGCTGCCCGATGTCCTGCGCGCCGCGCGCCACCGGATAGACCTCGCCGTCCACGGTCACGCCGAAGACGTACTGGGCCCCGCCGCCGTCCTCGCACACCATCAGGCCGCCGTCCGGGGCGAGGCAGATGTTGTCGGGGGAGTCCCCGGGCAGCCGCACGTCGGCGGCCGGGCCGAAGACGACGTCGAGCCGCAGCCGCCCGCTGCGCGGGTCGTAGAACCACACCTGCCCGTGGTGGTCGGCCCCGGCGCCCTCGCCGCGGCGGGCGAAGCTGGAGACGAAGTGGACCCCGCCGTCGCCCCAGTAGCAGCCCTCCAGCTTCTGCGCGTGGGTGATCCCGCCGGGCCCGAAGTCCTGGTGCCGGATCGGGGTCCCGGCCGCCGCGGGGTCCGGTACGGGGACCCACTCGGCCGGGAACTGCGCCCCCGGCTCGTCCACCACCGACAGGTCCGCCAGACCGGGCACCCGCAGGGCCTCCAGCCGGCCCCCCGCCCGCAGCGAGCCGCGCCCCCCGAGGGGCCGCTGCGGCAGGAACCGGTAGAACAGCCCGAACGGGTGGACGAAGGCGTCCTCGGTCTCGTAGACGACCCCGCGGTACGGGTCCACGGCGACCGCCTCGTGCGCGAAGCGGCCCATCGCGGTGAGCGGGACCGCGCCGCAGCGGTGCGGGTCGGCGGGATCCACCTCGAAGACGTAGCCGTGGTCGCGGGTGTATCCCGAGGTGCCGGCCCGGTCCTCGGTCTCCTCGCAGCTCAGCCAGGTGTCCCACGGGGTACGGCCGCCCGCGCAGTTGACGGCGGTGCCGGCGAGGGCGACCCGCTCACCGGTGACGGAGCCCGCCGGGTCGAGCTCCAGGGCGGTGCAGCCGCCCAGGGCCCCGGGGTCGTAGGTCAGCCCCGCCACGGCGGGCACCCGCAGCGCGGCGGTGGGGCGGTTCTCGTGGTTGCGCACCAGCCGTACGCGGCCGCCGCCGGCGTCGAAGGCGGCCATGCCGTCGCAGTGGTCGGGGACGGGGCCCTCGCCGGAGCGCAGCGGGTCTCCCGCCCGGGAGAGCACCCGGTAGGAGAAACCTTCGGGCAGATCGAGCAGTCCGCGCGGATCGGGCAGCAGCGGGCCGTATCCCCGCCTCGGCCGGGCGGCGCGGGAGTCCGTGGGGAAGAGGGCGCCGAGCGCCCCGCTGAAGGCGATCGTGCCGGCTGCGAGCAGGCTGCGTCGGGTGACGGACATCGGCAACTCCCCGCGACGGAACAGGAGATGTACGAGATGTACCGGCCCGTGGTACCACGCGGCGCGCTCCGGCGGGGCGTGCCCCGCCGGAGCCGCACGCGATCAGACGAGCTTGGCGCTCAGGGTGATGGTCGTGCCCGTCAGGGCCTGGCTGACCGGGCAGTTCTTCTTGGCGTCCTCGGCCGCGGCGGTGAAGGCGTCGGCGTCCAGGCCGGGCACCTCGCCCTCGGTGGTGAGGTGGACGCCGGTGATGCCCTTGCCCGGTACGAAGGTGACGGCGGCCGAGGTGGTCAGCTTGACCGGCGGGTTGCCCGCCTTCGCCAGTACGTTCGAGAAGGCCATGTTGAAGCAGCTGGAGTGCGCGGCGGCGATGAGCTCCTCCGGGCTGGTCCGCCCGTTCGCCGCCTCGTCGGTGCGCGCGGGCCAGGAGACCGCGTAGCTGCCGAGACCGGACGAGTCAAGGGTGACTTCGCCCTTGCCCTCGAACAGGTCGCCTTCCCAGACGGCGTGTGCGTTGCGTGTGGCGGCCATGGTGGATCCCTTCGTAGAAGTGGGAACGGCCGGCCCCGCGAGGGGCCGGCGTCCCCAAACCTACTGGGACACCAGGGGTTTCGCGTCGCGTGCCAGCGCGGTGAGCCGCGAGATGGCGCGGAAGTACTTCTTGCGGTAGCCGCCGTTCAGCATCTCCTCGCTGAACAGCCGGTCGAAGGGGACTCCCGAGGCGAGCACCGGGATCTCGCGGTCGTACAGCCGGTCGGCCAGCACCACCAGCCGCAGCGCCGTTGACTGGTCCGGCACCGGGCCGACGTCGGTCAGGCAGACCGCCGAGATCCCGTCGGTCAGCGCGCCGTAGCGGCTCGGGTGCACCCGGGCCAGGTGTTCCAGCAGACCGGGGAAGTCGTCCAGGCTCGCGCCCTCGGTCGCGTACGCGGCCTTGGTGACCTGCTCGTCGGAGAACGGCGCCGGAGCCTCGGGCAGGCCGCGGTGGCGGTAGTCCTGGCCGTCGATGCGCAGCGGCCGGAAGTGCGCCGAGAGCCCTTGGATCTCCCGCAGGAAGTCGGCGGCGGCGAAGCGGCCCTCGCCGAGCTTGCCGGGCAGCGTGTTGGAGGTGGCGGCCAGCGCCACGCCCTGCTCGACCAGGCGGCTGAGCAGCGAGGACACCAGTACGGTGTCGCCCGGGTCGTCCAGCTCGAACTCGTCGATGCACAGCAGCCGGTGCCCGCCCAGGGTCGCCACGGTCTGCTGGAAGCCGAGCGCGCCGACCAGGTTCGTCAGCTCCACGAAGGTGCCGAAGGCCTTGAGCGCGGGCTCGGCCGGGGTGGCGTGCCACAGGGAGGCGAGCAGGTGGGTCTTGCCGACGCCGTAGCCGCCGTCGAGGTAGACCCCGCGCGGGCCGGCGGGGGCCGCCGGCTTCTTGGAGAACCAGCGCTTCTTGCCCGCGCCGCTCGCGTGCGCCCCGCCGAGCCCGGCGGCGAAGCCGCTCAGCACGGTGACGGCCTCGCGCTGGCTCGGCTGGGTGGGGTCCGGGTCGTACGTGTCGAAGCGCACCGAGTCGAACCGCGGCGGCGGCACCATCTCGGCCACCAGCCGTTCGGCGGGCACTCGCGGCTCGCGCGCACACAGGGCCTGCGGGCCCGCGTCGGCTATCGGAGGCCGCCCGGTGGTGTGACCAGAGGTGGAGAGTGATGTTGACACAGCTCTTAACTCTACGGGGCGTGGCACACTGCACCGATGCGACGCCTGTTCCCTGTGACCGATCAGACATCAGCCCCGTCCCAGGACCCCGCCGACCGGGAGTGGTCGCTGGACGAGATCGCGGAGGCCTACGCCTACCCCCCGCTCGGGGCCGACGGGCACTGGCTGCGGGCCAACATGGTGTCCACCCTGGACGGGGCCGCCCAGCACGACGGCCGCTCGCAGCCCATCTCCGGCGAGACCGACATGCGGATCTTCGGCACCCTGCGGGCGCTGGCCGACGTGGTGGTCGTCGGCGCGGAAACGGTTCGTCAGGAGGGCTACCGCCCGGCCCGCGCCCGGGAGGCCTTCGCGGCGCGCCGCGAGGCCGCCGGACAGGGCCCGGCCCCGGCCATCGCCGTGGTCACCGCCAGCCTGGACCTGGACTTCTCCCTCCCCCTCTTCACCTCCCCGCTGGTGCCGACCCTGGTGGTCACCGGGGCCGCCGCGCCCGCAGGGCGGGTGGCCGAGGCCCTCAAGGCCGGCGTCGAGGTCGTGGTGGCGGGCGAGGGCACGGCCGTGGACACGGCCCGGGCCGTGCGGGAGCTCGCCGCCCGGGGGCTGCGCCGCCAGCTCACCGAGGGCGGGCCCCGGCTGCTGGGCCAGATCGTGGCCGCCGACGCCCTGGACGAGCTGTGCCTGACGATCTCCCCGATGCTCACGGCGGGTGACGCCCAGCGGATCGCCGGCGGCCCCTCCGTCACGGTTCCGCACCGGCTCGCGCCCGCCTGCGTACTGGAAGAGGCCGGGTTCCTCTTCACGAGCTACCGTCGGATCTGAAAAGAAGCGGAATTTCTCGTTCCGCTCAGCTTCCATCGGGCACGAACCTGGGCACACATAACTGCGCAACGTCCCGCGCCACAGCGGGGCGGAATGGTTTCCGCAGGGGGCCGGCCAGCCGGCCTCGGCCCATGAAGGAGAGGGCGTCCGTGTTCACGAGCGTATTGATGATCGAGCAGCCCCTGACCGCGGTGGACGTGGACTTCGTCACCACCCTGCACGGGGACGACCAGGTCTCGTTCGTCGTCCTCATGCAGCCCCGGGGCGACCAGGACCGACTGCTGCGCGCCATCGACGACGTAGCGCTCGGTGAACTGCCCGAGGCCATCCGCGAGGCCGACGAGCCCGAGGGGGAGGCGGCCCTCGGCCCCGCGGCGCACGCCCTCGCGCACTCCCTGAACGCCCTGCGCCAGAAGGGCGCCAGCGCCACCGGGCAGATCGTCGAGCACCACCCGCTCGACAAGCTGAAGGCGGTCGTGGAGGAGACCGGCGCCGACGAGGTGATCGTTCTGACCGCTCCGCACTTCGTGGAGGAGTTCTTCCACCGGGACTGGGCCTCCCGGGCGCGCCACAAGGTCGGCGTTCCCGTGCTCAAGCTCTTCGCCCACAACGAATAGGCTTGGGGCGTCAGAGCCCGAAAGCACCACCGCCACCCACGATCCTGGAGCGACCTGAATGAAGCCCGGCCTGCCGACCGCCATGGAACGGCCCCACTTCATCGGCATCGGCGGCGCCGGGATGTCCGGCATCGCGAAGATCCTGGCCCAGCGCGGCGCACGGGTCGCCGGCAGCGACACCCGTGGTGACTCCGAGACCGCCCAGGCGCTGCGCGCCCACGGCGCCACGGTCCACGGCGGGCACGCGGCCGGCAACCTCGCCGCCGACTCCACCTGCGTGGTCGTCTCCAGTGCCATCCGCGCCGACAACCCCGAGCTGGCCCGCGCGGCCGAGCTCGGCATCCCCGTCGTGCACCGCTCCGACGCCCTCGCCGCCCTGATGGACGGGCTGCGCCCGATCGCCGTCGCCGGTACGCACGGCAAGACCACCACCACCTCGATGCTGGCGGTGTCCCTCTCGGCCCTGGGCCTGGACCCCTCGTACGCCATCGGCGGCGACCTGGACGCCCCCGGCTCCAACGCCCACCACGGCGAGGGCGACGTCTTCGTGGCCGAGGCGGACGAAAGCGACCGCACCTTCCACAAGTACAGCCCGCAGGTCGCGATCATCCTCAACGCGGAGCTCGACCACCACGCGAACTACGCGTCGATCGAGGAGATCTACGAGTCCTTCGAGACCTTCGTCGGCAAGGTCGTGCCCGGCGGCACCCTGGTCGTCGCCCACGGCCAGGAGGGCGCGGCCGAGATCGCCCGCCGCGTCGCCGGCCGTGAGGGCCTCAACGTCGTCACCTACGGCGAGGAGCCCGAGGCCGACGTCCGGATCACGAAGATCACCCCGCGCGGGCTGACCAGCGAGGTCACGGTCGTCCTGGACGGGCGGATGCTCACCTTCACCGTCTCGGTGCCCGGCCGCCACTACGCGCACAACGCCGTCGCGGCCCTCGCCGCCGGTGTGGCCCTCGGCATCCCGGCGCACAACCTCGCCTCCGCGCTCGGCAAGTACACCGGCGTCAAGCGCCGCCTCCAGCTCAAGGGCGAGGCCGCGGGCGTCCAGGTCATCGACTCCTACGCGCACCACCCCACCGAGATGACCGCCGACCTGGAGGCCATCCGCGGAGCCGCCGGGGACGAGCGGATCCTGGTCGTCTTCCAGCCGCACCTCTTCTCCCGCACCCAGGAGCTGGGCAAGGAGATGGGCCAGGCGCTGGCCCTCGCCGACGCCTCCGTGGTCTTGGACGTCTACCCGGCACGCGAGGACCCGATCCCGGGCGTCACCAGCGAGCTCATCATCGCCGCCGCCCGCGCGGCCGGAGCCGACGTCACCGCCGAGCACTCCAAGGAAGCCGTCGCCGACGTCATCGCGGGAATGGCCAAGCCCGGTGATCTCGTTCTCACCATGGGGGCGGGCGACGTCACGGATCTGGGACCGCAGATCCTCGCCCGCCTGTCGAACTGAGGGAGCGGGACGTCATGGCGTACGAGGTCGAGAAGACGGACGAGCAGTGGCAGGCGGAGCTGACCCCGTCCGAGTACCAGGTGCTGCGCCTCGCCGGCACGGAGCCCGCCTTCCGCGGTGAGTACACGGACACCAAGACGGAGGGCGTCTACTCCTGCCGGGGCTGCGGGGCCGAGCTGTTCCGCTCCTCGGAGAAGTTCGAGTCGCACTGCGGCTGGCCGTCCTTCTTCGACCCGAAGGACACCGACGCGGTCGAGCTGATCGCCGACACCTCGCACGGCATGGTCCGCACCGAGGTCCGCTGCGCGACGTGCGGCTCCCACCTGGGCCACGTCTTCGAGGGCGAGGGCTACCCCACGCCCACGGACCAGCGGTACTGCATCAACTCGATCTCGCTGCGCCTGACCCCGGCCTCCGACGAGGGCTGACCCCGCGCACCGTCGGGCCCTTCCCACCCGGGCCGGTGGGGAGGGCCCGTTCTGGTGTCGGGGACGTGTCGGGGACGTCGCGGTTCGATTCCGATCAGGTCTCTCGCCTGTTCCGGTCCGCCGCCAATAGCACGCTTTGATCGCGGAAGACACCTATCTGTTTCCTCGTCATGGCTGGTTATGATCGGCCCCCGGCCATCCCCGTCCCCGAGGTCCGATGTCTCCCATAGAACCCGAAGACGCAGCAGGGCAGTCGACGACCCGTCGGCGGCGCACCGTACGCCTGCGCACCCTGCTCATCTGGCTGGCCGTGCTTCCCACCGTGGCGATGGGCGCCCAAGTGGCCGTCACCGCGGGGCGGTTGCTGGAGCAGTCGAACCACCTGCGGGCCGATGTCGCGGCCGCCGAACGGATCGGCGCACCGCTCTACACGCTCATGGTCGACATGCAGGCCGAGCGGACGGCGACCGCCGCGCGGTGGGCGGGCACCGCGGGGGCCGAGGACGAGCTGCGCATCCGCCGGGAGGCCGCGGACCGGGCCGCGGCCGAATTCCGCCGGCTGGCGGGTGATGCGCACGCCTCCTTCGGTGAGGTGAACCGGTGGCTCGACGGCCTGGCCGCCTACCGCCAGCGCGCGGACGCCCGTACCGGAGGCGCCGACAGCACCCTCGCCTACTACACCGGGGTGATCGGCGCGGTCATCCAGGTGTACCAGCAGGAGTTCAGCCACGCGCAGGACGCCGAACTGGTCCAGGAGACCCGGCCCGTGGTGTCCATGCTCTCCGCCACCGAGATGCTGGCGCGCGAGGACACGCTCCTGGCCCTGGCCGGACCGGCCAGGGAACTGGACACCGCCGGGTTCGACCAGTTCGTCAGTGCCATGGGAGCCCACCGGCACCTGTACCAGACCTGGGTCGTGCCCTATCTGTCCGACGGGGACCGGCGCTTCTACGAGCGGATCGTCGCCTCCCCGGACTGGCAGAAGAAGACGCACATCGAGAACGCGGTCATCTCCGGGCACACGGACACCGCGTCCGGCGTCAAGCTGCCCGCCGAGGTCACGGGCTGGCGGTCCGCGCACGCCAACTTCTCGGTGCAGATGGCCACGCTCAACGTCGACCGTGCGCGGAAGGTGCTCACGCGCGGCGATGCCAAGGCCGCGGAGCTGGAGACCGAGGTCGCCTGGCTCGTCGGGGGAAGCAGCGGCGGCCTGCTCATCGTGGTGATCGTCGTCGTGTTCACCACGCGGTCGGTGCTCCGCCGCCTGGACGACCTGCACGAACGGACGGTGACCGTCGCCGAGGAGACCCTGCCCGACGTCGTCTCCCGGCTGCAGCGCGGCCAGTCCGTCGACGCCGGGGTGCTGCCGGCGGTGCGCGGGGACCGGGACGAGGTCGGCCGCATCAGCGACGCGTTCGCCCGGGCCGTGGCCGTGTCCGTCGACGGGCACCGCCAGCTCGCGGCCGAGCGCCACGGGTTCGGCCTGTTCGCCTCGGGCATCGCCTCGCGCACCGGAAACCTGGTCAGCCGCCAGCTGAGCCTCACCGAGGACATCCAGGACGCCTTCGGCCACGACGAGGCGCTGCTCGCCCAGCTGATGCGGTCCGACCAGCTGACGGTGGGCATGCGGCGGCAGATCGAGAACCTCCTCATCCTGGCGGGCGGCGAGGTCCCCGACCCGCACACCGAGCCCATGCGCATCGCCGACCTGCTGCGCGAAGCCGCCGCGGAGGTCGAGGACTTCCGGCGCATCGAGCGGCAGGCCCTGGACGAGACCAGCGTGGAACCGCGGGTGATCAGCCAGGTCAGCCACCTGCTCGCCGAGCTGCTGGACAACGCCACCCGCTTCTCCCCGCCGCGCTCGAAGGTGGTCATCCGCGCCGAAGTGGTCGCGGACGGGCTGTCGGTGGAGATCGAGGACCGCGGGCCACGCGTGAGCGCCGAGCGGTACGAGGAGATGAACGGGCGCCTGCACCAAGCCCCGCCGTACTCCGTCCTGGCGCAGAACGCGCACCGGCTCGGGCTCTTCGTGGTCGGCCACCTCGCCGACCAGCTCGGGGCGACGGTCACCCTGCGCCGCTCGGTGTACGGAGGGACCTCCGCCGTGGTGATCATCCCCGGGGAGCTGCTGGTGGCGACCGAAGGGGACGCACCGCGCGATCCCGCGCCCGCGGCCCCGACCCCGGCCCCGGCAGCGCCCCCGGTGCCCGCGCCGACCGCCGCCCCGGACGCGTGCGAGGAACGGGCGCCCGAGCTGGTCCTGCACACGGCCGCCGGGCTGCCGAGCCGCCGTCCGACGGCGCCCGCGGCCCAGCCCGCGCCCCCCGAGCCCGCGCCCGAGCCCGTGCCCGAGCCCGCGCCCGAGCCCGCGCCCGAGCCCGCGCCCGAGCCCGCCGTCCGGCCGGCCCCGGCGGACGGTCCCACGCGACCGGCCCTCCCCGAGCGCGTGCCGCAGACCCACATCGCCGAACAGCTGCGCGCCCCCCGCGTACCGCAGGCCGCCGTCCGGCCGGACACGGAGACACCCGAAGAGGTGGCCGACGCCTGGGCGGACTACGAACACGGGACCCAGACAGTGGAAGAAGAGCTCCGACGGGATCAGCCATGACTACTTCACCGAACACCGCGGCATCCAACGACATGATCTACAGCGTGCTGGACAACAACCTGAGCAGGATCGCCGGCATCCAGGGAGCGGTGCTCCTGTCCAACGACGGCATCAAACTCAGCGCCTACCTGCTGGACGAGCCCCAGGCCGAGCGGATGGCGGCCGCCGCCTCCGGCATCGCGGCCACGATGAAGGCGATATCCCGGGAGATCGACGGCGGCCGCGTCATCCGCCAGCTGGTCGAGATGGACGACCGGTACCTCTGCATCGTCGGATGCGGCGAGGGCAGCACGCTCATCGTGGTGACCTCCCGCAAGGCGCGGCTCGGGGAGCTCGGCGGCGAGGCCGTACGGACCGCCCAGGCGCTCGGCGAGTGGCTGGGCACCCCCGAGCGCGCCCAGGTGCCGAACGCCTGATGCCGCAGGACGAGCCCCAGCCCGCGAGCGGCCGCCGGACACGGCTGTACGCCCTGACCGACGGGCGTACGGCCGTGCCGCACACCGTCCTCACCATGGACACCACGATCACGGCGGCGGTCGCCGCGGACGCCGACGCCGGACTGCCCACCGAGTGGCAGGACGTCCTCGCCCTGTGCGCGCCGCCGGGCGGCCGTGCGGTCGCCGAGATAGCGGCGCGGATGAACATCCGTCTCACCCCGATGACGCTGCTCCTCGGCGAACTCGCCGACCGCGGGCTGGTCCACCACCGGCCGCCCCTGGAGGGCGCCGAGACCACCAACGTCCACCTGCTCATGAGAATCAGGGACAACCTTGCCCGGATATGACACGCCCGCCCCCCAGGAACCGGCCCCGGTCAAGATCCTCGTCGCCGGCGGATTCGGAGTCGGCAAGACGACCCTGGTGGAGACGATCTCCGAGATCGAGCCGCTGCGTACGGAGGAGAGGCTGACGGCGGCGGGGGTCGGCGTCGACGACCTCGACGGCATCGAGTCCAAGACGGTCACCACCGTGGCGATGGACTTCGGCCGGATCACCCTCACCGACGCCGGAGTCGTCCTCTACCTGTTCGGCACGCCGGGCCAGGAACGCTTCTGGTTCATGTGGGACGACCTGCTGTCCGGGGCGCTCGGGGCGATCGTCCTGGTCGACACGCGGCGCCTGGACCGCAGCTTCCCGGCCGTCGACTTCTTCGAGAGCCGCGGACTGCCCTTCGTGGTCGCGGCGAACTGCTTCCACGGCGAACAGCCGTACACCGCGCAGGAGATCGGTGCGGCCCTGCACCTGCGCGATCCGAACACGCCCGTCCTCATGCTCGACGCCCGCTCCCGCACGGACGTCCGCGCCTCCCTCCTCGCGCTCCTGGACCTGCTCATCGTGCGGTCCGGGGTCCCGGCGGCCGTCAGCGGCTGACCCCCGGGCCGGCCGCGGCCACCGACGCCAGGTAGTCCGCCAGGTTCCGGCCCGGACTCCAGCCCCGCGACCGGGCCCGGGTGAGGTCCAGGACCACCGGGCGGGCCAGCTGGTCCACCGCGTAGCGGCTGAGGGCCGGTTCGCCCCTCGCCGCGGCCTGCGCGACGCGGGCCGCCGCCCGGGCCACGCCCAGCGGCAGGTGGCGGATCCGGGCCCGCACGCCGTGGGCCCGCAGGACCGCGCGGACCGCGTCGTCACGGGCGTACGGCTCGGCATCGGCGATGTTGTACGCCCCCGGAGCCCATCCCGGGGCCAGCAGACACGCCTCGGTCAGGTTCTCCACCGCCGTCAGGCTCAGGCGCACGTCCGGGCCCGGCAGCAGCAGGGTCCCGGCCCGGACCCGGGAGAGCAGCCGGGGCAGCAACTGGGTGTCACCGGGGCCGTAGACGGCCCGGGGCCGCAGCACCACCGCCCCCGCGGCCAAGGCCAGGGCCTCGCCCGCCGCCTTGGTCCGCCCGTAGGCGTTGAGGTGGCCGGCGCGGGGATGGTCCTCGCCGACCAGGCTCCGGTCGAGGCGCGGGTCGTAGACGCTGGCGCTGCTCACCCAGACCACGGGCCGCCCGCCGGCGGCCGCGAACAGCCGCCGGGTGCCGTCCACGTTGACCTCGCGCATGTGTGCCTCCGCCGGTGAGCCGGGCGCCGGATCACCGACCGCCGCCGCGCAGTGCACGACCACGTCCGCCCCGGCGAGATCCGGCTCCCCGTACGCGGCGTCCCAGAAGCGGTGTTCCCCCACCGGGCCGGGCCTGCGGCCCAGGCAGACCACCTCCGCCCCGCGCGCGGCGGCCGCCCGGGCCACGTGCCCGCCGCAGAAACCGCTCGCCCCGGTCACCGCGACCCGGGCCCTCACGAGCCCGCCCGGACGGTCAGGGAACGCCAGCCGGGCAGCGCCGCCCCCCGGTCCACGCGGGCCCGCGTCACCACCGGCCGGTGCGGGGCCAGCGCCGCCAGCACGTCGGCCAGCTGGACGCGGGCCAGCCGGGCCCCCGGGCACGCGTGCGGCCCGGCCCCGAACACCAGCCCGGCCGCGGCCGGGCCGGCGGGCCGGGCGGCGTCCGGGTCGCGCCGGTGCGCCTGCGCCGCATGCCGGGCGACCAGCAGCAGCCGCTCGCCGCCGCGCACCGGACAGCCGCCGACCGCGCCGTCCGCCGCGGCCACCCGCGGCAGCAGCGGCGAGGCCGCGGTGACCCGCAGCAGCTCCTCGGCCAGCGCCGGCCGCAGCGCCCCGTCCGCCGCCTGCCCCCACAGACCCGCGTCGGCGCACCAGGCCACGGCCCGGGGGAGCGCGGCGACGGTGGTGTTGACCGCGGCCACCGCCACCATCGCGGCCCGCGCCTCCTCGGCCGGGCCCAGGAGCCGCCGCAGCCGGTCGGCCGCCCGGGCCGCGGCCGCCTCGGCGCGCGGCCGGCGCGGCCCGGGCAGGTGACTGCGTACGGAGGCGGCCGCGGCCTCGGCGGCGGCCCGCGCCACGTCCCGCGGATCGGCGGCGCAGCCCAGCAGTTCGCACACCACCGACCCGGCGAGCTCGCGCGCCAGGTCGACGAGGTCGACCTCGCCGTCCCGCGACAGCGGCGCCAGGCGGCGTACGAGCAACGGCTGCCAGCCCGCCCGCAGCTGCTCCACCCCGGCCGCGCCGAGCCCGCCCGCCAGGTCCCGCCGGTCCGCCCGGTGCCCGCCGCCCTCCTGGTCGAACAGCACGCCCCCGCCGCCGCGCAGGGCGGAGCGCGCGGCGGCGCCCGTCGTACCGGCCGCCGTCCGGTCGAGCGGCAGCCGCGTCAGCGCCTCCCGGTAGGCGTCCGCCCCGTGGACCAGCAGCGTGCCGCCGAGGCGGCGCACGGGCCGCCCGCGGGTGGCGGCGAGCAGCCCGAACAGCAGGGGATGGCTGCCCAGATAGACCCGGCGGTCGCGGCGGCGCGCCCGTGCGTGGGACCCGGCGGTCATGCCGGCACCCCCAGGCGCCGCGCCGCGAGGGCGGCGGTCGCCGCGCGGTCCGGCTTGCGCGAGCGCCCCGACAGCGGGATCCGCGCGAGGAGCACCTCGTCCGGGCGAGCCGTGCCCATCCGCCCGACCGGCTCGGCCAGAGCGGCGCGCAGGGCCGGTTCGTCCGCGCCGCGCTGCGGCTGTACGACGGCCACCAGCCGTTCGTCGCCGTCGCCCGCGGGAATCCCGACGAGCACGGCCAACTCCACCCCGGGCACGTGCAGGGCGGGCTCGTACAGCCCCGGGTAGATGTTCTCCGCCCGGCGCAGCACCATGTCCTTGCACCTGCCGCCCAGCACGATGCGGCCGGCGCCGTCCAGGCGCGCCCGGTCGCCCGTACGCACCCACGGGTCGGGCTCCTCGCCCAGGTAGCGGTGGCGGGCCGCGGCCCCGGCCAGCAGCAGCTGGCCGTCCGCGTCGGTCCGGGCGCGCACACCGGGCAGCGGGGCGCCGACCAGGTCGCCCGCGCCGTCGAAGGCCGACTTCTCCCGCGCCTCGACCGCGGCGGCCGGGAACAGCTCGGTGAGCGCGTACACCCCCCAGGCCTCGGCCGCGCCCGCGGTCCGCACGCGCTCCAGCAGCCCGGCGCCGGCCGGGGCCGAGCCCGTCCACACCCGGCCGTGGAAGCGGGCACCCGCGGCCAGGGCGTCCCGCAGCCGCGGCGGGGTCAGATAGGTGTCCTGGGGCCGCAGCCGGTCCAACTGCCTGGCCAGCACGCGCGGGTGGCCGGCCGGGAGGGCGACGGGCGCGCCCCGCGTCAGCGAGGGCACCAGCACGAAGAAGGTGCCGCCGAGCACGGGCCGGTCCCCGCTGGCGTCGAAGAGGGAGGAGACCGTCGCCATCCCGGCCGACAGGCTCGCCCGGGTGTGCACGACGGCGCGCGGCCGCGAGGTGGTCCCGGAGGTGAACACGATCACCGCGTCGGCGTCACCGTCCACCTCGGCGCGGGCGGGCACGCCGAGCCGCGGCGCCGCCAGGTCCAGCGCCGGGGCGCAGCCCGGCAGCCGCGGCCCGACCGTGGCCACCGGACCCAGCTCGGCCAGGTCCGGCAGCGCGAGCCGGGCCCGGCGGGCCAGCGGCCGCGCCCAGCCCGCCACCGCCTGCGCGGCCGCGTCGGCCAGCACCAGCGAGGGCCGGGCCAGCGCGAGGCGGGCCCGCAGGACGTCGGGCCCCGCGCCCGGGTCCAGGACGGCCCCGCGCAGCCCGAGCCGCCACAGGGCGAGCAGCACGGCCAGCGCCCGGGGCCCGGGGCGCACCGCGACGCCGACGGTGTCCCCGGCGCGCAACCCGCGCGCGTGCAGCGCGGCCGCGAAGGCGTCGGCCAGCTCGGCGAGTTCGCCGCGGGTGGCGCGTACCCGGGTGGCGCCGGTGGCGGTGGCGGCCAGGACGGCGGGCCGCTCGGGACGGCTGCGCAGGGCGTGGTCGAGTCGGTCGAGCATCAGCGGGGGTCCGTTCCGTGGCGGCCGCTGCCCTGGTCGAGGTACCAGCGGGCGGTGCCGGCGAGCCCGTAGGCCCGCAGGCGCCGCGTGGAGTTCTCCACGACCATCGCCGGGCAGTGCGCGATCCGGTCGGTGTGGCGGCGTACGGCGTTGAGGAAGAGCCGGTCGGTCGGCGAGGGACGCCGGGGCATGCCGCCGACGGCCAGGTACAGCTCGGCGGTGATCGCCATGTTGTTCCCGGCGTGCATGCGGTAGGGGGCCCGGTAGCCGCCCCGCCGTGAGTGCGCCGGCCGCAGCCGCCCGAAGAGCGCGGCGAGCGCCACGAGCAGCCGGAAACCGGCCCGGCCGAGCGGGCCGTGTTCGTCGCGGCGGGCCACGATCCGCCCGCAGACCAGTCCGGGACTGTGCGTGAGCGCGGCCCGCGCGGCGCCCGTCCAGCCGGGCCCTGGAAGGCAGTCGGCGTCGGTGCGGGCGAGAAGGGCCGCGCCCCGGCCGATCGCGTACCGGAAGCCGGTGTCCACGGCGGAGCCGACGCCCTTCTCCGGCTCCTCGATCACTTCCACCGGGAAGGGCGCAGCCGCCGCGAACTCCCGGGCGATCGCCCCGGTCCGGTCCGTCGAGGCGTTGTCGACGACCAACAGGGTGAAGTCGGCGTCCCGTTGGGCCGCGAGGGCCCGCAGCGTGTCCGCGAGCCGGGCCTCCTCCTCGTGCGCGGGCACCACTACCCACATCCGGCTCACGACTTCTCCCAGACCATCGTCATGATGCTGATGCCGCCGCCCAGACCGACGAACAACACCTTTTCCCCCGGCTCCAGTTCGTCGAACACCCGGTCCAGCTGGACGCCGATGCTCGCGCTCGCGACGTTGCCGAGCTCGGGCACGGTCACCACCAGCTTCTCCGCCGGCACCCCCGTCAGCTCCGCGAACCGCTCCAGGTACGGCACCGTCACCTGGTGCACCAGCACCCTGGCGAAGCCGTCCCAGTCCATCCCCGTGCGGTGCAGCGTCCGGTCGATGACGGCGGTGCCCACCTTCTCGAAGACGCCCCGCAGCTCGTGGCCGTCGCCGCGGAAGTAGGTGTACGCGTCCCCGCGCGGGTGCCGGGACCCGCCGCCCGGGATGCCCCCGACCTCCCAGTGCTCCGAGTGGGTCTCGGTGTCCACGTCGAGGATCCCGCCGCGCTCCACGGCCTCCACGACGACGGCCGCCCCCGCGTCGCCGAAGGTGTAGCCGGCGAAGCCGCTGCGGAACTCCGCCAGGTCGGCGGGCGTGCGCCGCACGGCCCGGCTCGGCGTCTCGCCGGTGACCACCAGGGCCCGCCGCGCCCGCCCGGCGAGGATCATGGAGCGGGCCAGGTCGATCCCGTTGACGAAGCTGTTGCAGGCGTTCGTGACGTCCAGGGCGTGGGCCCGCGAGCCCAGCCGCTCCTGCACGATGTGCGCGGTGGCGGGCTCGACCATGTCCCGGGAGGCGGAGGCGAAGACCAGCAGGTCGAGGTCGAGCGGGCCGAGCCCGGCGCGGGCCAGGGCCCGGCGGGCGGCGCCCACGGCCAGCGTGGAGGCGTACACCCCCTCGGCGGCGACGCGGCGGGAGACGATTCCGGTCGCCTGCGTCAGCAGTCTCGGCGGCAGCGTCAGACCACTGCCGCGCGTCACCTCCCGCTGAAGGGCGTCCGAGGACAGCGCGTCGTCGGGCAACAGGCTGCCGACGGCGGTTATCCCGGCGCGCGGCCGCGGTTCACTTGGCTGAAAGGACATGCCCACACGATGACAAGCCGCCACCTTGCGGGCATGAGTACGGATGCTCAGATGGGCGCACGGGCCGGATGAGTACCCCGACCGGCCCCCCTGACCTCGAAGGAGCGTGCCGACAGGGGCTGTTGTGCGGTGAGTGGTTCGCCTACCGTCTTCGCCAGACGCGTGGGCCGTGGAGGAGCGACCTTTCGTTCTCCGGCTGTACGGCCAGGTGTCGGACAAGGATCTCCGTCCGGTCCCCCGGGACCGCTGTCCTTGGGGCGCCCCCTCGCCTCCCCCCTCACCCGCAGAGGTCGTCACGCCATGGCAGAACTCAACCGTCGCAGGTTCCTGCAGATAGCCGGCGGCACGGCCGCCCTCACGATGCTGAACGACAGCATCGCGCGGGCCGCCGCCATCCCGGCGCAGGGCACCACCGGAACGATCCAGGACATCGAGCACATCGTGGTCCTCATGCAGGAGAACCGCTCCTTCGACCACTACTTCGGCGCGATGAAGGGCGTCCGGGGCTTCGGCGACCCGCGGCCGGTCATCCAGGACAACGGCAAGCCGGTCTTCTACCAGTCCAACGGGACCAAGGACGTCCTGCCCTTCAACCCGCAGGTCCAGGACCTCGGGATGCAGTTCCTGGAGGGCCTGGACCACGACTGGGCCGGCGGCCACCAGGCCTACAACAACGGCAAGTACGACAAGTGGGTGCCGGCCAAGACCGCCACGACCATGTCGTACATGACCCGCAAGGACATCCCCTTCCACTACGCCCTCGCCGACGCCTTCACCGTGTGCGACGCCTACCACTGCTCCTTCATCGGCGCCACCGACCCCAACCGCTACTACATGTGGACGGGTTACACGGGCAACGACGGCGTGGGCGGCGGCCCGGTCCTCGGCAACCAGGAGGCCGGCTACGGCTGGAAGACGTACCCCGAGCGACTGGAGAGCGCCGGGGTCTCGTGGAAGGTCTACCAGGACGTCGGCGACGGCCTGAACGCGGCCGGGCACTGGGGCTGGATCAACGACGCCTTCCGCGGCAACTACGGCGACAACTCGCTGCTGTACTTCAACAACTACCGCAACGCCCAGCCCGGCAGCGCCCTGTACGAGAAGGCGCGCACCGGCACCGACGTCAAGGCCGGGGAGGGCTACTTCGACCGGCTGCGCGCGGACGTGGTGAACGGCTCCCTGCCGCAGGTGTCCTGGATCGCCGCCCCCGAGGCCTTCAGCGAGCACTCGAACTGGCCGACGAACTTCGGCGCCTGGTACATCTCGCAGGTCCTGGACGCGCTGACGGCGAACCCGGCGGTGTGGGCGAAGACCGCCCTGTTCCTCACCTACGACGAGAACGACGGCTTCTTCGACCACGTGGTGCCGCCGTACCCGCCGGCCTCCTCGGCGTGGGGCCTGTCCACGGCGAGCGTCACCGGCGACCTCTACAACGGGGGCGCCGGCTACGCGGCCGGACCCTACGGGCTCGGCCCGCGCGTCCCGATGATCGTCGTCTCCCCGTGGAGCAAGGGCGGCTACGTCTGCTCCGAGACCTTCGACCACACCTCGGTGATCCGCTTCATGGAGAAGCGCTTCGGGGTGCAGGAGCCCAACATCTCGCCGTGGCGCCGCGCCGTGTGCGGCGACCTCACCTCGGCGTTCGACTTCACCCGGGCCGACGCCGTGCCCGCCGCGCTGCCGTCCACGGCCGGGTACGTCCCGCCGGACAAGGAGCGCCACCCCTCCTACCACCCGACCCCGCCGGCGACCGGCACGCTGCCGAAGCAGGAGGCGGGCTCCAAGCCGACCCGCGCGCTGGGCTACCAGCCGTACGTGGACGGCAGGGCCACCACCTCCACGGGCAAGTTCACCCTGACCTTCGCGTCGGGTCCCGCCCTCGGCGCCCACTTCCACAGCACCTCGGGCAACCGCACCGACGGCCCCTGGCCGTACACGGTCGAGGCGGGCAAGACCCTCTCGGACACCTGGTCGACCAGCAGCTCCACCGGCAACCAGATCAACCTGACGGTGTGGGGCCCCAACGGCTTCCTGCGCACCTGGAAGGGCCCGGCGAAGAAGGCCGGCCCCGAGGTCACGGCCCGCCACGACGCGGCCACCGGAAACCTCAGGCTGACCCTGACCAACTCCGGCTCCACCGCGGTCAACCTCACGGTGACCAACTCCTACGGCGGTGCGACCCAGACCCTGCGGGTCGCGGCGGGCGGTACGGCCGCGTACACGGCGGACCTGGCCGCCACGGGCCGCTGGTACGACGTGAAGGTCGTCTCCGACGCGGACAGCACCTTCCTGCGCCGCTTCGCGGGCCACGTCGAGACGGGAGCGCCGGGCGTCTCCGACCCGGCGATCAGGACCGTCTGACCTGCTCTCCCGCCGCGCTCGGCAGCCGTCGCTCCGAGGGCCGCGAGGTCCGCGGGGCGGTGGCCGCGGGCGCGGTGGGCGGCAGGTGTGACCGCCGGGCCGGCGGGCAGAACGTACGGCGTCGGTTGCACCGCCCCCCGTCACCGAGGGAGAACGCATGGCCATCGCCCACCGCCGGATCGGCACCGGACCCGTCCGCGTCATCGTCCTGCACGACTGGTTCGGCACCACCGCCAACTGGGGCTCCGTGCTCGACTACTTGGACCCCGAGGGGTTCTCGTACGCCTTCCTCGACTACCGCGGCTACGGCGAGCGCCGTGACGTCCCCGGCCGCCACAGCCTGCCCGAGATCGCCGACGACGTCCTCGAACTCGCCGATCAGCTCGGCTGGGACACCTTCTCCCTGCTCGGCCACTCCATGGGCGGCAAGGCGGCCCAGCAGGTCCTCGTCCGGGCCCCCGAGCGGATCGAGAAGCTCGTCGGGATCAACCCGGTCCCCGCCGGGCCCTACGCGATGGACGACGCGACCCACGCCCTCTTCTACGGCGCCGCGCAGGACCCCGGCAAGCGCCGGACCATCCTCGACCTGGTCACCGGCCACCGGGCGAGCCGCTACTGGCTGGAGCGCATGGTCGCCCACTCCCTGGAGGCCTCCCGCCCCGAGGCCTTCGCCGCCTACCTCGAGAGCTGGCAGGCGCTCGACCTGTCCCCGGCGGTGAAGGGCAACACCGTCCCGGTGCTGGTCCTCGTCGGGGAGTACGACCTCGCGCTCACCGCCGACGTGATGCGCGCCACCTGGCAGGTCTGGTACCCGCACTGCCGGATCCACACCCTCCCCGGCGCCGGCCACTACCCGCCGCACGAGACCCCGGTGGCCCTCGCGACCGAGGTCGAGGCCTTCCTGCGCGCGTCGGAACCCCGGAAACGCCCGTGAGGGGTACGAGGAAACCTCGTACCCCTCACGGGATCAACAGGGTGAGTGACGGGACTTGAACCCGCGGCCACCTGGACCACAACCAGGTGCTCTACCAACTGAGCTACACCCACCACGAAGGGCGGCGGACCGCCCGTTCGATGTGCAAGCACAGCATAGCCGATCAGAAGGGTGGTCCCGCGACGCGTTATCCGGCGGACCGGCTGCCGGCGAAGGTGGCGGCGAGGGCGGCGGCGAACCGGTCGCCGGAGCCCTCCGTGCGCCGGGTGGCGCGTGCGACGGCCGCCACGGCGAGGGCCCGGACGATCGGGTGCGGCCGCGTCCCGTCCCCGTGCAGCTCGGGCTGGAACAGCGTGGCCAGGAAGAAGGGGTGCCCCGGCAGCTCCGCGATGCGCACCTGCCCGTCCTCGTCGTGCCCCGACAGGCGCAGGCCGTGCGCGGTGAGGGCCGGCAGGTGGCGGGGCGCGGGCCCGTAGTTGCAGTGGTAGCGCTCCATCGACCGCTCGGCGCCGAGCGCGGACTCGGCGAGCGAGCCGGGCTCGGCCCGTACGAGGCCCTCGTGCCCGACGAGCGAGCAGGCGAGCGGAGCGATCAGCAGGTCCTGGGCCCCGGGGTCGTTCTCGGCGTGCGCGGCCCCGGTCAGCCCGCAGACCGTCCGGGCGTACTCCAGCAGGGCGTGCTGGAAGCCGCCGCAGGTGCCGAGGAAGGGGATGCCCTCCTCGCGGGCCACCCGGATCGCGGCCAGCGCCCCCGCCTCGCTGGCGTACGGGCTTCCGGGCAGCACCCACACCGCGTCGAAGCGGGCCAGGGTGCCGGCGGCGGCCTGCGCCGTGGCGTCGGCGGTGGGGATCCAGTAGGCGTCGAGGACGAGCCCGTCGCGGGAGGCCAGGGCGTCGAGGAGGAGCGGGACGCGGGTGTGGGACTTCACGTGCGGGGAGCGGTCGCCGACGAGGGCGATCCTCGCGATCCTCGCGGCCGGTGTGGTGAAGCTGCTGGCTGGAGTGGGTGCGGCGGTGGTCATGGAGATCATCCTGGGGGCGCGCCCGCCTTCAGCGCCAACGATTGTCCCTGCACCTTCGATAAGTGATCCTGATGCCCATGGATCCGCACCTGCTCCGCACCTTCGTCGCCGTCGCCAGGCTCTCCTCCTTCTCCGCGGCCGCGCGCGAGCTCGGTTACACCCAGTCCGCCGTCTCCCAGCACATCGCCGCCCTCGAAGGGGACCTGCGCACGGAGCTGCTCACCCGCCGGCCCGTCGCGCCGACCCCGGCCGGCGCACGGCTGCTCGAACACGCCGGGCCGCTGCTGCTGCGGCTCGACGCCGCCCGCGCCGACGTGCTGCGGCTGGCCGCCGCGCCGCCCGGCCGGGTCACGCTCGCCGCCTCCCCGCTGGCCGTCGGCCCCGCGCTGCTCGCCGCGCTGCCGCCCACCGGGGTCACCCTGCGGGTGCTGCCCGCGACCGAGGTGCCCGCCGCCGTCGCCACCGGCGGCTGCGACCTCGGCCTCGTCGACGGTCCGGCCGCGCCCAGCGATCCGCTGCGGCTGCCCGACGTGGCCCCGCTGACCGTGACGGGCGTGGCGCAGGAGGAGCTGGCCGTCCTGCTGCCCGCCGGGCACCCCTTCGCCGGGCGGGCCGCCGTCCGGCTGGACGACCTCGCCGACGCGCGCTGGCTCGACGCCCCCGGCGTGGGGCTGCCGCTCACCGCCGCCCGTGCCTCCGTGCGCTACGAGGGCACCGATCTGCTGGCGCTGTGCGCCCTCGCCACCGCCGGGCACGGCCTCGTCCTGCTGCCGCGCCGGGTGGCCGACGCCGCCGGAGCGGGGGTCGCCGTCCCGGTGTCCGCGCCGCGCCTGGTGCACCGTACGGAGCTCCTCTCGCCGGGCCGTCCGACCGGCGCGGCCGCCGCCCTCGCCGCACGGCTCACGGCAGGATCGCCGGTATGACACGTGACGCCACATCTGAAGGCCCGGCCCCCTTCACCGCCGACGACTACGCCGCCCGGATGACCGAGGCCGCGCGGAGCGCCGCCGACGCGGGCCTGGCCGGGCTGCTGATCGCCCCCGGACCGGACCTCACGCACCTCACCGGTTACCGGCCCACCGCCGAGACCGAGCGGCTCACCCTGCTCGTGCTGGCCGCCCGGCAGGACCCGGTGCTCGTCGTGCCCGCGCTGGAGGCGGCGGACGCGGCCAAGGCCGCCGGCGCCGCCGCGCTCACCCTGCGGGACTGGGCCGACGGCGAGAACCCGTACGGCGTGACCGCGCCCCTGCTCGACGCCGCTGGGCGCTTCGGGGTGAGTGACAACACCTGGGCCCTGCATCTGCTGAGGCTCCAGCGGGAGTTGCCGGCCACCTCGTACGCGCCGCTCACCGACTGCCTGCCCATGCTCCGTGCGGTCAAGGACGCGCGCGAACTGGAGCGCCTGGCCGCGGCGGGAGAGGCCGCCGACGCCGCGTACGCGCAGATCCTCCACGTGCCCTTCGCCGGCCGCCGGGAGACCGACGTCGCCGAGGACCTGGCCGGGCTGCTGCGGGCGCACGGCCACTCCCAGGTCGACTTCACCGTCGTGGGCTCCGGCCCCAACGGAGCCGATCCGCACCACGAGGCCGGCGAGCGGGTCATCCGGCACGGCGACATGGTCGTCCTCGACTTCGGCGGCCTGAGGTACGGCTACGGTTCCGACATCTCCCGCACCGTGCACGTCGGGGAGCCCAGCGCCGAGGAACAGCGCGTCCACGACATCGTCCGCGAGGCCCAGCAGGCCGGCGTGGCGGCGGTACGGCCGGGCGTCGCCTGCCAGGAGGTGGACCGCGCGGCCCGTGCGGTGATCACCGAGTTCGGCTACGGCGACCGCTTCATCCACCGCACCGGCCACGGCATCGGGGTCACCACCCACGAGCCGCCGTACATGATCGAGGGCGAGGAGCAGCCCCTCATCCCCGGCATGTGCTTCTCCGTGGAGCCGGGCATCTACCTGCCCGGCCGCTTCGGCGTCCGGATCGAGGACATCGTGACGGTCACGGAGGACGGCGGGCGCCGCCTCAACAACGCCCCGCGCGAGCTCGCGATCGTCGAATAGCGTGGGTAGGCGGCGCAGGCGTCGCAGGCGTCATGGGCGTCACGGGCCCAGGACCACCGCCGACTCACCCGGTACCCGGATCCGTCCGTCCTGGGCCGGGGGGTCGAACGGCTCCCAACGGGCCAGTACCCGTACGCCGTTGCGGCCCAGTGGGATCGTCACCGGCTCCGGGGAGAGGTTCACGCACACCCGTACGTCGCCCCGACGGAAGGTGAGCCAGCGCCGCTCCTCGTCGTGGACGACCCGGACCGCCGCCAGGTCCGGGTCGCGCAGGTCGGGGTGGCTGCGACGCAGCGCGATCAGGGTGCGGTACCAGTCCAAAAGCCGTGCGTGCGGCGCCCGTTCGGGCTCCGACCAGTCCAGGCAGGAGCGGTCCCGGGTGGCCGGGTCCTGCGGGTCCGGGATCTCCACGGCCTTCCACCCGTGCGCCGCGAACTCCCGGCGCCGGCCGCTGCGCACCGCCTCGGCGAGCTCCGGGTCCGGGTGGTCGGTGAAGTACTGCCAGGGGGTGCCGGCGCCCCACTCCTCGCCCATGAACAGCATCGGCACGAACGGCCCGGTCAGCGCCACGGTCGCGGCGCAGGCCAGGAGGCCGGGGGAGAGCGAGGCGGAGAGCCGGTCGCCGAGGGCCCGGTTGCCGATCTGGTCGTGGGTCTGGGTGTAGCCCACGAAGCGGTGGGCCGGGGTCCGACGGCGGTCCACCGGGCGGCCGTGGCTGCGGCCGCGGAAGGAGGACCAGGTCCCGTCGTGGAAGAAGGCCCGCGTCATGGTCTTGGCGAGGGCGGCGAACGGGGCGGCGGCGAAGTCGGCGTAGTACCCATGGGACTCGCCCGTCAGCGCGCAGTGCAGGGCGTGGTGGAAGTCGTCGTTCCACTGGGCGTGCAGGCCCAGGCCGCCGGCCGCGCGGGGGGTGGTGGTGCGCGGGTCGCACCGGTCGGACTCGGCGATCAGGAACAGCGGCCGGCCGGTGTCCGCCGCCAGCTCGTCGACGGCCGCGGCCAGCTCCTCCAGGAAGGGCAGCGCCCGGTCGTCGGCCAGGGCGTGCACGGCGTCCAGCCGCAGCCCGTCGATCCCGTAGTCGCGCAGCCAGGCCAGCGCGCTGCCCAGGAGGTACGCGCGCACCTCGTCGGAGCCGGCCGCGTCCAGGTTCACCGCAGCCCCCCAGGGGGTGTGGTGGGTGTCGGTGAAGTACGGCCCGAAGGCGGGCAGGTGGTTGCCGGACGGGCCGAGGTGGTTGTGGACCACGTCGAGCACCACGCCCAGTCCGGCGCCGTGCGCGGCGTCCACGAAGCGGGCCAGACCGGCCGGGCCGCCGTACGGCTCGTGCACCGCCCAGGGCGCCACCCCGTCGTAGCCCCAGCCGTGCCGGCCGGGGAAGGGGCAGACGGGCATCAGCTCCACGTGCGTGACGCCGAGGGAGGCGAGGTGCCCGAGGCGGGCGGCCGCGGCGTCGAAGGTGCCCTCGGGGGTGTAGGTGCCGATGTGGAGCTCGTACAGGACGGCGTCCTGGAGCGTGGTGCGCGGCGGTGTGCGCCGCGGGGCGAGCGCCTCGAAGTCGACCACCGCCGACAGGCCGTCGGGCCCGTCCGGCAGCCGCCGGCCGCGGGGGTCGGGCCGCGGGTCCGGGTCGCCGTCCAGCAGGAACCCGTAGCGGCTTCCGTCGGCGGCCGGGGCCTGCGCGGTCCACCAGCCGTCCCGGTCCGGATCGCGCGCCATCTCGTAGGTGGCGTCGTCGAGTCGCACGGCGACCCGACCGGTCAGCGGTGCCCACACCTCGAACTGCACGGACGGTCCCCTCGTCTGCGGCGGTGTCCAGCATGCGTATCGTGCCCATCATTCCGGGCGCGGCGGGGGAGTTCTGGACACTCCGGCCCCGACGGGCCGACAATCACCCTGTGACGTCGAGTTTCGAGATTCCCGCCTTCCCCGCGCCGCGGCTGTCCGACGCCGAGCGCGACCGGGCGCTGGGCCAGCTCAGGGAAGGGGCCGCCCTCGGCAAGCTGTCCCACGACACCTTCTTGCGCCGCATGGAACTCGCCCTGGTCGCCCGCCGCTCTGAGGACCTCGCCGTCCTCACGGCCGACCTCCAGGCCAGGCAGGGCGCCGAAAGCCCGTGGACCCGGCGGCTGTTCGGCTGGGTCGGCCGGGCCTCGGCGGTGTCCGTCGGCGTCCGGCAGGCCTGGGCCGCCGAGAAACTGCCCAAGCTGCTGCTCCCGCACCCGAGCTCGGGAGCCCTGCGGATCGGGCGCGACCCCGGCAACGGGCTGCGGCTCAGCCACGAGACCGTCTCCCGGGCGCACGCCGAACTCAGCCTGCGGGACGGGGTGTGGGTGCTCAGGGACCTCGGCTCGACCAACGGGACCGCCGTCAACGGGCGCCGGGTGACGGGCTCCGCGGTGGTCCGGGACGGGGACCAGATCAGCTTCGGGAAGATGACCTTCCGGCTGTCCGCGGGATAGGTCCCGGCGGGACCCGCCGACTGGCCGCCGGGAGGCACGGCGCAGGATGGAGGCCATGGAACACGCCTGCGTCATCCGCCGTGCACGGGTCGGGGACCTGCCCCGCCTGGTCGAGCTCATGCACGAGCACATCGCGTACGAGAAGTCGGCGCCGCGCCCGCCGGACCTCGCCGGCCGGCTCGGCCCCCAGCTCTTCGCCGAGGAGGCGCGGCTGTGGGTGCTGCTCGCCGCGACCCCGGACGGCGTGGTCGCCGGATACGCCTCCTGCTCCGCCGAGTTCTCCTTCTGGGACGCCCGGCACTACCTCCACATGGACTGCCTCTACCTGGCGCAGGACGCCCGCGGCCTCGGCCTCGGCGCCGCCCTGATGGACGGCGTGACCGGCCTGGCCCGCGAGCTCGGCATGGACCAGGTCCAGTGGCAGACCCCCGACTGGAACGAGGGCGCGATCCGCTTCTACGACCGGCTCGGCGCCACCGCCCACCCCAAGCGCCGCTACGCCCTGCCCGTGACCCCCGCGGGGTCCTGAGCGCGGCCCCCGGAGCCGCCCCGGCCGTTCGCTGTGGCGATCGAGAGCGACAGCCCGTCGGTGAGCCATCGATGCGCCACCGTCATGTTCAGCACCCGCCCGGCCGTAGCGGCGGCGACCAGGCCCCAATACCGCTGCAGGCGGGGGTCGAAGCCGGACGACCGGGACACCACCCCGTGCAGGTGTGCGCGGAAGGCGGGGGTGTCCGACTCCCGCCGGGCGCGCGCGTGGGCGGACACGAACGCGTCCACCGCGTCCCCGGCGCAGGGCGGCAGGCCCCGGGCCACAGCGGCGGCCGTCAGGGCGGCGGCTTCGTCGATCTCCGCGTAGAAGGCCGGGCCCTGCCTCATCTCCTCGTCGTGGTCCTGGGTCCAGCGGGTGAAACCGGGCGTGGCGATGAGCAGGTGCAGCTCGGCGTAGGCCAGCGCCGTGGCGGGGACGGGGTCCTGCGGCGGGGCGGGGGCCAGCATGGCGACCATGATGTCGAGCCGGCGCTCGGGCAGGGCCGCGGACAGCTCGCGGTACCAGTGGTCGGTGAGCGTGCGGTGCGCCTCGGGGAGCCGCTGCACGCGGGAGAGCGTCTCCAGGCGCCGGAGCCGTTCCTCGCCCGGGCAGTCGTCCAGTGACCTGAGCGTGGCCTCGCGCCACCGCAGTTCGGTGAGTCGTTCCTGCACCGCTTCGAGCTCGGTCGACACCAGCTCGCCGAGCGTGCGCTCACCCGTGACCACCTGCGTGATGGTCGCGATCGGGGTGTCCAGCGCCCGCAGGCGTCTGATGAGCCGGATCCGCTCCCACGCCTCGGGGCCGTAGCGGCGGTGACCGCCGGTGCTGCGGGAGGCCACGGGCAGCAGACCGCTGTCCGAGTAGTAGCGGAGCGTCTTGACGGGCACGCCCGTGCCGGCCGCGAGTTCACCGATGCTCCACGTGTCGTGCGTCACAGTCCCTTGAACCTCCAGTGCGGGGGAGGTCCTAGCGTAGGGATCACTGACGGGTCGGTCCGGACCGTTCTCGCAGCTCAGATCTCGTTCCGGCCCGACCGGACCGTGCGGCCGCGCACCGCCGCGTCCCGCGCCCTCCCCGACCCCCGAGAACGGTGGTGGACATGCCCCCGACCCTGACCCAGACCCCGACAGCACCCGCGCCGCTTCCCTCCGCGAAAGCCGGACTCCGCATGGCGCTCCTGACCTTGCTGTGCGCGGTGGCCCTGCTCTCGGCCACCGCCGTACCCGCGGCGGGCGCGGGCCCCGGAACCCCTGACTCCGAGAGACAGGGCGGTACGGTCGTACGGACCGACCGGGGCCTGGTGCGCGGCCTGTCCCACGACGCGTACACCACCTTCGACGGCATTCCCTACGCCGCGCCGCCGACCGGACCGCTGCGCTGGCGTGCCCCCGTGCCCGCCGCCGCGTGGCAGGGCGTCCGGGACGCCACGAGGCCGGCCCAACGCTGTGTGCAGATGCCGGCCCCCGGCGCGGGCGCGGTCACCGGCTCGGAGGACTGCCTCTACCTCAACGTCACGGTGCCGACGGCGAAGCCGGGCGCGAAGAAGCGGCCCGTGCTGGTGTGGCTGCACGGCGGTGCGTTCCTGGGCGGTTCCGGCAGTGACTACAGCGCCGAACGGCTGGCCGTCCAGGGCGACGCCGTCGTCGTCACCGTCAACTACCGGCTGGGCGTCTTCGGCTACTTCGGCCACTCCGCGTTGGGCGCCGCCCCGCCGTCCGGCCTGGCGGACCAGCAGGCCGCCCTGCGCTGGGTGCGGGGGAACGCCGCGCGTTTCGGCGGCGATCCGGGCAGCGTCACGCTGTTCGGTGAGTCCGCGGGCGCCCTCAGCATCTGTGCACACCTCACCTCGCCGACGGCCGCCGGACTCTTCCAGCGGGCCGTCCTCCAGAGCGGTTCCTGCCTCACGTCCTTCCCGCGCGGGGCGCTCGGTCCCGGAACACCGGCGTACGAGCCGTTCGCCGCACAGGCCGATGTCCAGACGGCCGGTGCGCAGGCCGCCCGGCAGCTGGGCTGCACGGAGGGCGACGGGGACGAGGTGCTGGCGTGCCTGCGCGGGCAGAGCACGGACCGTCTCGCCACCCCGCAGCTGATGCAGTCCTTCAACCGGCCCGCCTTCGGCAACGGGCTGCTGCCCGAGGCGCCCGGCCGGGCGCTGGCGTCAGGACGCTTCCACCGCGTACCGGTCGTCCTGGGCACCAACCACGACGAGATGCGGATGTTCGTCGGCCTGTCGCTCGCGGCGTTCCCGATCAGCACCGAGGGCGACTACCGCGCCCGTCTGGCGGAGGCCTTCGGGTCTGCGGCCCCGGCCGTCGAGGCGCGGTATCCGGCAGCGCGGCATCCTTCCCCCGCGCTGGCCTGGGCGGCGGCGCTGACCGACCGGTCCTTCGTGTGCACCACGCTGGCCGCCGGCCGGGCCCTCGCGGCGCACGCCCCCGGCCTGCCCCTGTACGGCTATGAGTTCAACGGCCCGGACGCCCCCGTCCTCGCCGGCCTGCCGGCGAACCCGGGCTTCCCCTACGGTGCGGCGCACGGCTTCGAGATGCCGTTCCTGTTCACCTCCGTCCCCACCGAGCAGCCGCTGAACGACGGGCAGCGCGCCCTCTCGGACCGGATGGTCGGCTACTGGACGCACTTCGCCCGCACCGGCGACCCGAACAGCGCCGACGCCCCGCTCTGGCCCGGCCTCCGCGCGGCGTCGCCCCACGCGCCGCCGGTGCAGTCGCTGGCTCCGGGACCGGGCGGGATCCAGCCCGTCGACGCGTACTCCGCACACGCGTGCGCGTTCTGGGACGGCCTCTCCCCGTGAGCCACGCCACGCCCCCTACCCTCCGGCCGCCACGAGCCGTTCGTAGGCCGCCAGGACGGTCCGGGCCTGGTGTTCGACCTGGGTGGCCACCGGGACCCAGCGGGCACCGAAGCGGGCCGCGAACTCCTCGCACCAGCCGGTGACCAGCCGGTCCAGCCCGGGCGCCGCCGGATGCCCCTGGGCGCGCAGCACCCGGAGCAGCATCGCGGCGGCGCGCAGCGACATCCGCCGCCCGAAGGCGTCGATGCTGGCGATGTACGCGGCCGTGGCGTCCGCCGGGGCCCCGTCGCCGGTCCACTCGACGGTGATCCGGGGGATCAGGCCGAGCGTCCAGTCCACCGCGCGCAGCAGCGGGCCCGCGGCCGGGTCCTCGTACGGCAGCGAACCGGACCGAATCCGTTCCCGCACGGCGGCGACGAGCGCGGCGTCCGCCGTGAGCCGCCCGGCCATCATCCGCAGGGCCCTGCGCGGATCGGGGTGCGGGGCCGGATCGTCCACCAGGTCGGAGGCCCACATGGGGACTTCGACGACGGCGGTGGTGCCCGCGTACCGGTGCGCGTGGTACCAGGTGCTGAGCCGGGTGTCCTCGGGGTGGAAGGCCCCGGCGGCCTCGCTCCCCGGCTGCGGGATCACGAAGATCCCCGGCCCTGGGGAGGGCCAGCCGGCGGCGTCGGAGGCGCCGTTCTCCACCGGGATGCCCAGCTCCGCGGCCGATTTGGCGAACGGCTCGGCGAGGCCCGGTATGTCACGGGTGAGCTGGACCCAGGAGCCGCCGAGATCGGTGGCGTGCAAGGAGACCTGGAGGACGGGCCGCAGCTCGTCGATGAGCGCGGTCAGGGCCAGGGTCTCGGGCGGCAGCCGGTCCGGGGGCAGTAAAGACGGCGCCCACTCGGGCTGTTCGGGGCCGGGCGGCCGGAAGAAGTTCCGGTGGTAGTCCAGGAGCGAGTACGGGCGGGGCGTACGGTGCAGGTCCGCGCCGTCCGGGTCGGCGCAGAGCAGGAAGTGCCAGCCGCAGCCCGCCCGCGGCGCCGGGTCGCCCAGGACGCGCCGGGCGAGCGAGAGCGCGGTGGCGCCGCCCACGGGCTCGTTGGCGTGTGCCCCGGCGACGACGAGGACGTTGCGGGTGCCCGCGCCCACGGGGGCGACGGAGAGCACCCACAGCGGCTGCCCGGCCCGGGAGGTGCCGGCCTGGCGCAGCCGCGCCGCGCCGGGGTGTTCGTCCGCCAGCGCACGGGCCGACAGCCCGAGCTCCTGCGGTGTGGGGTAGCGCATGTCACGGAGGAGAGTCACAAGGGATGCCATGCCCGCCGGGCCGGGCCCCTACTGCTGTGCGCGCCCCGCAGTTCACCGAATCTCGGGAGGAAATCCCTGGCCAAGGCCTCGGCCGGCTGGGGCGCCCCCGCGGGGGCGCCGCAGCCGTGGGCCCCCGGCTACTCCTCGCGCAGGAGGACCGCCACGGGCCGGGCGGCCAGCAGTTCGGACAGCAGGGTCCGGCCTTCGTAGGACCGGTGCGGGGGCCCGTCCTCCGGCGGGATCCACCGGCCCGGCGGCAGCGGCAGGACGGTGTCGCGCCAGCCGCCCGCACCGGCCAGCCGGTGCGAGAGCCGGGTGGCCGCCACCAGCAGGCCGGGAGCCCGGGTGAAGGCCACCAGGTGATCGGCGGCCGGGCCCCTGGCCCGGACGGGGGTGTAGCCCCGGAAGAGCTCCGGCCGGTCGCGGCGCAGCCGCAGCAGGCCGGCCGTGAGGGCCAGCTTCTCCTCGGCCGGGCCGTCGGGGGCGGCCCCCGCGTCCAGCCGGGCCAGCTCCCGGCGCGGGAAGTGGGCCGGACGCCGGTTGTCGGGGTCGACCAGGGCCCGGTGCTCCGTCTCGGCGCCCTGGTAGACCTCCGGGACGCCCGGCATCGCCAGGTGCAGGACGGTCATGCCGAGCAGGTTGGCCCGGGCGGCCCGCGCCAGCTCCGGCGGCAGGTCCAGGGGGGCCCGTGCGTACGCCGGGACGCCCGCCTCGTAGTCCTCGTTCCGGTCGGTCCAGCTGGTGCGCAGGGCGGCCTCGCGGACCGACTTGAGCAGGGCCTGCGTCAGCCGGGGCACGACGTCGGGGACCGGGCCGAGCCCCAGCGCGGTCTGCCGGGCCACCCAGGCCAGGTGGGGGTCCGGGCCGGCGGGGGCGTCCATCAGCTCCGGCGCCTGCGACAGCGCCGCGATCCGCGCCCGGACGTCCGCGCTGCGCTTGGTGTCGTGCGTGGACAGCACCGTGCCCGCCGCGGGCCAGTCCCGCTCCAGGGCGGCGCAGTACGCGTGGAACTCCGCGGCGGACACCGCCGGCTGCCCCGGCGCCCCGCCGACCTCGGTGGCCGACAGCAGGGGCGCGTACCGGTAGAAGGCCCGGTCCTCCAGGGACTTGGCGCGCAGGGCGGCCGAGGTCTGGGCGAAGCGGGCCGCGAAGGCCGGATCGCGCAGCAGCAGCTCCCGTACGCTGGCCACCGCGTCCGGACCGGCCAGCGCGGCGGCCTGCTCCAGGGCCTGCGGGTCCGGCTCCGGCTCGCCGGGATACGGCCGGTAGACGGGGTAGGCGATCAGCAACTCCTGGACCGCATGGGCCAGTTCCGGACCGGCCAGGCGTTCCAGCGTCCGCAGTTCGGCGGCGAGGTCGCCGGTGAGCACCTCCCGCGCACAGGCCCGGGCGGTCTGCGCCCACGGCGGGAGGCCGGTGGACTTCGCGTACCGGTCGGCCAGGTCGGCGGCGCCCGCCGGATCGGTGAAGACCCCGTCCACCCGGTGGAGCGCGTCGTATCCGGTGGTGCCCGCCACCGGCCATGTGGAAGGCAGCCGTTCGTGGCGGGCGAGAATCTTCTCGACCACCACCCAGCAGCCGTCTCCGGCCGCCGCCCGCAGGCGCCGCAGGTACTCCTCCGGGTCCGCGAGCCCGTCCACGTGGTCGATCCGCAGTCCCTGCGCGACCCCGTCCCGGACCAGCTCCAGCACCTTCGCGTGGGTGGCCGTGAACACCTCCGGGTCCTCCACCCGGACCCCGATCAGATCGGAAATGGTGAAGAAGCGGCGGTAGTTGAGGCCGATGCGGGCCTCGCGCCACCAGGCCGGCCGGTACCACTGGGCGGCGAGCAGTTCGGGCAGCGCCATCCCCGCGGTCCCTTCGCGCAGGGGGAACTCCTGCTCGCCGTAGCGCAGCACCTCGCCGTCGGCCCGCAGCTCGCAGGACTCCACCGGTCCGGCGAGCACGGGCAGCAGCACCTGCCCGCCGCCGGCCTCCCAGTCGATGTCGAACCAGCGGGCGTACGGCGAGCCGGGCCCGTCCCGGAGCACCTCCCACAGCGGCCGGTTCAGGCGCAGCGGCGTCGGCACCGCCATGTGGTTGGGCACGATGTCGAGGACCAGGCCGAGCCCGTGCGCCCGGGCGGCCGCGGCGAGGGACCGCAGCCCGGGCTCACCGCCGAGCTCGGCCCGGACGCGGGAGTGGTCGGTGACGTCGTACCCGTGGGCCGATCCGGGGACGGCCTCCAGGACGGGGGAGAGGTGCACGTGCGACACGCCGAGGGAGGCGAGGTGCGGTACGGCCGCCTCGGCCGCCGCGAAGGGGAACTCCGGACGCAGCTGGAGGCGGTAGGTCGACGCGGGGGTGACAGATGCCGGAAGGTCAGATTCCGATTCGGTGGTCGAGTGCGGCTGGCTCATGAGAACGTACGTACCCAGCCTGCCGGATTCCGTGCCATTACCCCATGCATCCGGGTGACTGCACCCGGTTATCGTCGATCAAGTGGCTGGAACCGTCTACACCTATCGAAGAGTCATCGCCCTGACCGGGCCCCTCCTCCCCCTCGTCTCCTTCCTCGCCCGACTGCCCGTCGCGATGTCACAGTTCGGCAGTTTCCTGCTGGTCGCCCGGACCAGCGGCTCCCTCGCCACCGCCGGTGTGGTCGCGGGCGCCCTCTCCCTGGGCCAAGTCCTCTGCGGACCGGTCCTCGGCTGGCTCGCCGACCGGAACGGGCAGCGGTCCGTGGTCCTGGCCGCGGCCGCCGTCAACGCCGTCGCCACCGCCGCTCTGGTCGCCGGGGCGCTCGGCCACCTGGCCACCGTCCCGCTCGCCGCGATCGGCGCCCTCACCGGAGCCTCCGTACCGCTGATCGGGCCGCTCGCCCGCACCCGCTCCGTGGCCCTGGCCCGCCGCGCCGGGTCCGACGAGAGCGTCGTGGGCGCCGTCCACGCACTCGAAGGCACCCTGGACGAGGTCTCGTTCGTCTTCGGGCCCGCCCTCGTGGGGCTCGCCGCGCTCTTCGCGCACCCTGCCGTCGCCCTCGCCGGCGCGGCCGGACTCGTCGCCGTCTTCGGCACCGTCTACGCGCTGCACCCGACCGCCGCCGTCACGGCCGGGTCGCCCGCGCCGCCCCGGGGCCCGGGGCGCCGGGCCCGGCCCCCGGGCGTCGTCCACGCCGTACGCGGCTCGCTCGCCCTCCAGGGCGCCATGTTCGGAGCCTGCCAGGCCGGCATCACCGCGCTCACCGTCCGGCTGGGCGTGCCCGACCAGGCCGCCGTCGTCTACTCCGCGATGGGCGTCGTCAGCGCGGTCGTCGGCCTCGGCCTCGGCGCGCTGCCCGCCCGCTTCGGCCTGCGGCTGCGCTGGCGGGTGGCGACCGGCGCGGCCCTGGTGCTCTCCGCGCCGCTGCTGGTCACCGACGGCCTGGGGCCGCTGTACGCCGTCGTCACCGTGCTGGGGGCCGCCTACGCCCCCCACCTGATCACCGCCTTCGCCCTCACCGAGCGCGCCGTGGAGCCGGCCCGCCTCTCCGCGTCGATGGCCTTCGCGGCCAGCTGCCTGGTGGCCGGGCAGGCCGTGGCGCTCGTCGTCTGCGGGCGCCTCGCCGAGGCGTACGGCCCGGCCGGGGCCTTCGCCGTGGCCGTGGGGGCGGCCGCGCTCTGTCTGACCCTCGCCCTGGTGACCAGGGTGCCCGCCGCCCGTACGCACACCGTCAAGGCCTCCCTCCCCGGCCCGGCCGCCGGCGGGGCCGCGGCGCCGGTGGCCGGGGAGAGCGGCGCCTCCTACGCCGGGCGCTGAAGCACCACCAGACACCGTCCCGTCAGCGCCACCCGGTCACCGGCCGCGTACTGCGGCCCCGTGCCGGGGGGCAGTACGTCCGCCCGGGCGGTGTCCACCACCAGCCGCCACTGCGCGCCGTGCCCGGCCGGGACGGTGAAGTCCTGAGGCTCCGCGCCGGCGTTGAACATCAGCAGGAACGAGTCGTCGGTGATCCGCTCCCCGCGCGTGCCGGGCTCGGAGATCGCCTCCCCGTTGAGGAACACGGTCAGGGCCCGCGCGTGCTGCGCCTGCCAGTCCCGCGCCCGCATCTCCTCGCCGTGCGGGGTGAACCAGGCGATGTCGGAGAGCTCGTCGTGCGTGCCCTCCACCGGGCGGCCGTGGAAGAACCGGCGCCGCCGGAACACCGGGTGGTCGCGGCGCAGCCACACCATCCGCCGGGTGAACTCCAGCAGGGACGGCGCCGGTTTGCCGGGCTCCGGCCAGCGCACCCACGACAGCTCGTTGTCCTGGCAGTACGCGTTGTTGTTGCCGCCCTGGGTGCGGCCGAACTCGTCGCCGTGACTGAGCATGGGCACCCCCTGCGACAGCATCAGGGTGGCCGTGAAGTTGCGCATCTGGCGCTCGCGCAGCTCCAGGATCTCCGGGTCCTCGGTCGGACCCTCCACCCCGCAGTTCCAGGAACGGTTGTGGCTCTCGCCGTCCCGGTTGCCCTCCCGGTTCGCCTCGTTGTGCTTCTCGTTGTACGAGACCAGGTCGTTCAGCGTGAAACCGTCGTGGCAGGTGGTGAAGTTGATCGACGCCAGCGGGCGCCGCCCGTCGTCCTGGTAGAGGTCCGAGGAGCCCGTCAGGCGCCCCGCGAACTCCGCGAGCGTGCGCGGCTGCCCGCGCCACAAGTCCCGTACGGTGTCGCGGTACTTGCCGTTCCACTCGGTCCACAGGGGCGGGAAGTTGCCCACCTGGTAGCCGCCCTCGCCCAGGTCCCAGGGCTCCGCGATCAGCTTCACCTGGCTGACCACCGGATCCTGCTGGACCAGGTCGAAGAACGAGGACAGCCGGTCCACCTCGTGGAACTGGCGGGCCAGCGTGGCCGCCAGGTCGAACCGGAAGCCGTCCACGTGCATCTCGGTGACCCAGTACCGCAGCGAGTCCATGATCAGCTGGAGCACGTGCGGGGAGCGCATCAGCAGCGAGTTCCCGGTGCCCGTGGTGTCCATGTAGTGCCGGGGGTCGTCCGCCAGCCGGTAGTACGAGGCGTTGTCCAGCCCGCGGAAGGACAGCGTGGGGCCGAGGTGGTTCCCCTCGGCGGTGTGGTTGTAGACCACGTCCAGGATCACCTCGATCCCGGCCTCGTGCAGGGCCCGCACCGCCGACTTGAACTCCAGCACCTGCTGGCCCCGGTCCCCGGAGGCGTAGCCGTTGTGCGGGGCGAAGAAGCCGATGGTGTTGTAGCCCCAGTAGTTGCTCAGCCCGTCGTTGACCAGGCGGTGGTCGTTGACGAACTGGTGCACCGGCATCAGCTCCAGCGCCGTCACGCCGAGCTTGACGAGGTGGCCGATGACCGCGGGGTGCGCGAGCGCCCCGTAGGTGCCGCGCAGCTCCTCGGGAAGGTCCGGATGGTTCATGGTCAGGCCCTTGACGTGGGCCTCGTACAGCACGGTGTGGTGGTATTCGTGGCGCGGCGGCCGGTCGTTGGCCCAGTCGAAGTACGGGTTCACCACGACCGAACTCATCGTGTGCGGGGCGGAGTCCAGGTCATTGCGCGAATCGGGGCGCCCGAAGTGGTAGCCGTACACCTGCTCGCCCCAGGCCACGCTGCCGCTGATGGCCCGGGCGTACGGGTCGAGCAGCAGCTTCGCCGCGTTGCAGCGCTGTCCGCGCTCGGGCTCGTAGGGCCCGTGGACACGGAAGCCGTAGCGCTGGCCCGGCATGATGCCGGGCAGGTACGCGTGGCGGACGAAGGCGTCCGTCTCGCGCAGCTCCACGGCCGACTCGGATCCGTCGTCGTGCAGGAGGCACAGCTCGATGCGTCGGGCGGCCTCCGAATAGACCGCGAAGTTGGTGCCGGCGCCGTCGTACGTGGCACCGAGCGGATACGCCTGTCCCGGCCAGACCTGCATAGACGATGACTCTTTCCTGGTTGTCGGATGGCCCGGCTGATCCGGCGTGGACCACGTCACTGGCAGATCTTCCCCGAAAGAGGGCTGCCAGTCGCGGACTTGGCAGGGGTCCTACCGGGTGACCCGCAGAGCCGATAGGCGGGTCAACGGACTGTCCGGGCATCCGATAATGGGTCAACGGGCAGTCGGCGTGCGGACCATCGGGCTGCAGCGGGCCGCACGCGCGGAGTACCCTTCCGTGATCACTGGAGACGGGCGTCCAGACGCAGGAGGCGGTGCACGGGTGAGCTCGGGAGGTCTGGAGCTGCCCCCTGGTGACAGCAGTCACGAGGGTGGCCCGGCGGACGCACCGGGGAGTGCCCCCGAGGGGGCACCGGTGGGGATCGCCGCCGGGGCGGTCTCCCTGGCGGGCGGTACGGCGGCGCCCGGCAGCGCGCGGGGTCCGGGATCCGCGGGCGCCGAGCTGGACTGGGGCGCGGAGGCCTGGGTCGAGGTCCGTACGCGGGCCCAGCGCGCGGGCCGTGCGTACATCTGGCTGAACTTGATCGAACAACGGCTGCGGTCGGTGGTCGGGGCGGTGCTGCGGCCCATCTACGAGCCGGTGCACGGCGGCGACGACTGGGTGGTCGCGGCCGCCGGGCCCGCCGGACAGGAATGGGTGCAGCGGGCGGTGGCCGTGCGCGAGGTCAGCCGGCGCAAGGGCTACCTGCTCGACACCGCCGACGACAACGTGCTGAGCTTCCTGACCCTGCCGCAGCTGCGGGAGCTGATGGTCCAGCACTGGCCGTGCTTCGAGCCGTACTTCGACGACCGGCGCGAGATCGAGCTGGCCCTGGACGAGCTGGAGGTCACGCGCAACGTCGTCTCCCGCAACCGGGCGCTGTCACGCCCGGTGCTGGAGCAGGCGGAGCGGGCCTCGGCGCGGCTGCTGGAGGTGCTGGACGCGGGCGCCGGCAGCCCCTCGGCGGACCGGCTGCCGATCGACGCCGTCGAGGACCTGGTGGGCGACCGGTACGCCGACGTCATCTCGGTCCACCCCGACCGGGTGCGGCTCCAGCGCCAGCTCCCGGCGGAGGACCTCTTCGGGGGCGCGCGGCGGCTCGACGCCATCGGCATCGGGCTCAACCTGCTGGTCCAGAACTTCTCGGGCCGAAGACTCGTCCGGCTCACGGAGGCCGGCTGCCGGGTGCGGCTGCTGTTCCTGAACCCGGCGAGCAGCGCGGTCAAGCGGCGCGAACGGGAGCTCGGGCTGCGCAAGGGCGAGCTGAGCCGCTCGGTCGAGATGAACATCCTGCACGTCCGCCGGGTCCGGGCGGGCCTGCGCGACCCCTCCCGGTTCGAGATCCACGTCTTCGACGAGACGCCCCGCTTCACCGCCTACCTGGTGGAGGGTGAGTCCTCGGGCATCGCCGTGGTCCAGTCGTACCTGCGGCGGGCGCGCGGCATGGAGTCCCCGGTCCTGGTGCTGCGAGGGGGCGGGCGCGGTGTGCCGAAGGACGCGGACCACGGGCTGTTCACGACGTACCGGGAGGAGTTCGAGTCGATGTGGGAGGACTCCCGCCCGGTGTCGTGAGGGGGCGTCGTCCGGCTTGTCAGTGCCCCGTGGCAGGCTGAAAGCCGTTGACGAGGTGGGTACGGGGGAGGGGCACGGGGTGGAGGACTGGCACGGCGGTGTGCTGATCGGGTTCGACCTGGAGACGACCGGCACGGAGCCGGGGGAGTCGCGGATCGTGACGGCGGCACTGGTCGAGGTGCGGGGCGCGGTGGTCGGCGAGCGGCGCGGCTGGCTCGCGGATCCGGGGATACCGATCCCGCGCGAGGCCTCGGCGATCCACGGGATCAGCACGGAGCGGGCGGTCGCCGAGGGCCGCCCGGTGCGCGAGGTCGCGGACGAGGTCGCGCGGGCGCTGGTCGGGCACTGGCGGCGCGGCGCGGTGGTCGTCGCGTACAACGCGGCCTTCGACCTGACCCTGCTCTCGGCGGAACTGGCCCGGCACGGGCTGCCGTCACTGGCCGACCGGCTGGGCGGGGCGCAGACCGGGCCCGTGGTGGACCCGCTGACCATCGACCGCGCCGTCGACCGCTACCGGCGGGGCAAGCGGACGCTGGAGGCGGTCTGCGGGGTGTACGGGGTCACCCTGGAGGACGCCCACGACGCGGGGGCCGACGCGCTGGCCGCGGTCCAAGTGGCCCGCGCGATAGCCGAGCGGCATCCGGAGGTGGCCGCGCTCACCCCGGCCGACCTGCACGCGCGGCAGGGCGCCTGGCACGCCCGCTGGGCCCGGGACTTCCAGTCGTACCTGCGCCGCCAGGGCACCCCGGACGCGGTGATCGACACGGCCTGGCCACTGCGGGGGCTGGTTCCGGCGGGTGCGTAGTCCTCTGGCCGGACGGGTTCACCAGCACGGGCCGCACCGGCCGTGCGGGCCGCACCCGCTGCACTGGCTGCACCGGCCGCATGGGCTGCACCGGCCGCACGGGCTGCACGGGCTGCGCCAGCCGCGCGGGAGGGTCGGGACGGTGCGGAACGGCCGTCTTATGGCCTGGCGGGCTGACGGCCTGAACGGCCTGACGGCCTGACGCCCGGGTGCGCGGGGCGCTTCAGAAGGTGTGCCAGCGGAGCTCGGACGCGCCGTCGCGCAACGAGCCCACGCGGCGGCGGAATTCGGCCAGCGCCTTCGGGTTGGTCGGGGCGTGCTGGGCGACCCAGGCGCAGCTCGCCGTCTCGCGGGCCCCGCGCAGCACCGCGCAGCCCTCCCAGTCGCGGACGTCCCATCCGTACGCCGCCGTGAACGCCGCGTACGACTCGGCGGGCAGCCCGTACCGGTCGCGGGCCAGTGCCATCACCACGAGGTCGTGCTCGCGCAGGTCGGCCGAGACGGTCTCCAGGTCGACCAGGACCGGGCCGTCCGGGCCGACATGGACGTTGCGCGGCAGCGCGTCGCCGTGGATCGGGCCCGGGGACAGCCGGGGAACCAGCCCGGCCATCGCGGCCGCGTGGGCGTCGCGGCGGGCCCGCAGGTAGGACGCGTCCGCCGGGTCGATCGCGTCGCCGGCCAGCCGCAGCCAGCGTTCGACGCCTCCCAGCAGATCCCGTGCGGCCAGTGGGAACGGTGGTGCGGGCAGGGCGTGGACCCGCCGCAGCAGCGCAGCGAGGTCCGCCGGTCCCGCGGGGCGCACGGCGTCCGGGAGCCGGTGCCACAGCGTCACCGGGTGCCCGGTGACCACCCGCGGTTGCGGCTCGGCCGCGCGGACCGCGGGGATGCCGGCCTGCTCCAGCCAGTGGGCGACGGCCAGTTCGCGCCCGGCCCGCGCCGTCAGGGCGGGGTCCGCGCGGCCCACCTTGACCACCAGCTCGCCGAGCGCGAAGACCGCGTTCTCGCCGAGGGCCAGCAGCGCGGCGCCGCCGCCGAGGCCGGCGGCCGCCAGTACGTCCCTGGCTCGCGCCTCGTCCATCTCGTACTCCGGATCCGGGTCGTCGTGAATGCGCCAAGTCTCCCATCCGGACGCCGGAGCCGATGGAAAACAATTGCACGAGACGTCTCGTCTCGTTATCGTCGGGGCATGACCTCAGCGAAGCCCGCACACATCGCCATGTTCTCCATCGCCGCCCACGGCCACGTGAACCCCAGCCTCGAAGTGATCCGGGAACTCGTCGCCCGGGGCCACCGCGTCAGCTACGCCATCCCCGCCGCCTTCGCCGAGAAGATCGCGCAGACCGGCGCCACACCCGTGATCTACACCTCCACCCTCCCCACCGACGACGACCCGCAGGCCTGGGGCACCGAGCTCATCGACCACCTGGAGCCCTTCCTGGACGACGCCGTCCAGGCCCTCCCGCAGCTCGCCGCCGCCTTCACGGGCGACGCACCGGATCTCGTCGTCCACGACATCACCTCCTACCCGGCGCCCGTGCTCGCCCACCGGTGGGGCGTGCCCGCCGTCTCCCTCTCGCCCAACCTCGTCGCCTGGGAGGGGTACGAGGAGGAGGTGGCCGCGCCGATGTTCGCCGAGCTGAAGGCGTCCGAGCGCGGACGGGCCTACTACGCCCGGTTCGGCGCGTGGCTGCGGGAGAACGGCCTCAGCGACCACGTCGACCGCTTCCAGAGCCGCCCGCGCCGCAGTCTCGTCCTGATCCCCCGTGTCCTGCAGCCCAACGCCGACCGCGTCGACTCCTCCGTCCACACCTTCGTCGGCGCCTGCCAGGGCGACCGTGCGGCGACCCAGGGGCGCTGGCAGCGCCCGGCGTCGGCCGACGGCAAGAAGGTCGTGCTGGTCTCCCTCGGCTCGACCTTCACCAAGCAGCCCGTCTTCTACCGCGCCTGCATCGACGCCTTCGCGGACCTGCCCGACTGGCATGTCGTCCTCCAAATCGGCACGTTCACCGACGAGGCCGACCTGGGCGAGATCCCCGCCAACGTCGAGGTCCACCGCTGGGTTCCCCAGCTGGACATCCTGCGCCAGGCCGACGCCTTCATCACGCACGCGGGCGCCGGCGGCAGCCAGGAAGGGCTCGCCACCGCCACCCCGATGGTCGCCGTCCCGCAGGCCGTCGACCAGTTCGCCAACGCCGACATGCTGGTATCCCTCGGCGTGGCCCGGCACCTCCCGATGGAGCGGGCGGACGCCGCGAGCCTCCGGGAGGCGGTCCTCGCCCTGGCCGCCGACCCCGCGGTCGCCGCCCGGGCCGAGGCGGTCCGCGCCCAGATGGCCACCGAGGGCGGCACGCGCCGGGCCGCGGACCTCCTCGAAGCCGAACTGTCCTAGCTTGATCTTTAACCTTCGGCGTCGAACGGTGCATCGAACTTGATCGCTCGGTTCGGTAACCGCAGTACGCGGAAGCGGCCTTCGTCTGGA